>NZ_JBIVTZ010000011.1:0-362922 GCF_044756945.1 Streptomyces sp. NPDC091387 | reverse complement strand
ACTGCAGGGGGGACCCTGTGGGAGAGTAGGACGCCGCCGAACTCCTTTTATAGTTAAGCCCCGTGCCCTTGTGGCACGGGGCTTTTCTGCGTTCCCGACCAGAAAGGCCCTTCTCCCCCCTATCAGCCCGGGGTGACCAGATGGGTGTCGTACGCCAGGATCACAGCCTGGACGCGGTCTCTGACACCGGTCTTGGCGAGGATGCGGGAGACATGGGTTTTCACGGTCGATTCGGCGAGGTGCAGTCGCTCCGCGATCTCCGAGTTGGTCCAGCCCTGTCCGATGACGGTGAGGATCTCCCGTTCCCGGCCGGTGAGGGTTCCGATGCGTGCATCCGGTGCTGCGGGTCCCCCGGGAGTTGTCGGCAGGTGCTGCACGTACGCGTCCAGGAGACGGCGGGTCAGACTGGGGGCGACCACCGCGTCGCCGCCGGCGACGGCCCGGATGCCGGAGAGCAGCTCCTCCGGCATCGCGTCCTTGATGAGGAAGCCGCTCGCGCCTGCGCGCAGACCGTCGTACGCGTACCGGTCCAGGTCGAACGTCGTCACGATGAGGACGCGGGTGCGGGAGCCGGTCCTGATGATGCGGCGGGTCGCCTCGATGCCGTCGAGCAGGGGCATGCGGATGTCCATCAGGGCGACGTCCGGCTGATGCCGGGCGACGAGTTGGAGGGCCTCGTGACCGTTGGCGGCCTCGCCGGCGACCGTCATGTCCTCCTGGCTCTCCAGAAGCATGCGGAATCCGAAGCGTTGCATCGGCTGGTCGTCCGCGATGAGCACGGTCGTCACGAGGGGGAGTCCTCCAGAGGGAGCCGGAGCCGTACCCGCCAGCCGGTGCCGGCGGAACGGTCTGTGGCGGTGGGACGGCCTGCTTCTACGGTGCCGTCGTACAGGGAAGCGCGTGCACGCATGCCCGTGAGGCCCTGCCCGGTGCCGTCGGGTGCGGCAGTGCTGGGATCGGGGGTTCCGTTGTCGGTGATCAGGGCCTCCAGTTCCTTCGCCCCGTAGGTCAGGGTGACCTCGGCCGTCAGGGCGGAGTGTCCGCCGCCGTGCTTCAGCGTATTGGTCAGGGCTTCCTGTACCACCCGGTAGACCGTCAACTGCCGTCCAGCGGTGGGCGGGACCGCCGGCGGTGTACCGCGGCGGCTCAGGCGCACCGGGAGGCCTGCCGTCCGTACGCCCGCGAGCAGGGTGTCCATGTCGTCGAGGGTCGGTTGCGGGGTGCGGTCGGCGTGGTCGGGGGGATCGGACAGGACCCCGAGCAGGCGGCGGAGTTCGGCGAGGGCCTGGCGGCTGGTGGCGCCGATCGCGTCCAGGGCCTGGGCGGCCCGTTCCGGGCTCTTGGCCGCGGCGTACGCGCCGCCGTCGGCGAGGCCCGTGATGACGGAGAGGTTGTGGCCGATGATGTCGTGCATCTCCCGGGCGATCCGGGTCCGTTCGGCGACAGCGGCCAGCCGGGCCTGCTGGTCCCGTTCGAGTTCGAGCCGGTCGGCGCGGTCGACGAGGGCCTCTGTGTACTCCTTGCGCGTACGGAACACGATCCCCAGCAGGGAGACGAACACGAACGCGTACAGATGCGGGACGAAGAGCTGGTTCCAGTCCGCCGGGAAACGGGCCGAGCCGATCAGGAGCGGCGTGAGCACGATCCCGCCCGCCCCGGCCAGGGTGCGCAGCGGCAGCCGGAGCGCGATGTTGAGGACCACGATCTCCTGGAGGAAGGCGGCCTGGATGACCGCCCCCGACCAGACGTTGACCAGGGCGAACGGGGCCATGAACAGCAGCACGGCCGACGGGTGGCTGCGGCGCCACAGGAGCGGTGCGGAGAACGCGGCGCTCAGCAGCAGCACCAGCCGCGGTGACACGTGCGGGTCGACGGCGACGGTGCGCCAGCCGCCGGAGGTGACGTCGAGTACGGCGAACAGAATCCAGAACGTGGTGAGCAGTCCGTCCCAGACGGCGGGCCGACGGCGGTCGGCTGCGCGGACGCGCTGGAGCAGTCGCTGAATGTGCCCGGTGAGCGGGCTGGGGCGTAGTGCCCCCGCCCGGTCCGTACCGTCGTCCGTCACCTGTGCGTCCCCCGCTTCGTACGTGTCCCGTGCGTTCTTCACACCCTCGTCGCCTGCCTCGTCCGCGTCATGCGTCGCGGCGGCGCAGGAGCGCGGCTGCCGCGAGGAGTGTGGCCGAGGCCCAGAGGACGAGGGCGAGCAGGGCGGCGCCGTTGGAGGCGGCGTCGGGAAGCGGGGTGGCGGAGCCCAGAACGCCTGCGGCCTGGGTGGGGAAGTAGCGGACGGCGGTGTCCACCGCGTCGTAGGGAAGCATGGAGAGGATCTCCGGAAGGACCATCACGCCCCCGATATAGGCGCCGATCGCGCCAGGGACGGAGCGGAGCAGGGCACCGAGGCCCAGGGCGATCAGGCTGAGGAACGTGGTCCCGGCGGCGCTGCCCGCCACGGCGCGCAGTACGCCGGGGTCGGTGAGGGAGGCGGCCTGGTCGGTGTCGTCGAGGAAGAACTGTGCGACGGCGAAGGTGACGAGCGAGGTGGCCAGCATGGCGGTGAACACGGTGGCGGCGAAGACCGCCGTCTTCGCCCACAGGACCGGGAGCCGGCGGGGGACGGCGGTGAGCGAGGCGCGGATCATGCCCGTCGCGTACTCGCCCGCCGTGACCAGGATGCCCAGCACGACCGTGCAGAGGGTGCCGAGTGCGGTGCCGTAGAGGACCATGACGACCGTGTCGACGTCCGAGTCGCCGCCGCCGGAGGTGTAGGTCGTACCCATGACGATGCCGACGGCGAGTACCAGCGCGGCTGCCGATCCCAGGGTGATCCAGCTTGAACGCAGGGACCGGAGCTTGTGCCACTCGGAGCGCAGCACCCGGGCCGGGGTGATGCGGTAGGGGTGCGGGGTGACTGCCACGGTGGTCATGCGGGGGCTCCGGTCGGTTCGGGGGCGGTGATCCGGTACTCGACCGACTCCTGGGTGAGGTCCATGAAGGCCTGTTCCAGTGAGGCGGTGCGCGGAGTGAGTTCGTACAGCGGGATGGCGTGCGCGGCGGCGATACGGCCGATGTGGGCGGCGTCCGCGCCGCGGACCTCCAGCTCACCGGGTTCGGTACCGGTGGGGCCGGTGATGTCGATGCCGGGTCCCTTGAGGAGGTCGTGCAGGGCGGGCGCCCGCGGGGTGCGGACGCGGACCGAGGCGCCGCCCGCCGTGGCGATGAAGTCGGCGACGGTGGTGTCGGCGAGGAGGCGGCCGCGTCCGATGATGACGAGGTGGTCGGCGGTGAGCGCCGTCTCGCTCATCAGGTGCGAGGAGACGAGGACCGTGCGGCCTTGTGCGGCAAGGGACCTGAGCAGGTTGCGCATCCACAGGACACCCTCGGGGTCGAGGCCGTTGACCGGTTCGTCGAGGATGAGGACGGCCGGGTCGCCGAGCAGCGCGGCGGCGATGCCGAGCCGCTGGCCCATGCCGAGTGAGAAGCCCTTGACCCGCTTCCCGGCGACCGAGGTCAGCCCGGCGAGGTCGAGGACGTGTTCGACGCGGCTGCGGGGGATGCCGTGGGTGTGCGCGAGGGACATCAGGTGGTGGAAGGCGGTGCGGCCGGGGTGGACGGAGCGGGCCTCCAGCAGGGCGCCGACCTCGGTCAGCGGTGCGCTGTGGGTGGCGTACGCGCGTCCGCCGATGGTCGAGCGGCCGCGGGTGGGGGCGTCCAGGCCGAGCAGCATGCGCATGGTGGTTGATTTCCCGGCGCCGTTCGGGCCGAGGAAGCCGGTCACGGTGCCGGGGCGGACCGTGAAGTCGAGGTCCTGGACGACGGTGGTGTCCCCGTACCGTTTGGTGAGTTCGTATGCCCTGATCATGCGGTCGACGCTACGGAGCGGGCGGGCTCGGGGCGTCGGACCGGGGACGGGGTGTGGCGGGGCGCGTAGTACCGGGGTACGACGCCGTGGGCTGCGGCGGAATCTCTTTGCGCGGCCGTCGGTGGCGGGTGAGGATCGGCGCATGGACTACGTGATACGGCCGGTGCGTGCCGGGGAGTGGCAGCTGGTGAAGGAACTCCGGCTGGCCGCGCTGCGGGACCCGGTGGCGCCGGTGGCGTTCCTGGAGACGTACGAAGACGCACTGGAGCGGTTCGACGACTTCTGGCGGGAGCGGACCGCCGCTGCGTCCGAGGCGGGGGACGGTGAGGTACGGCAGTTCGTCGCGGTGGCGCCGGACGGAAGCTGGGCCGGCTCGGTGACCGTGCTGATCGAGCGGCCGGACGGGGAGAACGTGTTCGGTGCGGCGGCCGATGTCCACCAGGCGCATGTGGTGGGGGTGTTCGTACGCCCCGAGACACGGGGCGGGGGCGTGGCCGAGGAACTGTTCCGGGCCGGCATGGACTGGGCGTGGTCGCTGGGCGAGCCGCGGATCGAGCGCGTACGGCTGTATGTGCACGAGAACAATCCGCGGGCCTCGGCGTTCTACCGCCGGATCGGGTTCGTGCCGACCGGGGAGACCGTACCGATGCGGGGGGACCCCACGGCCCGTGAGCTGGAGTACGCGGTGGCCCGGCCGTAACCGTCCTGGTGCGGGCAGGGGATCAGGGGATGCTCGGCGTGCGGAGCTGCTGGGTCCAACGGGCGCGGCCCTGTTCGGGGGAGCGGAGCAGGGCGACGGTGGGCAGGCCCTGGCTCTTGCCGGTCGCCAGCAGCTCGGGCAGCCGGGGCAGGGGGGCCACGGCTGCGACGTCGTCGAGGACGAGCGTCATTGGTGGGTCGAGCCGACCGTCGGATGACCGTGCGGCCATGCGGCGGCCGTGCTCGACCACGTCTGAAACGAGCGCCGTGAGCAGGGGCATGGCTCCGGGGCCCGACCGGGGGTTCTCGATGGGTTCGCCCACCACGTAAAGGGTGCCCCCCTCGTCCACGAAGGAATCCAGCGCGAGCGCATCCGCCCGATTGGGGGTGCAGGCGTCGCGGATGTGGACCGAGGAGAGCGCGCCGAACGCCCGGACGGTGAGCTCCTGGGCCATCTCGCGGCGTTCGGGGTGAGCGGTGAGTGCGGACTCCAGCAGCCCGGCGAGTCCGGACGCGGCCTTGGGGTGGGTACGGAGCAGCCGCACCGGTTCGTGGGCGGTGCCGCCCTGTGCCCAGCGGTGGACCTGGCGGAAGGGGCGGCCGTCGATGGCGGCGGCGTGCAGCCAGCACTGGAGGAGCGTTTCGGCGGTGTCGGCCGTCGCCGCGTCGATGCGGGCCTGCGGCCGGACCGGGGCGAGGAGGGCCGCGGCGCGCGCGGCAGCCCGCTCCGGTAGCTCACAGCCGGCGGTGGGGGCCCAGTGGAGCCGGGCCGGGGTGTCGCAGAGGTGGCCGGGATCGTAGATGAGGACCGGGCCCAGCTTGGCGCGGGCGTCCTTGGTCTCGGCCCAGACGCTGGGGTCGGAGGTGACGACGAGCAGGGGTCCGTCGGCTTCGCTGATGGCCTGGACGACGGTGGGCCGGCGGGTGGCGGCGGGTCCGTAGACGACGAGGGGCGCACGCGGGGAGGGCACGGCGAGCGGTGGTGCGGTCGCGAGGAGCTCGGCGGTGTCCGCGGCTGCTGTGGTGGCCGTGGCGGCTGTGGTGTCGGCCTGTGGCGTGGCCTGTGGCTGTGGTGCGGTGAGGGGGGCCGTGGGCTCGCGGGCCGGGACCTCGTGCGCGTACTCCTGTTGCTTCCTCGGATCAGGGCGCTGCAAAGGGTGTTCCGGCTGAGGGTGCTCCAGTTGGTCCAGCCGTTCGGCGCGCTGCCGTGACCGTACGCCGCGCCAGCGCGCGACCACGCCCATGACGAAGATGGTCAGCACCACCAGCACCATCAGTTCGCCGATGAACAGGCCCCAGAAGAGGCCGTACCCGGAGAACTCCCCCGCGGGTGTGGCCGGCCAGGCGGCCGGCAGGTCGTGCGGGGCCTCCACCAGCCGGCGCATGGCCAGCGGGGTCTCGGCGAGGGTGACGCCGTGCGGCCAGGCGCCGTGCGCGAGGATTCCGGACAGGCCGGTGGCCGTCCAGGCGAGCAGGGTCAGCCCGAGCAGGAAGGCCAGCAGGCCGATCAGCAGCCCGTCGGGGATACCGCCGCCGCCCTCCTCGTTGCCACTGGGCCGTGCCTCGCCGCGCCGTGCCATGTCATGCCACCGTTGACTCGGACGACTCGTTGAGCCGCTGCTGGTTCTCGATCCGGGCCGCGCGCTGTTCCGCCTCCAGTTCGGCGGCCCGTACGTCCTCCGGGAGCAGGTCGACGGCGGAGGACTCGGTCATGGCGCGGTCGGTGAAGACGAGGGGGCGTTCGGCCTCGGTGATCAGGTGTTTGACGACCTGGACGTTCCCGTTGACGTCCCAGACGGCGATGCCCGGGGTGAGCGTGGGGATGATCTCGACCGCCCATCGGGGCAGCCCGAGCACCCGGCCGGTCGCTCTGGCCTCGTCGGCCTTCTGGGCGTAGATCGTGCGGGTCGACGCCATCTTGAGGATGGCCGCCGCTTCCCGCGCCGCGGCTCCGTCGACCACGTCGCTGAGGTGGTGGACGACGGCGACGAACGACAGCCCGAGCCGTCGGCCGAACTTCAGCAGACGCTGGAAGAGCTGGGCCACGAAGGGCGAGTTGATGATGTGCCAGGCCTCCTCCACCAGGAAGATGCGTTTCTTCCGGTCGGGCCTGATCCAGGTGTGCTCCAGCCAGACACCGACGATCGCCATCAGGATCGGCATGGCGATCGAGTTGCGGTCGATGTGCGAGAGGTCGAAGACGATCAGCGGGGCGTCCAGGTCGATGTCGGCGGACGTCGGCCCGTCGAACATGCCGCGCAGGTCGCCGTCGACGAGCCGGTCCAGGACGAGGGCGACGTCCAGGCCCCAGGCCCGTACGTCGTCTATGTCGACGTTCATCGCCGCGGCGGACTCGGGCTCCGGGTGGCGCAGTTGGTCGACGATGTCCATCAGGACGGGCTGCCGCTCGTCCTTCGTCTCGTTCACGAAGGCGTGCGCGACCTTGAGCGCGAAGCCGGACCGTTCGTCGAGGCCGTGGCCCATGGCGACTTCGATGATCGTGCGGAGCAGGGCGAGCTGTCCGGTGGTGGTGATCGCGGGGTCGAGCGGGTTGAGCCGGATGCCGCCGTTGAGCGCGGAGGTGGGGTCGAGACGGATGGGCGTCAGGCCCAGCTCCTGGGCGATGAGGTTCCATTCGCCGACGCCGTCCTCGCCCTGGGCGTCCAGGACGACGACCTGGCGGTCGCGGAAGCGGAGCTGGCGGAGCACGTACGTCTTCTCCAGCGCGGACTTGCCGTTCCCGGACTCGCCGAGCACCAGCCAGTGCGGGGCGGGGAGCTGCTGTCCGTACAGCTGGAAGGGGTCGTAGATGTAGCCCTTGCCGGAGTACACCTCGCGGCCGATGATCACGCCGGAGTCGCCGAGGCCGGGGGCCGCGGTGGGCAGGTAGACCGCCTGGGCCTGTCCGGTCGAGGTGCGGACGGGCAGCCGGGTCGTCTCCACCTTCCCGAAGAGGAAGGCGGTAAAGGCGTCCGACATCGCGGACAGCGGATCTCGCATGGCGTGACCGACCTCCCTCTCGTCTCTCTCGGTCGTGTGCGGCTAGCGGCGGATGCCGGTGGCGAACGGCAGGGTGTTGACGAACGCGCGGTGGTGCTCGCGGTCGCACCACTCCAGCTTCAGGTACGACTTGCCGGCCGAGGCCCGGATCGTCCGCTTGTCACGGGCGAGGGACTCGGGCGAACGCGACGACACGGTGATGTACCCCACCAGGTTCACCCCGGCCGCGCCGCTCGCGAGATCTTCACCCCGCTGGTCGAGCCTGCCGTGGGCGGCGATGTCGCGGGGGTCGACGGTGCGGTTCATCTTCGCCTGCCGGCTGGCCTCGGCCTCGTCGTTGGTCTTCTCGGTGAGCATCCGCTCGATGGCGATCTCGGTGGGTTCGAGGTCCATGCAGACCGCGACCGTACGGATCACATCGGGGGTGTGGACGAGGAGCGGGGCCAGGAAGTTGACGCCGACGGGTGTCATCGGCCACTCCTTCACCCAGGCCGTGGAGTGGCACCAGGGCGCGCGGGTGGACGACTCACGGGTCTTGGCCTGGAGGAACGTCGGCTCGACCGCGTCCAGTTCGGCCGGCCAGGCGTTGCGCTTCGTCATGGCCTGGATGTGGTCGATGGGGTGGTCGGGGTCGTACATCGAGTGGACGAGGGAGGCCAGGCGGCTCTGGCCGAGCGGCTGGCGTACCCGGATGTCGGCCTCGGCGAGGCGGGCGCAGATGTCGGTGAGCTCGCGCGCCATGACGACTGCGAGTCCGGCGTCCCGGTCGAGCTTGCGGCCGCCGTGCGGGCGGGCGGCGCGGGCCATGGCGTTGGCCTCTGCGGCGAGCTCGCGGTCGAACTCCATGCAGGCGACGAGGTAGGCGCGGTGCTGCTCGCTGGAGGTGGAGACCATCGACTGGAGCTGGTCGTAGGACTCCTGGAGCCAGCCGGGGGAGGCCTTGTCGCCGCGCTGGGCGACGTCCTTGGCGTGTGCGTCGGGGTCGGCGGGGAGGGTGCGGGCCAGCATCTGGATGCGGGTCACGAACCCGTCGCCGTTGGCGACGTGTTTGAGCAGCGTGCCGAACCGGTCGACGAGTGCTTCCTGGTCCTCGCTGTCGCGCAGCCCGACGCCGGGGCCCTCGATCTCGATCGCGGCGGTGACGGTGCGCCGGTCGGCGTGCAGGAGTACGGCGATCTCGTCCGGCCCGAAGGGTGCGGCCAGCCAGTTGATCCGGCCGATGCCGGGGGGCGGGCCGATCTCGACCTCACGCCCGTCGGCGCTCACGCCCGCCTCCATGGCGGCGGACTTGTACGTGGTGCCGCGGCGCAGGGAGCGCTTGTAGCTGCGGTTGATCTCGAACCACTTGTAGAAGGTCCGGTGCTTGTACGGGACGTAGACGATCGCCAGGGCGAGCAGCGGGAAGCCGGTGAGCAGCACGATCCGCATGGAGAGGACCGGGACGAGCAGCCCGCTCATCATGCCGAGGAACGCCCCGCCGATGATCAGGGCGATCTCGCCGGTCTCGCGGTTCTTGCCGACCATCGCGTTGGGCCTGGCCCGGCCGATGAGATACGTACGGCGGGGCGCGATCGGATGGGACTGCGTGCTCAACGCCCGCCACCTCCTGTGCTGTTGTTACCTGAACCGCCTGATCCGCGGCGTGGGCCGCGGCTGCTGTGGGGGGTGCCGGAGGTAGGACCCGACCCGCTGCGGGGCGGAGGTGCGGCGGAGGGGACAGATCCGCCGCCGACCCCGCTCCCGGAATTGCGGGAGCTGTGGGCGGCGACTCCGCCGCTGACCGGATTGGCGGGGCGTCCGCCGCCGCTGTTGTTGCCCCCGCCGCTGTCCTGGCCGCCGCCGCGGCTGCTGTGGGTCTTGATGCCCTGGGAGACGAGAGCGGCGGGCGAGCTGATCATCGCGGCGGCCTGGGAGCCGTCGGTGGCCTGCTTGCGGTTGGTGCGGGCGCCCTGGATCTCGTCGCCGAAGCCGGGGACGAAGCGGTAGATCATGCCGGAGGCGAAGATCGCGAGCAGGATGATGGCCAGCCCGGAGACTACGGCGGAGAAGGCGTTGGGCCCGTCGTCCGACGACAGCGCGCCGGCCAGGCCGAGCACGATGACGATGACCGGTTTCACCATGATCACCGCGATCATGATGCCTGCCCAGCGGCGTACGTGTCCCCACATGTTCTTGTCGACGAGCCCCGCGTACACGGCGGTTCCGAGCAGGGCGCCGACGTAGAGCAGGGCGGCCCGGATCACGAGCTCCAGCCAGAGGATGCCCGCGGCGAGGATCGACACCAGCGAGACGACGATCAGCATGATCGGCCCGCCGCCGATGTCGGAGTCCTTCTTGAGGGCCTCGGCGAACGACCCGAAGAAGACGTCTGTCTGCCCGCCGGAGGACGAGGCGATGACCTCGGTGACGGCGTCGGTCGCGGAGACGATCGTGTACAGGATCAGCGGTGTGAACGCGGAGGCGAGGACCGTCAGCCACAGGAAGCCGATGGCCTCGGAGATGGCGGTGGTGAGCGGCACACCGCGGATGGCGCGCTTGGCGACGGCGAGCAGCCACAGGATGAGCGTGAGCACGGTGGAGGCGGCGAAGACGATCGCGTACTGCTGGAGGAACCGGGTGTTCGTGAAGTCGACGTTCGCGGTGCTCTTGACGGCGTCGCTGAGCTTGCCGACGATCCAGGCGGCGGCGTCGGCGCAGCCTCGGCCCAGGGAGGTGAGGGGGTCCAGGGCGGGGTCGGTGCTTTTGGGGGCGTTGGACTTGCTGGTGCCTGCGTCGCCTTCGCAGTAGTCCTTGGCTAGCCCCACGATGAGGTCGCACGCCTCGTTGCCCTTCTTGCTGGGCGACGGCGACGGCGACGGCGCCGCTGCTGCTCGCGAAGCCAGCAGGATGACCGTGGCTGGAAACATGCCCAGGATCGACAGCGCACGCGCACCTCGGCGGCGGTTATCGGGCATAAGTGAAGCCTCCGTATCCCTTGACCGCGCCGGCGATCTCATCGGCCGTGGATGCCCGGTTGTCGCCGCTGACCGGAGTGGGGCCCTCGGTCTGGCTCGACGACTCGATCTTCCAGTCGTTTCCGATCCACTTGAGCTTCTCCGAGATCGTGAACCAGGTCTCGGTCACAGGCTTTGTGGATCCCTGCCCGGCCATGCCGGCAAGACCCGTGCACCAGACCTCAACAGTGGCGGTGTCACCACTGTGCTCGACTGTCTTCGTGCCCACGGGAACGGTCCGGGAGACGAAGGTCAGACCGTCAGGAGTGCTGCCGTCATCGTTCAGGCCGACGTTCTGGAGAAAGCCCGGGGAGTAGGCCTTGTCCAGGTCGGAGACGAGTCCTTCAACGATTGCCGGGTCGTGGGTGGCCTGAACGATGGCCTGACGAGAGGCGGAGTTGAACATCTCGACAGAGCCAAGTGCCACCGCGAAGTTGGACGCCGCGCTCTGCGCCCCCTGCTCGTCATGCGCGAACCCCGAGGGAATCGAGCCGTTCTTCCCGGCCACCGGCTTCGTCCCCGTAGCCGCGGTAGGCGCTGAGCCGGCCTTCTTGTCCTCGCTTCGCGGTGTGCCGTCGCCGTCACCGTTGCCACCTCCGCCGCCTCCGCCCATGTTCGCGAAGGCGATAGCGGCCAGCAGCAGGACCACCACGCCGATGACCGTGAAGAGGGAGCGGGATGTGCGGGCCGGGCGGCGGGGGCCGTAGCCGTCGCCTCCTTGGCCGTCGGGGAGGCGGGTACGGGTCTGGCGCGTACCGCCGAGGGTGCTGTAGCCGTCGTTCGAACGGCCGGAGTCGTTGCCGTAGTCGTCGTCGCCGGGACTCATGCCGCGTACGCCCCCTCAACCGTTGCCTGAACCGCGTCGTGGTACGACGGTAGCCGTGCTGGTTCCCGCGCGGGCGCGGTGTGGTGACTCGACATCAGGGAGACGCAACCTCTGCCGGTGGGCACGACGGACGGATGGTGGGGACGGGGCGGGAGTGCCCCCGGACGCGGGCTGACGGCTGGTTAGACGGCCATCCCGTAGACGATGGTGAACAGGGTTCCCAGCGATCCGATGATGAACACACCGGTCAGACCGGCAACGATCAGCCCCTTGCCCTGCTCCGCGCTGAACGTGTCGCGCAGGGCCGTCGCGCCGATCCGCTGTTTCGCCGCTCCCCAGATCGCGATGCCGAGGCAGAGCAGGATGGCGATCGCCATCACCACCTCGATCATTACGCGGGCCTCGTTGCCCAAGGTCCCGAACGGGCCCCAGTTCGGGGCGATTCCGCCGATGATGGTGGTGATGTCGCCCTTTTCAGCTGCCAGGATCATGTAAGTCACCGCCCCTGTTGGGTAGTTCGGTGCCCGTACCGCTCGGCACGAGTCACCCTCTATCTTCGCTGATGAAACTGCCTTCGCACGACGACTTGGCGGCTCTCTTTACCCGGATCTCGCACATTTGACCGGTCTGACCGCCCTGACCTGCGGATCGAATCGGTGTGTGAGCGAATTACGTATCGTTACTCTGTGTATCACGGAGCGTGACGCCGGGCAATGATTGCCATCACGCCACCCTGGCCGAGACCTGCATCGAGGCCGGAATCGCGCCCATCGGGGCAGGTGTGGCGAGGTCGGGGTGCGCATCGTTCAGAGGAGCGAGCGGCGGGGGTTGGGCGGGCGAGGGGGTGTCGTCCAGGCCGACGGTGGCCGGAAATCGCACCAAGAGCCGTCGAAGGGAAACGTTCCGGCCTCGGCGAGCCGTGCCACCGTGTCGCCCTCGGTCCGGATGGCGGCGGCTTCTTCGGCCGTCCAGTACGCGGGGTGGCCGGTCTTCTCGGCGAAGGACTGCTCGTCCTTCCACTGCCAGGTGCGGTCCGGCGCCACGTTGAGGTCGAGTTCGTGGTCGGCGATGTCGATGTCGTCACCGTGGTGGACCCGGCGTTCCAGATTGACGTACCAGCCGCGGAACTTCTGTCTGCGCCCGAAGAGCCACAGGACGGAGTGGGCCGCGCCGGTCGGCTGGTAGAAGAGGGCGTTGCCCATCGGCCACCGGTCGGGGGTCAGGGGGTAGCCCTCGGCGGGGCGGTCGTGCGGGGCGATGTCCCGCAGGTGTGTGGCGCCGCGCGGGAGGACGGTCCGCCACATCGGGGTGCCGGTCTCCATCCACACCAGCTGGCCCGCGGTCGTGCGTTCGACGAGGCGCACGGGTACGGAGGCGCTCAGGTGGCCGCCTATGAAGAAGTTCCAGTGCAGGATCTGCCCCGGCTTGTCGCTCGCGTCCCCGCCCGTGCCCGCGTCCATGCCGATGATCATGCCCGCGGCGGGGCATCGGGACACGTGGCCGGCGGTATCCGTCGGGAGCCGGCCACGGTCCGCCCCCGGCTGTGGCTCGCCGCACTGCCGCGTGGGCCGCGGAACCCGGCCATCGCATACTTCCGGCCACCTTCGGCGGTACCGCTTCGCTCTTTGATGTGGTCAGGCCTCTGATGCCCGGGTGGCCTCGGCCGCGACGTCGTGGCGATCCCGCGCGGAGTCTTGCGTGTTGAGTGATTCCGTCTGATGGTGATGGTTCTTGTTGTCTTCCGTTCGGAGTCGCTTCATGAGCGCATACCGTCCGAGCCGTCGTTCCGTCCTTTCGACCGGTGCGGCCCTCGCGGGCTGGGCCGTCTTCTCAGCGCAGAGACAGGCCTTCGCCGCGGACGGTCCCGCCCCCGAGTGGGACGCGGAGCCGAGAGTGTTCCAGGTCGGCAGAGAGGCGGCGCGGTCCCGGCTCGTGCCGTACGCGAGCGGCTCGGAGGCACTGCGCGGAGACATGGAGAAGTCGCCCTACTTCCGTTCCCTGAACGGGACCTGGCGCTTCACGTGGTCCAAGAACCCCGACGCCCGGCCGGCCGGCTTCGAGGCACCCGGCTACGACGACGGCGGCTGGGACCGGATCCCCGTACCGTCGAACTGGGAGATCGAGGGCTACCCGGAACCGATCTATCTCAACATCCGTTACCCGTGGATCGGCTACGAGACCCCCGAGCCGCCCGCGGTTCCGCACGACTTCAACCCGGTCGGCTCCTACCGCCGCACCTTCACCGTGCCGCGCGACTGGTCGGGCCGGCGCACCCTGATCTCCTTCCAGGGCGTGAAGTCGGCGTTCTTCCTCTGGGTCAACGGCGAGCGGGTCGGCTACAGCGAGGACAGCTACACCCCCGCCGAGTTCGACATCACCGATCATGTGCGGCCGGGCGACAACACCCTGGCCGTCGAGGTCTACCGCTGGTCCGACGGCAGTTGGCTGGAGGACCAGGACATGATCGACCTGTCCGGGATCTTCCGGGACGTCTATCTGTACGCGGTCGCGCCGGTCCATGTGCAGGACCTGTTCGTGCGGACCGCGCTGGACGACGCGTACCGCGACGCGGTCCTCACGGTCGCGGTGACCGTACGCAACCGGGGCGGCGCCGAAGCGGGCCGTCACCGGGTCGAGGCGGTGCTGTACGACGGCCGGGGGCGCAGGGTCGGCCGTCCCCTCACCGGTGACGTCGGACCGAAGGGCTCGGGCGACGCGGAGGTGACGCTGACGGCGGACGTCGCCGCGCCCGCGCTGTGGTCGGCCGAGGACCCGAACCTCTACACCGTGGTCGTCACGCTCACCGACGGCTCGGGGCGGACGGTCGACGTCCAGCGGACGCGTACCGGCTTCCGCGAGGTCGAGTACGGGCCCGGGAAGTTCACCGTGAACGGCAGGCCCGTCATGTTCCGCGGCACCAACCGCCACGAGTCCGACCCCGACCACGGCCAGGCGATCCGCGAGCCGCGGATGCTCCAGGACATCCTGCTGATGAAGCAGCACAACATCAACGCCGTGCGCACCTCGCACTACCCGAACAGTCCGCGCTGGCTGGAGCTGTGCGACGAGTACGGCCTGTACGTCGTCGACGAGACGAACCTGGAGACGCACGGGGTCCGCGACACCGTGCCGGCCTCCCTGCCGGAGTGGACCGACGCCTGTGTCGACCGGATCCGTTCCATGGTCGAGCGCGACAAGAACCACCCGAGCGTCGTGGTCTGGTCGCTGGGCAACGAGGCCGGCGGGGGCTCCAACTTCCGGGCGATGGCCGACTGGGTGCACGCCAGGGACGCCTCCCGGCCCGTGCACTACGAGGGCATGAACGAGGTCGCCGACCTGCACAGCGAGATGTACACCAAGCCGGCGGACGTGGAGGCGTACGGCAAGTCGGGCAAGGAGACGCCCTTCATGCTCTGCGAGTACGCGCACGCCATGGGCAACAGCAGCGGCAACCTCAAGGAGTACTGGGACATCTTCGACCGCTACCCGAATCTGCACGGCGCGTTCGTGTGGGACTGGGTGGACCAGGCGATCCGGCTCCCGGTGCCGGGCGACGCGAAGCACACGTATCTGTCGTACGGCGGGGACTGGCACGACGGATATCCCACCGACGCCAACTTCTGCTGCAACGGCCTGGTCGCGGCCGACCGCACACCGCACCCCGGTCTGCTGGAGCTCAAGAAGGTCTACCAGCCGGTCGCGGTCGACGCCGCGGACCTCGCGGCCGGGACGGTCACGGTGCGGAACAAGCACCTGTTCAGCGGCCTGGACGCGTACGAGCTGCGCTGGGACGTGACCTGCGACGGCCGCAGCGTCCAGCACGGCAGGCTCGCGGCGCCGAGGGTGGCCCCGGGCGGCGAGGGGACCGTGCGCATCCCCTACCGGAAGCCGCAGAAGCCCGAGCCGGGTGCCGAGTACTGGCTGAACGTCTCCTTCGTACTGAAGGCGAAGGCCAGCTGGGCCGATGCCGGGCACACCGTGGCCGCCGAACAGCTCGGCCTCGACTGGCACACCCCGGCCCCCGCCGACCCTGCCCCCGGCACGCTGCCCGCCCTCGACCTCGACGAGACCGACGCGCGGGTGCGGATCAGCGGGCGCGACATGGACGTGGTCCTGGACAAGTCCACCGGAACGCTGGCGTCGTACCGGGTGAAGGGGCGGCTGCTGCTGGCCGGCGGCCCGGTGCCGAACTTCTGGCGCGGGCCCACCGACAACGACATCGGCCGCGGCGCCCAGAACTCCCTGCGCACCTGGCGGGACGCCGGCACGGACCGCGAGGTCACCTCCGTCACGACCGGCCGGCCCTCGCCCGGAGTGGTCACCGTCGAGGTGGAGTGCACCCTGCCCACCGCTCCCACGCCCTCGACCTGGACCACGGTGTTCACCGTGCGCGGGGACGGCGAGATCCGGGTCCGGCACACCCTGGAGGCTGCCGACGGGCTGCCCGATCTGCCGATGGTGGGCGCGCTGCTGACGGTCCCGAAGGGATTCGAGCAGATCGACTGGTACGGGCGCGGTCCGCAGGAGAACTACTGGGACCGGCACACCGGCGCGTTCGTGGGCCGCTACCGCTCCACGGTCGACCAGCAGGTCGCGCCGTACGTCCGGCCCGAGCAGACCGGCAACATGACCGACGTGCGCCACCTGTCGGTCACGGACCGGTCGGGGACGGGACTTCTGGTGCGGGCCGATCCGGACGAGGGCGGACCCATGCTGGAGACGAGCGTCCTGCACCACTCGCCGTTCGACCTGGACGGGCCCAAGCACCCCCACGAGGTGAAGCGGCGCGACGAGACGATCCTGGGCGTCAACCACCGGCAGATGGGGGTCGGCGGCAACGACTCCTGGGGAGCTCCGCCGCTCGCGGCGTACCTGCTGCACGCGGGGCGCACCTACACGTACGCCTACCGGCTGCGGTCCGCGTAGCCGAGCCGGTGCCCGAGCCCGCGCGGGGCGTACTGACCCCGCGGGCTCGGGCACAGCTCTCAGGCGATCGCTCCGCCCGTACCGGTCGCTCCGCCGATGTAGTCGGTCATGCCCGCCCCGTCGTACACCGTGATGTCCACGTACGCGCCTTCGGGGATGTCGAAGTCCCAGATGCCGCGGTCCACCACGGCCGAGGTCCCCGGAGCCGAGTGCGTGCCGAGGTTGTGCGTACTGCCTTTGTACGAGTACTGGACGTGTACGTAGAACGTGTCGCCGTCGTTCCTGGTGTCGTAGACGTAGAGCTTCTCGTCGTTCGGATGGAACTCCACCTTGCCGATGAACCAATCGCCCGCGGAGAGCTCCATCTTGACGGCGTAACCTCCGGGATCGCGCTGGAAGTACGTACCGTCGAACGGGTCGCCGAGCGTGCCGCCGCTGCACGGGCATTTACCCGTGTCGCGGTAGTACGTCTTGACCGTCGGGTTCGGGCTGTAGGCCTGGGCCGGAGCGGCCGTCGCGGCCAACGCCCCTGCCAGCAGGGCCATTCCGGTGAACAGCCCGGCAATGCGCTGTTTGTTCCTCATCTCGTTTCTTCCCCCGTTCGGACGAGCGCCGTTCGGCGTCCGTCGGTCAACTCCGCCCACTGTGGCAGAGAGGACAGGGACGGGATAGCCCACGAATGGATATAAGAATGAGCCGAGTTGAGGAAGAGGAACGTCCGGGTCGGGATATTCCGTAAGGATGTGCGATTCAATAGCGGGACCGGGAGGGATTCGGGAATTCCCCTTCTCCTGGGCCGGATCCCTGCCGGGTATAGCGCGGTCGGTGCCCCGTGGCATCCACGGGGCACCGAGCGGCCGGAACCCCGCCGGCCCGACCGGTGACCGCTGCCCCGGCCATGGCTGTCCGCCCGGCCGTTGACCGCCTTCGCGTCTCATTAAGGTGGTCGGGTGCGGGATTTCGTCCGGGTGCGGTCCTGCCCGTGACCTCGACGGCCGGACCGCGTTAGGAGAGATGTGCCCAAGACTGTCATCTCGCAAGAGACCGCCGCCTCGGCGTCCGTGAAGCCCGTCCCGCCGCCCTTCCTGCTGACCACACGGCAAGGGGAGGCGGCACGCGCGCTCCTCTCGTACGTGGCCGAACTGCCGCTCGGGTCCGTCGACGCGCAGTTCCTCGCCGTCGTCGTGGCCATCCGGGCCGCGCGGGGCGGCGTGGGCAACCTCACCGGCACCGACCTGCGTTCGTTGAGGCTGGAGGACCCGCGCCGGGCCGTGGCCGATCTGGAGGCCGTCGGATGGCAGGTGCCCGGTCCGCTGGTCGACGGGGACCAGGACGTCCCGGTGGGGATCAGGGTGCCGGACATGAGCGGTGAGACGGACCACCCGCTGCCCCTGGGCAAGGGAACGCGGTCGCGGGTGTCGGGCTGGGCCATGCGTGCGCGGATCGCGAAACCGGTCAAGAAGACGTCACCGGCCACCCGGCTGGCGGCCCTGTTCCTGGCGGCCCACAGCAACTCCGGGCTCAACGGCCGGATCCCCGCCCAGCTGCCGGAGGCCTGCCGGGCCGCCGTGCCCGAACTCGCCGTCAAGGGGTTCCTCGCCGATCTCGCCGGCGACACGTACCGGCTCGACCCGGCGATGCGCCACCTCGCGGGCCGGTTCCGTACCCCCGCCGAGATCGCGGAGGAGGCGCGGGTCGAAGCGAGCCGTACGCCCTCCGCCCCCGAACCGGAGCGGATCGGCCCGGCCGAGTGGGACGCGTGGAAGTCCGGCGCCAGTCCTGCTCTGCGGCGGCACGTCGAGGCTGTCGAACACTGCCCGCTGTGCCGGTTCTCCACCGGGCGGGTCGCGAAGGCGTTCATGTACCCCCCCGCCGACGTCCCCGCCCCCCGGTCCGTGCTCACCGCCTACGACGCCTGGGAGGACGGGCATCCCGACCGCGGTCCGCAGGCCGCGGGTTTCGCGGCGGCCTTCCGCGCCGAACACGGTCACGGCCCCTCCTACGGCCAGCTGTGCAAGGGCCTCGGCTGGAAGCTGCCGCGGTCGCTGCGCGGCTTCGTCGTGCACCGGATCGTCGCCGAGGACTGGCTGACCGACACCTCACCGGTGCCGTGGACCCTGCGTCCGGGGAGGGTCGCCCAGGCCCATGGCATCGCCCTGCCGGGGCAGGCGGCCCGCAGCACCCGCTGACCGCGGCGCGGGGCCGGTCAGCGATCGAGCGGGGGCAGGCCGGCCAGGCCGGTCTCGGTCATGATGCGGGCCGTCGTGGCGGACAGGCTGCTGTCCGGGCCGATCACGGATTCCGTGCCGCCCGGGAGCAGGTCGCGGGGCCGGTACCAGTCGCGCAGCTCCGCCTCCCCGTATTCGTCCACCTGCGGCTTCGTGGCGTGCCGACGCAGCGTCTCGTCGAAGTCGATGTCCAGGTAGTAGCAGTGGGTGCGGCCGCGGTGGTCCTCGCACAGCCGCATGAGCATCGGTCCGTAGTGGTCGGCGTACAGGATGCCTTCGAGGACCACGTGGTACCCGGCGTCGAGCGAGTAGCGGACGACGGCGTCGATCAGGCCGATGTTCGGGGCGCCGGGGCGGTCGCGCTCGCGCAGGACCGTCCGGCGCAAGTTGTCCTGGCCGGCCAGTGCCAGGCCGCGGCCGAACCGTTCCCGGAGTCCGGAGGCGATGCTCGACTTGCCCGAGGCGGAGTTGCCCCGCAGCAGAACGAGCCGGGTCTCTGTGGTTCCCACTTTCACCCGGGCCACGCTACGGCCGGGCGCGGCATCCGGGTGCGGGGATGGGGCGAGGGCGGGGGCGAGGGTTCATCAGACGGTTGACGCCTTCGCGGCGCCGCGTGCGGAGAGGGTCAGCTTCGCGGCGATGAGGAGCGCGGCGAGGATGCCCGTGACGAGGACGGGCGAGGGCGTGAACGTCGCGGCGAGAACGGCGGCGACCGCGACCGGGTGCACGAGGTCGGCGGCCTCGCGCCCCACCGGGGCGGAGCGGTGCAGCAGCCACACGAGGGCGATGAAGACCGCGACCGGAACGGTGTAGGCGGCTGCCGCCGCGTCGTCGGAGAGGTCGCCGTGTCCAGCGGTGTGGGCCACGTTGAGCGCGAGGCCTGCGCCGACGGCGGCCGCGGAGGCGAAGACGAAGTAGTGCCCGTAGCCCCAGAGGAGCGCGACGCGGAGGGGGGTGAGCCGCCGGGGCGCGCTCTGCGCGAAGTACAGCCACCACAGGGCGAAGACGGTCAGGATCCCCCCGACGACGAGCGCCGCGAGGTCACCGAGAGCCGCGTGGGTGTCGAGGGAGGCGCGTACGGCACCGGTGGCGGCGGTGATCGACTCGCCGAGCACGATCAGCGTGAACAGGCCGTACCGCTCCGCGATGTGATGCGGATGCCAGGTGGTGACGGCTGCCCGCTCGCCCCAGACGGGGACGGCGATCTCGGCGACCACGAGGACCGCGAACGTCGCGAGTCCGTTTCCTTCGGGCAGAGCGAGGCGGACGACCCAGCCGGCCTGCACCACCAGGATCCCCACGGCGTAGCGCAGGCAGCTGCGGCGCCGTTCGGGATCGGCACGGGCAGCGCGCAGCCACTGGGCGACCATGGCGAGCCGCATGATGACGTAGCCCCAGGTGATGACCGTGAAGTCCTCGTGCCGAACCGCCTCGGTCGCGCCGGCGGCCAGGACGAGCGCGCCGGTGATCTGTACGAGGGTGAGCAGCCGGTAGGGCACGTCGTCGGTGTCGTACGCGGAGGCGAACCAGGTGAAGTTCATCCAGGCCCACCAGATCGCGAAGAACACCATCGCGTAGCCGAGCACCCCGTGGCCGATGCGCCCCTCGGCGAGTTCGTGCTCGAACGCGGTCGCCGCCTGTGCCACGGCGGTGACGAAGCAGAGGTCGAAGAAGAGTTCCAGCATGGTCGCGGTGCGGTGCTGTTCGTCGGCCAGTCGGGCGACCATTGGCCGGTGCCACGCGGACTTGTCGCGGGCGGGCTGTGAATGACTCATGGGCCCGCATTCTTCCTGCCGCGCGTGCCGGGGCGCGGTTGATCGCGCCGGGCGGTGAAGGACGCGCCGTGGGGGCTGCCCCGGCGCTCCGGCTCAAGGGGTGCGGGTCCGGTTCCGGAGGACGGCACCGGCCGGAGGAGCGTGCGGCGGCCGTATTGCACCGGCTCGCGACGGTGGACCCGAGGACGTACGGCGCGGTGCCCTGGTCCACCGTTCGGGTGATCCGGTGGCGACGGCGCTCCGTTGGGGGGCCCGGCGAACAGGGGGACTGCCAGCCCCCTGACGTCGGGCACGCGGCGTGTCGTGGCTGCCCGGTTTGGCACAGTGCCGCTCCAAGATCAAGGAGCGGGGTGAGCGGTGTGGCCGTTGTGGGGCAGCCCGGGGGGCGGCAGAGGCTGAGCGACCTGGGGGCCGGCGGGGGTGGCGGCGGGGACGAGCTGAGGCACAGCGACGGGGTGTGGGTGCGGGCCGCCGGTGGCGCGGAGGGGATGGCCGTGCACCTCGGGCCGGTGAGGACGGAGCTGGAGGTGGCGCACGAGGGCCTGCTCGCCGGCACGGCGGGGCTGAGCGCGCTTGCGGAGCTGGGGACCGTACGGGAGTCGTGGGAGCGGCGCTTCGAGTCCGCGCGCCGGGAGTGCGGGTCCCTGGCCGGGAGCCTGTGGACCGTCGCGCGGGCCCAGGGCGAGACGAACGAGACCGTGAAGTCGTCCTTCAGCGCCGTGGTGAGCCGCACGCACGGAGTCGAACGTTGACGCCGCAGGCCGCCCCGCTGACCTGGGGCCAGTTACGGGACCTGAAGTGCGCCGAGCTGGAGGGCGCGGCCGACGGATGGGGGAAGGCGAGCAACCGCGCCGACGCCGGACGCGACCGGATCGAGAAGCAACTGCTGAACGGCTTGCGCGAGACCCAGCAGGGCTCGGCGGCGGACGCAGCGGTGGGCAGACTGCGGCAACTGGGCCGGAACCTGCAGTACGTGTACACGGAATGCGGCCTGGTCCGTACGGCCCTGAACAGCCTCGCCCACGAGATGAGGGCCCAGCAACGGGTGTTGCGGGACGCGTTGGACGACGCGGAGGCGCTGAGGTTCACCGTGCACGCGGACGGCTCGGTGACCTACCCGGCGGCCGGAGAGGGCCTGATCGACGGGAAGCCGCTGGCGGGCGGCACGGCGTCGGTGGGGGCGGCGCCGGGACTGCTGCCGCCGTCGGGGCTGGTGGCCCCGAACCCGAACGCGGCCAAGGCGCAGGACATCGCGGACCGGGTGACTAAGGCCGTACGGACGGCGGCCGAGATCGACTGGCGGTTCGCCGGAATCCTGCGAGAGCTGAAGGCCGAGGAGGGCCTGAAGGTCCCGGACCGGACGTGGACGGACGCGGCGCGCGACGCCGCATCGGTACGGGACGCGGCGCGCGGCTACCTGAAGGCGGGCATCCCGCTCGACGCGAGTCCGGCTGCGCGCCGGGCGTGGTGGGCGGGCCTGACGGACGAACAGCGCGAGGAGTACCTCGCGGTGTACCCGGACCAGATCGGCAACCTGGACGGCATTCCGGCCCTGGTCCGCGATGCGGCGAACCGCGACAACCTCCAACTGCTGATCGGCAAGCTGGAGGGGCGGGGCGATGCGGGGGCGGAGACGCAGTTGGCGGGGCTGCGGGAGATCGACCGGCAACTGAGGGATGGCCGGCAGCCGCCGATGTACCTGCTCGGCATCGGCGACGAGGGGAACGGCCGCGCGATCGTTTCGTTCGGGAACCCGGATACGGCTCGGAATGTTTCTGCTTATGTGCCCGGGTTGAATACGTCGCTGGATGAGGATTTCGCGCGAAATGACCTCAAGCGTGCTCGGGATACGGCTATTGGGGCGAAGGAGATAGACCCCAGTTCCCCTACTGCTTCAATCGTTTGGCTTGGCTACGATGCGCCACAAACATCAGGTGATGATCTCATGGGCAACCTGGATGTCATGGGTGAGTCGAATGCCAGGGCCGGTGCTTCAGCCTATAACAGGTTCATGGATGGGATTTCTGAAACGAATCAGCATGGGGATCCTCATGTTACAGCGATTGGCCATTCGTACGGTTCATTGACCGTTGGCCTTGCTGCTCAACAAAAAGGTGGAATCCCAGGAGCGGACGACGTGGTTTTGGTAGGAAGCCCGGGAACGGGTGCGCGCTCTGCGGAAGAGCTTGGTGTCGGGAAAGAGCACGTCTTCGTGGGGGCGGCCGAGAACGATCCCGTGACCAAGTTGCCTAACAGTAGGGAGGCGAGCGGTCTTGGATCTGGGGTGGCAGGTGGCGCATCGGCAGGATTTGTACTGGGGATGGGGGCAGGGCCTCTGGGTGCGGTTATCGGAGGGGCCGCAGGAGGCATTGCTGGTGGGACAGCTGGGTACGCAGCTCAGGATGCTCAGACTGAGGAGAGCGACGTCTGGTTTGGCACTGACCCTGCACATCGAGATTTCGGTGCCAACCGGTTTGCCGTTAGCGACGGGCCTCGACTGCTGGAGCGAGGTCATAGCCCGACTGAGGCACACTCGAACTACTTCGACCCAGCTAAGGACCAAAGGTCTGCAGATAACATTGCACGAATCGTGGCAGGGAAGTCGGGGGAGATTGAACGGGAGCGTCTCAGGTGAAGGTTCGCGTCGCTGTTATGTCGATCGCTGTACTCCTGCTTCCAGGCTGCGCGTCGACGGCCAGGTCAGAATTTCCAAGGAATGGAGAGGGTCGAGAGCATATGAACATGCAGGAAGCTGCAGATCGAGCTGATGGGATCCTCGACGATACGTTCTCTAGTATCAGGCCATCGGTTCAATGGGTGCACGGCGAGTCGACGGAGGGGGGTTGTGATGTTTCTCGCAGGCGGGCGGTTACCACAGTGATCTCCGAGAATCGAAGGGGGAGTTTTCTTGGAGTTGTGGAACGTGAATGGAAGGATGCTGGATATCGCCAGATCGGTGTTAATGCAAATTCGGCAAGTCCGGCAACATATTTTGAGACGCCGGACGGATTCCGGGTAAGGCTCCTTATCGGAGGAGGCGGGCAAGCCTTCTTTGAAGTGGCCACGCCATGTGTGGATAGGTCCGAAGTGTCGATGCCAACACCACCGCCTGGCGGGGCGGAACACGTGGGCGAGCCAGTGCCAACGCCCAACGTCCACTCGGACTTCTGGTCCGCCGGAGCGTCCTGATGGGCCATCAGTGCCCCCGATGACTCGTACACACCGTCGAAAACGCCCATGAACCCGTCCCCGATGGGGGATGGTTGAGGGGTGCGGAAATTCTGGATGGTGGGTGGGATCGGCGTCGGGGCCGCCATGTGCTTCGTGGCGTTGCTCGTCGTCGGTACGTACTCCGCCGCGGCCGGCCTCGGGGGCGGCGGCGGTGGGGCTGTTGGGCTGGCCAAGGGGGCCGTGCCGGCCAAGTACCAGCCGCTGGTGGAGAAGTGGGGCAACCTCTGTCCCGCGATCAACCCCGCCCTCCTGGCCGCCCAGCTGTACCAGGAGAGCGGCTGGGACCCGGGCGCCGAGAGTCCGGCCGCCGCGCAGGGCATCGCGCAGTTCATCCCCGGGACCTGGGCCGGGCACGGGATCGACGGGAACAACGACGGCACCCGGGACGTCTGGGATCCCGCCGACGCGATTCCCTCCGCCGCGTCGTACGACTGCGAGCTGGCCGGATACGTGAAGAAGGTGCCGGGGGACGCGACGGACAACATGCTGGCCGCCTACAACGCCGGCGCGTACCGGGTGATCAAGTCGGGCGGGGTCCCGCGCATCGCGGAGACGGAGAACTACGTCAAGATCATCCGCTCCCTGGAGAAGAGCTTCGCCAAGCCCGTGGGCCGCGTGCAGCCCTCGCAGCAGGCCGCGGGCGCGATCTACTTCGCGCAGAAGAAGCTCGGCACGAAGTACCTGTGGGGCGGCAACGGCACGGCCGAGCAGGGCGGGCGGTTCGACTGTTCGGGGCTGACGCAGGCCGCGTACCGGACGGTGGACATCGAGCTGCCGCGGGTGGCGAACGACCAGTACAACGCCGGGCCGCACCCCTCGCGCGACGAACTGCTCCCCGGCGACCTGGTGTTCTTCTCCGACGACCTGAACAACTCACGGGCCATTCACCACGTCGGCCTGTACGTCGGCGGCGGGTACATGATCAACGCTCCGTACACTGGTGCCGTCATCAGGTTCGACAAGATCGACTCGCCCGACTACTTCGGTGCGACACGCGTCACCAAGGACGGTGCCGCGGCCCTTCCGACCACGCAGCCGGCGGCCTGACCGATGGGCGTCGGTGGCTGGAACTCTCTGTGAAGCCCAGGCCCTGAGCTGCGACGATGAGTCACTCTTCGATAACGTCATGGTGATCATTCGGTGGAGAGTGGAACGTACGCACGGAACGCGTCGTTCTCTGGTTGGACCGGGGCCGCAGCCACTGACCGAGCGTCGTCCCACGTACGTGATCGAAGCGAACACGGGGGTTCGTCAAAGCGGTGCACATGGGTGTGTGCCGCAGTACCAACAGCAGACAAGGCAAGGGGCCGCGGCAGATGGCTGGACTCGCACTGGATGGGTCGAACCCCGACGTCAGCCTGCTCTACGACATCAACGGGCTCGCCAAGTCCGCTCCCACCTGGTTCGACCGGGTCATGGAGTTCATCGGCGAGTACGGGATCATGCTCGGCATGGTCCTGGTGGTCCTGTGGTGCTGGTGGAGTGTCCGCAGGCGCGGCACCCTCGAGGATTCGGTGACGGCTGTCTCCGGCATCGTCTGGGCGCCGCTCGCCGCGGGGATCGCACTGCTCATCAACATCCCGATCCGCGGATTCGTTGAACGGCCGCGGCCGTTCAAGGACCACCAGGGGCTGGACGTCCTGGTGGACGGGAAGAACGACTTCTCCTTCGTGAGCGACCACGCCACGATGGCGATGGCTCTGGGCGTCGGACTCTTCGTGGCGAACCGCAAGTTCGGCATCGCGGCGATCGGGCTCGCGCTGCTGGAGGGCTTCTGCCGGATCTACATGGGCGTTCACTACCCGACCGACGTCATCGGCGGCTTCGCCCTCGGTACGGCCGCCGTGCTGCTGCTCGCGCCGCTCGCGATGATGCTGCTGACGCCCCTGGTGGGTGCCGTCTCGCGGTCTCCCCGGCTGGGCCGGCTCGTACGGTCACGCCGGCCGCTGTCGACGGCAGGGGCGGGGAGCGGGGGCGAGGCCCTCGGGATTCCCGAGCCGCGGCCCGGATCGGGCGGCAGTGGTGACGGCGAGAAAGGGCTCGCGGCGTAAGGGCGCGGACGCTTGACGACAGCACAGGTACTGACAGCGCAGGTGCCTGACAGCGCAGGTGCCTGACGCCGCAGGTGCCTGACGCCGCAGGTGCTCGACGGCCCAGCCCCCTGACCGCTCAGCCCCCGGACGGCCCAGCCGCCTGAAGCCGCTGGGCCGTTTGGCCCCTGGTGGTGTTCCTCAGCCGCCGCTTCCCCCGGCCGGTTCACCGCGAAAGCGGTCCGGTGCCGGGGGAAGCGGCGGCTGTTCGCGCTGGTGGTCCGGCGCCGCCCATGCGGCACACCCGGCCACCCATCCGCCGCCCCGTACTCAGAGCGACTGCGGGAACGTGAAGAAGCCGTCCGGGTCGTACGCCTTCTTCACGTCGCCGAGACGGGCGGTCGCCGTGCCGTAGTAGGCCTTCCGCCAGCCCGTCAGCGCCGGGTCCACGTAGTTCTGGTACGCCGCTCCGGAGGCGTGTCGGCGCAGCGTGGAATGGGTGTCTTTCAGCCAGTTCTGTTGTGCGCCGCCCGAGGTGCCGGGGCGCCAGGCGCCGATGTACTGGGCGAGCATCCGCGAGCGCCGGTGGACGAACGCCGTGGCCTGCGGGTCGACCCGGTTGATGGCCCCGCCCAGCGCGGTGAGCGCGATCGACCCCCCGCCGCCCCGGTCCGCGTCGAGCCGGGTGAAGGCCTCCGTCCGGTCGAGGAGGGCCTGGACGCCGGCCGGGGGCAGTGAGTGGTCGTAGAAGTCGGAGGCGGCCGCGTACGTCTCGCGCTGGAGGGTGCCCCGCGAGGAGCGGCCGGGTGTGGTGCCCGGCAGGTGGCACTGGGCGTCGGTGATGCCCGAGCAGCCCGCGTACACGAGCATCGCCTCCTGGTAGCTGCGGCGGCGCAGCGAGACGGAGGAGGCCGGGGCGCCGATCCGGTCGGCGAGGCGGTCGACGGCGTTCTGCAGGTCGCCGTAGGTGCCGAGGCTGAACGCCGCGACGGACACGGTCGGGTTGCCGCCGCCGGGGCCCGCCGCGAGGTGGGCGGAGGACCAGATCTCGTCCGGCTGGTCCGGGCCCCACTCCTGCCAGGCCGTGACGACGGACCGGGCCCGCGACCACGGCCAGGACATGTACGCGGTGACGGTCTGCGGGGCGGGGCGGGTGCGGAAGCGGAGTTCGGTGACGACGCCGAAGTTGCCGTTGCCGGCGCCGCGCAGTGCCCAGAAGAGGTCCGCGTGGTGTTTGGCGTCGGCGGTGAGGGTCTTGCCGTCGGCGGTGACGATCGTCGCGGCGGTGAGGCTGTCGCAGGTCAGGCCGTAGGCGCGGGCTGCGACGCCGTGGCCGCCGCCGAGGGTGAGGCCGGAGATGGCGACCGTGGGGCAGGAGCCGCCGGGGATGGTCACGCCGTGCGCGGCGAGGCCCTGGTAGACGTCGAGGAGGCGGGCCCCCGCGCCGATCGTGCCGTTTCCGTCGACGCGGGAGAGTGACGAGACGTCAACGACGAGCCTGCCGTTGCCGCTCGACCAGCCGCCGTAGGAGTGGCCGCCGCTGCGGATGGCGACGGGTGTGGAGCTGCGCCGGGCGAAGGCCAGGCACTCGCGGATGTCGGCCTCGTGCCTGACGTAGGCGACGGCGGCCGGCTTCTGGCCGTCGTACCGGGTGTTGTAGAGCTGACGGGCGGTCCGGTAGGCCGCGTCGTCGGGGCGTACGAGGGACCCGTCGAGGCTCTTGGCCAGCGCGGACCAGTCCGCGGGGCCGGAGGGCGTCGGCGGTGGCGGGGCCGCGGACGTGCCGGTGGCCGTCGGTGCGGCGGTCGGTCCGGCCGGGGTCGAGCCGCCGGTGGGGGCGCCGGATCCGGTGTCGTCGCAGGCGGTGGCAGTGGTTCCGGTGAGTACGGCTGCGGCGCCCGCGGTCAGGACGGTGCGCCGGTTCGGCAGGGTCATCGGACCTCCGGGGTGGGGGACGGGTCCTCGTGGGGCATGGGGGCGGCCCGGTCAGGGGGCCGCGCGGTGCGCGGCGGCGTCGGCGCGGGCCCGGTCGCGGGATCTGCGGGCCGGTCCGGACCAGCCGCAGCCGCATCGGGCGGTGCAGAACGAGCCGCGTTCGACGGTGGTGGGTTCGTGGGCGGACCGGGCCGGTGGGACGGCCGGCGGAACCTCGGCGGTGTGTTGGTCATACACGCGTCCACGGTACTGGGCGGGGCCGTCCGGCGGTGAGGGGTGGGAGAGCGGCGTTACGGGGGACAGGGGCCGTCGTTATCCGGAACGGGTGGGGGGCTCGGGCAAGCGGTACGGCGTTGGGGGTTGGCAGGCGATGGTGGTGCGACAGCACGGATCCGGAGGCGGGGCGCGCGCTGTGTGTGCCCTCGCCGCGATGGGCGTGATGGCGGCGGCCGCCGGTTGCTCGGGCGGTGGCGGGGACCGGGCCGCGGCCGACGACCGGGCCGGCGCCGGGGCCGTCGAGGCGGTGCGGCGGGCGGCGGTGGTGCTCAGCGGGACGGGGACCGGCGGCGCGTCGCCCGCGGGGAACCCGGGCGCGGAGAGCCGGTCCGGGGCCGGAACCGCCAAGGTGAGTACGTCGATGGAGACGGCGGCGGGCGGTACCCGGGTGACGATCAGGGGCAAGGGGACGTACGACTTCCGTACCCGGTCCGGCCGGCTCAGGGTCGTACTGCCGCAGGACGCCGTGGGCGAGGAGGAGCACCTGCCCATCACGGAACTGCTGGCCCCCGGCGCGCTCTACATGATGAACCGCGGCGCCGGGGTGCCGAAGGACAAGTGGGTCAGGATCGACACGACGGCACTGGCGGACGGCAACCTGGTGACCGGTGGGGCGACCGATCCGATGGCGGCGGCGGAGCTGCTGCGCGGGGCGCGTGCGGTGACGTACGTGGGCGAGACCGATCTGGCCGGGGTGACGGTGCGGCACTACCGGGGCACCACGGACATCGCGCGGGCCGCGCGGCAGGCCTCGGCCCCCTCGCGGGGTGCGCTGACGGCGGCGGCCGAGGGCTTCCGCACGCACACGGTGCCGTTCGACGCCTATCTGGACGAGCAGGGGCGGCTGCGCAAGGTGCGCCACCGCTTCACCTTCGCCAACGAGGGGCCCGCGGTGGAGGTGGTGTCGACGACGCTGCTGTACGGGTTCGGGGTGGTGGTCTCCGTACCGATCCCAGCCGAGCGCGACATCTACACCGGTGCGATCGAGACCGGTGAGACCGAGCGGGGGCGGCAGCCGTGACCGCCCCGGACGGCCCCGGTCCCCGCGAGCCCGAGGTGGTCCGAGTGGCTGGTCCTAGGCATCTGGCCGAGGCGAAATGGTCCGTCCGTGCCATGCGCGGCGTGTGGTGCGCTCCCTACCCTAGGAAGTCGGCGACGGCAGTGAGAGGTGAGTGACGTGGTGACGCTCAGCGCACGGACCGTATCGGACCATGTGGCACTCGCCGAGATCGAGCTGTGCGGGGAGCTGATGATCGCGGCGTCGGCGGCGATCGGGGAACGGCTCAGCGCGGACCGCATCGACGAGGTGCTCGACGTCAAGGTGATCACCGAACGCACCACCGTCCCCCGGCAGGGAGAGCACCGGGGGTGACGGGGGCGGGGTGACGGGCGCGACAGGCCCGGCGCGGCAGCGCGTGCCCGTTTCTCGGGTACGCGGCAGCTCTCAGGTACGCAGCAGCCGGGCGATGGCCTTCGTGGCCTCCTCGACCTTCGCGTCGATCTCCTCGCCGCCCTTGACCGCCGCATCGGCCACGCAGTGGCGCAGGTGCTCCTCCAGCAGCTGGAGTGCGAAGGACTGGAGCGCCTTGGTGGACGCCGACACCTGGGTGAGTATGTCGATGCAGTAGACGTCCTCGTCGACCATGCGCTGCAGGCCGCGGATCTGGCCCTCGATGCGCCGCAGGCGCTTGAGGTGTTCCGCCTTCTGGTGGTGGTATCCGTGTATGCCCCGGTCGTGATCGGTGACGATCGCGTCCGCGGGAGCCGTGGCGTCCGCCGGGGTCGTGACGTCCGCGACGTCCGGCGACCGGTCCGCCCCGGTGGCCTCGGTGGTGCTCATTACTGCCTCCCGTTTTCCCTTTACCCTGCCGTTTATATACCCCTGGTGGGTATATCCTAACGAATTCAGCTGAAACGTGACCGGGGCCCCGTGCTGATCACTGTGCCTGATGCGCGACACTGAAGAATGCCGGTTAGCCGTGGCCGGATGATGCGCCTAGCATCAGCCTGACCGAATCCAAAGCACCCCGAGGACCCCACGTGCGCTTTCGTCTGACCCCCAGGGAGACGAGCTTCTACGACATGTTCTCCGCGTCTGCGGACAACATCGTCACGGGCTCGAAACTCCTGATGGAACTGCTCGGGGCGGATTCTGCCTCCCGAGTCGAGATCGCGGAGCGTATGCGGGCAGCGGAGCACGCGGGGGATGACGCCACCCACGCGATCTTCCACCAGCTGAACTCCTCCTTCATTACGCCGTTCGACCGCGAGGACATTTACAATCTCGCGTCGTCGCTCGACGACATCATGGACTTCATGGAGGAGGCGGTCGACCTCGTCGTGCTGTACCAGGTCGATGAGCTCCCCAAGGGCGTCGAGCAGCAGGTCGAGGTACTGGCACGGGCGGCGGAACTGACCGCCGCGGCCATGCCGAACCTGCGGACCATGGACAACCTCACCGAGTACTGGATCGAGGTCAACCGCCTGGAGAACCAGGCCGACCAGATCCACCGCAAGCTGCTCGCCCAGCTCTTCAACGGCAAGTACGACGCCATGGAGGTGCTGAAGCTGAAGCAGATCGTGGATGTGCTGGAAGAGGCTGCCGACGCGTTCGAGCACGTCGCCAACACGGTGGAGACCATCGCGGTCAAGGAGTCCTGAACCACGTGGACACCTTTGTACTGATCGTGACCATCGGCGTCGCGCTCGGTTTCACGTATACGAACGGCTTCCACGACTCGGCGAACGCCATCGCCACCTCGGTCTCCACCCGGGCGCTCACCCCGCGTGCGGCACTGGCCATGGCGGCGGTGATGAACCTCGCCGGCGCGTTCCTCGGCAGCGGGGTCGCCAAGACCGTCAGCGAGGGCCTGATCGCGACGCCCGTGGGCGACAAGGGGATGGGAATCCTCTTCGCCGCGCTGGTCGGCGCGATCATCTGGAACCTGGTCACCTGGTACTTCGGCCTGCCGTCGTCGTCCTCCCATGCCCTGTTCGGCGGCATGGTCGGTGCCGCGCTCGCGGGCGGGACGCTGGTGCACTGGAGCGGGGTGCTCGACAAGGTCGTCATCCCGATGTTCATCTCGCCGGTGATCGGCCTGGTGGTGGGCTATCTGGTGATGGTCGCCATCATGTGGATGTTCCGTAAGTCCAACCCGCACAAGGCCAAGCGCGGTTTCCGGATCGCGCAGACGGTCTCGGCCGCGGGCATGGCGCTCGGTCACGGTCTGCAGGACGCGCAGAAGACGATGGGCATCGTGGTGATGGCCCTGGTCATCTCCGGCCACGAGACGTACAGCGACCCGATCCCGGTCTGGGTGAAGCTCGTCTGCGCCCTGATGCTGTCGCTGGGCACGTACGCGGGTGGCTGGCGCATCATGCGGACGCTCGGCCGCAAGATCATCGAGCTGGACCCGCCGCAGGGTTTCGCCGCGGAGACGACGGGGGCGTCGATCATGTTCGGCTCGGCGTTCCTGTTCCACGCGCCGATCTCGACGACGCACGTCATCACCTCGGCGATCATGGGTGTGGGCGCCACGAAGCGGGTGAACGCGGTGCGGTGGGGTGTCGCGAAGAACATCATCCTGGGGTGGTTCATCACGATGCCGGCCGCGGCGCTGGTCGCCGCTGCGAGCTACGGGATCGTCGTGCTGCTGTTCGGCTGACGCCGGTCCGGGCAGCACGGGCTTTATGTGGGTCCGCCCCGCTCTCCTGTGGAGAGCGGGGCGGACCCTTCGCCTTGTGGTGGCACCGCCATGCAGCACCTCAAGGCCGTCTGTGGGGGAGGTTCCGGCTCAGCCGAAGCGGCCGGAGATGTAGTCCTCCGTGGCCTGGACGGACGGGTTGGAGAAGATGCGTTCCGTCTCGTCTATCTCCACGAGCTTGCCGGGCATGCCGACCGCCGCGAGGTTGAAGAACGCCGTGCGGTCGGAGACGCGGGCCGCCTGCTGCATGTTGTGCGTCACGATGACGATCGTGAAGCGTTCCTTCAGCTCGCCGATCAGGTCCTCGATGGCGAGGGTGGAGATCGGGTCGAGGGCGGAGCACGGCTCGTCCATCAGCAGCACGTCCGGCTCGACCGCGATGGCGCGGGCGATGCACAGCCGCTGCTGCTGGCCGCCGGAGAGGCCGGAGCCGGGCTTGTTCAGCCGGTCCTTGACCTCGTTCCAGAGGTTCGCGCCGCGCAGCGACTTCTCCACGATGTCGTTCAGGGCGCTCTTGCGGTAGTTGCCGTTCAGCCGCAGGCCCGCCGCGACGTTGTCGAAGATCGACATGGTCGGGAACGGGTTCGGGCGCTGGAAGACCATGCCGACCGTGCGGCGCACGGTGACCGGGTCGACGCCGGAGCCGTACAGGTTCTCGTCGTCCAGCAGCACCTTGCCCTCGACGCGGCCGCCGGGGGTGACCTCGTGCATCCGGTTCAGGGTGCGCAGGAAGGTGGACTTGCCGCAGCCGGACGGGCCGATGAAGGCGGTCACGGAGCGGGGTTCCACGGTCATGGAGATGTCGTCGATCGCCTTGTGGGCGCCGTAGTAGGCCGACAGGCCGCTGATGTCTATGCGCTTGGCCATCTGAATCACTGCTTTCTCTTGGCCGCCTCAGCGGCCGGCCACGCGGCGGAGCCGCATATTCAGTGCTGTGGGGCCTTCCAGCGGGCTATGCCGCGGGCCACCAGATTGAGGATCATGACGAAGGCGATCAGGACCAGGGCGGCGGCCCAGGCGCGGTCGTACGACGCGGTCTCGCCGATCTTGTACTGCTCGTAGATGTAGAACGGCAGTGAGGACTGGGCGCCTTCGAAGGGGTTCGGGTTGATCAGCTGACTGCCGAAGACCAGCAGGATGATCGGTGCGGTCTCTCCGGCGATGCGCGCGATGGCGAGCATGACGCCGGTGGCGATGCCGCCGATCGCGGTCGGCAGGACCACCTTCAGGATGGTCCGCCACTTCGGGATGCCGAGGGCGAGGGAGGCCTCGCGGAGCTCGTTCGGTACGAGCTTCAGCATCTCCTCTGTGGAGCGGACCACGACCGGGATCATCAGGATCGTCAGGGCCAGCGCGCCCATCAGGCCGGAGGGTTCGAGGCCCGCGATCAGCATGATCGAGAGGATGAACAGGCCGGCCACGATGGACGGGATGCCGGTCATCACGTCGACGAAGAAGGTGACGGCCTTGGCGAGCGAGCCCTTGCCGTACTCCACCAGGTAGACCGCGGTGAGCAGGCCGAGCGGGGCGGAGATCACCGTGGCGATGCCGACCTGTTCCAGCGTGCCGATCAGCGCGTGGTAGACACCGCCGCTGTCCTCGGACCCCAGGACACCGGCCATCGAGTGCGTCAGGAAGTAGAGGTCCAGGCGGCCCGAGCCGCGGCTGACGGCCGTCCACAGGAGCGAGGCCAGCGGGACGATGGCGATCAGGAAGCACACCCACACCAGGCTGGTGGCGAGGCGGTCCTTGGCCTGCCGGCGGTTCTCCACGAGGCTGGTCGCGACGTACGAGATCACCAGGAAGAGCAGGGCGGAGACCAGGCCCCACTGGACCCGGCTGTGCCAGCCGGCGGCCGCACCGATGCCGACGCCGAGGGCGATCGACAGGGCGGCGAAGCCGAGCGGGGCCAGGCGGGGGAGCGTCCGGCTGCTCAGGCTGTTGCCCGGTACGGGCGGTATCGGGGCCCGGCGGTCCTGGACGCTGGTGGATGAGTGGCTCATGCGTTGGCCCCCGAGTACTCCTTGCGGCGGGCGATGATGAGCCGCGCGGCGCCGTTGACCAGCAGGGTGAGGACGAAGAGGACCAGGCCGGAGGCGATCAGGGCGTCGCGCCCGAACGCGTCGGCCTCGCCGAACTTCGCGGCGATGTTCTGGGCGAACGTCCCGCCGCCCGGGTTGAGCACGTGCAGCGAGATGAGGAAGCTCGGCGAGAGGACCGTGGCGACAGCCATCGTCTCGCCGAGCGCGCGGCCCAGGCCGAGCATCGAGGCGGAGATCACGCCGGAGCGGCCGAACGGCAGCACCGAGAGGCGGATGACCTCCCAGCGGGTGGCGCCGAGCGCGAGCGCGGCTTCCTCGTTCATCTTCGGGACCTGGAGGAAGACCTCGCGGCTGACGCTGGTCACGATCGGCAGGATCATGATCGCGAGCAGGATGCCGACGGTGAAGAGCGAGCGGGCGACGCCGACCTCGGTCTTCTCGAAGATGTACGTCCAGCCGAAGAACTGGTCGAGCCAGAGGTTGAGGCCTTCGAGGTACGGCACGAGGACGAGTGCGCCCCAGATGCCGTAGACGATGCTGGGCACCGCGGCGAGGAGATCGACGACGTACGCGATCGGGGCGGCCAGTCGGCGCGGTGCGTAGTGCGAGATGAAGAGGGCGATGCCGACAGCGATCGGAACCGCGATGACCATCGCGATGATCGAGCTGACGACGGTCCCGAAGAGCAGGACCGCGATGCCGAAGACAGGGGGGCTGCCCGCCGGGTTCCAGTCGAAGGTGGTGAAGAAGTTGCCTTCGTCCTTCGAGAGGGCGATGCCGGCGCGGTAGCTGAGGAACACGGCGATCGACGCCATGAGCACGAGCAGCAGGATGCCGGAACCCTGGGACAGGCCCAGGAATATCTTGTCGCCGAGGCGACCGGACGGCCTGGGGCGGGTGCGCCCGCCCGGCCGGGCCGGTGGTGTCTCTGTCTGTGTGGTGGAAGCCATGGTCTTTCCGGTCTGTGTGGGGGAGCGGAGGGCTCCCCTGGCGGCGGTGCACCGGATGGGGGTGGTGGGGGCCGGCCGGTCCGGAGGGGTGTGCCGGACCGGCCCGCCTGTTGCGTCTGCGTGCGTTACCGCGGTGGTGCCTGTGGTGCGGTTCGGTTACGAGAGGGAGGCGACCGTCTCGCGGACCTTGGTGTTGATCGCCTCGGGGATCGGGGCGTAGCCGGCCTCGGTGAGGAGCTGCTGGCCCTCGGCGGAGGCGGTGTAGCCCAGGAAGGACTTGACGGTGCCGAGGGTGTCGGCCTTGTTGCCGGTGTCGCAGACGACCTCGTACGTCACCAGGACCAGCGGGTAGGCGCCCTCGGCCTTGGTGGTGTAGTCGAGGTCGAGCGCCAGGTCCTTGCCGGTGCCCTTGACCTTGGCGGCGGCGATGGCCTTGGAGGCGTTCTCCGAGGAGGCCTTGACCGGGGCGGCGCCGCCGGTGTTGATGTCGACGGTGGTGATCTTCTGCGACGAGGCGTAGGAGAGCTCGAAGTAGCCGATCGAACCGTCGACGGCCTTCACCTGGGAGGCGACGCCGGAGGAGCCGGACGCGGCCTGGCCACCGGGGGCCGGCCACTTCTTCTCGGCCTCGTACTTCCAGTCGCTCGGGGCGGTGGCGGCGAGGTACTTGCCCAGGTTCTGGGTGGTGCCGGAGTCCTCGGAGCGGTGGAAGGGCTGGATCGGCTTGTCCGGGAGCTTGGCGCCGGGGTTGAGCTTGGTGATCGCCTCGTCGTTCCACTTCTTGATCTTGGTGTCGAAGATCTTGGCGAGCGTCGGGGCGTCCAGCGTCAGGCTGTCGACGCCGTCGAGGTGGAAGCCGACCGCGATCGGGCCGCCGACCATCGGGAGGTTGATGCCCTGGCCGGTCTTGCAGACCTTCTTCGAGTCGGCGACCTCTTCGGGCTTCAGCGCCGAGTCGGAGCCGGCGAAGCCGACGGTGCCCTGGTTGAAGGCGACGATGCCCTCACCGGACGAGGAGGAGTTGTAGTTGATCTCCACGCCGGAACAGGCGGCCATGTAGTCCTTGACCCACAGGTCCATGGCGTTCTTCTGGGCGCTGGAGCCGGAGGCGCGCAACTGGCCCTTGGCGCCGTCGCACTTGACGTTCGAGGCGGCCTTCGTCTTGCCGCCGCTCCCGCCGGTGTCGCCGCCGCTGTTGTTGTCCGAACCGCACGCCGTGAGGACCAGGGCGCCGGAGACGGCGAGGGCACCGAGCGCGGTGGCACGAAGCCGGTTCTTGCGCTGAAGCTTCACTTTCGGGTGTTCCTTCCAGGAGCCGCCGAGGTTGTTTTCGTTCTACGACGGCGTGCGAGGTGATGGGTGGTACGGATGTTCTGCGCGGTGCGGGAAGCTTTTTTGGGTGGTGCGGTGGTTCGCCGCGCACCGTGTACCGCCGAAATTAGGCAGAAGAGGTGAAGCGGTTTGCGGGGGTGAGTGAACGGAAGGTGAACCGTGTCGGGCGGCCTGGTTCCGGGGCGCGGACCGGGTTCCGGGCAGCGGTTTCTCCCGGCCCGGACCGGACGGGGGCCGCGTCCTCGGAACGCCGGCCGGGCCGGAGCGGGCCGGGAGGGGCTACGGCTGCGGCAGCGTCGGGCGGGCCGTGTCCAGCAGGGCGCGGTCGCGCGGGTGGGTCAGGCGGGCGCGGGCGGCCTCCGGCGCGAGCCACACCACCTCGTCCACCTCGCGGTTCGGGACGAAGGCGCCCGCGGTGGCCTCGGCGGACCAGTACGTGACCTCCTTCGGGCGTCCGTTCGCCAGGTACCGGACCACGGGGAGCACGGCGCCCGGCACGCAGTGGTGGCCCGTCTCCTCCAGGACCTCGCGCAGAGCCGCGTCACGCGGGGACTCGCCGCGTTTCAGCTTGCCCTTGGGGAACGACCAGTCGTCGTAACGCGGCCGGTGCACGAGGCAGATCTCCACGCCGTCGGCGCCGCCCGCGCCGTGCCCGCCGTGCGGCGGGCGGCGCCAGAGCACGCACCCCGCCGCCCGCACCGTGGTGCTCATCGCGCGGTCACGGCCGCCGCGTACGGCCAGGTCTCCCGGAACACCGTGCGCGCCGCCCCCACCTCGTGGCGCTGGTCGGCGTGGAGCACCCCCAGGGCGTACGCGGTCGCCGGTGCGATCCGCGGTGTGCGGGCCGCGGACGCCGCGGCGGCGGCGGCCTCCGCCGCGTCCCGGTGCAGGTCGAGCGCGTGAACCGGGCCGGCCAGGACCGGGTCGGGGGCGCCGCGCACCACCTCGTGGGCGTACCGGTGCAGCCGCAGCAGCAGCCGGGTCTGGTGCCAGGGCGCGTCCTGCGCCTCGTTGTACGGCTCGGCCGTCCCGTCCGAGGAGAGGGCCGCCACCGCGCCGAGCAGCCGCTGTTCGGCCCGGTCGGCGGGCTCCCCCAGCAGTTCGGCGGCGGGTGCGGCGGCCGCCGGGGCGAGCGGGACCTCTGAGGCGAGCAGCGCGACCGCGTCGGCCACCGCGTGGAAGCGGGAGGAGCCGAGGGCCTGGAGCGCCGCGGAGTGGGCGCGGGTCCGGGCGAGGGTCAGCTGGCGTTCCAGCAGTGCGCCGGCGCGCGCCGCGCCGACGCCGAGGCCGGCGCGGTCCTTGGCGGCGCTGTCACCGGAAGAGGTGCGGGCCGCGGGCAGCGGTGTCCCCGAGAGCCCGTGCAGCGCGTCCAGGAGCCGGTTCAGCCGGTCCGCGTAGGCGTGCTCGCGGGCGAGCGTGCCGGACAGCCAGGCCAGTTCGGTGCGCAGCTGCTCGGCCCAGAGCGGGTCGAGCGCGGTCCGGAAGGTGTGCAGGGTGCCGCCGATCCGGCGGGACGAGCGCCGGAGCGCTCCGGCGGCCTGCTCGGCGGCCTGCGGACCGGCGTCCGTGGGGGCACTGTTCTCGCGGTGCAGGCGCAGACTCCGCAGGAAGTCCGCTGCCTGTGCCCGGAGATACGGTGCGAGCACCGCCCCCGCGGTCACGTCCGTCTGGGTCTGGTGGTCAGGGCGTCGCACGCCGGCGCCTCCGCGCGTCAATGAGCATTTCCTGTACGTGCCGCAGCGGCCGGCCCTCCGCGTCCGTGGCGTGCCGGGTCCAGTTCCCGTCGGGGCCCAGGTGCCAGGAGGAGGTGGTGTCGGCCATGCCCGTCTCCAGGAGGCGGTTGAGCGCGGCCCGGTGGGCGGGGTCGGTGACCTTGACCAGGGCCTCGATGCGGCGGTCGAGGTTGCGGTGCATCATGTCGGCGCTGCCGAACCAGACCTCGGGCTCGCCGCCGTTGCCGAACGAGAACACCCGGGAGTGTTCGAGGAAGCGGCCGAGTACGGAGCGGACCCGGATGTTCTCGGAGAGGCCGGCGACGCCGGGGCGGATCGCGCAGATGCCGCGCACCCAGATGTCGACCGGGACACCCGCCTGCGCGGCCCGGTAGCAGGCGTCGATGATCGCTTCGTCGACCATCGAGTTGACCTTGATGCGTACGTAGGCGGTGCGGCCGGCCCGCTGGTGCGCGATCTCCTTGTTTATCCGGGCGATCAGCCCGTCCCGCAGTGACTTCGGGGCGACCAGCAGGCGGCGGTAGGTCTCGCGGCGCGAGTAGCCGGAGAGCCGGTTGAAGAGGTCGGAGAGGTCCGCGCCGACCTGCGGGTCGGCGGTGAGCAGGCCGAGGTCCTCGTACAGCCGGGCCGTCTTGGGGTGGTAGTTGCCCGTGCCGACGTGCGAGTAGCGGCGCAGGGTGTCGCTCTCCTGGCGGACGACGAGCGAGAGCTTGCAGTGCGTCTTCAGGCCGACGAGCCCGTAGACGACGTGGCAGCCCGCCTCCTCCAGCTTGCGCGCCCACTTGATGTTGGCCTGCTCGTCGAAGCGGGCCTTGATCTCGACGAGTACGAGGACCTGCTTGCCGGACTCGGCGGCGTCGATGAGGGCGTCCACTATCGGGGAGTCGCCCGAGGTCCGGTACAGGGTCTGCTTGATGGCGAGGACGTCCGGGTCGCCCGCCGCCTGTTCCAGGAAGGCTTGGACGGAGGTGGAGAAGGAGTCGTAGGGGTGGTGCAGCAGTACGTCGCGTTCGCGCAGGGCGGCGAAGATGTCGGGCGCGGAGGCGGACTCGACCTCGGCGAGGTCGCGGTGGGTGCCGGCGATGAACTTGGGGAACTTCAGCTCCGGCCGGTCCAGCGACGCTATGCCGAACAGCCCGGTGAGATCGAGCGGTCCGGGCAGCGGGTAGACCTCGGCGTCGGACACCTTCAGCTCGCGGACCAGCAGGTCCAGCACGTACGGGTCGATGGACTCCTCGACCTCCAGGCGGACCGGCGGGCCGAAGCGGCGCCGCATGAGCTCCTTCTCCAGGGCCTGGAGGAGATTCTCGGCGTCGTCCTCCTCGACCTCCAGGTCCTCGTTCCTGGTGACCCGGAACATGTGGTGGGCGAGGACCTCCATGCCCGGGAAGAGCTCCTCCAGGTGGGCGGCGATGACGTCCTCGATGGGGACGTAGCGCTGCGGGGAGGCCTCCAGGAAGCGGGTCAGCAGGGGCGGGACCTTGACCCGGGCGAAGTGGCGGTGGCCGCTGACGGGGTTGCGCACGACGACGGCGAGGTTGAGCGAGAGGCCGGAGATGTACGGGAAGGGGTGCGCCGGGTCGACGGCCAGCGGGGTCAGTACGGGGAAGACGCGCTGGCGGAAGAAGGTGAACAGGCGGGCCTGCTCCTTCTCGGTCAGCTCGGGCCAGCGGATCAGCTGGATGCCCTCGTCGGACAGGGCGGGGGCGACGTCCTGCTGGTAGCAGGCGGCGTGCCGGGCCATGAGTTCGCGCGAGCGGGTCCAGATCAGGTCGAGGACCTCGCGGGGCTGGAGTCCGGAGGCGGAACGGGTGGCGACACCGGTCGCGATCCGGCGTTTCAGGCCCGCCACCCGGACCATGAAGAACTCGTCCAGGTTCGAGGCGAAGATGGCGAGGAAATTAGCCCGTTCGAGGAGGGGGGTCGAGGGGTCCTCGGCCAGTTCCAGAACACGTTCGTTGAACGCGAGCCAACTGCGTTCCCGGTCCAGGAACCGGCCCTGCGGCAGCTCGTCCCCGTCGACATCGGGCTCGTACGCGTCGGCGTCGGCGTCGATGTCGGGGTCCAGATCGGCCGCCGTGGACAGGGCGGCGCTGCCGGAGGAGGGGGAGGCGACGGCGTGCGGCCGGTGTGCGGCGAGGGAGCCGACGGACGGTTGAGCGGTGGGCTGGACCGGGACCTCGGAGCTGGGCTGCTGGCTCATGGACCCATTCTTCCGCGCGGAGCGCTCCGGGGGCGCGTCGGAGGGGTGCGAGATCGCGGAGATCGCACGCTCGGCGCGTTCTCTGCCGGGAGTTCTCCCGTTGCGGGGGGACGGCACAGCTGGCTGCATTGTGTGAGGGTCGCAAGGGCGTCTGAATGCCCGGTAACGACGACATGACATGCAGGAAGCGGTGTGGCCGTGTCCGGGGGCGGCCGCGGCCCCCGGACACGGCTTCCGGTGGCTCCTCAGCCGTGGCTGCGGCGCAGGATCCGGAAGGCGACGGCGACGGCGGCGGCCGCGAGGACCAGCAGGATGCCGGTCTCCATCAGCTGCAGCGGCCAGAAGTGCGAGACCGGGTGGTAGTCGACGTACTGCGCGGCGGCGCCGTGCCGGGTCAGGCACGCGTCGAAGTCATCGGCGCTGACGCAGGTGGCGTCGTCCAGCCGGGTGCCGCTGCCGGTCATCCAGCCGACGGCGACGTCCGAGGCCTGCGACGGGTAGCGGAACTCCTTCCCGAGGGCCGTGGTGTCCGTGCGCATCGGCCACAGACCGCTGCGTACGGAGTTCATGACCAGGGCCACCGCGGCGTAGGCGACGGCGGTGACGGCCATCGCGGGCAGCGTGCGTCGGATCAGTACCGCGGCGAGTGCGCCGAGGGCCAGGCAGAGCAGGGCGTACCCCACGGGGGCGGGGCCCATCGCCCCGTACACCTGCGGCTCGAACCACTGGACCGGGTAGTTCGTGCCGCGCGCCCGGAACCAGGCCCAGGCGTACACGGCCGACAGGACGGAGACCCCGGCCACGGTGAGGACGGCGGGTACGGCGAGCTTCGCGGCCAGCCAGCGGGTGGGCGTGACGGACTGGCTCCAGGAGAGCCGGTAGGTGCCGTCCTCCAGCTCCCGGCCGATCATGGGCCCGGCGACGAACAGGCCGACGACCGCGGGCAGGACCATCATGACGACGCCCGCGTACCCGAGCAGTCGGTTGAAGTGCAGCTCGACGCTGAGGAAATGGCGGACGGGGATGCCGCAGCCCTGGACGGTGTGCCGCACCGAGCAGCCGGTGCCGGCGAAGGTGGTGGCGGCGGCGGACGTCACCCACCAGGCCACGGCCACCAGGGCGATCCCGGCGAGCGCGAGCGCCCCCGTGATCCACAGGACGCGGCGGTGCTGGAGTACGACGACGCGGGCCGGGCCGCGCAGGGCGAGGGCGCTCATGCCGCGTTCACCGACTCACGGGTCAGGGCGTCCGCGCTCGGCGTGAGCAGCGCGGGTGCGCCGGGGGAGCGGAGGTGGGCGAGCAGGAGCTCCTCCAGGGACGGTTCCGCGGTCTCCCAGTCGGTGCCCACCGGGCCCTCCTTACGGACGAGTGCGGTCAGCAGCCGTCCCGTGGTGCGGGATTCGACGACGGTGTGCGGGGCGAGGTCCCGTACCGGGCCGGTGAGCAGGGTGTGCGCGGTGAGCAGGTCGTCCGTCTCGCCGCCGAGGCGGATGCGGCCGCCGTCGACGAGCAGGAGGTAGTCGCAGGCGCCCTCCAGCTCGGCGAGGATGTGCGAGGACATCACGATGGTGGTGGAGTGCTCGGCGGCCTCGGCCATCAGGGCGCCCATCAGCTGGTGCCGGCCGAGCGGGTCGAGGTCGGCCATCGGCTCGTCCAGCAGCAGCAGTTCGGGCCGCTTGCCGAGGGCGAGGGCCAGTGCGAGCCGGGTGCGCTGCCCGCCGGACAGGGCGCGGACCCTGGCGTCCCGGGGGAGCGGCTCGACGATGCGCTCCGCGGCGTCCTGGTCCCAGGTGTCCGGGTTCAGCTCGGCGCCCGCCCAGAGGGTCTCGGTGACCGTCAACTGCGGGTACAGCGGCTTGTCCTGGGCCACGAAGGCCATGCGGCGGCGGGCGTCTCCGGGCGCCGAGCCCAGCACCCGTACCGTCCCCTCGGCCGGCCGGAGGAATCCCGCGGCCAGGCTCAGGAGGGTCGACTTCCCCGCCCCGTTGGGCCCGACGAGGGCGCACACGCGCCCGGCGGGCAGCCGGAACGAGCAGTCGCGCAGCGCCCAGCCCCCGCCCCTGCCCCGATACCTCATTCCGAGGCCCTCGGCCTCGATCGCAGCGCCTGTCATCCGGCCTGGTCCCCCTCGAAAGTCTTGGTCAGTACAGCGGTGAAGAGCGCGCTCACGTCGTCCTTGTCCAGGCCGGCCGCGCGGGCGCGGGCGGCCCAGTCGGCGAGTTCGGCGCGCAGCGGGGCGTCGTCGGCCGCCGCCGCGCCGCCGAGGGTCCGGGTGACGAAGGTGCCGAGACCGCGCCGGGCCTCGACGAGCCCTTCGCGTTCCAGCTCCCGGTAGGCCTTGAGCACGGTGTTCGGGTTGATGGCGGTGGCCTCCACGACCTCGCGTGCGGTGGGCAGCCGGTCGCCGGGCTCCAGCAGGTTCAGCCGTAGGGCCTGTTTGGTCTGCTGGACGATCTGGAGGTACGTGGCGACGCCGCTGCGCCGGTCGATGCGGAACTCGACCGCTGCGGACTGTGCCATGTTCACCCCTTTCACTAATTGAGTAGTGAAAGGGTGGCGTAAAAAAGAGGCGGCGTCAACCGACGCCGCCTCCAGAGGTGTTGTGGCCGCTCAGGACTCCGTGCGGTACATCAGGTCCACCTCGTGCGTGGTGAAGCCCATCCGCTCGTAGACCGCCACGGCCGCGGTGTTGTCCGCGTCGACGTAGAGCATCGCGGTCGGCAGCCCCTCGGCGGCGAGGTGGCGCAGCCCGATCGCGGTGAGCGCCTTGCCCAGGCCGCCGCCCTGCGCGTCGGGCCGGATGCCGACCACGTACACCTCGCCGAGCTGCTCCTCGGCGTGCGCCTTCGTCCAGTGGAAGCCGACCAGCTCGGCGGCGCCGTCATCGGTGGCGCGCTCGGCGAGGAAGAAGCCCTTCGGGTCGAACCAGGGCTCGGCCTTGCGGTCGTCGAGGTCGCGCTGGGTCAGCGAACCCTGCTCGGGGTGGTGGGCGAAGGCGGCACGGTTCACGGCCAGCCAGGCGGCGTCGTCCTGGCCGGGCACGAACTCACGGACGGTGACACCCGGCGGCAGCACCGGCTCCGCGATGTTCAACGGGCTCAACGGCCGCCGCAACTGCCGCAGTTCACGGAAGAGCGAGAGGCCGAGCACCTGCGCGAGATGGCGCGCCGCGGACCTGCCGCCGTGCGCCCACACCCGCAGCCGCTTACCGGTGGCGGCCAGCAGCGCCGCCCCGAGCGCCCGCCCGTGCCCGTGCCCGCGGTGCGCGGGGTGCACGACCAGCTCGGCGGCCGGCGCCTCCACCGGGTCGGTGTCCTCCAGCTGCGCGTACCCGACCAGCACGCCCCCGGCGGTCAGCAGGAAATGCCGCACGCCTTCCCGGTGCCCGCCCCGGAGCTGAAGCCGCCCCTGCTCGGACACGGCCTGCCTGCCGTCGGAGCCGGCCGCCTCGGCGAGGAGCCCGGAGACGGCCTCCGCCTGCTCGGGGGAGAGGGCGTCGAGCGTCTGGATCTCGCGTCCGGGGGCGGGGAGGGGTACATCAGTCGTCATGCCTACGAGCGTACGGGGGCGGGGGCGCGGAACGGCGGGTGGCGCCGGGCCCGGACCCCCGACCGGCCGGAAGTCCGGCTCACCCGGCGTCCGGCGGGGTGTGCAGCACGTTGTCCGCGATGCGGGAGAGGTCCTCGGCGCTCGGGAGCAGGGCGCGGACCCCGTCGGGCAGCGCGGCGTACGTGCTGACGGCAAGGGGCTGGTTGTGGCCCCGCAGCGCGTACTCGACCATCGCCCGGTCGCGGCTCTCGGCGATGAGGATGCCGAGGGTGGGCCCGTCGTGCTCCTTGTCGCGGACCAGGTCGTCGACGACCGAGACGTAGAAGCCGAGCTGCCCGAAGTGCCCGGGAGCGGCCTTGCGGGTCTTGAGCTCCAGCACGACGTAGCAGTGCAGCTTGCAGTGGTAGAAGAGCAGGTCGATGCGGTATTCGCTGTCGCCGACCACGACGGGGTACTGGCGGCCGACGAAGGCGAAGCCGACGCCCAGTTCGGTCAGGAAGCGGACCAGGTTGGCGACGAGGGCGTCCTCCAGGTCCCGTTCGGCGGGCCGCCCCTCCAGCTCGGTGAAGTCGAGGCGGTACGGGTCCTTGAAGATCTGCCGCACCGCGTCGGAACCGGCGGGGAGCGTGACGTCGAAGTTGTTGGCCGCGGCACCTTCGGCGAGGTGCAGTTGGTTGTGGATCATCGAGCCCAGATGGTCGCGGGACCAGCCGTGATGAACGGCGTGCTGGGCGTAGAAGTCCCGCTCGAAGCGGGTCTTGCACTTGTCCATGAGGAGCTGGAGGTGCCCCCACGGCAATTGCGCAGCAGCTTGCTGCGCAAACTGCTCACCCCAGATCCGGGCCAGCTGCTGCATGTACTGAAGGTTGCGGGTGCTGAACCCCCGCTGGTTCGGGAACTCCGTCCGCAGCTCGGTGGCGATCCGGTCGACGACCTTCGTGCCCCACTTCTCTCCGCGCTGCCGCTCCAGGATCGTCCGTCCGATCGCCCAGTACATCTGGAGCATTTCGGTGTTGACCTTGAGCTGTGCGCGCACATGTGCGCCCCGCACGTTCGCCTTCAGGTCGTCGGTCATCTCGTGGAAGCCCGGCGGCAGTCCTGACCCTTCTGATCCCTGCTGAGCAGGGACGACGGTCTTCGGTGTGGTGTTGCTGTCCATGGCGTACAGATTTGCGGCCTTGATGCGGGCGGTGACGTTTCTGCTTGCATATGTACGCCATATGGGTGAACGGCCCTGTTCCGCTCAGTCGGCAACCAGTTCGTAACCCCGCACACCTGTCGCGCTACGCGCGTTGACTCTAGGCTGCGGCACGCAGGCTCCAGACTCGTCACCACTCTCAAACCTCCCGCTGAACTCACAAGGGGACCGATGTCAGCGACACCGCAGAAGAACCGCGCGTCCCGGCGGGTGCTCGCCGCCGCGGCCGGTCTTGCCACCGTCGGAGCGCTCGTCGCGGCCATGCCGGCCGGGGCGCAGGAGCGCGGCCACGGCAAGGACCACGGGCACCACAAGCCGGCCCGGACCGTTGATGTGCAACTGCTGTCCTTCAACGACCTGCACGGCAACCTGGAGCCGCCGGCCGGCTCGGCCGGTACGGTCAACGAGACGCAGGCCGACGGCACGACCAAGGCCGTTCCGGCCGGGGGCGTGGAGTACCTCGCCTCCTCGCTGCGCACCGCGCGCAAGGGCCACCCGTACTCGATCACCGCGGCCGGCGGCGACATGGTCGGCGCGAGCCCGCTGCTGTCGGGGCTCTTCCACGACGAGCCGACCATCGAGGCGCTCAACAAGATCGACCTCGACGTGACGAGCGTCGGCAACCACGAGTTCGACGAGGGCTCGACCGAGCTGACCCGCCTCCAGAACGGCGGCTGCCACCCGGTCGAGGGGTGCTACGAGAAGGGCAAGAAGTTCAAGGGCGCCGACTTCCCGTACCTCGCCGCCAATGTGACGAGCGAGAAGACCGGCAAGCCGATCCTCAAGCCGTACACGGTGTGGAAGAAGAACGGCGTCAAGATCGGCTTCATCGGGGTGACCCTGGAGGGCACGCCGAACATCGTGACCGCCAACGGCGTCAAGGGCCTGAAGTTCCACGACGAGATCGAGACGGTCAACAAGTACGCCAAGGAACTGGACCGGCAGGGCGTCAAGTCCATCGTCGCCCTGATCCACGAGGGCGGCGCGCCCGCCTCGTCGTCGTACAACTACGACTGTGACAGCCCGGCTGCCGGTGACGGCATCTCCGGGCCGATCACCGACATCGCCAAGGGCATCTCGCCGAAGGTCGACGCGCTGGTGACGGGCCACACCCACCAGGCGTACGTGTGCACCATCCCGGACCCGGCGGGCAACCCGCGCCTGGTCACCTCGGCCTCGTCGTTCGGCAAGCTGTACACGGACACGACGCTCACCTACGACCGCCGCACCAACGACATCGTGCGCACCGCGGTGAAGGCGCCGAAGGCGAAGGGGTCGAAGCACCACCCGCGGCCCAAGCCCGCGAACCCGGTCTCGGCGAACCACATCGTCAACCGGGACCAGGCCCCGGCCAACGACATGACGGCCCTCATCGCGCGCTGGAACACCCTCGCGGCGCCGATCGCGAACCGGCCGCAGGGCTACATCTCGGCCGACATCAACGGCCGCGGCTCCACGGCCCCGGAGAAGCCGCTCGGCAACCTGATCGCGGACGCGCAGCTGGAGGGCCTCGCGCCGGCGGACAAGGGCGGGGCGGTCGTCGCCTTCATGAACCCGGGCGGCATCCGATCCGACCTGGTGTACAAGGCGTCGGGCAGTGAGGGCGACGGCGTGGTGACGTACGGCGAGTCGTTCACCGTGCAGCCGTTCACCAACATGATGAACGTCCTCGACCTGACCGGCGCGCAGCTCGTCAGCGCGCTCCAGCAGCAGGTCAGCGGTGCGAACCAGGCCAGCCCGAAGATCCTTCAGGTGTCGAAGGGCCTCACGTACACGCTGGACATGACGAAGTCGGGTGCCGACCGGGTGGTCGCCGGCACGATTCGGCTGAACGGCGAGGCGATCGACCCCGCCAAGACGTACCGCGTCGCGATGAACGAGTTCCTGGCGGGCGGCGGCGACGGCTTCGCGGCGCTCGGTGAGGGCACCAACAAGCTGGTCGGCGCCTCCGACCTGGACCTGTTCAACGAGTACCTGGCCGCGCACTCCACGGCCGCCGCGCCGCTGGCGCCGCCGGCGACGGACCGGATCACGGTCGTCCAGTAGCACCGGCTACGAGGGATGGCCCCTGCGCCCGAGCGCATACCCGCTCGGGCGCAGGGACCGCGTTCGAAAACCGAAGGCCCGCCACGGGAAGTGGCGGGCCTTCGGCCTGTCAGGCCGGTCCGGGGACGAAGATCTCGTGTCCCCCGACTCGGCGCCACAGGACATGCGTCTCACCTGGACGGAGCTCGTCTCCGTACTGCCAGGTGGCACGGCCGTCGGGCGCCCATGTCATCTCCATGACGGGGCGTGCGCCCTGTCGCACGGAGATGCCCTGAACCGGCTTGACCCGGAGCCCGGGTCGGAACTGCCCTCGCTCCACATCCGGAATGAACTTCTTCCGGATGACGTCTTCGAAGCGCCTTCGCTCTTCAGGCTTCAGAGACTTGAAATCGCGCTTGAAGTGGGCAGTCGTCTCAAAAGTCGGCAATCGGGCCTCCCGGTGTCAGACGTCATTCCTCGTCGAGGTGCGCGAACATGCTGTCCGCGTCCTCATGGACGGCAGTGCGCCCGGCCGCGATGTCCTCGCTGGCCCTGCGCTCGCCGTCCTGCCACTCCGGAGTCCAGAACCAGGCCTGGTCGGAGCGGATCTTGGTGAGCCCGTGCACCGTGACTTCACCGGCGCTGGTGATCTCGAACTCAAGCTCGTCACCCTGATCCACCCCGAGGGCGGTGCGAATCGCCTTGGGCAGGGTGACCTGCCCGTTCGTGCGCAGTGTGGCTGTGGCTGTAGTCAAAGTGATGACCTCCTACCTCTGTCGCCATCCCCGCCAATCTATCACGCAGAATAAAAAAATTCGCACTCTGCGAAATTCGCAATATGACAAAATCTCTTCGGGTGACCGGATGGACCGGCCCGGACGTCGTCCCGCGGACCTCACCCGGTTCGGGCTGGTGAATCGCGGCCACTGTCATCTGTTCTCCATGACGTGCACCGGTCATAATCTGACGGCTGACCCCACACGGCACACGGAGGCCCTCCCGCATGAGCCCGTACACCGCCACCCGCCGGAACTTCCTGGCCGGCGCCCTGGCCGTATCCGCCACCGCCCTCCTGGGCGCGGCCCCCGCCCATGCCTCGGCCCGCAAGGCGCTCACCACCCAGGACTGGATGAGCGGCATCGCGGACGCCACCGCGTTGCAGCGGCTCACCATCCCGGGCTCGCACGACTCCGGCGCCCGCTACGGCGGCCCCTGGACCGCGTGCCAGAACACCACGATCGCGGAGCAGCTGAACAGCGGGCTGCGCTTCCTCGACGTGCGGTGCCGGATCACCGGCGGCTCCTTCGCGATCCATCACGGGGCCTCGTACCAGAACCTGATGTTCGGCGATGTCCTGGGCGCCTGCCGGGACTTCCTGGCCGCGCACCCCACCGAAACCGTGCTGATGCGGGTCAAGCAGGAGTACTCGGAGGAGAGCGACGCGGCGTTCCGCGCGGTCTTCGACGACTACCTCGACGTCAGGGGCTGGCGGCCGCTGTTCCACATCGATCCCGCACTGCCCTCGCTGGGCGGCGCGCGCGGCAAGGTCGTCCTGCTTGCCGACAACGGTGGTCTTCCCGGTGTGCGTTACGCCGATCCGGGGCTCTTCGACATCCAGGACGACTACATGGCGGAGCCGTTCGCCAAGTATCCCAAGATCGAGGCCCAGTTCCGCAAGGCGGCCGAGCAGCCGGGCAAGCTCTTCATGAACTACGTCTCGACGGCCGCCCTGCTGCCGCCTCGCGGGAACGCGGACCGGCTCAACCCGCAGGTCCAGTCGTTCCTCGACGGCTCGGGGACGGCCGGCTGGACCGGTCTCGGCATCGTCCCGCTGGACTTCCCGGCGACCCGGTCGGGGCTGGTGGAGTCGCTGATCCGGCACAATCCGGGGGCCTGAGAAGCCGTTTCCGGGTCACGACGGGGAGCCGGTGGCGCGTGCGGCCCTTTTGACGGCGTAGGCGCACAGCCGGGTTCCGTAGAGGTCCAGGGCGTCGTCGGGATCGTCGTCGTAGTGGGCAGCGACTTCGTACCACCGGTCCCAGGCGTAGAGCCGGGCGTGGCGGCGGTCGTCGTCGGTACGCGGCGGGGTGTCCGGCTGCCTGCTGCCCAGCCACCGCTGCCACTCCTGGTGGGTGGCGGGGTCGGCTGAGAGCTCGCCTTCCTGTGCGGCGGGCCGGTCCCGGGCGAGAGCGGCGGCGATGTACGCGGCCGGTCGTGCGGGGCGCCATCCCACGGCCATCCCGATGAGTTCGGCGGCGATGTCGTGGGCCTCCAGGCCCCGGTCGATCAGCGGGCGCAGTGCGAAGGCCAGACGGCGCAGGCCCTCCGGCTGGGTCCAGCCGACGAGCGGCCGCACCCGCCGCGCGATCTGGATGTCACGGGCCACCTGCCACGGGCTCCGGACCGGCGAAGTTCTGCTGCGTCGCGCCCTGTTGCGCGCTGTGGCCCTCGCGGGTCGCGCGCACGTGCGCGAGGTGTAGTTGAAGCCCCCGTCCAGATCAGCAGTCGGTACGTCGTGGTGCCGCCCAGGAGAATGGGGTGCAGCCTGTGCACAACCTCGCCTGCGAGTGAGCCCGTTGCCCACAGGGTGTGGATGCGGCCGGACGGCGGTCTTCGCCGCGAGCGCCCGTCCCTTGTCCGTCACTCCGGCGACCCGCGCCCGGTACCCGGCACCGTCGAGCCGGTGCCCCATCGCCTCGTCGTACGCGGCCGGGACCGTCGCCGCGTAGATCGTCGCGGTTGCCGTGTACGGGCGGCCCGGGAGCCGGAGGTTCTTCTTCGTGCCGTGCCGGTGCCACGCCAGCGCGCCCAGTTCCCGCAGCACCCGGACGTGTCGCTTCACCGTCGCCGTCGACACCCCGCACCGTGCGGCAGTGCCTTCGAGGTCGTACAGGACGAGGCCCAGCCGGTAATCCATCCTGGCCGCCAAGTCCCGGGCCACGGTCAGCGTCGTCTCTGTTGCGCGCGGGTGCAGACGGGCGCCGACCAGCCACGTCACGGCAGGCAGCCACGCCCGGGGCTGGGCTTGCCGAGCGGGCGTCGAATCGACCTCTTGCATGGCGCGGGGAACGGGTGCCCAGGCCGGAACCGGGCATGGCGAAGAAGCGCGGCGCGAAGCCGCGCCGGTGGTGGAGCGCATGACGGTCCGTCGGAGTAGGCGCAGGCCGGGGGCGGCGGGCCGGATGGCCTGCCGCCCCCGCTTGTGTGGTGTGCCGGGACGGTTACGCCCGGCCGTCGTCCGTGCCGGGCCGCCCGAGCGTGAACCAGACGACCTTGCGGCCGGGGTGGTGCCCGCCTGCGGTGTTCGCTCCCCACGCGAGGGCGAGGCTCTCCACGATCATGAGCCCCCGCCCGCGCTCCTGTTCGGGCCCCACGCACAGTGCGCGCAGGAGCGGCGGAGCGGCGGGACCATCGTCCGTGACGGCGACGGTGACCCGCTTGCGGTTGACCGCGACGTGGACGCGGATCAGGGGCGTCCGGGTGTGGCGGTGGGCGTTGGTGACCACCTCGGTGACGCAGATCTGCGCGTCCTCGACCAGGTCGTGGTGTCTGCTGAGGCTCAGCAGCGAGGTGACGAAGTCCCGCGCGAGTTTGGCCGCGCCGGCGGTGTTCGGCAGGGTCAGCCGGTAGGTCTCGCCGCCGAGTGGATTGCTGGGCCGGGGAGTTGCAGTGGCCTGGCTCATGTCGTTCTCCCAACGCGCTGCGGTCTGAACGGGTGTGTCGCTCGTTGAACGGTGGCAGTCGCCGTACGGGGCAACGCAGCTCTGTACGACTGCACTTCGGCTTTTCCTGCATGCCGACCGGTGCAGGTACTACCGTAGTGATGTGTATCAAGTGTTGTAGATCCATTCATAACTAGACCGCGAAATAGACCCCTTCGAGGGATGCGGACACACTGGGATTCGACAAGAGGAGAGGCTGATGCCACCGAGGAAGCCCCCTACCGCGCGACAGTGCCGGCTGGGTGCGGAGCTGCGCAGGATGCGCGAGCGGGCCGGCTTGCTGCCGACCGAAGCCGCCGCCCTGCTGGGTACGGACCGCACCACGATCAGCAACACCGAGTCGGGGAGATTCGGGGTCAGCGGCACGCGCGTGCGCACCTGGGCCGCCGCCTACGCTTGCCCCGACGCCGCCTATGTGGAAGCGCTGGTCGGTATGGCCGAGGAGCGGATAAAGGGGTGGTGGGAGGACTACCGCGGTGAACTCTCGGTGAGCGCGCTCGACCTGGCGGAACTGGAGCACCACGCGGCGGGGTTCCGGTCCGTGCAGATCATGCATATGCCCGGGTTGCTCCAGACGGAGGACTACGCACGTGCTGTCTACGCGGAAGCGCTGCCCGCGCCGACCCCGGCCGGTCTGCGGCGGAGGCTGTCGCACCGGCTCAGGCGGCGGGACGTTCTGGACCGCCCGGACCCGCCCATGTGTGTCTTCCTGATCCATGAGGCGGCCCTGCGGATGCGGTACGGAGGGCGGAAGGTCGCCGCCGGTCAGCTCGACCACCTGTTGAAGGAGTCGGAGCGGGACAACGTCACGGTGCGAGTGATCCCGTTCTCGGCGGGCGGCTTCCCGAACTCCGGCAGTTCCACTCACTATGTCTACGGTCCGGTCGCGCAGCTCGACACGGTGCAGACGGACACGCCGAGTGGTTCCGGCTTCGTGGATGCCGAGGCGCGTCTTCTGACCTTCCGTGCGGTGCTTGACCGGACGGAAGGCCGATCGCTCGATCCGCAGAGTTCAAGAGACTTCATCAAGGAAGTCGCAGAGCAAGTATGAAGGCGTGAGAAGCATGGATATTCAGTGGCGAAAGTCGTCCAAGTCCGCCGATGCCGAAGGCGACAACTGCCTGGAACTCGCTGAGAGCGGAGGGGAGATCCTCATGCGGGAAAGTGACAACCCGGACGTGATTGTCCGGACGACCCGCGTCAAGCTCCAGGCGTTCCTGAGTGGTGCGAAGGCCGGCGAGTTCGATGATCTGGTGTAGCTGACCGCGTTTCGCCTCTTTCGGTAGCCCCATCACGCAGGGTCGGGGCCACCCGTCCCGCTCGGTGGGACGCACAACAAGCGTGAAGGCGTGAGAAACATGGATATTCAGTGGCGCAAATCATCAAAGTCCTCCAATGCGGACGGGGCTGAGTGCCTGGAGCTTTCGTTTGGCGGTGGCGAAATCCTGATGCGTGAGAGCGACAACCCCGACGTGGTCATCCGTACGAGCCGCGCGAAGCTGCGGGCGTTCCTGGGCGCCGCGAAGGCCGGCGAGTTCGATGACCTGGCCTAGGGCCTGTCTCCCTGATGAGCCGATCCTCTGATCGGTACCCCCTGAGTGCCTGGGGCGTCGCGGCCGGGAGGCCGCTATCGCAGAAGTGTGCGATCAGCACACGCTGGTGCGGTGGAAACTTGTGGCGATGGTCCCTCTCGTGGGTGACGTTGAGCAGCGTGACCACGAGACCAGGGCGTGAGGTAGGCCGTGTGCGGCAAGATCGGGAACCAACGAGGCTGCTGTGCGGATGGGTTGAGACTTCGAACATCTCCCTCAGTGGCACGGCGGCCTCGTGCGTTCCGTCCCCGCGGCCGCCGGCAACTCCGCTACCCAATCGGTGGCCACCCTGAAAGGGTTCAATTGCGGCCGCGCCAATCACCAGGCGAAGGAGTCACCCATGGGAACCTTGCCCTCTGGCGTCTACCGCATCTTCACCAGCAGCGCCGACTCCACGGCGCAGTACCTCACTGCCCAGGAAAGCGGTGCGACCGTTCTGCCTCGGGGGTCCGCGCCCGCAAGGGAGCAGGAGTTCAGGGTGGAGGTCATCAAGGACGGCGTCGCCGCCATCCAGAGTCCCGCCAACCTGTTCCCCTCGCGTTCCGTGAGTTACAAGGAGCCGGAGAAGGGCGAGAGGGTGATCCTGGGGCCGATGAGTGACTTCCCCACCCGCGAGTGGAAGATCACCAAGGGTTCGAAGCAGGGAACCTTCACCATCGGCGTCGCAGAGGGCGGAGAGTCTCTGGTGCTGGCGCTGGCTCAGATTCCGCTCTTCCCGCCTCCGCTCGAACTGGCGACCTCCGACAGGGCTCTCGACTGGACGTTCGAGCTCGCCGAACAGGGCTGACATCCGCGCGGCGTCCGGATGAGGACACCGTCCCCATTCGCACGGCGTGCGGTCTCGTGAAGCACGTCGCTGTCGGCTCTCCGCCTACGGACGCGCGTGGGGTTCTCGATCACTGACGGCGGTTACCGCCGGGCCCAGATGAGGATCGCGGCGAGGTGGAGTGCTGCCTGGTAGGCGATGGCGAGCTTGTCCGTTCGCATGGCCAGGCCGCGCCACTGCTTGATGCGGCCGATGCACCGCTCGACGGTGTTGCGTTCCTTGTAGGACTCGGCGTCGAAGGCAGGTGGCCTGCCGCCCTGAGGGCCACGTCGTTGGCGGTGGCGGACCTGGTCTGCGGGATGACGGCCCGGATGTGACGGCCTCGCAGGTGGGCGCGGATCGCGCGGGAGGAGTACGCGCGGTCCGCGAGCACCGCGCCCGGCCGGGTCCGGGGTCGTCCCCCGCCGGTACGCGGGACCCGGATGGCGGCCATGACGGTGGTGAACGCGGGAGCGTCACCGGCCTGTCCGGCAGTGAGCACGATCGCCAGCGGACGGACGTTGGAGTCGCTGGCCAGGTGGACCTTGGTGCTCAGGCCGTCTCGCGAGCGTCCAAGCGCGTGGTCGGGCGGCTCACCTCGGCCGGTGTCACCCTTTGCGGGCACCCGCGGCGTGCTGGTGGGCCCGGCAGACGGTTGAATCCACCGAGACCGTCCAGCCGATGTCGTTGTCCGCGTCCGCTGCGGCGAGAACAGCCGCGAAGACCTTGGCCCAGGTGCCGTCGGCCGCCCACCGAAGCAGCCGTTTGTGCGCGGTCTAAAACGAGCCGAGCTCCTGGGGCAGGTCCCGCCAGGGCGCGCACGTGCGGTACTTCCACGCGATCGCTTCCAGGGTGCGGCGGTGGTTCGCCCATCGCCGCCCGCGGACCGGATCGGCCGGCATCAACGGCTCGATCCGGTCCCACATCACATCACTGATCACCAATCGGACAGACACATCCGATCAACAGCTCAACCCATCAAAGAGACACGCTCTAGCTGACCGCGTCTCGTCCGTCTCGGGTGGCCCCCACCGGCGCAGGGTGGGGGCCACCCGTTCTGCTGTCAGCTGCCCGCTGAGTGTGGCGGGTTGTCCGTCTCACTCGTTAGAAGTCAAACGCTTGATACGGATCTACGTCACGCGCTAGCCACGTGACGTGGCGCCACGGGCTGACCCGGTGGCGATCAACACCCCTGGCCTCTGCGCGGTTTGGTGGTTCCGACGGGCCTCCTTGCCCGCCGCTCGTCACGCCGGTTGCGGGCAAGGAGGTCCCTCGGGTGAGCCTCAGGAGGCGACGTGGTGAGTAATCCCGAACCCGCGGCCCCCGCCGCACAAGCGTTCTGGTGCGAGCGGGTCACGTTCCGGACGATAGAGGCGGACGAGATCGCTGAGGTCCGCTGCTCTTCCACCCCGAGGCCGACGGACGCGATCCGGCAGATCCGGGTGGACGTGCGTTCGCTCGCACCCGAACTCCCGCCCCTGGAGCGGCACCGGGCGCTGAGTTGGGTCGACGGCGGAGGCTGTATCGGCGCTCTCGGGTCCCTGCACCGGGGTGAGCCCTGCGGATTCTCGCTCAGTCATCGCGGTACGTGGATCGAGTGGACCGTGCGTCCCCACGCGGTCCTCCACGTCGGCGGCAGGACGCGGCTCCCCGTTCTACGTGACTCGCCTCGGGTTTTCACGGGGTGGGTTTGTCCGATGCTCGATCAATCGTCGACTTCACCCCGCCGCGCGAGCAGGACCTGACCGTTGCCGGCCTCGGCCATGCTGCTCGACCTGGTGCGGCAGTTCAGTGTGCCGAGACCGCGCTCCGTCGAAGCCACCGCCGCGCCGGCCAGCGCTGTGACCGGGATGGTTCACCGTGGCCAGGAGACGGCTCGCGGGGCGAGCGCGGTCCGCAAGACGACTGGTATTACTGATGCATGCAGGAAGAAGCCGCGCGCTCGGCGATCGACACGTTCATCTCCGCGTTCAACGCCTCGGACGACAGCTATGTGACGGAGCTGCTCTCCCAGGCCCTGACCTCGGACGTGGTCTTCTGGGGACCGTTGGGCCGCAGTGAGGGCATCGTGGCGGTCGAGCGGTTCGTGCTGGACATCCGGCGCCACCCTGCGGGGACCGGCACGATGGTGCGCTGTTCGGCGGTGGACATACCGGACGAGTGGGCCCGGTACCAGTGGGTCTTCACGACGCCGGACGGAGGCCCCCGCCTGGCGGGGACGGACGTCGTCCATCTGCGGCGGAGCCTCATCGACCAGATCATCGTCTTCGCGGGGGAGATCGAGCCGTCCGCCTGATGGCGAACGATCCGAAGGACCGGCATGTGCTGGCGGCGGCAGTCCGGGGACAGGCGCACGCGGTAGTCAAGCTGAACGTGCGGGATTTTCCGGCGGGCACGGTGGAGCCGTACGAGATCGAGGTGCTCAGGCCGGACGACTTTCTGCTTTACCTGCTCGACCCCACTCCGGTGGACGTGTTCGCGGTACTGCGGACTCAGGCGGAGAGCTACCGGCGCGATCCGCGTGATGTGCATGGACTGCTCGACCGACTGGCTGTCGGAGGGGCTCCACAGTTCGCGGCGGAGTTCCGGCGGCGCCTCTGAACCCGCCCCCTCACCCCACCGGCGCGTCCGGCGGCGGCTGCGGTGCCCCCGGCAGGCGGATCGTGGCCACCGTGCCGTCGCCGTCGTCCGCCGGGAGCAGGGCGATCTCGCCGCCCGCCTGCTGGACCGTCCGCGCGACGATCGACAGTCCCAGGCCGGAGCCGGGGAGCTGGCGGGCGGAGGGGGAGCGCCAGAAGCGTTCGAAGACGTGGGGGAGTTCGTCCTCGGGGATACCCGGTCCGTGGTCGCGGACCGTCAGTTCTCCCCGGTGCAGGACCACGTCGATCGTGCCGCCGGCCGGGCTGAACTTCACCGCGTTGTCCAGGACGTTGACGACCGCCCGCTCCAGCGCGGCCGGTTCGGCGCGCACGTACCAGGGGGCCAGCTCCGCCGTGATGGTCAGCTCGGGGCCGCGCAGGCGGGCCCGTTGCAGGGCGGTGCGGGCGATGTCGTGCAGGGCGACCACCTGGAGCGGGCCGGGCTGGGCGGCGTCCGGGCGGGCCAGTTCCTGGAGGTCTCCGATGAGCGAGGCCAGCTCCGTCATCTGGGCCTTGACGGAGGACATCAGCGCCTTGCGGTCGTCCGGCGGGATCGCCCGGCCCGTCTCGTCGCTGCGGGCGAGCAGCTCCACGTTGGTGCGGAGGGAGGTGAGGGGGGTGCGCAGCTCGTGGCCCGCGTCCGCGATCAGCTGGGCCTGGCGGTCGCGGGAGGTGGCGAGGGAGGCCGTCATCGAGTTGAAGGAGCGGGAGAGCCGGGCGATCTCGTCCTCGCCCTCGACCGGGATGCGGACGGTGAGGTCCTCGGTGCGGGCCACGTGCTCGACCGCCTCGGTCAGTTCGTCGACCGGGCGCAGTCCGGACCGGGCGACCCAGAGGCCCGCGGCGCCCGCGCCGACGACGCCGATGCCGGAGACGAGGAGGAGGACCCAGGCCAGGGTGGAGAGGGGTTTGTCGATCTCGCTCAGCGGGCGGGCGACGGAGACGCCGAGGGTGAGGTCGGCGGGCGGCAGACCGGGCCCGCGCGACACCGTCACCGGCACCGCGTAGGTGAAGACGCGCATCTTCACCCCGACGGCATCGGTCTCGGAGTGAAGTGTCGCGCTCCGCCGGCCATCGACGACCGCGAGGTCGGCCGCGGTCACCGGGAGCGCGGCCGAGTCCGGGGCGGTGCAGGCCGTCCCCTGGGCGTCGATGAGCTGGACGGTGAAGCCGGTGTAGGGCTGGGGCTGCAGCTTGCTGGCGCGGGTGCAGTACTGGTAGAGGCCCTTCAGATATTCGTTGTCGACCTTCGTGGAACGCAGCGTCGTGTCCCGCTGCTGCTCCAGCTGCGCCTTCGTCACGAACCAGCAGGCCGCCGCGACCGCCGCCACCGCCACGGCCACCGCCACGGTGACCAGCAGGGCGAGCCGGGAGCGGAGCGGCAGGGCGCGGAAGCGGTGCAGGGGCCCCGTCACCCCTCGCCCCCGCCCGGCCGCAGGGCGTATCCCACACCCCGCACCGTGTGGACGAGGCGCGGTTCGCCGCCCGCCTCCGTCTTGCGGCGCAGGTACATCACGTACACGTCCAGGGAGTTGGAGCTCGGTTCGAAGTCGAAGCCCCAGACCGCCTTGAGGATCTGCTCGCGGGTCAGCACCTGGCGCGGGTGCGCGAGGAACATCTCCAGCAGGGTGAACTCGGTGCGGGTCAGCTCGACGCGGCGGGTGCCGCGGCTGACCTCGCGGGTGGAGAGGTCCATCCGGAGGTCGGCGAAGGCCAGCACGTTGTTGTCGGGGAGCTCGCCCGCCGCGGCCGCGTACGAACTGCGGCGCAGCAGGGCCCTGATCCGGGCGAACAGCTCGTCCAGCTCGAAGGGCTTGACCAGGTAGTCGTCGGCGCCCGCGTCGAGCCCGGTGACCCGGTCCCCGACGGTGTCGCGGGCGGTGAGCATCAGGATGGGCGTGGTGGTGCCCGTGGCGCGGATGCGGCGGGCGGCGGTGAGCCCGTCCATCCGCGGCATCTGGATGTCGAGGACGATGAGGTCGGGGGCATACGACTCCGCCTTGGCGAGGGCGTCGAGACCGTCGACGGCGACCTCGGTGCCGTAGCCCTCGAACGCGAGACTGCGTTGCAGGGCCTCGCGCACGGCGGGCTCGTCGTCGACGATCAGGATGCGCTGCGGATCGTCCTCGGCGGGGCTCATCGCTGCTTCGTCCTCTTCTCGGTCCGTACGGGCTGCGGCGCCGCCCTCCAGCTTCTCAGCCTCGCACGGCCCGGACGCGGTGGCGTGGATCAGGAGCTGTCGCCGGCCCGCAGGGTGTCCAGGTCGGCCTTGAGGGTGTTGACCGGGATGGCGAAGCCGAGGCCGACGCTGCCCGCGGAGCTGCCCGAGCTTTCGGACGAGCTCGCCGAGTACATGGCGGAGTTGATGCCGATGATCTCGCCGTTCATGTTGATCAGCGCACCACCGGAGTTGCCCGGGTTCAGCGAGGCGTCGGTCTGGAGCGCCTTGTACGTGGTGGTGGAGTCGCCGGTGTCGCCGTTGAACTGCTTCCCGCCGAACTCGAACGGCCACTGCTGTCCGCCGCCCTGGCCGCCCTCACTCTGCCCCTGGCTCTGGCCGCTGTCGCCCTCCTTGGCGACCGTGACGTCCCGGTCGAGCGCGGACACGATGCCGCTGGTGACCGTGCCGGTCAGGCCCTCGGGCGAGCCGATCGCGACGACCTGGTCGCCGACGGCGACCTTGGAGGAGTCGCCGAGCGTGGCCGTCTTCAGCCCGCTCGCACCCTGGAGCTTGATCAGCGCGAGGTCCTTGTCGGGGTCGGTGCCGACGACGTCGGCGGTGTACGTCTTGCCGGTGCTGAGCGTCACCTTGACGGTGGAGGAGCCCGCGACGACGTGGTTGTTGGTGACGATCTCGCCGTCGGACGTGATGATCACGCCGGAGCCGGTGGACTGGCCCGCGGACGAGGTCGCGCTGATCTCGACGATCGTCGGTGACAGGGCCGCGGCCACACCGGAGACGGTGCCCTTGCTGCTCTGCGAGACGGTGGTGCCCGGGATGATGCCGCTGCCGGTGCTGGTGGTGCCCTGGTCGGTGAGCTGCCCGATCACGGTGGCGGTGCCGCCGCCGACGATCGCCGCCGCGACGGCCACCGCCGCGAGGAGCGCGACCGGGCGGCGGACCCGCCGCCGGGAGGCGGGCGGCTCCGGCGCGGGCTGCGGCAGTCCGGGGGCGGGCCACACGGGGTCACCGCCGCCCGAGCCCGCCGGCGGCGCGGGCTGGTATGACGGCGGCGGCGGGTAGGCCGCGTCGCCGTTGCCGTACGAGGGGTACATCGGGTACTCGCCGCTCGGGCGCTGGCTCTCTGTCATGTCTACGAGAGTGTCCAGCGAAGATGAGAGGAGCGTGAGGACGCTCTGAGAAGCCCGGCAGAACCTCGTATGCCCGATATAAGGACCCGTCCGAGCGGGTCTTCATATCGGGCATACAGGGTTCAGGACAGGACCCGGGCCGCCGGGGGTTCGCCGCAGCCGCAGGAGCGCCGGACGACCAGCGCCGAGGGGAACTGCTTCAGCCGCTCCCGCCGCGAGCCCGACACCCGGAGCGAGTCGTCGAGCACCAGGTCCACGGCCGCCCGCGCCATCGCCGGGCGGTCGGAGAAGACCGTCGTCAGCGGCGGATCGGTCAGTCCGGCTTCCTTCACGTCGTCGAAGCCCGCCACCGCGAGCTCGCCCGGCACGTCGATCCGCAGCTCGCGTGCGGCCCGCAGCACCCCGATGGCCTGGTCGTCCGTCGCGCAGAAGATCGCCGGGGGACGGTCGGGCCCCGCGAGGAGCTCCAGGGCCACCCGGTAGGCGTCGTAACGGTTGTACGGGGCCTGGAAGAGCCGGCCCTGGGTCGACCGCCCCGACTCGTGCATCGCCCGGCGCCAGCCCTCGACGTGGTCGGCGACCGGGTCGCCGACCACCGGGGTCGACTCCACGCCGCCGAGGCACGCCACGTACTCGTTGCCGTGCTCCAGCAGGTGACGGGTGGCGAGCTGGGCGCCGCCGACATCGTCCGTGACGACCGCGACGTCGTCGATCGCCTCGGGCCGCTCGTGCAACAGCACGACCCGGGCGTCCCACGCCTCGATCTCGGCGGCGGCCCGCTCGCTGGGGCCCTGGCTGACCAGGATCAGCCCGGAGACCCGCATGCCGAGGAAGGCCCGCAGATAGTGGACCTCACGCTCGTCGCGGTAGTCGGAGTTGCCGACGAGCACCATTTTCCCGCGCTCGGCGGCGGCCTGTTCGACCGCGTGCGCCATCTCCGCGAAGAACGGCTGCCGCGCGTCCGGCACGATCATCCCTATGAGGTCGGTCCGCCGCGAGGCCATCGCCTGGGCGACCCGGTCGGGCCGGTAGCCCAGCTCTTTGATCGCGGCGAGCACCCGCTCGCGCGTGGCCGGGGCAACCGGCCTGGGTCCGTTGTTGATGACGTAGCTGACGACCGCGGTCGACGTCCCCGCCAGTCTCGCCACATCGTCCCGCGTCACCTTGGCCACGCGCGGCAGTCTACGCGGATGGACCTACCTCTTGGCAGGCCGGACCGGGGCTTCTTCCGAGACCTCGGTAACCTCCGGCTGCTCCGAACGGGTGAGGGTTTCCGCGGCTGCCTTCGCGGCTGCCGCCTTGGCCTCCTCCGCGGCGGCCCGCTCCACCTTCTCCGGTGCCACGAAGCGGTAGCCCACGTTGCGGACGGTGCCGATCAGCGACTCGTGCTCGGGGCCGAGCTTGGCGCGCAGCCGCCGGACGTGTACGTCGACCGTCCGCGTGCCGCCGAAGTAGTCGTAGCCCCAGACCTCCTGGAGCAGCTGGGCGCGGGTGAAGACCCGGCCCGGGTGCTGCGCCAGGTACTTGATCAGTTCGAATTCCTTGAAGGTCAGGTCCAGGACCCGGCCCTTGAGCTTGGCGCTGTACGTCGCCTCGTCGACCGAGAGGTCGCCGTTGCGGATCTCCATCGGGGAGTCGTCGGAGGTGATCTGCTGCCGGCCGGTGGCCAGCCGCAGCCGCGCCTCGACCTCGGCGGGACCCGCCGTGTCCAGCAGGACGTCGTCGATCCCCCAGTCCGCGGTGACGGCCGCGAGACCGCCCTCCGTGACGACGAGGATGAGCGGGCAGCCGGGTCCGGTGGACCGCAGCAGCTGACAGAGCGAGCGGACCTGAGGCAGGTCGCGCCGTCCGTCGATGAGAATGACGTCGGCACCTGGGGTGTCGACGAGAGCGGGGCCTTCGGCAGGCGCCACCCGCACGCTGTGCAGCAGGAGGCCGAGGGCGGGAAGCACCTCCGTCGACGGTTGGAGGGCATTCGTCAGGAGCAGCAGTGAACTCATCGCCGCCCACCTGCCTGGGTCGTCGGTCGATGATCGTGCACGGTTGGCTCGCCCATTACGTCGGTCCTCCTCGTTCCCTGCGAGAGGGGCACTCCCGGGCGGGGCCCGGGGGAGTATGCGGCACTGCTTCGTACGCTTATTCGTCTGTTGCCGTACGACGTTTCGTCATACGGGATTTACGGGTGTGGCCTCGCGCCCGGGGCCGCTGAGCTTGTTGAAACGTCTCCGTAACAACGCGTGGAAAGCACAAAAGGACCCGGGGGCTGCATTGCCCGGATCCTCTTCCCAGCAGAATAGCCCACATGAGTTCTGTGTCCGAGGGGCGATTTCGGAGTTCCTCTGTTCCCTTGATCACGCGCGGGGCGTGCCGGACCACATTGCGGGCCGATGACGGGGTCCGGATCGAGGCGGTGTACGACCCGTGTACGGCGGATGACGGCGCGTGCGCGGAGCCGGGCGACGCCGGTACGGCGATCGTCGTCGCGCACGGTTTCACCGGTTCGGCGGACCGCCCGGCGGTGCGGCGCGCCGTGGAGGTGTTCGCCCAGCGTGCGGCCGTGATCACGTTCTCCTTCCGGGGGCACGGCGGATCCGGTGGACGGTCCACGGTGGGGGACCGCGAGGTGCTGGATCTGGCGGCCGCGGTGGCGTGGGCGCGGTCGCTCGGGCACCGGCGCGTCGTTACGGTCGGGTTCTCCATGGGCGGTTCCGTGGTGCTCCGGCACGGTGCGCTGTATACGGATCCCGCGGCGGAGAGCGAGGGCGTCCGATCCGTTCCGGTGCGCAGGGGGCGCACCGAAGCGTGTGAGGGGGCGTACGCCGATGCGGTGGTGGCCGTGAGTTCCCCGGCGCGTTGGTACTACCGGGGTACGGCACCGATGCGTCGCCTGCACTGGGTGGTGACCCGTCCCGCCGGCCGGCTGGTCGGGCGGTACGGCTTCCGGACCCGGATCGACCGCAACGACTGGGACCCGGTCCCGCTCTCCCCGGTCGCGGCGGTCCCACGGATCGCCCCGGCGCCGCTGCTGATCGTGCACGGCGACCAGGACCCGTACTTCCCGCTCGACCACCCGCGGATGCTCGCCGACGCGGCGGACGGGGCCGCTGAGCTGTGGCTGGAGCGCGGCATGGGGCACGCGGAGAACGCGGCGGACGAGGCCCTGCTGAGCCGCATCGCCGACTGGGCGACGGGCCGATGACGCCGTGAACGATGATGGACAGCCGATGCGTGAGCCGACGCGGGACGAGAGGAGCTCCACCATGCCTGCGGGAACGATCCGTTACTGGGCGGCGGCCAAGGCCGCTGCCGGGACGGCGGAGGAGCCGTACACCGCTACGACGCTCAAGGAGGCGCTCGACGAGGTGCGCGACCAGCACCCCGGCGAGCTGACCCGAGTGCTGCAGAGGTGTTCGTTCCTCATCGACGGCGACCCCGTCGGTACCCGGAGCCATGAGACCGTACGCCTTGCCGAGGGCGGCACGGTCGAGGTGCTCCCGCCGTTCGCAGGAGGGTGAACCGCAGAACATGAGCAGCAGCGATCAGCAGCATCCGTACCCGAATCAGCCGCAACAGCCGAATCAGCCGTACGGCCAGGAGCCGCAGCCGTACGGGGACCAGGCGTACGGGGACCGGGCCCACCCGGATCCCGCGTACGGGCAGCAGCAGTCCTACGGCGGTCAGCCGTACAACGGTCAGCCCTACGGCGGTCAGCCTTACGGCGACCCGTCCTACGGGCAGCAGGCGCCCTACGCGGGCGGTGCGGCGCCGTACGGGCAGCAGGCACCGCAGGGCACGTACGAGCCGCAGCAGCCGCCGCAGGGCACGTACGAGCCGCAGCAGCCGCCGCAGGGCGCATACGAGCCGCAGCAGGCGCCGCCGGGCACGTACGAGCCGCAGCAGGCCGTGCACCCGCCTTACCGGGGCGCGCAGCCCACCCACCCGCACCAGGCCGCACAGCAGCCGCAGCAGCCTCACCAGCCTCACGAGCCGCAGCCGGCTCCTCAGCCCTTCCAGGCTCCGCCGGCCGGGGACGACTGGCCGGCCGGGGAGCAGGGCGTCGCGCAGACCTGGGAGGGCCAGACCTGGGACACCCAGTACCAGCCCACCATCCAGCCGAGGCAGCAGCCCGCCCAGCCCGTGCAGGCCGCCGAGCCCGTGCAGGCCGCCGAGCCCGCCGAGCCCGCCCACCTGCCGCCGACGGGCGCGTCCGGCGCGTATCCGCTGCCCCCGGAGGTCCGGGCGGCTCCGCCCGCGGCGCCCGCGCCGGTGCCCGCAGCCACCGGCGCCGCTCAGGACGAGGACGGGTACAGCGCGCCCACCACGCTGGGCAACAGCCGCATCACGGACGCCCAGCGCGCACGGGCCGAGGGCCGTTCGCCGATCATCGCGCCCGGTATGCAGCCGGCCGCGATCACCGCGGGGCTCGGGCTGCTGCTCGCGCTCGGTGCGGCCATCGGCTCGTACGCCCTGCTCGTCCCGCTGGTGCTGCTCCAGGCGGTGACCGCGGCCGGGTGGTTCCGGCTCAACGGCATGTGGCCGGCCCGGCAGGGCATCGCGCTCGCGTTCGCCGGCGGTCTCGTCGCCGATGTGGTGCTGCTGGCCGCGGGCCGGGAGAACGGGCCGGCCGCGATCCTCGGCACGCTCGGTGTCTGGGTGCTGCTCACCGTCGTCCTCCAACTGCGCAGCCGGGCGGGTGCCGACGAGCGGATGCAGGGGCTGATGGCCACCGTCGCCTCGGCCGCGCTCGCGGTCCTGGCCGCCGGGCACCTCGCGGCGGTCCCGGACGCGGTGACGGTCGGCGGGGTCGCCGTCGCCCTCACGGTCCTCGCACGGGCGCTTCCGCTGCCCGGACCGGCCTCCGTCGTGGCGGCGCTGGTCGTCGCCGCGGGCGCCGGTGCCGCGGCGGGTGCCGTGACCGATCTGGGGGCGAAGGGTGCGCTGCTCGCCCTCGCCGCCGGTGTCTGTGCGCTGATCGGCCTGCGGGTGGCCAGCTATGACTACCCGTCACGCTTCGTGCACATGACCGCCGGAGTGGCGCTGCCGCTCACCGCGGCCGCGCCCGCCGTCTACCTGATCGGCCGCGCGCTCTCGTAACCGTCACAGAGCCCGTCACACGAGCCCGTCACACGGGACGCGTCACAGAGATGCCGAAGCCCTCCATCGGGAACCGATGGGGGGCTTCCGCTCGTCGATCACCCGGGGCGTGGTGTGTGGCCGCAGTAGGCTCACGGGCGCCAGGGGTCCGAACGGACGCGGGTGGGGAGGACAGTCATGCGTGCACTGCGAATACTGCTGGTCATAGGGGTGGTTCTGGCCGGCGTGTTCATCGCCGTCGACCGCGCGGCGGTGTATTTCGCCGAGTCCGAGGTCGCGGACCGGGTGCGGGTCTCCGGCGCGGAGATCGGTTCGACGGACGTCGACATCAAGGGCTTCCCGTTCCTGACCCAGGTCGCCGGATCGGAGCTCGACGAGGTCGACGTGAAGATCACCGGCGTCGAGACCAGCGCGAACGGCCACACCCTCCGGATCAGCCGGATGAACGCCGAACTGCACCAGGTCCGGCTGACCGACGGCTTCTCCGGCGCCACCGCCGCCCGCGCGACCGGGACGGCCGTGATCTCGTACGCGGACCTCACCAAGGCGGCCAGTGCGGACGTCGCCGTCGAGTACGGCGGCAAGGGCAAGGTGAAGGTGACCGGGGCGGTCGACATCCTCGGCCGCACGATCTCACGCAGCGTCCTGTCCACCGTCTCCCTGGTCGACGGCCACACCGTCCGGGTGCGTGCCGACGAGGTGCCGGGCGAGGGAATCCCCGGGCTCGAGGGCTTGGTGCGCAAGAAGACCGACTTCGAGCGCGAGGTCGGCGGACTGCCGAACGGGCTGAAGCTGGAGAAGATCCAGCCGACCGCCGCGGGCCTGGAGATCTCGGTGACCGGCACCGACGTCTCGCTCGCCGGCTGACCCCCGCCGCGACCGGCCGGGGCTGACCCCCCGGCCGCAGCAGGCCGCGCCACATACTGAGACGGCCGCGTCCGTTCCATAGATGCCCCACGGGCACGATGCTCCGGGGATCGTCCCGGGAGTAGGCGCGACAGCCCTCCTGTCCCGCATGGTGGACGATCGTGTCTCAATAGGTGACACAACGGTGACATCTCCGCCCGTACGTCCCTACGATCGGTCCCATGCAGTGCTCTATTAGCGGTCTCCCGCAGCGGGGACGGGCGGATCTCACGAAGCGGCGGGCAGTGGACCTGTGCCGCGTCGCCGCCATGCTCTGTCGCACTGTCTGAGCGGGATCCGTCGACTTCCCGCGTTCCCGGCCCTCCGACCGTCCGTCGGGGCCATCCCGATGCCTCTGTGCACGCGCCGAACCGGCTCCCGTACATCCGCATCCCGTAGCAACTCGCACCATCTCGCCGCAGACTGCCCCGGAGGAGAACACAATGAGCCGCAGTGACGTCCTGGTAGACGCCGACTGGGTCGAGGCCCACATCGACGACCCGAAGGTCGCCATCGTCGAGGTCGACGAGGACACCTCCGCGTACGAGAAGAACCACATCAAGAACGCGATCCGGATCGACTGGACCAAGGACCTCCAGGACCCGGTCCGCCGTGACTTCATCGACCAGGCGGGCTTCGAGGAGCTGCTGTCCGGCAAGGGCATCGGCAACGACACCACGGTCGTCCTGTACGGCGGCAACAACAACTGGTTCGCGTCCTACGCGTTCTGGTACTTCAAGCTCTACGGCCACCAGGACGTGCGCCTGCTCGACGGCGGCCGCAAGAAGTGGGAGCTCGACTCCCGCGACCTGGTCGACGGCGACCAGATCCCGTCCCGCCCGGCCACCCAGTACAAGGCCAAGCCGCAGGACGAGTCGATCCGCGCCTACCGCGACGACGTCGTCGCCGCCATCGGCAACCAGAACATCGTCGACGTGCGCTCGCCCGACGAGTTCAGCGGCAAGCTGCTCGCCCCGGCCCACCTGCCGCAGGAGCAGTCGCAGCGCCCCGGCCACGTGCCGAGCTCGCGCAACATCCCGTGGTCGAAGAACGCCAACGACGACGGCACCTTCAAGTCGGACGACGAGCTCAAGGCCCTCTACGAGGACGAGCAGGTCGACCTGGCGAAGGACACCATCGCGCTCTGCCGCATCGGTGAGCGTTCGGCCCTGACCTGGTTCGTGCTGCACGAGCTGCTCGGCGTCGACAACGTCAAGAACTACGACGGCTCGTGGACCGAGTACGGCTCCCTCGTCGGCGTGCCGATCGAGCTCGGCGCCAACAAGTAGTTCTTCGCGTGACCCGGTAAGTCCCCGGAATAACGGCGGACTTACCGGCCGGCACGATCACGACCGGCACGAACCGGACCGGCACGACCCCCGATCAGAAGGACAGAACACCATGTGTGGAGCAAAGGCCGGCGGCCCCGACGCTTCGACGATCAAGCCCGGTGAGACCACCATCCAGGGCAGCGTGACCCGCGACGGCGAGCCCGTCACCGGCTACGTCCGCCTGCTGGACTCGACCGGTGAGTTCACCGCGGAGGTCCCGACCTCGGCGACCGGGCAGTTCCGCTTCTACGCGGCCGAGGGCACCTGGACGCTGCGCGCCCTCGTCCCGGGCGGCAGCGCCGACCGCACGGTCGTGGCACAGACGGGCGGCCTCTCCGAGGTGGCCATCGCCGTCTAGGAGCAGCCACCGGCTGCCACCCGCTGCCACCGCTCCGCGGATGAGAACCGGCCGAAGGGCCGTACCCCAGGGGGTTGGACGCCCACTGAACCGGGGTACGGCCCTTCGTGCCGTTCCGGCGTGATCCCGTGCTGTCGCCCCGCTCCTTCCAGGAGCGGCTGGGCGGGCGGATCGGGCCTACGCTGGATTCATGTACGCCCGACGTCGTCGCGCATATTTCCTGATGATGGGCGGTTGTCTCGCCCTCTTCGTCTCGGCCTGGGCCTTCGTGAGGCTCTGGTCGGTTCCGGCCGCCATCATCATGTGTGTGATCGCCATGGTCATCCCGCCCGTCGCGGCGATCGTGGCCAACCGGAAGGGCCCTGAGGACCGCTGGTGGGACGATCCGCCGCCCGGTCCCCAGGACCGGGCGGGCAAAGTGAACCCCACCGGCGACCCGGAGTCCGACGAGTGGTGGGACGAACTCGACGGGAGGAAGCGCCGCCGGTGAGGGAGGGGCTCCGTCAGTAGACGAGGGCCTGCACGCCGTCGGCCATGATCTCGCTGACGAAGACCTGGGCGCCGGCGATCCGTACGCCCTCCAGGACGTCCTGCTCGGTGATGTCGCGGCGGGCCGCGCACTGGGTGCAGAGCGTGATGAGGCCGCCCGCCTGGATCGACTCGATCAGATCCGGCAGCGGCGCCGAATGCGGCAGCTCGAATTCGGCGGCCCGCCCCGGCAGCGCGAACCAGGCGGATTCCCCGGTCAGCCAGAGCGAGACCTCCACCCCGCTGGCGACGGCGACCGCCGCCACCGTGAACGCCTGCGAGCAGCGCTCGGCGGAGTCGGCACCTGCGGTCACCTTGATCACGAGCTTCTTCGGCATGTGCCGAACTGTAATCCTCGGCCGCGGAGCCCGCCGGGACGACCGCCCCGCGGCAAACCCCGAACCGGCGGGCCGGGCCCCCACCCATTAGGCTGGGACCCGGCCCGTACTGCTGCCATACCGCTCGTTCAAGGAGCTCCCGTGCTTGAGGCATTCTTCACCACCCTGCTGGTCCTGGTCTGTGTCGGCACCCTCGCCTTCGCCGGCCTGACCGTGAAGAAGCTGTACGAGGGCCAGCGCTGATCCCTCAGCTCCACGCGCGCCCTCCCCGTCCCTCCGCCTCACAGATCGTCTGAGCCGCTCATGATCGAGATTCCGTCCGACCTCCACCCGGACCTCGTCCCGCTGGCCTTCCTCCTGGGCAACTGGGCGGGCGCGGGTGTGTCCGACTTCCCCGGCGCCGAGAAGTGCAACTTCGGCCAGGAGGTCTCCTTCAGCCACGACGGCCGGGACTTCCTGGAGTACGCCTCGCACTCCTGGGTGCTCGACGCCGAGGGCGAGAAGGTCCGGCCCCTGGAGTCCGAGTCCGGCTACTGGCGCATCGACAAGGACCGCAAGGTCGAGGTCGTCATGGCCCGCGACCAGGGCGTCATCGAGATCTGGTACGGCGAGCTGGCCCACCAGAAGCCGCAGATCGACCTGGTCACCGACGCGGTGGCCCGGACCGCGGCCTCCGGCCCGTACAACGGTGGCAAGCGTCTCTACGGCTACGTGAAGAGCGACCTGATGTGGGTCGGCGAGAAGTCCACGCCCGAGGTGGAGCTGCGCCCCTACATGTCCGCGCACCTGAAGAAGGTCGTCACCCCCGAAGAGGTCGCCGCGATGGCGAAGAGCCTCGGTGACCTCCCGGACGACGGGATCGCGTTCTTCAAGTAGCCGGTGAAGGGCCCCCGTACCGCGGCCTCCGCACTCCGCTGGGTACGGCGGCCGCCCCCGCCTACACTGGGGGCTGTGGTGAGCACCGACTGGAAGACCGATCTTCGGCAGCGCGGCTACCGGCTGACGCCGCAGCGGCAGCTTGTCCTGGAAGCCGTCGACGCGCTGGAACACGCGACGCCCGACGACATCCTGTCCGAGGTGCGCCGGACCGCGTCCGGGGTGAACATCTCGACGGTGTACCGGACCCTGGAGCTCCTGGAGGAGCTGGGCCTGGTCAGCCATGCCCATCTGGGCCACGGATCCCCGACGTACCACCTGGCCGACCGGCATCACCACATCCATCTGGTCTGCCGGGACTGCACGAACGTCATAGAGGCCGATGTCGGCGTCGTCGCCGAGTTCACCGAGAAGCTGCGCGGCACCTTCGGGTTCGAGACGGACATGAAGCACTTCGCGATCTTCGGCCGCTGCGCGGACTGCGCGGCGAAGGCGGCGGAGCGGTCCGCGAAACCGGCCTGAGGGTCCGAGTCGTACGCTGGTCGCATGAAGAGCCCCCTGCTGTCCCTGCCCGGCGCCGTCCCCGCCGAGGGCTGCGACGAAGGCGTCGCCGCGCACTACGGCGACCTGTTCCGCGAGCAGCGTGCCCTCGCCGACGGCTCCGGCCTCGTCGACCTCTCGCACCGCGGCGTCATCACCGTCACCGGGAGCGACCGGCTGGCGTGGCTGCACCTCCTGATCACCCAGCACGTCACCGACCTCGCACCGGGTCAGGCCACCGAGTCGCTGATCCTCACCGCGAACGGGCACATCGAGCACGCCATGTACCTCGTCGACGACGGCGAGACCGTGTGGATGCACGTCGAGCCGGACACCCAGGGCGAGCTGATCGCCTATCTGGAGTCGATGAAGTTCTTCTACCGGGTCGAGGTCGCCGACCGCACGGAGGACTTCGCGGTCGTGTACCTGCCGGCCGGTTCCATCGCCGCGGTGCCGGACGGGGCCGCGGTACGGGAGACGCCGTACGGCCGTGACCTGTTCCTGCCGCGCGCCGGTCTCGAGGCGTACGCGGCGGAGCACGGGCCGGCCGCCGGGGTCCTGGCCTACGAGGCGCTGCGCATCGAGGGCCACCGCCCGCGCCTCGGCTTCGAGACCGACCACCGCACCATCCCGCACGAGCTGGGCTGGATCGGCACCGCCGTCCACCTCCAGAAGGGCTGCTACCGGGGCCAGGAGACCGTGGCCCGGGTGCAGAACCTGGGCAAGCCGCCCCGCCGCCTGGTCTTCCTGCACCTGGACGGCTCCGAGGTGCTGCTCCCCGGGCACGGCACCCCGATCCGGCTCGCCGCGGACGGGGCGGAGGGCCGTCAGCTCGGCTTCATCACCAGCTCCGCCCGCCACCACGAGCTGGGGCCGATCGCCCTGGCCCTGGTGAAGCGGAACGTGGCGGTGGACGCGGAGCTGCTGGCGGGGGAGAACACGGCGGCGGCGCAGGAGACGGTCGTCGAGCCGTAGCGCCTCCGCTGCCGCCCTCCGGCCGCCGGATCAGACCTCGATGACGACGGTGAACGGGCCGTGGTTCGTGAGCGAGACCCGCATGTCCGCCCCGAACCGGCCCGTCTCCACCCGCGCCCCCAGCGCCCGCAGCCGGGCGACCACCTCGTCGACCAGCGGCTCGGCGGTCTCGCCGGGCGCGGCGGCGTTCCAGGTGGGCCGGCGGCCCTTCCGGGCGTCCCCGTAGAGAGTGAACTGCGAAATCACCAGAAGCGGTGCATTCGCATCGGAGCAGGACTTCTCGCCCTCCAGGATGCGGACCGACCAGAGCTTGCGGGCGAGCTGCGCCGCCTTCTCCGGGGTGTCGTCATGGGTGACTCCGACCAGCACACACAGGCCCTCGCCGATGATTTCGCCGACCACCGCCGGGCCGCTGCCCTCGCCGTCGGCGTCGGCCACCGTGACGCTCGCGCCGTCCACCCTCTGTACCACTGCACGCATACAGACCAACCTATCTTGGGCTGAACGGGTACAGAGCATCTCCACCGGCACCCTCGGAGTGGCACCATGCTCGGAGGCGGTGCGCCGACGCACCGGTCGAGGGGATGGACACAAGCATGAGCACCCATGGAACCGGGCAGTCCCCGGGCACCGTGCCGGTCACGCGTGCCGGCGTCAACAGCAGTGCGGGGACGAGTACGAGCACCATGCGCCCACCCGTGCAGCGGACCGCACAGGGCTCCGACGACGGTCCGGCCGCGCCCCCGTCCGAACTGGTCGCCCTGCGGCTGCCGGAGCTGCGCACACTGCGCCGCGACTCGCAGCGCGACGAGGCCGACCTCAGCTATGTGCGGCGGCTGGTCCAGGGGCGCATCGACATCCTGCGGGCCGAGCTGGCCCGGCGGCGGGACCCCGAGTCGCCGGTGGTGGACCGGCTCTCCGAGATCCTCGCCGACGCCCCGTCGCTGCACCGCTCCTCCGCCCGGCACGTCACGCTGAGCACCCCGCGCAGCGACGAGTACCGGCAGCTGGCCGCGGAGACGCTCGCCGAGGTCGAGCTCTCCGACCTCGACGCCCGTACGGACGAAGAGCTGCACACAGCGATGGGACGCCTCGTCCGCTACGAGCAGCAGGTCTCCCGGCGCCGTCACCGGCTCCAGCGGACCGCGGACGGCTGCAGTGCGGAGATCGCCCGCAGGTACCGTGACGGGGAAGCACAAGTAGACGACCTGCTCGCCTGAGGCAATCCCTCCGGGGGCGGGTCCCGCCCGTCCCCGGAAGGCCACCATGACCTCCAGCGCAGCCCCGTCCGCCCCGTCCGGCGCCATATCCGACCCGGCACCCGCCCCGCCGGTGTTGGCCGAGGTCGTACGGTCCGGATTCGTCGAGGGCCACCATCGCGGCTCCCTGGTCGTCCTGGCCGCCGACGGCAGCGTCGAGCTGGCCCTCGGTGATCCGGCGGCCCCGGTCTTCCCCCGGTCGTCCAACAAGCCGATGCAGGCCGCGGCCGTGCTGCGGGCCGGGCTCGACCTGTCCGGGGAGCGGCTGGCACTGGCCGCCGCGAGCCACGCGGGCGAGGGCTTCCACCTCGATCTCGTACGCGAGATGCTCGCCGAGCACGGACTGTCGCCCGACGACCTGCAGACCCCGCCCGACCTTCCGCTGGACCCGGCGGAGGCGGAGACGTACCTCGCCGCGGGCCACGTCCGGGAGCGGATCACGATGAACTGCTCGGGCAAGCACGCGGCGATGCTCGCGGTGTGCGTGCGCAACGGCTGGGACCCGGCCACCTATCTCGACCCGGCGCACCCGCTCCAGCGGCTGGTCCACCAGGTGGTCGAGGAGGCGGCGGGCGAACCGGTCGCCGCGGTCGGCACGGACGGCTGCGGGGCGCCGCTGATGGCGATCTCCCTGGTGGGTCTCGCGCGGGCGTTCCGTACGTTCGTCACGGCGGCACCGGACACGGCGGAGCGCCGGGTGGCGGACGCGATGCGGGCCCACCCCGAGTACGTGGCGGGCACCCGCCGCCCCGACACCTGGCTGATGCGCGAGGTGCCCGGCGCGCTGTCCAAGATGGGCGCGGAGGCCGTCCAGGCGGTGGCGCTCGCGGACGGCAGGGCCCTGGCCTTCAAGATCGACGACGGCTCGGCCCGTGCGCTCGGCCCGGTCCTGGCCCGTGCGCTGGGGCTGCTCGGGGTGGACGCCCCGGTGGTGTCGCGGATCGGCCGGGCGCCGCTGCTGGGCGGCGCCGCGGAGGTGGGGGAGATCCGGGCGGCGTTCTGACCCGGCGCACCGGCTCCGGCCCGGTCCCGCGCACCGGGAAAAGCGGGCGACATCCCACACCGTCGTGTCTAGCGTGGAGCGCATGAACAGCCTTGAGGCCCGCCCTGTCACCGAGTCCGAGTTCGCCGACTGGCTGCGTGCCTTGAACACCGGCTTCCTGCGCCCGCCGACTCCCTCGGACGAGGAGGTGGCCGGACGGCTGCCGCACATGGATCTGGCCCGCGTCCAGGGGGTGTTCGACGCCGGCCGGTGCGTGGCGACGTTCCGGTCGTTCGCGCAGGAGCTGACCGTCGTCGGCGGGGCGACGGTGCCGACCGACGCGGTCACCAACGTCACCGTGACCCCCACCCACCGCCGTCGCGGGCTGCTCACCCGGCTGATGGCGAACGACCTGGCGGCGGCCAAGGAGCGCGGTGACGTGGCCGCCACCCTGATCGCCGCCGAGTACCCGATCTACGGGCGCTACGGCTTCGGTCCCGCGGCCTGGACCACGGAGTGGGAGATCGACATACCCCGGGCGGGGCTCGACCCCCGGCTGTCCGGCACGTCCGCGCTCGACGGCGGCCGGATCGACCTGGTGGACGGCGCGGAGGTGCGCAAGCTGGGCCCCGCCCTCCACGACCGGCTGCGGGCCAGGCAGCACGGGGTGGTGAGCCGCGGCGACCGCTGGTGGGACCTCACCACCGGCAACGCGCTCTTCCCGAACGACCGGTGGACCGAGCCGTTCCACGCCGTCCACCGTGACGCGGAGGGCACGGTGGACGGTCTCCTCGTCTACCGCGCCGACGACCACTGGGGCGACGCCAAGCAGCCGCTGAACCGGGCGACGGTGCGCAGCATGATCGCGACGACCCCGGCGGCGGAGCGGGCGCTGTGGCACTTCCTGTGCTCGGTCGACTGGGTCACCACGGTCCGTACCGGCAACCGCGCCCCCGACGACCTGCTGCCGCTGCTCCTCCCGGACCCGCGCGCGGCCCGTGTGGTGACGCAGGCGGACTTCCTGTGGGTGCGCGTCCTGGACGTCGTACGCGCGCTGGAGGCCCGCACGTACGCGGTCCCCGGCTCCCTGGTCCTGGACGTCCACGACGCCACCGGCCTCACCGCCGGCCGCTTCCACCTGGACGCCTCCCCGGCCGGCGCCACCTGCGCCCCGACGACGCGCAGCGCGGATCTCGCGCTGGACATCCGGGAGTTGGGGACGCTCTACCTGGGCGACGAGTCGGCCCTGCGGCTGGCGGCCCTGGACCGTGTCGAGGAGCTGACCCCGGGCGCGGCGGCGCTGGCGGACGTCCTGTTCCGGGCGGGGCGGCGGGCCTGGTGCCCGGACGTGTTCTGATCCCGCTGTGTGCTGAGGGGGTGTGCTGAGGGGTGCGTGCCCGGGTGCGGCGTCACCGGGTCCGCACCCTGAACAAGGGTTACGCGTACCTAGGATGGCCTTCGAGGGAAGGCGGGTTCAGGTGACGGAAGAGAACGGTTCGCCGGGCGGTACGGGCCTGCCGGTCAGCATCGAGGCCGCCTGGGGACTGCGGGCACGCCCGGTGAAGGGACCCAAGCCGCGGCTCACCCTGGAGCGCATCGTGGACGCCGCCGTGGCGGTGGCGGCGTCCGAAGGGCTCGGCGGGGTGTCCATGGGCCGGGTCGCCAAGGACCTCGGCGCCTCGACGATGTCGCTCTACCGGTACGTGGCCGCCAAGGACGAGCTCTACGTGCTCATGCAGGAGGCGGCCATGGGCCCGCCGCCCCCGCTCCCTGCCCTGGAGGAGGGCGCCGGCTGGCGGGAGGCGCTCGCGCAGTGGGCCTGGGCGCAGCGCCGGGTCTTCCACCGCAACCTGTGGATGCTCCGCATCCCGATCTCCGGCCCCCCGGCGAGCCCGCACTCCGTCGCCTGGTGGGAACAGGGCCTCCAGGCCCTCGAAAGCAGCGGTCTCGGGCCGGGCGACGCGGTTTCCGTCATCCTTCTGGTCAGTGGTTTCGTGCGGAACGAGGCGCTGCGCACGGGCGATCTGGACGCCGCCGTCGAGGCACGCGGCGTACCGGCGCGGGAGGTGATGGAGGGCTACGCCCGCACCCTGGACCGGCTGGTCGACCCCGAGCGCCATCCCGCCCTGTCCCGGCTGATGGCGTCCGGCGTGATGTGGGGCCCGGAGGAGCCCGACCACGAGTTCCGCTTCGGCCTGGAACGGGTGCTGGACGGCATCGAGGCGCTGATCCGGGAGCGGGGGTAGCTCAGGCGCCCGCACGGGGCCTGCCGGTGTGCGGAGGCCGGGCGGTGGACGTCAAGTCCGGTTGAGGTCAAAGGCGTACGCTTCATGGTCATGAGCGGAGAGAAGCCCAGGTCCGGCGCGGCGGCGGACGAGGACGCGTCCCGTGGGCCGAACGCGCCCATGAGCCTGCGCGAGCGGAAGAAGCAGCTGACGTACCAGGCCGTCTCCGACGCCGCCATCGCGATGTTCCTGGAGCGCGGCTTCGACAAGGTCTCGGTGGCGGAGGTCGCGGCCGCCGCGGACATCTCCAAGCCGACGCTGTTCCGGTACTTCCCGTCCAAGGAGGACCTGGCCCTGCACCGGTTCGCCGATCACGTGGACGAGTCGGCCCGGGTGGTCGCCGCCCGCGCGGACGGCGAAACCCCGCTGGACGCGCTGCGGCGCCACTTCCTGGACGGTCTGGAGCGGCGCGACCCGGTCACCGGCCTCTGCGACGTGCCCGAGGTGCTGGCGTTCCACCGGCTGCTGTACGGCACGCCCTCGCTGGTGGCCAGGCTCTACGCGTACCAGGGTGGCTCAGAGGCCGCTCTCGCCCGCGCCCTGGGCGACCGGGTACCCGACCGGCTGGCCGCGGGCCAGATCGTCGCGGTCCTGCGCATCCTGGCCCTGGACAACTGGCGGCGGATCAGCGAGGGGCAGAGCGCGGACCAGGTGTACGGGGACGCGGTCGAGGCGGCGGAGCTGGGGTTCGCCCAGCTGCGCTCGGGCCTGGGACGGTAGACGGGGCTGTCCGGCGGCGAGCCCGCTCGTGATCAACACGTTCAGGACCTGTCGTCCTCGGCGTGCTGCACCGCCTCGGCTATCTCCCGTACCCGGTCGAACGTGATCCCGTTCCGCTGCTCCACGGCCAGCGGATGGTCGGTGGGCTCCAGCTCGATGAGCGGGCGCCGGCCGATCGGGCGGGTGTGCGCGTTCGTCCTGAGGTTGGTCGTCCGGGGGGAGTAGAGCCCCAGTTCGGTGGTCAGCCAGCCGAAGTACGGCTTCTCCGACTCCCGGCCCGGGGTCTCCCACACATCGAGGGCGCGGCCGAAGTTCTCCCGGCTCAGGGACACCCAGACGCCCCAGGAGAACGGTTCCCGGCTGCCCGCCACCGGTACCTCGATGAGGCCCTTGATGAAGTAGTGCTCGTGCCTGACGATGCACTGGTCCGTCGAGAGCATGCTGTCGGGATCGCTCTCCAGGCTCGCGTCCCAGACATCGGGTGCCATGGTCGAGTACCCCATCGGGAGTTCCGTGTGGTGTCCGCCGCAGCGGGAGCAGGTGTAGCCGGGGTCGGGTGCCATGGGCGGGATCCTAGAGCCTCCCCGTCGCGCGCCGGTGCCGCACGGGCCCGTCCCGGCGGCGACGGACGGCGCACGCGAGGCCGCGGTGAGGGCCCCCGCGTGCGGGTCACTCCGCCGCCGGCACGTCCAGTGCCGTCCCGTACAGCCGGGAGACGCGGAGCCGGATCACCACACGCCGGTCGGCGACCACCTGGGCCAGGAAGGCCGCCTCCTCGGCCGGGTCCTCGAAACCGGGGGTCATGGCGAGCAGTTCGCGGCTCACCGCGTCACCGGGGACGGCGGCCGGCTCCGACACCTCGGCCGCGCCCTCCGCGACCGCGAACGAGAACACGTCCGGGCCGCTGACATGCAGCGCGGCATGCGGATCGGCGCGCAGCTGGCGGGGCTTGAGACGGTCGGCGGTGCTGGACACGCGCACCACGCGCTCGTCGGCGTCCCAGGCGTAGAGCACGGTCGTCAGATGGGGGTGTCCGGTGCGCCGCACGCTCGCCAGGACCCCGAACCGCTGCTCCCCGAGCAGCCGGGACAGTTCGGCGTCGGTGAGCACGCGCGGGGCCGGGCCGGCGCCGGGGCCGTGCTGCGGCTCGTTCTCTTCGGATGCGGCCTGCTGGGTGGGGATGGGAGTGGGCTGCTGTCCGGTCATGGGGTCGGGTCCTCAACTGGTCGTGGTGGACGCGTGCATGGGTGGACGGGCCGTGGGCGGCGGGCCGCGCCCCGGTCAGGCCGCGGGGGTGGCGTCGGTGCGGTGCGCGGTCTCGGATTCGGGCCCGCGCGCTCGGTCTGCGGACGGTGAACGGGTGCCGGGCTCCGGCCGCCCGAGCACCGTGAGCGCGACGAGGAAGGCGGCCGTGAGCAGTCCGCCGCCGACCGCGAACGCCAGGTGGTAGCCGCCGGTCAGCGCCTCCGCCCGGTCGCGCCCCTCGGCGAGGAGGGTGTCGGTGCGGGAGGCCGCCAGGGTGGAGAGGACGGCGACGCCCGTCGCCATGCCGATCTGCTGCGTGGTGTTGAACAGCCCCGAGGCCAGCCCGGCGTTCTCCTCGCCCGCCCCCGACATGCCGAGCGCGGTGAGCGCCGGGAGCGCGAGGCCGAAGCCCGCGGCCAGGAACATCAGCGGCAGCAGATCGGTGGCGTAGTGACCGTGGGCGGGCACCCGGGTGAGGAGGCCGAGCAGGGCGATCAGCAGGGCGAGACCCAGAAGCAGGACGTTCCGGTCGCCGAACCGCGCGCTCAGCCGGGCCGAGACGCCGAGTGACACGGCACCGATGACGGCGGCCGCGGGCAGCATCGCGAGACCGGTGGCGGCGGCGCCGTGGCCGAGCACCCGCTGGAGGTAGAGCGCGACCAGGATCTGGAACGAGAACAGCGCGGCCACCATGAGCATCTGCACCAGGTTGGCGCCGGAGACGCTCCGCGACCGCAGGATGCCCAGTGGCAGCAGCGGGGCCGGCGCGGTGGCCTGCCGGACGACGAACGCGGCGAGCAGGACCAGCGAGAGTGCGCCGAGGCCGAGCGTGTGCGCCGACAGCCAGCCGTACGACCCCACTTCGACGACGGAGTAGATGCCGAGCATCAGCCCTGAGGTGACCAGGACGGCGCCCAGGACGTCGGCGCCCGCGGCGAGGCCGGGCCCGCGGTCGGCGGGGAGCACGCGCACGGCGACGAGAAGGGCCGCGATCCCGATCGGCAGGTTGATGAGGAAGATCCAGTGCCAGCCGGCGGCGTCGGTGAGCACCCCGCCGAGCACCTGGCCGATCGACGCCCCCGCGGCTCCGGTGAAGCTGAACACGGCGATGGCCCTGGAGCGTTCGCGGCTCTCGGTGAACAGGGTGACGAGGATGCCCAGGCCCACCGCGGACGCCATGGCGCTGCCGGTGCCCTGGAGGAAGCGAGCGGTGATCAGCAGGCCGGGTGAGCCCGCCGCGCCCGCCAGTACCGAGGCGGCGGTGAAGACGGCGGTGCCGGCCAGGAACATCCGCTTGCGGCCGATGAGGTCGCCGAGCCGGCCGGCGAGCAGCAGCAGGCCGCCGAAGGCGAGCAGGTAGGCGTTCACGACCCAGCTGAGACCGGCGGGTGAGAACCCGAGGTCGTTCTGGATGGCGGGCATGGCCACGGTCACGATCGAGCCGTCGAGCACGGTCATCAGCAGGCCGGTGGCGATCACGCCGAGCGCGAGCCGGCGCGAACGGGCAGTGGCAGGTGCCTTGGCCGGCGTCATGGCAGGCGTGTGGGCAGGCAAGGGAGCGGACATTGGACTCTCCTGTCGGTCAGGTCGACAAGAGAGACGCTAACAGATGGTTTTGTTGCGGACTATTTCTTTCGGTCTGTTTTCTGCGAATGGCTCTGCGAATGGCTCTGTGGACGCCTCTGTGGAGGTGTCTACTTCCGGCTCTGGCGGGCCCGGCGGGCCGGTCCGGGGGTCTCGGCCGGGGTGGACAGGCGGTCGCCGGTCAGCTGCTCCAGGGCGCGCAGGAGCACCTCCCGGTCACCGCGCCCCAGGCCGGCCAGGGCGTCCGCGTGCACCCGGTCCACGATCTTCTGGCTCCGCGCGGCGACCTCGGCGCCCTTCTCGGTGACGGCGATGATCCGCGCCCGCCGGTCCCGGCTCGAAGGGCGGCGCTCCGCGAGGCCCGCGCCCTCCAGGGCGTCCACCGTCACCACCATCGTGGTCTTGTCCATGTCGCCGATCTCGGCGAGCTGGATCTGGGTGCGCTCCTCCTCCAGGGCGTGGACCAGGACGCAGTGCATCCGTGCCGTGAGCCCGATCTCGGCGAGCGCCGCCGACATCTGGGTCCTCAGGACGTGGCTGGTGTGGTCCAGGAGGTAGGAGAGGTCCGGTGCGGTGCGCGTGGGTGCCATGGCGGTCATGTCTGCCAGGGTAACCATTCGGTCTGTGGTGGATCGTCCGCAAGCGAACTGTTCCCGCGGGGTCGTGCCGCCCCGGGACTATTTCGCTGGCCGATCCGATTCCGTCCCCGCACAGTGGCCGTATGACCCACGCCGAAGCCGCCTTCCTGCCCGGTCTGGAGCTCTCCCGCATCCTGTACGAGGAGGGGGTGCGGCCGGTCCTGGACGCCGCCTTCCCCGGACTGCCGTACGCCGCCGCGCGGATCGGGCCGGGCTCGGAGGTGCTCGGCTTCGACACGGCCAGGTCGGCCGACCACGACTGGGGCCCGCGGCTTGACCTCTTCCTCGCCGCGGACGACGTGGCGGCACACGGCGAGGCGATCCGGCGGCTCCTGGCGGACCGGCTGCCGAAGGAGATCCGCGGCTGGCCCACCCACTTCCGCCCCGCCGATGACCCGCTCGACCCGGTCGGGCACATGGAGAGGACCGAAGGGCCGGTCAACCACCGCGTGTCCACGTACGACCTCGGCGGCTGGCTGACCAGGGAAGCCGGCTTCGACGCGTCGACCGCGGAACCGTCCGTCCGGGACTGGCTCGCGATGCCGCAGCAGCGGCTCGCCGGGATCACCGGCGGTGCGGTGTTCCACGACGGCCCCGGCCTCCTCACCGCCGCACGGCGGCGGCTGGCCCGGTATCCCGAACAGGTCTGGCGCTACCTGCTGGCCTGCCAGTGGCAGCGGATCTCCCAGGAGGAGGCCTTCGTCGGGCGCTGCGCGGAGGTCGGGGACGAACTCGGCTCGGCCGTGGTCGCGGCCCGGCTGGTGCGCGACCTCATGCGCCTCTGCCTGCTCCTGGAGCGGCGGTACTGGCCGTACAGCAAATGGCTGGGCAGCGCGTTCGCGCAACTGGACGCGGCCGAGGGCCTGTTGCCGTCCCTGCGCGGCGCGCTGGCGGCCACGGACCTGCCGGAACGGGAACGGCACCTCTGCGCCGCTTACGAGGCGGTGGCGATCCGCCAGAACGCGAGCGGCCTCGTCGATCCGGTGGACCCGTCGCCCCGCCCGTACCACGGCAGGCCGTTCCTGGTCCTGCACGCGGAGCGCTTCGCCCGCCCGCTGGCCGCCTCGCTCACGGACCCGGAGCTGCGCGGCCGGCCGCTGACCGGGGCCGTGGACCAATGGGCGGACAGCACGGACCTGTTGACGGGCGCGGGCGGGGACGCGCTTCGGGCGGCGACGGAGGCGGCGGGCGCGGCGACGCCCCACCCGTGACGCGGGGCGGACGCCCTTCCGCGCACCCCGGGCGCCCCGAAAAGCAGTGGCAGGCCGTTGGGCCGCCCGCATACCTTTGGCGCCCGTGACTCATGATCCGAAAGCGCTGCCCGACGGGTTGATACGTGTCCTGCGCACCCGGCCGACCGCCGTCCCCGCGACGGGCGGACGGGGATGACCGAGTGTGCTCCGGCGAAGCCGGAGACCGCCGACGAGGAGCGCCTGTTCTCCCGTAAGTACGCGGCCGCGACCCTGAGTTTCGCCGCGGTGATGTTCCTGACCGGGTTCGCCGCGCTCGCCGTCGTGCCCACCCTCCCGGCCGCCGCCAGGGAGCTGGACGGGGTCCACCTCTACCCGCTGGTGGCGGGCTGCTTCGTCGCCGCGAGCCTGCTCGGCGGGGTGCTGGGCGGCGACTGGGCGGACCGGGCCGGGGCGGGTACGCACGGGCGGGTCCGGGTGCCCGGCCGTGTCAGTCGGCGACCTTGCGCACGTGTGACGTAGACGCCGTGACGGGCCGGCCGCTCCGGTCCAGAACGCCGACGCGGGGCACGTCCCGTCCGTCGTGGTCGATCAGGACCGAGTGGTCCTCGCCGGGAGCGAAGGCGTGCCGCTCTCCCCACTGCCTGAGCGCGACGACGGTAGTGAACAGTTCCTGGCCGGCGTCGGTGAGCCGGTAGGTGTGGCGCTTGGCCCCGGGGGGAGTGGTGGTGGCCAGGATGCCGTGCGCGGTGAGCTTCCGGAGCCGGTCGCTGAGGATGTTGCGGGCGACGCCGAGGCTGTTGCGGAAGTCGGTGAACGACGCCGCGCCGTCCATGGCGTCACGGACGATCAGCAGGCTCCACCGGTCGCCGACGAGATCGACCGTGCGCGCGACCGGGCACGTCGGATCGGTCCACTGCTGATCCGCCCACTGCTGGTCGGTCCACTGCTGGTCGGTCGGCACCGCGTCCGTCATGGGGCTCCTCCCGTATGAGTTGCAGATCGAAACCATTGTGCCCTAGCCTTGAACGGTTTCATATTGAAACCAATGAAGGGTGGGCGGAGATGTCGTCGACGATCACGAGCGGTCAGCGCCTCGTCCTGGCGTCGGTGTGCGCGGTGGCGGTGTCCACGATCTACGCGATCCAGCCGGTGCTGGCGGCCGCGGGCAGCGACCTCGGCCTGGCCGGGAGGACGCTGGGGTGGCTGGTCGCGGTCGGCCAGCTCGGGTACTTCGCGGGTCTCGTCCTGCTGGTGCCCCTCGGGGACGTCCTCGACCGGCGCACGCTGATCGTCGGGCATCTGGTCCTCACCGGCGCGGGTGCGGCGATCACGTCCCTCGCACCCGGTGGGCTGATCGCCGGGGCCGGTCTGGCGGTCGCGGGCCTGTTCGCGGTGGTCGTGCAGATCACCGTCGCCTACGTGGCGGCCACCTCACCGGCGGGCGAGCGCGGCCGCAACATCGGCACGGTCACCTCGGGCGTGGTGCTCGGGATCCTCGGCGTCCGGGTACTCGCGGGCGCGCTGGGGGACAGCCTCGGCTGGCGGGCCGTCTACGCCGTACTCGCCGCGCTCTGCCTCGCTCTCGCGCTGATCGCGCGCCTGACCCTCCACCCCGACACCCGGCCCGCGCGGGCCCGCTACCGGGACGTCCTCGCCACCACCGGACGCCTCGTCGTCACCGACCGGCTCTTCCTCGGCCGCGGACTGATCGCGTTCTTCCTGTTCGCGTCCTTCGGCACCCTGTGGAGCGGCCTGGCCCTGCCGTTGGGGGCCGCGCCGTGGCACTTCGGCACGACGGCCGTCGGGCTCTTCGGACTGGCCGGCCTCGTCGGTGCCGCGGCTGCCGCCCGCGCGGGCATCTGGGCCGACGCGGGGCGCGCCCAGGCCGTCACCGGCTGGTCGCTGGCGCTTCTGGCCGTGTCCTGGACGCTCACCGCGCAGACGGCACCGACCCTGTGGCCGCTCATCACGGGCGTCGTCCTGCTCGACTTCGCCGTCCAGGCCGTGCACGTGAGCAATCAGCACCTCCTCACCGCCGCGCACCCCGAACACTCCAGCAGCGTCATCGGCGCCTACATGGCCTTCTACTCGCTCGGCTCCGCCCTCGGCGCCGTCACCACGGCATGGGCGTACGCCGCCGCGGGGTGGTGGGCGTCCTGCCTGCTCGGCGCCGCCTACGCCGTGGCCGCGCTGGCTGTGTGGGTACGCGCACGGCGCGCGGCGGTGGCCTCGCCGGCGCGGTGCCCGGCATGACGTCCTGACCCGGCGGAGACGGCGTGACGAGGGTGCTGCCGAAGCCCGAGCGGCGGCGGTCAGCCGCGAACCAGGAACACCGGCCACGATGCCGCGATCCCCCGTGGGCGCACGGGTGCCGAGCGTATTTCTACTCCAGCAGCTTCCACCCGGTCCCGTAGCTTGCCACTGCCGCCCGGAATCATCCGCTGCCGCGCATCAGACCGACCGGAGAGTCGCCCATGCCCCGAGAGGCGCCCTACCTTGCCGTGGCCGAGGTGCTGCGTGCACGGATTCTTGCGGGGGAATGGGCTGTTGGGGAGCGTCTGCCGTCCCGGGCGCGGCTCGCGCAGGAGTACGGGGTCGGGCGCAACGTCCTGCAGAGGGCCATGGATCTCCTGATCATCGGCGGCCTCCTCGAAGGACGCGCGGGCTCAGGTACATACGTGCGCAGGCCCCGCGAGCGTTTGCGGCTGGTCCGTTCGCGACACCGCGAACGCCGGGGCGGCGCCACCTCCCGCTCCGCCACGAAGGAGCGAGGCAGGGCCGACGCCTGGGACGCGCACAGCCAGGTGCGGGTCCCCGCTCCCGAAGTGATCGCCGAGCGGCTCGACATCAGTTCCGGGGACCTCTGCGTCAGGACGCGGTACGAGTTCCTCGCCGGCGGGCATCCCGTCCAGCTCTCCGAGTCCTGGGAGCCGATGGCCATCACGAAGGAAACACCCGTCGTGCTCCCCGAGATGGGCCCCCTGGCGGGGAAGGGCGTGGTCGAACGCATGCGGTCCATCGGTGTGGTCATCGAGACCGTCGTCGAGGTGCCGCGCCCCGCTCGTGCCACCCAGGCGCAGGCGAACCTGCTGGGGATCAGCGTCGGGGACCTCGTGCTCCAGATCGAGCGAACCATCTACGACACCGACGGGCGGCCGGTGGAAACCGCCGACATCGTCATTCCGGACGTGCGCCGGGAAGTGGTCTACGAGTTCGGGGCCGACCGGCCGTAGCCGTCGAATCCCGCGCAACCGAAATGGGTGATTCCTGTGTCAACGCCTTCTCGGCCCGGACTCCTGCGTGACCCGGACTTCGGACGCCTGTCTGCCGCCACCGCGCTCGGTCAGCTGGGTGACCGCATCATTTTCCTGGCACTGCCGCTGGTCGCGATCACGGCGCTGAACACCGATGAGTTCCAGGTCGGACTGCTGACCGCGATGACCACGGCAGGTTCGCTCCTCATCGGACTTCCGGCCGGCGCGTGGGTGGACCGCATGCGGAAACGATCGGTGATGATCAGCGCCGATCTCCTACGGGCACTGATGCTTCTGACGATACCCGTCGTGTGGTGGGCGGGATCTCTGACGATCTGGTGGCTCTACGCGGTCGCGTTGGCTCACGGACTGCTGACCGTCTTCTTCGATGTCGCCTACGTCAGCTACCTGCCGCACCTGGTGGGGCGTGACCGTCTCGTCGAAGGCAACTCGAAGCTCTCGGCGATACGGTCGGTGACCAGTATCAGCGGGCCGGCGATGGCCGGACCTCTGGTGGGCTGGACCGGAGCGCCTGCGGCACTTCTCGCGAGTGCGGCCGGGATGGCCGCGTCGGGTCTGCTCGCGCTCGGTATCCGCACACGCGAAAGAAGGCCGGAGCCGGGTGGCGACCCCAAAATGCTTCGAGACATCAAGGAGGGACTGAAGTTCGTCCTCGGGAGCCCCGTCCTGCGCGCGATCATGCTGGGGGACGCGGTCTTCAACCTGTTCCTGGTCATGTACCAGACCATGTTGCTGTTCTTTCTGGAGCGGGAGATCGGACTCCAGTCCTTCGGTATCGGCCTCCTCCTGTCGGGAATGGGCTGCGGTGCCCTGCTGGGCGCGCTGGTGGCCACCACGGTCTCGAAGCGGGTCGGGCAGGGACCGGTCATCTGGCTCGCCCCGCTGGTCACGTGTCCGCTGACCGCCCTGATGCCGCTGGCCCGGCCGGGATGGAGCGTGTACGTGGCCGCGGTCGGCCTCGCGGCACTCTCACTGGGCGGAGTCGTTCGCGTCGTCGCTCAGTCGAGCTTCCAGCAGGCCCTCACGCCGGATCGGCTTCTGGGCCGGATGAGCGCGACATCCCGTTTCGTGTCGTGGGGTGGCATTCCCCTGGGTGGGCTCCTGGGCGGAGCCTCGGGTTCTGTCCTCGGTGCCACACCCACGTTGTGGATCGGCGCAACCGGTATGACGCTGAGCTTTCTCCCCAACTTCCGAATCCGGGGCCGAGACGGCTGTCGTGGCGACCGTGACGACGACCGGCAGCGGCCGTCCGAGGACCCGCGGCTCAACGACCCTCCCGGCGAAGGCGCGTGAAGATCGGCAGCGTGGAACGATGGCTGCCATGTCCGGTCAAGTGTGGGTGTCACTCATATCGTTGGGCGGCGTCGCACTCGGTGGCGCGCTGTCCTTCCTCGTCCAGTTCGCGACGCAGCGGTCGGCTGAGCGGACGGAACAGCGGCGGCAGCAGACCGCGTTGTCGGAGGCCCGGCGAGGGGAGCGGCTCACGCTGCTGGAGCGGTTCGTCGAAGCGGGGGCCGAGGCGGAGCGTGCCGCTTTCAGTCGGCCGCACGAGTGGGATGACACGACGCCTTGGTTTCTGGAGACCCGAGACTCCATGAACCGGCTCTGGGTCGTGGAACGGCTGATCCGTATCCAGTTCCCGCTGCCCGTGCACGACGCGGCACGCAAGTACTTCCTCGACCTCAACCGCACCGTGTGGGAAGGCTTGCCCGACGGTGAGAGCGTGCGCGACTACCTGGAGGACAACAGACTGGCCTTTCTCGACGCGGCCCGAGCGGTCATGGGATAGCCCGCTACGGATCCCGAAGGGACTGTGGTCGTTCTGGCCCCTCCCCGGCTGCTGTTCGCGGCAGGGAGGCGGGACGCTCGAAGACCGGGTACGGGGTCTGGACGGTTGAGGCCCTCGACCGCTCCTTGCGCGAGGAGACTCCGCGTATCGGACTCTGGCTGGACACCTCGGGACAGACACCGGAGCAGACCGTCGCGACGATTCTCGACAACCTCCCCACTGCGCGCGTCGAGATCGACCGACCGCGTCAGTGAGGAGGCTTGCCGGCCCGGCCGCCGCGACGAGGCCCGAACGTGCGGCAGCCCACCCGGGCAGACGCCTCACTCGCGCGCAGGGCCTGACGCGGGTGAGGCGAGCATCGCTTTGAGGATGCGTTGCAGCTCGACGCGGTCCTGGGGGGTGACCCTCGCCAATCTGCGGTCGTACTCCGCCGCAAGGGCCGCAAGTGCTCGATCGCGTGCTCGCGTGCCATCGGCGGTCAGTACGAGCCGATGACGCCGCAGGTCCGCCTCGTCGATCTCGCGGCGGATGAAGCCCTTGGCGACGAGGTTGCGCACGTAGACCGTCACGCTCGCCTTGGGCAGCAGCAGTGCCGTCGCGATCTCGGCCGGATACGGCGACGCCTCCACCTCGGCCAGGACGAAGAACTCCTTCGTCTCCAGCCCGAGCTCGGCCAGATCCCGCGTGCAGGCATCCATCACGACGCCCAGCAGCCGCTGGTTCAGCGTCCACAGCTGCGCCCCGTCGACCGACATGCGGGCCTCCATCCAGGTGGTACCGTTTCGTACTAGGTCCATATTGTATCAGTAGCTGTTCTGTACTGGACTCCCATGGAACAACGACCTGACGAAGGAAACCACGCATGCTTCAGCACCTCACGATCCCGCGCGGTCCCATCGAACTCGCCGCCGACCTCCACCTCCCCGACAACGCCGACAGCGGCGCACCGCTGCGCGCCGTGGTGCTCTCCACCCCGGGCAGCAGCGTGAAGGAGCAGATCGGCGCCGACTACGCCTCCCGTCTCGCCGCCCGCGGCATCGCGGCGCTCGTCTTCGACCCCGCCCATCAGGGCCGGAGCGGAGGCGAGCCCCGCGACCTCGAAGACCCCTACCGCCGGGGCGAGGACATCTCCTACGCCATCGACGTGCTCACGACGACCCCCGGCGTCGACCCGCAGCGCATCGGCGTCCTGGGCATCTGCGCCGGCGGGGGCTACGCCGTGCACACCGCCCGCACGGACCACCGCATCAAGGCGGTCGGCACGGTCGTCCCCATCGACATGGGCACCTCGTTCCGCGGCTTCCAGCCCGACGGCCCGGCCGCCGCACTCAACGCCCTCGCGGACGCACGTATCGAAGAGGCCCGCTCCGGCGGGACGACCCGCGTGAACTGGCTTCCCGACACCCTCGGGGACGCCACGACAGCGGGCCTGACCGACATCGACACCACGCAGGCCATCACCTACTACCGCACCGAGCGCGGCGGCAACGAACACTCCACGAACCGGCGCCTCTCGCGCAGCGACTCCCTCCTGCTGGGGTACGACGCGTTCCACCTGGCCGATCAGCTCATGACCCAGCCACTCCAGGTCGTCCTCGCCGGACGCATCGGCAACACCGGCTCCTACGACACCGGCATGCGGCTGTGGAAGCTGGCCCCCAACCCCGTCGACCTCATGGTGATCGAGGGCGCCGGCCACTACGAGATGTACGACGAGCCCGAATACGTCGACGCTGCCGTGGAGCGACTCGCCGGCTTCTATGCGAACAACCTGTAAGGCGTCCGAATCGGTGAACCCGCGCGGTCGCAGGGCGATACGGCTAGGCGCTGTCGGCCCGGTTCAGGAGGATCACCACGCGATCAGGGAGCCTGCCCACGTTCCGAATCCCTGGCTGAACAGGGGGTTTCTGGACCGTTGAGCACGACAACTGCCGTGGGATTCGCATCGTTCTTGGCGTGTACCTCGCTTATCGCAAGCAAAGGCGGGCAAGGTCAGGACTGCGCGGTCCGGAACACGAGATACCGGCTGAAGGCCTCGTGGCTGTCGGGGGTGAAGCGCCACTCCAGCAGGGCCGACCGCAGCTCCGGCTCGGTCAGCCAGCCGTGCCAGGCGACCTCATCGGGATCGGCGGCCACGGCGTCCGGCACCAAGGCTTCGTGCACGCCGAGCCAGTGAGGGCTCAAACCGCCGCGGTTGAGGAACGTGAACAGCAAGCGCGGCAGCACCCGAATGCCCAGCTCTTCGGCCAGTTCCCGCGAGGCGGCCTGTTCATAGGACTCACCGACATCCACGGCACCACCGACCACGACCTCGTGGAGCCCGGGGAAGCGTGACAACTGTTCCGACCGCCGGTGGACGAGGATCCGCCCTCGCCCATCACGACACACCGTCACGGCGACCCGGTGCAGCCAGCTCTCCCGAATGGCCTGCCGGCGGCTGACCACTATCCCCAGCACACGATCTTGATCATCGACACGCTCCACCAGTTCGTCCATGACGGACACCGTGGCAGAGCCCACCGACAACGTCGCTTCCCGGAGCCCCGTGGAGGCCGACCCAAGAGAACCTGCGCCAGGAGACCGGACGTGGATGACGACAGTTGTCGCGCGGATACGACACCTATCGTGCTCAGTGTCCTGTCCCGGATAATTGTGGGCAGGACGAGGCTCTGACCTGCGGTGCCTACAGTTGAGTGGGACAGGTCTGCGGGCGGTGTCCCGCTCAACGGCAGGCAGCCGCCTCTAGGGTGTTCATCGCGGAAGTCCACCGATCGGTCCGGAGACGCCATGCCCCTGCAGATGAAGTTGGTTGCTATAACGCTCGACTGCCCTGATCCGCTGGCTTTGGCGGGGTTCTATAAGCAGGCCACCGGCCTTGAACTGCACCCGAAGTCGGACGTCGACTTCGCGGGTCTCAACGGCGAGCACGGGCTCCTCATCGGTTTTCAGCGGGTTGCCGACTACCGGGCTCCGAGCTGGCCCGACCAGATCGTTCCTCAGCAACTTCACATCTGCTTCAAGGTCGATGAGGACTTGGCCGTGGCCGAGGCCCGACTGCTGGAGCTGGGTGCGGGCAAGCCGGATCACCAGCCGCATGGCGACAAGGCGCGGGTCCTCACCGATCCGGCTGGGCACCCCTTCTGTATCAGCATGCGCTGATTGGCGCCCTACCTGGGACGCGTTGACCGGGGCCTACATATGACCGGGACTCAGCCGCACATGCCTACAGAAGAGCGGGACTGCCTACACATCGCAGGGACAGGACACTCAGGCTCACAGGCCCGTCCGAGTGGTTCGGAACACTTTTGCAAGCGCCTGCTTGCAATAGTTAGCACCGAGGGTCCACCATCGAGGCATGGCATCACTCAACGTCGGCAACCTCGGCGAGTACCTGCGTGAGCAGCGGCGTACCGCGCAGCTCTCGCTGCGGCAGCTCGCCGATGCCGCCGGCGTGTCCAATCCCTATCTCAGCCAGATCGAGCGCGGGCTGCGCAAGCCCAGCGCCGAGGTGCTGCAGCAGGTCGCCAAGGCGCTGCGGATCTCCGCCGAGACCCTTTACGTACGGGCCGGGATCCTGGACGAGCGGGAGCGGGACGAGCTGGAGACGCGGGCGGTGATCCTGGCCGATCCGTCGATCAACGAGCGGCAGAAGAGCGTGCTGCTGCAGATCTACGCCTCCTTCCGCAAGGAGAACGGGTTCGAGGACGAGCCCGGGGGTGAGGAGGGGAGTGCGTCCGGTGCGGACGCGCCCTTCAATGCCGACGGCAGTGCTGCCGATACAGCTTCAAAGCCTTCAAAACCCTCACACTGACTCTGATGATCCGGGAGGACCACAGTCATGGCCATCACCGATGACCTGCGCAAGACCCTCACCGACCCGACCCCCCTCTACTTCGCCGCCGGTACGGCCGAGCTCGCCGTACAGCAGGCGCGCAAGGTTCCGGCGCTGATCGAGCAGCTGCGGGCCGAGGCGCCGGAGCGCATCGAGGCCGTGCGCAACACCGACCCCAAGGTCGTCCAGGAGAAGGTGACCGGGCAGGCCAAGGAGGCGCAGGCCACCTTCCAGGCCAAGGTCACCGAGGTGATCGGGGCATTCGACACCGATCTGAAGAAGCTGGGCGAGAGCGCCCAGGACCTGGCGCTGCGCAGCGTGGGTGTGGCCGCCGAGTACGCGGTCAGGGCCCGGGAGACGTACGAGAAGGTCGCCGAGCGCGGCGAGCAGACCGTGCGGACGTGGCGGGGCGAGACCGCAGAGGAGATCGTCGAGATCGCCGTCGTCGTCGAGCCGCGCAAGGAGTCGGAGCCGGACGCCAAGGCCGGCCCCAAGCCGGAGGCAAAGGCGGAGACCCCGCAGGCAAAGGCGGAGACCGAGGCCGCGCCGAAGCCGGTCGCCAAGCCCGCGCCCGCGTCGGCCAAGCCCGCGCCCGCGTCCGCCAAGAAGGCGCCCGCGCGCAAGCCCGCCGCCAAGAAGACCACGCCGCCCACCGCCAAGTAGCCGCGGCGGCCGGCGGGTGTACCGGGGGACGGGTGGGCACCTTTCAGGGTGCTCCGGTCGTTGTCCCGGGTACCTTGGCCGCGAGGCGCTCATCCACGTACTAGGCGGTGCACATCATGTTGCTCGAAAGCTTCAACTCGGTCCTCGGGCTGATCTACACGGCCATGCTCATCCTCGCCGTGGTCGCCCTGATCATGGCCGCGGTCGCCCGCGAGGACGCCTACCGGGCCGCCAGTAAGCAGACCAAGCCCTTCTGGCTGATCATTCTCGGCATCACGGTGGTGGTGAACCTCTGGGTGCCCCTGCTCTTCGTGCAGCTCGCCGGGCTGGTCGCGACCATCGTGTTCTTCGTGGACGTGCGGCCCGCGCTCAAGGCCGTCACGGGCGGCGGCAACCGCCGCGGGGGTTCGAGCAGCGACGGGCCGTACGGGCCCTACAACGGCGGGCGTTGAGCGCCTGCGGGTGACACCTGTCCGGGGCGGGGGCGCGGAATGCTCCGGCCCCGGTCGCCGTTGTGCGCCCTGCGGCGCACGACGTCCTCGTCGCGGTCGAGCAGCAGGACCGCGACATCGTCGGTCAGCTCGCCGCCGTTCAGCTCGCGGACGTGGGTGACGGCCGCCTCCAGCAGGTCCTCGCCGGTCAGCCCCTCGGCCAGCTGGCGGTTGATCATCGCGACCATGCCGTCCTGTCCGAGGCGCTGCGTACCGATTCCGGTCCGGCCCTCGATCAGCCCGTCCGTGTACATCATCAGGCTCCAGGAGCCGCCCAGCTCCACCTGCCGGCGCGGCCACCGGGCGCGCGGCAGCAGCCCGAGCGCCGGGCCGCCGTCCTGGTACGGAAGCAGGTGCGCCGCCCGCCCCTGGCGGGCGATCAGCGGTGCGGGGTGGCCCGCCAGGCAGAGGCCCGCGCGGCGGCCGTCGGGGGCGATGTCGACCGTGCAGAGGGTCGCGAAGATCTCCTCGCTCTCCCGTTCGTGCTCCAGGACCTGCTGGAGCGTGGAGAGCAGTTCGTCGCCGCAGAGCCCGGCCAGGGTCAGCGCCCGCCACGCGATGCGCAGCTCCACGCCGAGCGCCGCCTCGTCCGGGCCGTGCCCGCAGACGTCGCCGATCATCACGTGGACCGTGCCGTCGGGCGTACGGACCGTGTCGTAGAAGTCCCCGCCGAGCAGCGCACGGCTGCGGCCGGGGCGGTAGCGGGCGGCGAAGCGCAGGTCGGAGCCGTCGAGCAGCGGCGTGGGGAGCAGGCCGCGCTCCAGGCGGGCGTTCTCCTGGGCCCGCAGCCGGGACTCGGTGAGCTGGTGCTGCGCGATGTCGGCGCGCTTGCGTTCGACGGCGTAGCGGATGGCGCGGCTGAGCAGCCTGCCGTCGAGCTCGTCGCGGAAGAGGTAGTCCTGCGCCCCCACCCGTACCGCTTCGGCGGCCAGCTCGGCGTCCTCCTGCGCGGTGAGGGCGAGTACGGCGTGCCGGGGCGCGATCCGCAGGACGTGCTTGAGGGTGGCCAGCCCGTCCGCCTCCTGCCCCGGCGCGGTACGTGCCTCGCCGCCGGACGGCAGGGCCAGGTCCAGCAGGATGCAGTCCACGTCGTCGGTGAGGAGCCGGCCCGCCTCGGTCAGATTGCGGGCGGTACGGATACGGACCCGGGTGCCGGCCGCGGCCGGCAGTTCCGGGACGGTGAGGGTGCCCGCCGGGTCGTCGTCGATCACCAGGAGGGTGAGGTCGGCGCCATAGCTGGTCTCCGCAGCGGGAACGGAACGCTGCTGCGGTACGGGTACGGGCATCGAAATCGGGTTTCCTTCCCTCCCCCCGAGGGCGCGGCGGAGCGACGATCGACGACCCGCCAGACGGGGACGATAGCGGTACGGGATGTGCGAACGGAATGGCGCTCGATACGTGCCGGCCGTTCCGGAGAGGGCGTTAAGCCGCGGAAGGGCGCAGATCCGGCGGGATGCGCCGGGGCCGCGGCCCTTTCCGGCACATGACAAAGGTCACGTGCCGCGCCGGGCCCCGGGTGGCGCGGGTCACGGCTGCGGGGCGGAGGCGGATCGGAGCCCGGCGGCAGGGACGGAAACGCACCGTTTCGGGCCCCCGCCCGCTCTCCGCCGGATCTCCGACCGGCCTTAAGGGTCCCTTGAGGCTCTCTTAAGGTTGGCCGTCAGCTCGGCCGTCAGCTCGGCCGTCAGCTCGGACGCCACTTGCCCGTCACTTGTCCGGGCGGACGACTCCGAGGATCTCCATCGAGCCCGCCCCCGCGAGGGTGATGTTGCGGCCGGGGCGCGGGGCGTGCACGATCGCGCCGTCGCCGACGTACATCCCGACGTGCGTGGCGTCACCGAAGTAGATGATCAGGTCGCCGGGGCGCATGTCCTTGATGGCGATGTGCGGCAGCTGCCGCCACTGCTCCTGCGAGGTGCGCGGGACCGGCCGCCCGGCAGCCGCCCACGCCTGGGACGTCAGCCCCGAGCAGTCGTACGACGAGGGGCCCACGGCGCCCCACTTGTACGGCTTGCCGATCTGCGAGGTCGCGAAGGCCACCGCCTTCTTGCCGCTCGCGCTCGCCCCGCGGTTGATCTCCTTCAGGGCGCCGGAACTCAGCCATTCCGTCTGCGACTTGTACTCCGCCTGCTGTTCCAGCTCGAGGAGCCGGGCCCGCTCCTTCTTCTCCAGCCGGGACTCCAGCTTCTTGGCCGCCGCGATCTGCGCGTTGATCTTCTTCTTGGCCTTGGCCTGCTTGAGGCGATTGGCCTCGAGCTTGGTCCAGTTGGTGCTCGCGTCCTGGGTGTACGTCTCCAGGTCCTCCTGGGTCCTGTTCAGTTCGCCCAGGACCCCCTTGGCGGCCTGCTGGCCCTGGCGGGCCCGGCTGACTCCGTCCAGGAAGAGCTGCGGGTCGCCGCTGAGCATCAGCTGGGCGCCGGCCGGCATTCCGGCGTTGCGGTACTGCTCGCGGGCCTGGGCGCCCGCTCTGCTCTTGAGGGCGGCGATCTTCGCCTGGCCCTCGACTATGGCCTGCGCCAGCTTGACGATCTCGCCCGACTGCTTCTTGGACCGCTCCTCGGCGAGGTTGTACGCGTCCGTCGCCGCGCCCGCCTTGCGGTAGAGGGCCTCGATCTCCTCGCGCACCTCTTCGAGGCTCTTCTTCCCGGGCTTCACCGGCTGTTCCGGCGCGGGGGGCACCGGGGCGGCGAACGCCTGGACCGGTGCGGCCAGTACGGCCAGCGCGCAGACCAGCGTGATCGCCGCGGCGGCACTGTGGCGTCGGTTCACGAGCTCCCCCTCCGGACAGACCCGAACGGATCTGATTTACCGTCAGTAACTTATGGCACCGACGAGATCGTGCCATGCCGTACCGAAAAGCAACAGAGGCTCACACGTCTCCGGTAATTCCGGCCGGTCGCCGGTGCCGCAGACGCGCTCCCCCCGTACCGCTCCCCGTATTTGGGACGAACGGTGCCCGGCCGACGTTCCCGGCGCAGCGGAGTTCCTCCCCGTTCCCGGCGTGTCGCTCTACTGGCGGGGTTTCAGCGCCTCCCAGTTCACCGTGACTTCACCCTGGCGCCACCGCCGCACCCCGTCCGTCAGCGGCCAGTCGCCGGACAGGGCCCGTACCGCCGTGATCCAGCGCTGCCGGGCCCCCAGCGAGGCGTACGGTGCCGCGGCGGCCCAGGCCCGGTCGAAGTCGCGCAGGAACGCGTGGACGGGCTCGCCCGGGACATTGCGGTGGATGAGCGCCTTGGGCAGCCGCTCCGCGAGGTCGGAGGGCCGGTCCAGGGAGCCGAGCCGGGTCGCGAACGTCACCGTGCGCGGCCCTTCCGGACCCAGCGCCACCCAGACGTGGCGGCGCCCGATCTCGTCGCAGGTGCCCTCCACCAGCAGCCCGCCCGGTGCGAGCCGCTCGCACAGCCGCTGCCAGACCGCGGCGACCTCGCCCTCGTCGTACTGGCGCAGCACGTTCGCCGCCCGGATCAGCACGGGCCGCTCGGGCAGCGGGATCTCGAAGCCGCCGTGCCGGAACGTGAGGCCCTCGCGTTCGTACGGCTTCGCCGCGGCGACCCGGTCCGGGGAGATCTCGATGCCGACCACCGCGGTGCGCGGCTCGGCGCCGCGCAGCCGCTCCAGCAGTTCGACGGCGGTCCAGGGCGCGGCGCCGTACCCGAGGTCGACCGCGACGGGGGTGTCGGCGCGGCGCAGGGCGGGGCCGTGGACGGCGGCGATCCAGCGGTCCATGCGGCGCAGCCGGTTCGGGTTGGTGGTCCCGCGGGTCGCGGTGCCGATGGGGCGCATGACACAGAGCGTAACGAGCGGCGTGGAGCGGACGCCGCGGAGGCGTCGCGGCGACGCGCCGGAAACATACTGTAATGATTTGGCAAAGCGGAAATGAAAGGAGGAGTTCCGCTGTTCCAGCCCTTCGAAGGGACCGTGCGCCCCTTCGGTGCCATGTCCGAACGAGCCGGTGTCAGTGCCCTGAGCGAGCCGGTGCCAGTGCTTTGAACGAGTCGGTACCAGTGCCCTGAACGAGGAGGACCGGACGACGTGAGCCAGTACGTCTCTCGGCTCGGCAGCAGCCGCGTCGCACCGCGTCTCAGGTTCCCCGCCGGTTTCTCCGGCTCCTTCGCGGGCGGCCCCCGCAAGCCCCGCCGGATCGCGATGCTCTCCGTGCACACCTCCCCGCTGCACCAGCCGGGGACGGGCGACGCGGGCGGCATGAACGTCTACATCGTGGAGCTGGCCGAACGCCTCGCCGCGCTCAACATCGAGGTCGAGATCTTCACCCGCTCCACCGCCGGCGCGCTGCCGCCCGAGGTCGAGCTGTCGCCCGGCGTCCTGGTCCGCCACGTCGACGCGGGGCCGTACGAGGGCCTGGCCAAGGAGGAGCTGCCCGCCCAGCTCTGCGCCTTCACGCACGGCGTGATGCAGGCGTGGGCCGGCCAGCGCCCCGGCTACTACGACCTGGTGCACTCGCACTACTGGCTTTCCGGCCATGTCGGCTGGCTCGCCGCCCAGCGCTGGGGCGTCCCGCTCGTCCACGCCATGCACACCATGGCGAAGGTCAAGAACGCGTCGCTCGCCGAGGGCGACACCCCCGAGCCCGCCGCCCGGGTCATCGGCGAGACCCAGATCGTCAGCGCGGCCGACCGGCTGATCGCGAACACCGCGGAGGAGGCCGACGAGCTCGTCCGCTTCTACGAGGCCGATCCCCGGGCCGTGGCCGTCGTCCACCCCGGCGTCAACCTGGACCGCTTCCGCCCGGCCGACGGGCGGGCCGCGGCACGGGCCCGGCTGGGGCTGCCGCAGGACGCCCTGGTCCCGCTCTTCGCGGGCCGCATCCAGCCGCTGAAGGCTCCTGACGTGCTGCTGCGCGCCGTCGCCGTCCTGCTGGACCGCGACCCCTCGCTGCGCTCGCGCATCGTCGTGCCGGTCGTCGGAGGCCCCAGCGGCAGCGGGCTCGCCAAGCCGGAGGGGCTGCACAAGCTGGCCGCCCGGCTCGGTATCGCGGACGTCGTACGGTTCCACCCGCCGGTCGGGCAGGACCAGCTCGCCGACTGGTTCCGGGCCGCGTCCGTGCTGGTCATGCCCTCGTACAGCGAGTCCTTCGGCCTGGTCGCCATAGAGGCCCAGGCGGCGGGCACCCCGGTCGTCGCGGCGGCCGTGGGCGGCCTCCCGGTGGCGGTACGGGACGGGGTCAGCGGCTTCCTGATCCCCGGCCACGACCCGGAGGCGTACGCGGAGGCGCTGGCGCGCTTCGCGGCCGCGCCGGAGCTGGTCGCCCGGATGGGCGGCGCGGCCGCCGCGCACGCCCAGCGCTTCGGCTGGGACACGGCGGCGGCGGCGACCGCGGACGTCTACACGGAGGCGATGCAGGAACACCGGCGACGGGTGCGGTCGCGCCACGTGTGAGGCCGGGCCGGGTGTGAGGCCGGGCCATGAGGTACGCGGCGGCCGGCGGATGTGGCGCCGCCCGTGGGGCGTCGTACGCTCGGACCATGGCTGACGCACCCGATGAAGCGGCAACGACGCAGGTCACGCAGGTCACGCAGGTCATCGAGGCGGCGCTCGACGACGCCGGGCTCGACTGGGAGAGCCCCGGGCCCGGGAGCTACGTCGTCCAGCTGCCCGGCACCCGCAAGCTCTCCACCACCTGCTCACTGCTCGTCGGCAAGCACTCGCTCTCCCTCAACGCCTTCGTCATCCGGCACCCCGACGAGAACGACGCGGCGGTGCACCGCTGGCTGCTGGAGCGCAACCTCCGCCTCTTCGGCGTGAGTTACGCCATCGACTCGCTCGGGGACGTCTACCTGGTCGGCAAGCTGCCGCTCTCCGTGGTCACGCCCGAGGAGCTGGACCGGCTGCTGGGCGTGGTCCTGGAGGCCGCCGACGGCGCCTTCAACCCTCTCCTGGAACTCGGTTTCGCGAGCGCGATCCGCAAGGAGTACGCGTGGCGGGCGTCGCGCGGCGAGTCCACGCGGAACCTGGACGCGTTCACCCACCTGACCCAGCGCCCCACCAGCTGATGCGCGCCAACTGAGCCTCACCGTCCGCAGGTTCCCCGCCTCAGGGCTCCACGGCGTTGCCGGAGCCATCACTCGGCGATTCCTCTGCGCATGCCCCTTTCGCTGCGCCGGGGGCCCGTGGCATGCTCACCGCCGACGCACATATGAACGTCGTTCACATCCATGAAAGGCGGGGTCGGGCTCATGGCGATCATGGGGAACATCAGCAGGCGTGGACTGCTCGGCAGCGCGGTGGCCGTCGCGGCGGCCGCGGCCACCGGAGCAGCCGGCGCCGGGACGGCGTTCGCGGCGGGCCGGCGCGACACCGCCGCCCGCGCCGCGGCCGGTGCGGGCGGCAGACCGCAGGCCACCCCGCTCTGGCGGGAGTTCGCCGCAGCGCCCCTCACCCATCCGCAGGTCCCGTTCATCGGCAGGGCCGGCTACCGGGGCGGGGCGGACCTGCCCCGCCGCACCGGCCACGGCTTCACCGCCAACGTCCTGCACTACGGCGCCGAGCCCGGCGGCTCCGCCGACGCCGCCCCCGCGATCAACCGTGCCATCGCCGCTGCCGGAGAGCGCGGCGGTGGCACGGTGATCGTCCCCGCGGGCACGTACCGCATCGACGACATCATCCGCATCGGCCACAGCGACGTCGTGGTGCGCGGCGCGGGCAGCGGCCGCACCACGCTGCACGCGACCCGGAACCTCACCGAACTGATCGGCGTCTACGGCAGCCGGTACGGCGGCGACAAGTCCAGCTGGTCCTGGGCCGGCGGCCTCATCTGGCTCTGCCCCGAGGCCCGTTGGGCCTCCCTCACCGACGCCATCAAGGCGAAGGACTGGCCCTTCGAGGGCTGGACCGGCAACAAGCGCGACGCGTGGCGGACCCTGACCACCGTCGCCCCCGCACGCCTCGGCGACCGTACGATCACCGTCGACGACACCCGCGGGCTGAAGCGCGGCGCACTCGTGCTGCTCCGCCTCGCCGACGACTCCGCGCACACCCTCCTGGAGCACATGGCCGGCGGCGGTCCGGGCCCCGAGGCGTACTACTGGGACGACAAGACCAAGCTGACCTCGTACGTCCCCTACGAATGGCCGGTCCGCATCACCGCCGTGCACGGCCGCAGGGTCACCCTGGAACGCCCCCTCCCGCTCGACGTCCGCCCCGAGTGGGACCCCCGCCTCACCACCCTCGCCGCCCCGCTCACCGGTTCGGGCGTCGAGGGGCTCACGCTCGAAGCGGTCGAGACCCCGCAGGCGCAGCACCTGCTCGACAAGGGGTACAACGGCGTCGCGTTCCAGTGCGCGTACGACTGCTGGGCCGACGACATCACCGTGCGCCACGTCGACAACGGCTTCGGCCTCATCGGCGCGTCCGCCTGCACCCTGCGGCGCACGAGGGTCGCGGGCCGCGGCTCGCACCACCCGTACTACTGCCGCGAGGGATCCCACGACAACCTGATCGAGGACTTCACCATCGAGCAGCGCACCGTCCCGGCGCCCGCCGGGACCCAGCTGCACGGCATCAACGTCGAGGGACTGTCCAGCCACAACGTCTGGTCGCGCGGCGTCATGGAGATGGGCACGTTCGACTCGCACCGCGGGATGCCGTTCGCCAACGTCCGCACCGACATCACCGTCAACAACAACGGGCGGCACGGCGGCGACGCGAGCGCCGGACCGCTCTTCGGCGCCCGCTTCACCCACTGGAACATCCGCGTCACCAACGGCCGGGCCGGGCTGATGCGGATCGACGGCCTCGCCCCCTGCAGCGCGACCGTCGGGGTCAGTGAGGTGACGGAGTTCGACCAGATCGACGTCCCCGACTTCACCGGCGACCTGCACACCCGCCTGGAGGCGTACGGCGCCCCCGGGACCGTCCGCCCGCAGAACCTCCACGACGCCCAACGGGCCCTGGGGTACTGACGAAACGCACGCCCGGACCGTCGGGCGCTGCGGTCACCCCCCTGTCCGCAGCGCCGACTCCACCTCGCCGAGAGCGGCTTCGAGCCGTGGCGCGACCTCGGTCCACGTCCACTCCAGGTCCTCCCCGGCCGTCTTCGTCGGCACGGTCTCCACCAGCATGATCAGGTAGAGGTACGAGCGGTAGAGCGCCGTCCGCAGCCGCAGCGAGTCACCGAACTCCACCGCTCCGCCCGGCGCCGACGCCCCGTAACCGTCCAGGAAGTCCTTGTCCCCCTCGATCCTCCCGAGGAGGGCGAGCGAGACGAAGTCGGCGGCCGGGTCGCCCCGGAACATCCGCTCCCCGTCGATGATCCCGCCGATCCGCCGCGCCCCCGGCTCCCCGGCGACCAGGATGTTGCCCTGCCACGGGTCGAAGTGGACCAGGGCGGGGCGCGTGACATCGTCCAGTACGTATGAGGCCGTACCGAGCAGTCCGCGGATGTCCGGCGCCGCGCGCGGCAGCCTCGCCGCGTAGCTCAGCGCGTCCGCCGGCACGGCGTCCGTCATCGTGGTGAACGCCTGCCACCAGGTGGGCGCCAACGGGGCGAGCGCCGCGCACGGGTAGCCGAACCCGCCGGGTGCCGGAACGGTGTGCAGCCGGCCGACGGCCCGGCCGAGATCCCCGCGCAACCGCGGCTCCTCGCCGTCGGCCATCGTGCCGCTCATGGTCACCCCGGGACGAATGGCCGGAGGCCGGGGCGAATACCCAGCTCAGAGCGTTCCCGGAGTGATCACGACGTAGTCACGATCAGGGGCACTGCCCGGTCTGACGGATTGCCAAACCACATACAGCTCATAGAGTTGGCCCACCCCCACGATCTTCCCCGGCCGCGCCGAACCCGGCGCCGGCCGCTCTCGTGCGGGCGAAACGACCTGATACAGAAGGATGGGCCATGCGACCCACTGCCATACGCCGTACCGCTGTTGCCGCCACCATGATGTCCCTGGCCCTGCTCACCGCGGCCTGCGGTTCGGACGCGGCGGACAAGGACGGCGGCAGCAAGGGCAAGGTGGACGAGTCCGCTTCGGCCAAGCCCGCCGCCGCCAAGGCGCTGACCGCCGCCGAACTGGAGAAGGCCTCGCTCGCCCAGGGCGACGTCAAGGGCCACAAGATCACCAAGGCCGGTCCCGCCGACGCCGTCTCCGCCGGTGACGTCACCGCGGACAAGGCCGCCTGCGATGTCTTCGCCGACACCCTGATGGGCGCCAAGGCCGGTTCGCCCGCCGCGTCCACCCAGCGCAAGGTGATCAGCGAGCCGAAGAAGGGCGCCGACCAGGACAGCGCCGACCCCGAGGAGGCGTTCGAGGCCGCCTTCGACATCACGACGACGCTCACCACGCTCTCCTCCTACGAGGGCAAGGGCGCCGAGGAGACGGTGGCCGCCCTGCGGACCGCCGCGACGGGGTGCGCGTCCGGCTTCACGATGAAGGCGGCCGGGACGAAGCAGAAGGTCGTCAAGATCGCGGAGGAGCAGGTCAAGGCCGGCGAGGACGCCGCCGCCTGGACGGTGACGGTCGAGTCGGACGGCGAGAAGAGCGCCATGAAGCTCGTGCAGGTCCGCCAGGGCGCCACGGTCGCCTCGTTCAGCGCGCTCAACCTGGCCGCGGCCTCGTCCGGCGGCGACTTCGAGCTGCCGAAGGCCGTGATCGACGCCCAGATGGCCAAGCTGGCCTGACCGTTGGCGTGACGGCTGCCTGAGTGCGGGCTTGACCTCTGTCTGACCGCCGGACTGACCAGTTGTCTGACCGACGGCCTGACAGCCGGTCAGGGCAGCGGTACGAGCCGCACCACGGTGACGGTGAGGACCGACCCGGAGACGTAATAGAGCACGATCGCCCCGGCGACGGTGGCCTCGCGGCGGTCGTGCTCCTCCTTGACGGCCGACGACCCGTGCCCGTACGGCTCGTGCCCCAGGGAACGCGCCATCCGGTCCCGGAAGACGTCGCCGTCCGGCATCTTGGCCAGGGTGTCATCGGCAGGTGGCGCATAGGAGATCCGGAAGCTCAAGCGACGCTCCGCCTCTCGGCCTCGTCCCGGGCCAGCCGGTCCAGAATCCGTTCCGCCTCGGGATCGGGCACGGCCTCCAGCATCCAGTGCCGCATCACGGCCTGGATGTCGTGCACACCGGCCTCGTTGATGGCACGGTCGAACTCCTCGCGTCTCGCCTCGGGCAGGGCGGCGCGGATGGCCGGGATGCTGTTGGGCACCTCGACCTCGGCACCGCCGACAAAGGTCTTCAGAGGCTCACCCATGGCTGCTCTCCCGATCTCCCCGCATGCGCCACAGGGTACGACGACGGGTGCGGGCCGTCACCTCCGCCCGCGCCACCACCGCGACTTGGCGGCGGGCGCGGTGCCGGTCCCGGCGGCGGACTGTCCGGACTGTACGGGCAGTTCACGTACGGCGGCCCGTATGAGGTCAAAGGTGGCGACGGGGTGCGCCAGCCCCTCGCTCGGCAGCAGGACACCGAGGCAGACCAGCTTGAACCGGTCGTCCTCCAGGTGGAGTCCGACGAAGACCGGCGCCCCAACACAGCCCTTCGGAGCGAGGCCGTCCATTAGAACCCCTGACCGTCGCCGTCGCGCACCACGTCCCCGACGACCACGGCCTGTTCGCGCTGGGTGCGGTCCGGCCCCACATCGTGTCCGAGCACGTACGCCGGTACCGGGGCGTCACCCAGCCGAGCGATGTCCTCGGCGGTCGCGGCCGTCCCGTCGGTGATCTCGTCGGTCGCCCAGGCCCACTTCTTCCGGCGCGCGAGGGCGTGCAGCACGGCGGTGGGCAACACCGAGACCCCGGAGTCACCGAGGGGGATCCAGCCCTCCTGGAACCGCAGCATCATCAGGCCGCCGGCACTCATGGCGGTCTCGGACAGGCCGGGCCGCAGCCGTATCTCGGCCACGTCGTACCGGGTCAGCGCCCCCGCGGTCAGGAGGTACTGCCGGTACGTCGCGTTCCCGTCACCGTCCTCGGCGAGGAGATCGTTGAACCAGAACGCCGTCCCGAAGGCGTCGCCGCGGTGGGCCTGTTGGTATGGCAGCGTGCAGCGGCCGCTGCTGCTGACGATGGCATCGATGATGGAGCCGTGATCGGCTGTCTGTTCGGGCACGGAAGCAGAACTTAGCGGAGACCGGCCGACCACGGCCGGGTCGGCGCCTTGGGCGCTGACGCAGCGGGGCCCCGCGCGTGGACGAACCACGAGCGGGGCCCATGTGGGAGGTGGAGGGCTACTTCTTCTTGCCCTGGGTCTGACCGGCCCGCTTTTGATTGCTGCTCAGGGGCCTACGCATGGCCGCTGGCCTGCGGTCGAGCGGTGGTCATTGGTTGTTGTTGGTCATCGTTGGTTGGTGTCTGACGGCCCACAGACGGCCCGGCTGGTCGATGCACCTTGGTCGCGTGAAAGGTGGCCTGCCCGCGATTCCCGTACGGCGCGAGGAAGGCGATGGCACGATGAACAGATGGCCCAGAACCCGAGTTTCACAGCATGGTTGAAGACTCACAAGAAGGACCAGAACGCCATCGGAGACCTGGCGCGTGATGTCGCTGCCGATCCCGACTGGCCAAGTCGGCGTCAGCTCAGCGGCCAACGGGAGTATCTGGAAGAGCGTGGGGCGATCCCGGCGGCGGTGGAGACCTTGGAACGCGCATGGGAGCTCTACGGGGCCCAGTAGGAGCGTTGAAGGTTCTTCCGGGCGCAAGGATCGTGATCTCCTGCCGGTGGGAGCCCCGGGCGTGGGGCGCGGCTTGTCGCTTGTCGTGGTGCAGGTCAGGCGGGGTCTGGCGACCGCTGAGCAGGGAAGGCAGGTTGCGGGCGACAAGCGACAAGCGACAAGCGACAAGCCGCAGGGGCCGCTACCGGTAGCGGCCCCTGCGGCGCTGGGAGAGGGATAGAGCGAGCGGCAAGCCGCACGACCCTTTGGCAGCTCGCTTCGCGAGCGCGCGCCATGCTGACCGACCGGAACGGCGTTGCGCGGTGCGGGTTGTCGGGGGTGAAGAGACCACCCCGCCCCGGGGCCGCGTGGTCTCTTCCCGTCGGACGGCTGCCCCCTGAAAAGCCTTCCAAGAGGCACGCCGGGCGGCAGTGCATGGAGCTCCCGGGCCCCCTCCCTGCGTAGCCTCCTTGGAAGGCTTTTCAGGGGCGAGAGCGGTTCCGGTTCCCTCTCCCTTTAACCCATCCTAGAGATTTGGTGTAAGACAGCGTCCGCAGCGTCCGCAAGGGGTTTGGCAGGGCATCTGACCTGTGGGAATGGTGCGGACGCTAAACAAACTGTTTAGCGTCCGCTAGCGTCCGCAGCGTCCGCAAGCCCCCGACTGCTTAAGAGCATCACCGCAGGTCAAGACGGCTCTTAAGGTGGAGAGGTGCGGACGCTGACCCCTCCTTCGGCGCGCAGTTCTCCCCTGCCGGAGGATTCCGCTTCATGCTGACAAGCAAGAGGAGCACCCCCGGCGGAGCGCCCCGGGGTGCTCCTCTTGCTTGTCAACGACTCCCGGAGGACCCGCACCGCGTCGCAGCGTCGCAGTCGGCCGGCGGGGGGTGCGCGCTCGCGGAGCGAGCTGCCAAGGGTCGTGCGGCTTGCCGCTCGCTCTATCCCCTCCGAGGCCGTAGGGAAGACGAAAGCCCCCGCTAGACCTAGCAGCAGCCCCTGCTAGGTCTAGCAGGGGCGCTAGCGCCCCATAGCGCCCCTGACCAGCCATCTAGCACCTAGCGGGTTCGGCGTCAGAAGCTCCGCATCCACCTGCATTCAAAGATCGAGAGGGGCAGCCCCCGTCTCGTGACGGACCCCACACGCGATGCACCTCGATCCTCTGTAAGCTAGGTGGTGGCCTAGTCCACCGCACTCCGAGGGATAGTGATGACACCCAAGATTGAAAGGCCGCTCCCGCCGTACCTCCAGATCATGCAAGCCATTCGCGCGCAGATCACAGACGGGGTTCTGGCCGCAGGAACTACGGTTCCTTCCGAGCGTCAGATCAGCTCCGACTGGGGCGTGTCTCGCGCCACCGCAACCAAGGTGCTCGCAGCCCTGCGATCCGAAGGGCTAGTTGAATCCATCCAAGGTGTCGGCACAGTGGTTAGCGCGCAAGCGTCCGCCGGCAGTTCCGCCCAAGGGCGTTTCACCACCATGCATCGCACTGGGCGAATTTACGCACCCGGCGAGTACGCCAAGATCGTGGCCGCTGAAACAGTCGAGGCGACGGACGAGATCGCTGCGGCCCTAGGTGTCGAACCGGGGGCTCCCGTGATTCGGAGGCGTCGGGTTACGTACAAGGATGACGCGCCCGTCTCGGCTTCTGACTCGTGGTTTGACGGCGCGTTGGCCGACGCCGCCCCCAAGCTGCTCGAAACGGAACGACTCACCGAAGGCACGCCCAATTACATCCAGGCTGCCACTGGCCGGACTTACGCGACCGGCCGAGACCAGGTGACGGCCAGGGCTGCCACGGCAGATGAGGCGGCCCGTTTGGACTGCGAAGCGGGCAGTCCGGTACGGGTGGGCCGCAACTGGCTCTACGACAACGAAGGTGCGGTAGTCGAGTACGGCGAATCCGTCTCGCACTCTGGCCGCTGGGCGTCTTACGACTACGAGATTACGGGTCGATAGCTGCGGCAACGAGGCAGGCAAGAGGGAGGGCGGAGAGAATCCGCCCTCCCTCTTTCGCGTGGACTACTAGACGGTGGCCTAGGCCACCGCTAGGCTTCGTGGTGTCGGAGGGAGCGGCTCCCTACCGCCAAGCATTGAGCCGCTCCCCTAACCCTCGAAGGGGTAAGTCCATGATGCCTGGAACTGTCGCGGAGCGGGACACCGAGCAAGTCACTGCGCTGCGTGCGGCACGGTTGGAGCGTGGGTTGAGCCTGCGGCAGCTGGTTCTGCTGCTGTGGGCCGAGGCCGAGCGCCAGGAGGTGCGGATCGGCACGCACCCGAACTCGGTCAAGTCGCTGCTGATCAATTGGGAGAAGGGGCGGCGCACACCGCACGCGGTCTACGTGCGCCTGCTGACTGCGGTCTACGGCACGTCGGCCGCCGCGCTGGGACTGCCGGAACCCAAGACGTTCACGCTGGACAACGACCAGTTGGCCGAGCTGTTCGAGAAGTACCGGGGGTTCGTGTGGGGATACCTCTACCGCCGTAACGGGCGTGACTTCGACCTCGCTGAGGACCTGATGATGGAGACGTTCATCAAGGCTGGCGAGGCGCTGGACCGTGGGCCTCAGATTGAGCTGGACAACGCCTACAGGTGGCTGGCTGTGCAGGCCCGCTGGACGCTCTCGGAGTACTACGCCTACCGGCGCCCCAAGGGTGAGCAGTTCTTCGACGTGGACGACAAGGGCCGCACGCTCGATTGGCCCGCCACCGACCAGTTGTCGCGCCCGGAAGAGAGCGTGACCGACGCTCTGAGCGTCCTGGACCTGGTTGCGGGCCTGTCGGACACCGAGCGCGAACTCATCGCGCTGCGGTTCTTCGACGGCCTGACCATGAACGTCATCCAGAAGCGCATGGGCCTGACCGCCAGCCAGTCCTACACGGTGCTGCGCAAGGCCCTGGCGACGATGCGCTCCAACGCGGTCGTGTCCTGGCCGATCCCCGCCACTGTGGGCGAACTGGTGACGGCGGCATGAGGCGCGGACACCCGCTCAACTCCGGACGGCGGCGCCTGCGCAAGGAACAGCTCGCCCGGCGTCATGGCGCTCGGTGCACGTACTGCCGCCGTCCGTTCGTGACGCTGCGGGAAGCGACCCTCGATCACATCGTGCCGGTCTCCCTGCTGCGTACGTGGTCGGTGGGTGCGCTCGTACTCGCCTGCCGACCGTGTAACCACGCCAAGGCCGATCGCTTCCCGCTGTCGATGGCGTTGCTGATCGTCTGGGCATGCGGGCTTGACCTGCGTGACGAGACGCGTCACACCTCCCGTCACGCGGACCCGGCCGGTGCGGTGTTCACGGGCGACCGGCCGATGTTCACCGACGCCGACGAGTGGAGTCGACCGGCCCCGATCGCGCTCGGTCCGGGGGAGGTGAACTGGCTGCTGCTGGCCCGGCTCGTTCACGCCCGTACGGTCGGTGAACGGTCGACCCCTGACCAGACGAAACACCGTAAACCGGATCGTCGTGCGGTGCGGGTCGGCCGACTCGAACACCCCCGACGGGCCGCCCGACTGAACACCTGTGAACAGTCGACCGATCGAGGGGTGAGCGCATGAACACCGACATCCAGCACGTGAACGGCCACCCCCGACCGATCGACCCCACCGACCCGGCCGGGCCGCCGCCCGTGAACACCGACCGGCCCGGCGTGAACGCCGGTCGGCCGACCGTGAACGCTCGCCGGTCGGGCGGGAAGTCGGGTGAGGACGGGGGCAAGAAGCCGTCGGCCGCGACCCGTCTGGTCGGGTTGGCGCGGGAGCGGTACACGTTCGTCATGTCGACCGACGCCCGCCCCTACGCGGTCGCCATCGACGGCCCGAACCTCGCGCTCCCACTGCGGGGGAAGACCGGGGTACGGCAGCGTCTGGCCCGCCTGTACGCCGACACGTTCGACGGGGACGTCGCCTCGCAGTCGGCCCTTGCGGACGCCATGACGGTCCTGGAAGGGATCGCGGAGGACTACGACCCCGTGCCCGTGCATCTACGGGTCGGCTCCGTGCCTGACGGGCGGATCGTGGTCGACCTCGGCACCGCTGACGGCCGCGCGGTCGTGGTGTCCGCCGGCCGCTGGGAAGTCGTGGACCGGTCCCCGGTCCTCTTCCGCCGCTCCGGAGCCATGGCACCCATGCCCGTGCCCTTCCGCACCCCGGACGGCCTGGCCCGCTTCCATGGGCTGCTGAACATGGACGAGGGCGCGTTCCGGCAGATGGCCGCGTGGATGGCGGCGGCCTGGCTGCCCGACATCCCGCACCCGATCCTGACGTGCAAGGGCGAGCAGGGCACGGGGAAGTCGAAGACCGCGCAGATGGTCATCAACCTCATCGACCCCTCACCGGCCGCCAAGCGCAGCCAGCCCCGCGACGAGAAAGCGTGGTCCCGGCAGGCGTTCACGTCGTGGGCCCTGTGCCTGGACAACATCAGCACGATCCCCCGGTGGCTGTCGGACACCCTGTGTAAGGCCGTCACCGGGGACGGGGTCGTGGACCGGGCCCTGTTCACCGATGACGACGTGGTTGTGCTCTCCTTCCGCCGGGTGCTGGCCATGACGACCATCGACGCGGGAGCTCTCGCGGGGGACCTGGCTGAACGGGTCCTGATGGTGGAACTGCAACTCATCGACGGCAACCGGCGCCGCTCGGAAGAAGAACTCGACGCCGCGTTCGCAGAGGCCCGCCCCGCGGTTCTCGGTGCGCTGCTGGATCTGCTGGCCGGGGTGCTGGAAGTGCTGCCCTCGGTACGGCTGGACTCGATGCCGCGCATGGCGGACTTCGCCCGCGTCCTGGCCGCCGTCGACCAGGTCACCGGCTGGCAGACCCTCCCGGACTACCTGGCCGCATCCTCGAACGTCGCCAGCGACGCCTTGGAAGGCGACCCCTTCGGCTCCGCCGTCGCCGCCCTGGTCGAGCAGGCCGGGACATGGACCGGCACCGCCGCACAGCTCCTCGAACAGCTGCAACAGTCCGGCGGAGTGAGGCCGTTGGACTGGCCCAAGGACGCCACCCGCGCGGGCGGGAAGGTCAAGCGCCTTGCACCGCTCCTGCGGTCCATCGGGATCACCGTGAACGACACGCAACGTAGCCGCGACCGGCACCGAAGCAAGCTCCTCATCCTCACCCGGACCGACCCGGAGGACACGTCAGCGTCCGCACTCTCCGAGCCCGACCAAGCCTCTCTCTGGCCGGAGGAACCCCCGCCGAACCTGGACGACTTCCCGCCTGAACTGCACTGACGCGACCGGAACCCTTCCGGGCCGGGCCGCCGCACAGCGGCCCGGACGCGTCACCCGCTGCGGACGCTGAAGCCGTCCAGCGTCCGCAGCGTCCGCACCTCTCACCGCAACTGACCTGCACAAACAGGAGGACGCGGACGCTGGAACGCTGCGGACGCTGTTTTACACCATCTCTCTAGGACGGCACCCCGGTACACCCTCCGCGCACCGCACCCCGGACACGAGGAGTCACCACCACCATGCCCACCGACCCCCGCGCCACCCTCCGCGCCGGACTCCCCGACCGCTACCTCACCCCCGAAGACCTGGCCGCGCTGCTGTCCGTCCCGATCGAGACCGTCTACCACTGGCGCAAGCGCCGCATCGGACCGCCCGGCTTCCGCGTCGGCCGGCACATCCGCTACGACCCCGCCGCCGTCCGTGACTGGATCGACCAGCAGACCGCCCGCGACGCAGCCTGACCCTGCCGGGGGTAAAGGGCCCCCTCTACCGGGAGCTCCCGGCGGCCCGCCCACCGAGGCACCGCCGGGGCCCTTCCCGTCTCTCTCCGGTAGAGGGGGCCCTTTACCCCGGTAGAGGGGCAGGTAAGGGCCTCCCACCTGCGAGGTAAGGGCGGTAAAGGGGGTCGCGGGCCGCTCCTCGAAACACCGCTCAACCCTGGGGAGGGAGTTGGGGAGGCGCGCACATCCTGGGGAGTTCTCCCCAACCGTCTCCCCAACCCGCCCCACCCAGACTGATCAGCGAAAACACCCCAGTTGGGGAGCCTGGGGAGCCTGGGGAGGCACCCCCAAAACCCTCCGGGAACAGCCCGTATCAGCCCCACCGGACACCCTCCCCAAGCCTCCCCCGGCAAGGCTCCGGACGCCAGGAAGTCAGGCAGGGAGGCGCCAGGGAGGCAGGGAGAACTCCCTCGCCGCCTCCCTCACCCCAACTCCCCAACCCCACCTGCGGAAACCCCTTTCAGGGAGGCAGGGAGGCCCCCCGGAACGCCTCCGGAAACCCCCGGGAAACGCGGTTCCCGACGCACCCCGTCTCCCTCCCTGAACCACCACACCGAGAGGAGTCAGCCCCCATGGCTGGCCACATCCAAGACCGCTGGTACAAGACCGAGACCACCGACGGCAAGACCACCCGCATCAAGACCGACCGCCACGGCTCGGGCCTCCGCTACCGCGCCCGCTACATCAGCCCCGACGGATCGGAGAAGTCGAAGTCCTTCCCGGACGGCCAGAAGCGCAAGGCCGAGCACTGGCTGACCGGCATCGAAGCCGACATGTCGCGCGGCCAGTACATCGACCCGCGCGCGGCCCGTATGACGTTCCAGGAGTTCGGGGAGAAATGGTTGGCCAGCCAGAGTGGGGACCCGAACACGCGGGCCTCCATCAGCTCTCAGCTCAAGCTGCATGCCTTCCCGCGTATCGGATCGCGGCCCCTGGGGGCGTTCCAGCCGAGCCACATCCGGGAGTTCGTCACGCAGCTCGAAGCGTCGAGCATGTCCGGCTCGTACGCCCGCGTCATCTTCTCCAACGTGCGGGCCATTCTGAGCGCGGCTGTTGAGGACGGGTACCTCTCGCGGAACCCTTGCCACTCGCGCACGGTCTCCCTCCCTGAGATGGGGGCACGTCGCGTCGTACCCTGGCTGCCTGAGCGGGTCTTCGCTGTACGGGAGGCCCTGAACGAGCGCTTCCGTCCCATGGTCGACGCGGGCGCCGGGTGCGGGCTGCGGCAGGGGGAAATTCTCGGCCTCACCGTCGAGGAGTTGGACTTCGGCAACGAGACCCTGCACGTCGTCCAGCAGCTCAAGCTGAGCCTGAGTCAGCCCGTCTTCGCACCGCCGAAGGGCGGCAAGCTGCGAGACGTACCCCTGCCCGCGCCGGTGGCCGACGCGCTCAAGAGGCACATGAAGCGCTTCCCGCCGGTTGAGATCACGCTGCCGTGGATGCGCGCCGGCGGACCGCCCGTGACGAAGCGGCTGATCTTCACTGGCCCTCTTGGCGGGCATGTCTGGCGCACGTCGCTGAATGAGGATCACTGGAAGCCCGCTCTTGCGGCTGTCGGTGTCATCCCCAAGGCGAAGAGCCGGGAGCACGCCGCCGCCCGTGAGCACGGAATGCACGCCCTACGGCACTTCTACGCGTCGGTGCTGCTGGACGCGGGCGAGAGCATCAAGGCCGTCAGCGAGTACTTGGGGCACTCGGACCCGGGCCTCACGCTGAAGGTGTACGCCCACCTGATGCCGAGCAGCCGAGACCGAGCGCGGAAGGCGATCAGCGCGGCGCTCCAGCCGCCCGAGCCTCAGGTCTGACGGCCCACGGACGGCCCGGGAAATGAAACGGCCCCTCACCTGCCTGAAAAACGCAGGTGAGGGGCCTGATCACTTTCTCTACTTCTTCTTGCCCTGGTTCTTCACGGCCTCGATGGCCGCCTTCGCCGCGTCCGGGTCGAGGTACGTGCCGCCCGGCTTCAACGGGCGGAAGTCCGCGTCCAGTTCGTATGCGAGCGGGATGCCGGTCGGGATGTTCAGGCCCGCGATGTCGGCGTCGGAGACGCCGTCGAGGTGCTTGACCAGGGCGCGGAGGCTGTTGCCGTGGGCGGCGACCAGGACCGTGTGGCCGGCCAGCAGGTCCGGGACGATGCCGTCGTACCAGTACGGCAGCATGCGGACGACGACGTCCTTGAGGCACTCGGTGCGCGGGCGCAGCTCCGGCGGGATCGTCGCGTAGCGCGGGTCGCCGCTCTGCGAGTACTCGGCGCCGTCCGGGAGCTCCGGCGGCGGGGTGTCGTACGAGCGGCGCCAGAGCATGAACTGCTCCTCGCCGAACTCGGCGAGCGTCTGCGCCTTGTCCTTGCCCTGGAGGGCGCCGTAGTGGCGCTCGTTCAGCCGCCAGGAGCGGTGCACGGGGATCCAGTGGCGGTCCGCCGCTTCCAGCGAGAGCTGGGCGGTGCGGATCGCGCGCTTCTGGAGCGAGGTGTGTACGACATCGGGAAGCAGGCCGGCCTCCGTGAGCAGCTCACCGCCGCGGACCGCCTCCTTCTCGCCCTTCTGGGTCAGGTTGACGTCCACCCAACCGGTGAACTGATTCGTCGCGTTCCATTCGCTCTCGCCGTGGCGGAGGAGGATCAGCTTGTACGGTGCGTCGGCCATGAGTCCGAGCGTAATCGAACCCGTGCGGGCCGCGCGCGCCCGGCCACGGAGCGGACAGCGGGACGGGGAACGGGGCAGGGAGCCGGGCAGGGAGCCGGGCGGCTTCGATTGACGGCAGGCGTCAATCGGGTGGCAGGGCGGAATCCGTGGTTCGTAATGTTCGGATCGGTGGCGGGCCTCTTACCCGCGCCGATCCGATTCCTGACGTCCCCGGGGGGAACCCGCATGTCTGTCGCCGGTCTCAGGCGGGCCACCCGTGACACCGTCTCCGGTCTCCCCAGGGAGTTCTGGTGGCTGTGGACCAGCACCCTGGTCAACCGGCTCGGGGCCTTCGTCGCCACCTTCATGGCCCTGTACCTGACCCTGGACCGGGGCTACTCCGCCTCGTACGCCGGTCTGGTCGCCGCCGTGCACGGGCTCGGCGGGGTCGTCTCCTCGATCGGGGCCGGGGTGATGACCGACCGGTTCGGGCGGCGGCCCACGATGCTGGTCGCGCAGGTCTCGACGGCCGTCTCTGTGGCGGTGCTCGGCTTCATGGTCCATCCGGTGGCCATCGCCGGTGTCGCCTTCTTCGTCGGCATGTCGAGCAACGCCTCCCGCCCCGCCGTGCAGGCGATGATCGCCGACATCGTCCCGGCCGAGGACCGGGCCCGCGCCTTCTCGCTCAACTTCTGGGCGATCAACCTGGGCTTCGCGGTCTCCTCTGCCGGTGCCGGGTTCGTCGCCGAGTACAGCTACCTCGCGGGCTTCGTCGCCGAGGCGGCGATGACCCTGGTCTGCGCCGTCGTCGTCTTCATGAAGATCCCGGAGTCCCGCCCGGAGCGGGCCGCCGCGCCCACCGCCGCAGGAGTGCCGGGCACCGCCGGCACCTCGGGCGCCGGTGAGGTGCGGCTCGGCACGGTGCTGCGCGACGGGCGGTTCATGGGCGTCGTCGGGCTGTCCTTCGTCATCGCCCTGATCTTCCAACAGGGGTACGTGGGGCTGCCGGTGGCCATGGGGACGGACGGGTTCAGCAGCTCCGACTTCGGCACCGCCATCGCCGTCAACGGCGTGATGATCGTGGTGCTCCAGATCCCCGTCACCCGCCTCATCCAGCACCGCGACCCGCGTCGGCTGCTCATCGTGTCGTCGCTGCTGGCGGGGTACGGGTTCGGGCTGACTGCGTTCGCCGGGTCGGTCGCCGTGTACGCGCTGACGATCTGCGTGTGGACCGTCGCCGAGATCATCAACGCACCCGTGCAGAACGGCCTGGTCGTCCAGCTCTCCCCGGCCCACGGCCGGGGCCGCTACCAGGGCATGTACACGCTCTCCTGGGCCGCCGCCGCGCTCGTCGCCCCGCTGCTGTCCGGCGTGGTCATCGACCACTTCGGAGCCGGGTGGCTCTGGGGGATGTGCGCGGTCCTGGGCACCGTCGCGGCGTTCGGGTACTGGCTGCTGATGCGGAACCTGCCGCAGGCGGGCGTGACGGTGGAGGCCGGCGTGACGGTGGAGAGCAGTGGGCCCGACGCCCGTACCGCCGTCGGTGCCGAGGCCGGTGCCGAGGCCGGTGCCGAGGCCGCCGTCGAGGCCGGTGTCGGCCAGGAGCCCGCCGTGGAGCGGACGCCCTGACCCGCCGGACGCCCTGACCCGGGCGCCTGACCCGGACGGCCGTACGCGGCGGGCGCCCCGCGCGGGGCCCCGCCGCTGCTCCGCTCCGCGTCCGTCAGCCCGAGCAGCCGCCGCACTGGCACGGTGCTCCGGACTGGCATCCGCAGCCGCAGCCCGAGCCGCAGCCGCAGGCGCCGAGGACGGCTCCGTGCGACAGGTCGGCGGGTGTCTCCTGCTGGGGTTCGGTCGTGGGGGAATCGGCCATGGTTCCTCCTCAAGGCGTACGGCAGGGCCGTACGCCCGCACGGGGCCCACGACCGGGGCGTACGGACAAGTCGTGCCGCCCCACCCCATTGCATGCCCACCCGGGCAGGCGCATCAACGGCGCACATGTGCAGGAACGCATGTGCGAACCAATGCGCCGTCGTACGCCCGTCGCCTCCCGGCCATACGCCGTCGTACGCCTGTCACCCTCCCCGCTGGGACGGCGTACGCCCGTCGCCTTCCTCCCGGCTACGCGCTCTCCACCGGCGCCGCCTGCTGGATCTCGTCCGCGTGCTCGCCCGTCACCAGGTACACCACGCGCTTGGCCACCGACACGGCGTGGTCGGCGAACCGCTCGTAGTAGCGGCCGAGCAGCGTCACGTCGACGGCCGTCTCGATGCCGTGCTTCCACCGGTCGTCCATCAGGTGCTGGAACAGCGTGCGGTGCAGCAGGTCCATCTCGTCGTCGTCCTGCTCCAGCTGGAGCGCCAGGTCGACGTCCTTGGTGATGATCACCTCGGCGGCCTTGGCCATCAGGCGCTGCGCCAGCTGCCCCATCTCCAGGATGGTGGCGTGCAGGTCGTGCGGCACCGCCGACTGCGGGAAGCGCAGCCGGGCCAGCTTGGCGACGTGCTGGGCGAGGTCGCCCGAGCGCTCCAGGTCGGCGCTCATCCGGAGCGAGGTGACCACGATCCGCAGATCGGTCGCCACCGGCTGCTGGCGCGCCAGCAGGGCGATGGCCCTGGCCTCCAGGTCGTGCTGGAGGTCGTCGACCTTCTGGTCCGCGGCGATCACCGTCTCCGCGAGCTTGAGATCGGCGTCGAGCATGGACGTCGTCGCCCGGCCGATCGCCGACCCGACGAGCCGGGCCATCTCGACCAGGTCCTCGCCGATCGAGTCGAGTTCCTCGTGGTACGCGTCACGCATGGGAAGTCCCTCTCCAGTCCTTAACCGAGGCCGGGGCCAGCTCTGGACCCCACGCTCCTACGGTGACGTGGGTACGCGTCCGGATCCGACCGGCCAAGTGAACCGGCGCTTGCTCCTCGGTGAACTCTGGGCGACGAGTGTTCGAGTAGGCACTCGGATGGCTGGGAGAGTGTCCGCCGGGCCGCATAACCTGGAGCTATGGACGTGAACGCGGCGGTCGCCGCAGCTGCAGCGATCGCCGGGGTGTGTACCGGTGTGATCGCCATGCTGGCGTTCCGCTGGAGCGAGCGCGACCAGAAGAAGCCGACGCGTACCTCCCTGCGGCCGGACAGCAATGCCCCCCTGCCCCCCGGGGTCGACACGGTCCTCTCCGTGCTCAGCTCCTCCGCGGTCGTGCTCGACGAGAGCGACAGCGTCGTCAAGGCCAGCTCCGCCGCGTACGCGCTGGGACTGGTCAGGGGCGGGCGGCTCGCCGTCGAACCGATGCTGAACATGGCCAGGGACACCCGCCGTGACGGTGAGATACGCCAGGTGGAACTGGACCTCCCGCGCCGCGGCACCGGCCGGGGCGAGGCCCTCGCGGTCTCCGCCCGGGTCGCCCCGCTGGGCTCCCGGCTGGTGCTGCTGCTGGTCGAGGACCTCACGGAGGCCCGCCGCATCGAAGCGGTACGGCGCGACTTCGTCGCCAACGTCAGCCATGAGCTCAAGACCCCGACCGGAGCGCTGTCCCTGCTCTCGGAGGCCGTCATGGACGCCTCGGACGACCCGGAGGCGGTGGAACGGTTCGCGGGCCGGATGCAGATCGAGGCGACCCGGCTCACCAACCTCGTACAGGAGCTCATCGACCTCTCCCGGGTGCAGAACGACGACCCGCTGGAGGACGCGGAGCCGGTCAGGGTGGACGAGCTGGTCGCCGAGGCCATCGACCGCTGCCGGCAGCAGGCCGGGTCCAAACAGATCACCATGGCCGCGGGCGGCACCGCCGAGCTCCGCATCTGGGGCAACCGCGGCCAGCTCGCCGCCGCTCTCGGCAACCTCGTCGAGAACGCCGTCAACTACAGTCCCGCGCGTACCCGCGTCGGCATCGCCGTCCGCCGGGTGGCCATGTCCGGCGGGGACGAGATCGAGATAGCCGTGACCGACCAGGGCTTCGGCATCTCGGAGAAGGACCGCGAGCGGGTCTTCGAACGCTTCTACCGCGTCGACCCGGCCCGCTCACGGGCCACCGGTGGCACGGGCCTCGGCCTCGCCATCGTCAAGCACGTGGCCGCCTCGCACGGCGGGGAGGTCACCGTCTGGAGCTCGGAGGGACAGGGCTCCACCTTCACCCTGCGGCTGCCCGAAGCGGGCGCCGTGAGGGAACGGGACCGCACATCAGGCGGACCGCTCATCGTCAACGGCGACGAGGGGCCCTGCCCGGCCGCCGCCCCCGACACTCTTGATTCATCCCCTGCCCCGGAGGCTCTTCCGTGACCCGAGTGCTTGTCGTCGAGGATGAGGAATCCTTCAGCGACGCCCTGTCCTACATGCTCCGTAAGGAAGGCTTCGAGGTCGCCATCGCGGCCACGGGTCCCGACGGCCTGGACGAGTTCGAGCGCAACGGCGCCGACCTCGTGCTCCTCGACCTGATGCTGCCCGGACTGCCCGGCACCGAGGTGTGCCGGCAGCTGCGCAGCAAGTCCAACGTCCCCGTGATCATGGTCACGGCCAAGGACAGCGAGATCGACAAGGTCGTCGGCCTGGAAATAGGAGCCGACGACTACGTCACCAAGCCCTTCTCCTCGCGCGAGCTCGTCGCCCGCATCCGCGCGGTGCTGCGCCGCCGCGGCGAGCCGGAGGAGGTCACGCCGGCCGCTCTGGAGGCGGGCCCGGTCCGGATGGACGTGGACCGCCACGTCGTCACGGTCTCCGGCGGCAAGGTCGACCTGCCGCTCAAGGAGTTCGACCTGCTGGAGATGCTGCTGCGCAACGCCGGCCGGGTGCTGACCCGGATGCAGCTGATCGACCGGGTCTGGGGCGCCGACTACGTGGGCGACACCAAGACGCTCGACGTCCATGTGAAGCGGCTGCGCGCCAAGATCGAGCCCGACCCGGGCGCGCCGCGGTTCCTGGTGACGGTGCGGGGCCTCGGGTACAAGTTCGAGCCGTAAACCGGCCCGCTGCCCCCTGGGGCGTCACGCGCATACGGCTGAGGCGCCTCCCGGCCCGGGAGGCGCCTCAGCCGTATGCGTGCGTGCGCGAGAGCCGCGCGTGCGAGGGAGTGCGGTCAGCCGTTCGGCTGGGCCGAGTCCGACGCCGCGTCGGTCGGCGTGGTCGTGTCGCTCGACGAGGCCGCCCCGGAGGGGGTGCCGGACGAGGCGCCGGGGGTCTCGGACGCGGAGCCGGAGGGCGTGGCGTCGGCCGAGGCCGTGGCGTCGGCGGAGGCCGTCGCGTTCGGCAGCTTCGGGAGCGCGCTGGGGCCGAAGCCCTTGAAGTAGCTGGTGGCCGGGACGACGAGGGCACCCAGCGGGATGTCGCCGGACTCGCTGAACTTGAAGACCAGGTTCTGCACGTTGCCGTCCTGCGTGGCCTCGCTGCCGTTCTCGATCACGGCGGCGGCGTTGCCCTGGCCGCCGAGCACCACCCGGCCGCCGGCCGGGACGACGACCGGGCCCGAGCCCTTGGCGGCGTGCAGCTGCACGGACGCGCTGGTGCCGGTCAGGGCGATGCCGTCGAGGGTCTCCGCCTTGCTGCTGTTGTTGAACAGCGTGGCGATCACGACGGCCGGGCCCTTGGCGCCGCGGTCCGGCTGGGTCACCACGTTGGCGTTCTGGATCTTGATGGCGCCGGCCGAGGTGGCGGCGTTGTCAGGCCTGACTTCGAGCGTCTGCGCGTTCTTTCCCGCACCACATGCGGAGAGCGCGGCGATCGAGAACGCGATGGCGGTGGCGGCGAGGGCGCCGTGTCGAAGGCTGCGGCTCACGGCGGTGGCAACTCCTTGAACGAGCGGATGTACGGACGAGGTCGGGCGGGTCCTTCGGGCGAGTGGTGCCGAAGTCGCCCCAAGGGTGTGACAGCCGTCAGGTTACCGAGCCGTCGCCCCGGCCCCGCACCCGACCCGCCCCCTGGGGCCCCGGGGATCGAGGGCCGGCTCACGTCGTGGCCCGGGGGACGATGATTCGCAAGCCGTTCACATAACACGCTTGATCAATTCCTCCGGACGTTCGGCCCGCGCTTCCCGTGGATGTTCCACCTGCCTTGCGTGTCCCGGCGCATTCATTGCGGATAATCCACGCGACGGCCGAACGTTGATCAATTTCATTGGGCATCGGCACTTACCGCCGTACGGGTGATCGATCCCTGAACGGAGTACGGAAAGTTCACCATCCTGAACCCGGCAAACCGGGACGTTAGGTCTCTTCCGAGCAGGTTCCGGCAGGTGTAACGTCCGCGTTTCTCCCCGCCCGTACAGCCGCTCCGACCTGCGAATACCGTCTCCGGCGAGCCTTCCGCAGCACGTACGTGTTGCAGTTGTCAAGCCCTGAGATATGCCCTGACCTGCGAAAACGCCATTCAGGAGAAGCTGTTCTCGTGTTACTCTGGATAGCCACGGAAGGGGTACCTGTCACATGACGTTCAAGGTTGGCGACACCGTGGTCTATCCCCATCACGGGGCCGCGCTGATCGAGGCTATCGAAACTCGCCAGATCAAAGGCGTGGACAAGACCTACTTGGTGCTCAAGGTCGCTCAGGGCGACTTGACGGTGCGTGTACCGGCGGACAATGCGGAGTTCGTGGGTGTGCGCGACGTAGTCGGGCAGGAAGGGCTGGACCGGGTCTTCGAGGTGCTTCGCGCGCCGTACGCCGAAGAGCCGACGAACTGGTCCCGGCGCTACAAGGCAAATCTCGAGAAGCTCGCCTCCGGCGATGTCATCAAGGTCGCGGAAGTGGTTCGTGACCTGTGGCGTCGTGAGCGCGAGCGTGGACTCTCCGCAGGTGAGAAGCGCATGCTCGCCAAGGCTCGCCAGATCCTGGTGAGCGAGCTCGCTCTCGCGGAGAACACCAACGAGGACAAGGCCGAGGCTCTGCTCGACGAGGTCCTCGCGTCCTGAACCGGATCGCACCGGTCTAAGGCGTACATAACGTGCCGCGGTGCCCGCTGACCAGCCGTATGAACGGCGTGTCGTCGGGCGCTGCGGCATGTCCGGATCTGGATTCCGACGCCCGGCCTATGGGCCCGGCGGCCGTCCGGCCGGTGGCTTGATCGGTTCGGCGGCCTGGTCGGTGGTTCGAACTGGCTGGATTCCGACGGTCCGACTGCGGATTTCGGACAGACGGATTCCAGACACATTCCGGATTCAGGGCATAGGGGAGCCGACGGGCGGTGAGGCCCGAGCATCCCGGATGTTGTTCTCGATGCGCCGACGCATTGGCCTCGTCGACGATCCCCCGGTACTTTGCTCGCGATCTTGTGAAGTCGACGTGTCAGGCCGATCCCGAGCGGCCGGGGCGGTCCTCGTCTCGCCCGGGGTCACGGAAAGGGTCCCGGTCGAGTCATGGCGTCGCGCCCGGCTCGATTGAGGCCATACCCACGTCGGCCGTGGAGACAAACATGCCGATGCTTCGGAGTGCAACCGATGTCTGATCAATCGCGTCCCTGCCGCACCGCCGCCGTGATTCCCGCGGCCGGCCGCGGCGTACGGCTCGGCCCCGGCGCCCCCAAGGCGCTCCGTGCGCTGGGCGGAACGCCCATGCTCGTCCACGCGGTACGGGCCATGGCGGCCTCCCGTCAGGTGTCCCTGGTCGTGGTCGTCGCACCGCCGGACGGTGCCCCCGAGGTCAGGAATCTGCTCGACGAGCACGCGCTGCCCGAGCGCACCGAGTTCCTCGTCGTGCCGGGCGGCGACACCCGCCAGGAGTCGGTGAAGCTCGGCCTGGACGCGCTGCCCGCCGATGTCACCGCCGTCCTCGTCCACGACGCGGCCCGCCCCCTGGTGCCCGTCGACACGGTGGACGCAGTGGTCGAGGCGGTACGGGACGGGGCGCCGGCCGTCGTCCCGGCGCTGCCGCTGGCGGACACCGTCAAGGAGGTCGAGCCGGGTGCGCCGGGGGAGCCGGAACCGGTGCTCTCCACGCCGGTGCGGTCCAGGCTGCGGGCGGTCCAGACCCCGCAGGGCTTCGACCGCGACACGCTGGTGCGGGCCCATGAGCGGGTCGCCGTCAGTGGCGAGGGCGCGACCGACGACGCGGGCCTGGTCGAGCAGCTCGGGGTGCCCGTCGTGGTCGTACCCGGCCACGAGGAGGCGTTCAAGGTGACCAGGCCGTTGGACCTGGTCCTGGCCGAAGCGGTACTCGCAGGCAGGAGGGCGAACGATGGCTTCTGAAGAACACGCCGTACCGGTGGAACACGCCGTACCGGTGGAACACGCCGTACCGGTGGAACACGCGGTACCGGTGGAACACGCGGTACCGGTGGAACGCGCCGCACCGGTGATCCCGCTCGTCGGGATCGGCACCGACATCCACGCCTTCGAGGAGGGCCGCGAGCTGTGGTGCGCGGGTCTCCTGTGGGAGGGCGAGGGCCCCGGGCTCGCCGGGCACTCCGACGCGGACGTCGTCGCGCACGCCGCGTGCAACGCGCTGTTCTCGGCCGCCGGGCTCGGCGACCTCGGGCAGCACTTCGGCACCGGGCGCCCCGAGTGGTCCGGCGCCGCGGGTGTGACGCTGCTGACCGAGGCGGCCCGGATCGTGCGGTCCGAGGGGTTCGAGATCGGCAACGTCGCCGTCCAGGTCGTCGGCGTACGGCCGAAGATCGGCAAGCGGCGCGACGAGGCGCAGAAGGTCCTGTCCGCCGCCGTGGGCGCGCCCGTCTCGCTCTCCGCCGCCACCTCCGACGGGCTCGGCTTCACCGGCCGCGCGGAGGGCATCGCCGGGATCGCCACCGCACTGGTCTACCGCACGGTCTGACCTGCCCCGGAGCCGTACCGCGGGCCCGGCCGGGCGCCGGGCCCGCAGCCTTCTTGCACATCAGTTGCACGTACCCTGGTACAGCAATGAAGTGACACGAGGGACTGGAGAGGTAGCGGGATGAGTACGACGACGGTGGCCGCGGTGCGGGCCGATGCCGACGGATACGTCCTGCGCACCGCCACCCCCCGTGACATCGGCGGCGCGCGGGCCGTGATGCTCGACACCGTCTACCGCGACCTGAGGTCCGGGTACGTGCCCCGCTGGCACGCCGACATCATCGACCCCGAGGCCGGTTATCTGCGGCCCGAGCGCTGCACGCTGCTGGTGGTCGAGCGCGACGGCGAGATCGTCGCGACGGGCGCCGTGCGCGACCGGGGGCCGCAGGCGCCGCCCAATCCGCAGTGGGTCGCGGACCGCTTCCCGTCCGGCACCACCGCCCAGCTGTGCCGGATCTACGTGACGCCGGAGCACCGCAGGCACGGGCTGGCGCGGCGGCTGGTGCGCGAGCTCTGCGACTTCGTCGCACGGGCCGGCGGGTACGAGGCGGTCTATCTGCACACCGACCCGGCCGTGCCGGGTGCCGAGCCGTTCTGGCGGTCGCTCGCGCGGGAGGTGTGCGACGAACGCACCCTGCCCGGCGGCGGCCAGGGCATCGTCCACTTCGAGCTGCCGATGCCCGACGCCCGTTGAGGCGCCCGTCGGGCTGTCCCGTGAGGCGCTCGCCGCATCATTTTCAGATGACAATCGTTTTCATATAAGGTCGTTGCCATGTCCCCGTCCCGACTCCGTCGCGCCGCGCTGCCGCTGACCGCGGCCGCCCTCCTCGTCCCGCTCGCCACCGCCTGCTCCGGCGGCGCGAACGACACCACAAGCGCGTCGGACGGCGGCGGACAACGCCTCAGGGTCGTCATGGCCTTCCCGCCCGCCCAGGCGATGTCCCCCTACGGCGACGACGCCGTGACCCTCAGCCGCCTCGCGGTCGTCGAGGGCCTCACCTCCCTCGACCGCGAGGGAGCCGCGAAGCCCGCACTCGCCGCCTCCTGGAAGCGCGAGAGCCCGAAGGCGTGGACCTTCACCCTGCGCGAGGCGTCCTTCCAGGACGGCACGGAGGTCGGCCCGGCCGCCGTCGTCCGCTCCCTGAACGCCGCTCAGAAGGCCTCGCCCAAGCCGCGCGTCCTGTCCGACACCGGCATCACCGCGACCGCCCAGGGACCCGGCACCGTACGGATCGTCACCACGGAGGCCGACCCGCTGCTGCCCCAGCGCCTCGCCAACCCCTCCCTCACGATCCTGTCCGCCGCCGCCTACCGGGACGGCAGGGTGAACCCGGCCGGACACGCCACCGGACCCTTCACCCTCGCCACCGTCAAGGGCGCCGTCAGCGCCACCCTGGAGCGCAACGACCACTACTGGGGCGGCAGGGCCGAGGCCCCCGGCGCCGACGTGACCTTCGTGGCCGACGGCACCGCCCGTGCCAACGCCCTGCGCACCGGGGCCGTCGACGTCGCCGAGTACGTACCGATCTCGCAGGCCTCCCTCCTCGGCGACGGGCTCGTCCACGAGTTCCCCTCCGCCCGCACCAACGGCCTCTCCCTCAACACCGAGCACGGCGTCTTCGCCGACCCCGCGATGCGTGCCGCGGCCCGCGAGGCGATCGACTCCAAGGCCCTCGTCAAGGCCGTCTACGAAGGCCGCGCCGACAGCGCGCAGGGCCTCATCGGCCCCGGCGTGCCGTGGGCCCGCGACGCCCGCCGGGCCCCGGTCGACCGGGCGGAGGCCGCAGGCCGGGCGCAGGTCGCGAAGACGGAGCAGATCGTCCTCGCCACGTACACCAACCGGCCCGAACTCCCCGAGGTCGCCACCGTCGTCCAGCAGCAGCTCCAGAAGCGCGGCTTCACCGTCAAGCAGGTCGTCCGCGACTACGCCCAGCTGGAGGCCGACGCCCTCGCCGGCAAGTACGACGCCTTCATCCAGGCCCGCAACACCCTCCTGGACACCGCGGACCCCGTCTCCTACCTCGCGTCCGACTTCACCTGCGACGGCAGCTTCAACATCTCGCAGCTCTGCGACAAGCGCGTCGACACCGACGTGAACAAGGCCGCCGCGGTCGCCGGAACCGAAGCCCGCCACCGCGCCGCGATGACCGCGGAGGCCGACATCCTCGGCACCGACGCCCTCGTGCCGCTGCTCCACGAGCGCTTCGTCCAGGGGTACGACGACAGCCGCGTCCGCGGTGTCTCGCTCGACCCGATGGAGCGCACCCTCATCACCGCAGACACCCGCGTCGGATGACCGGGTGAAGTACCTCGCCGGACGGTTCGCCGCGCTCCTCGCGGTCCTCGCCGTCATCGGCCTGCTGCCCCGGCTGACCCGCACCGACCCCGCGCTCACGATCCTGCGCGCCCGGTACGCCGACCGGCCGCCCACCCCCGAGACCCTCGACGCCATCCGCGCGGAGACCGGCCTCGACGGCGGCCCCCTCCACCTCCTCGGCGGCTGGCTCGGCGGACTCCTCCACGGTGACCTCGGCACCTCCTGGGTCTCCGGGCAGCCCGTCGCCCCCGACGCGATGTCCGCCCTGGGCGTCTCGCTCACCCTCATGGGCGTCTCCCTCGCCGTCGCCCTGCTCCTCGCCGCGGCGCTCGCCGCCGGAACCCTGCGGCGCGGGGCGGCGCGCCGCATCGTCACCACCCGCGCGGGCGTCGGCGCGGCCGTCCTCGCCGCCTTCCCCGAGTTCCTGATCGCCGCCGTGCTCGCCGCCCTCGTCGCCGTCCGGCTCGGCTGGCTCCCCGCGCTCGGCTGGGGAACCCCCGCGCAGGCGGTGCTGCCCGCCCTCGCCATGGGCATCCCGGCCGGCGCGCTGCTCGGCCGGCTGCTGGACGACGCACTGCCCGCCGCGTTCGCCGAACCCTGGGCCCGCGCAGCCACCGCCGGCGGACTGCCCCGAACCCGCATCGCCCGCCACGCCCTGCGCCGCACCCTGCCGGGACTGCTGCCCCAGCTCGGCCTGATCGTCGTCGGGCTCACCGGCGGAGCCGTCGCCGTCGAGACCCTCTACGCGATCCCCGGCCTCGGCGGCAGCGCCCTGGCCGCCGCACTCGCCCAGGACCTCCCGGTCCTCCAGGCCTGCGTCCTGATGCTGCTGCTCCTCGGTGTGGCCGCCGGACTGGCCGCCCGCCTCGCCTCCCGCGCGCTGCTCGGCCCCGCCCTGCACGACGGCGCCCTGCCCGCGCTCCTGCCGCCCGTCCTCCCGGCCCGCCGGCTGCTGACCGCGGCCGCCGTCGTCCTGGCCGCGCTCTTCGCCGCCGTCACCGTCGCCGGACTCCTGCGCGACCCGCTCCAGGTCGACGCCGCGGCCCGCCTCGCCGGACCGTCCGCCGCCCACCCCTTCGGCACCGACTCCCTCGGCCGCGACATCCTCGCCCGGCTCGGACACGGCGCCGCCCGCACCGTCCTCACCGCCGTCGCCGTGTCCGCGGCCACCCTGCTGATCGGCCTCGCGCTGGGAGCCGTACGCGCCGGAGCGCTCACCGAGACCGCCAACGCGCTGCCCGCGATCCTCACCGGCCTCGTCGTCGCCGGTGTCGCCGGACCCGGCCCCTGGAGCGCCGCCGCAGCGGTCACCGCCGTCGCCTGGGCCCCCCTCGCCGCACACACCAGCGCCCTGTACGCCCAGGAGCGTGCCGCCCCGCACATCGCCGCCGCCCGCGCGCTCGGCGCCGGTCGCGCACACCTGCTGCGCCGTCACGTCCTGCCCGGCGTCCTGCCCCCCGTCGTCCGCCACGCAGCCCTGCGCGTCCCCGCCCTCGCACTGGCCCTCGCCTCCCTGGGCTTCCTCGGCCTCGGCACCGCGCCCCCGTCACCCGAATGGGGCCGGATGCTCTCCGAGAACCTCCCCTACGCCGAACGCGCCCCCTGGGCCGTACTCGCCCCCGCCGCCGCCCTCGCCGTCCTCGGCGCGACGGCCGTCCTCGCCGCCGCGGCCGTCCGGGGAGTGCGACACCGCAAGGGCGCCGCGTGAGCGCCGCCCCGACCCCCGGCCTCGCTCCGGACCGCTACCTGCGCCTCCTCACCACCACCCAGTTCGCGTTCAACATCGGCTTCTACGCAGTCCTGCCCTACCTCGCCACGCACCTCGGCACCGGCCTCGGCATGGCCGGCTGGCTCGTCGGCCTCGTCCTCGGCCTGCGCACCTTCAGCCAGCAGGGCCTCTTCGTCATCGGCGGCGCGCTCACCGACCGGTACGGACCCCGCCCCGTCGTCCTCGCCGGCTGCGTCCTGCGCATCGCCGGATTCGGCTGGCTCGCCTTCGCCGGGTCCACCGCGACCGTGATCGGCGCCGTCCTGCTGACCGGACTCGCCGCCGCGCTCTTCTCGCCCGCCGTCGAGTCCGAGACCGCCCGCGAGGCCGTCCGGCACGAGAGGGAGACCGGTACCCCGCGCGCCCGGGTGCTCGCCCGGTTCTCCGCCGCCGGACAGGCCGGGGCGTTCCTCGGACCGCTCCTCGGCTCGGCCCTCCTGCTCCTGGGCGGCGGGTTCCGGGCCGCCGCCCTCGCCGGGGTCCTCGTCTTCGTCGCGGTCCTCGCCGGACACGCCCGGCTGATGCCGCGCCGCGCACCCGTGGCCCGTGAGACCCGGTACCGGGGCTCCGTGCGCGAGGTCTTCGGCAACCGCCCGTTCCTGCTGCTCTGCCTCACGTACAGCAGCTACCTCGTCGCGTACAACCAGCTCTACCTCTCGCTCCCGGCCGAGGTGCGGCGCGCCACCGGCTCGCAGGCCGCGCTCGGTTCGCTGTTCGCGCTCTCCTCGCTGCTGGTCGTCTGTGCGCAGCTGCCGGTGACCGGCTGGGCCGCCCGCCGCCTCGCACCGCGTACCGCGCTCGTCGCCGGGCTCGCCACCGTCGCCGCCGGATTCGCCGCCGTGCCCCTGGCCCCCGGCGGGCCCGCCGGACTGCTGCCCGCCGCCTCGCTCGTCGTCCTGCTCACCCTCGGGCAGATGCTGCTGGTGCCGGCCGCCCGCGGTCTCGTACCCGATCTCGTCGCCGACCGGCACCTCGGGCTGGCCACCGGAGCGCTGTCCTCGGTCTCCGGAGTGGCCGTCCTCGCGGGCAGCGCCGCCACGGGAGCGCTGCTCGGTGTCCCCGCACCCGTCCGGTGGGCGGTGCTCGCCGCCGTCCCGCTCGCGGGCGCCGCCCTCGCGCTGACCCTTCCGGCGGGCACGAACGCGGGCACGAACGCGGGCGCGAACGGGAGCGCGGACGGCAAGCGGGCCGGGCAACCGGTCAGCTCAGGAGGGCGTACGCCCTGACCGCCCGGCTCAACGCGCTTGCGGCCGGGCGGACCAGGGCCATAACAACTGTCATCGCAATCCTCCAAGGGGTCGCGGGGCACTGGTGCGCGCCCACTACCCTTGAGGCGTGACTATTCGCCTGTACGACACCAGCGCCCGGCAGATCCGTGACTTCGTCCCGCTCACAGCGGGCTGTGTCTCGATCTACCTCTGTGGCGCCACTGTCCAGGCCGCCCCGCACATCGGGCACATCAGGTCCGGACTGAACTTCGACATCATGCGCCGCTGGTTCGAGCACCGCGGGTACGACGTGACGTTCGTCCGGAACGTCACCGACATCGACGACAAGATCATCACGAAGTCGGCCGAGCAAGGCCGCCCGTGGTGGGCCATCGGCTACGAGAACGAGCGCGCGTTCAACGCCGGCTACGACGCGCTGGGCTGCCTCCCGCCCACGTACGAGCCGCGCGCCACCGGCCACATCACCGAGATGATCGAGATGATGCGGGGCCTCATCGAGCGCGGCCACGCCTACGCCTGCGACGGCAACGTCTACTTCGACGTGCGCTCGTTCCCCGGTTACCTGTCCCTCTCCAACCAGGACCTGGACGATCTGCGCCAGCCCTCCGGCGACGGCGAGACCGGCAAGCGCGACCAGCGCGACTTCGCCATGTGGAAGGCGTCCAAGCCCGGCGAGCCCAGCTGGGAGACGCCCTGGGGCCGCGGCCGCCCCGGCTGGCACCTGGAGTGCTCCGCCATGGCGCACAAGTACCTCGGCACCGCCTTCGACATCCACGGCGGCGGCATCGACCTGATCTTCCCGCACCACGAGAACGAGATCGCCCAGGCCAAGGGCTTCGGCGACGCGTTCGCGAAGTACTGGGTGCACAACGGCTGGGTCACCATGTCCGGCGAGAAGATGTCGAAGTCGCTCGGCAACTCCGTGCTCGTCAGCGAGATGGTCAAGGCCTGGCGCCCCATCGTGCTCCGCTACTACCTCGGCACCCCGCACTACCGGTCCATGATCGAGTACAGCGAGGAGGCCCTGCGCGAGGCCGAGTCCGCGTTCGCCCGGATCGAGGGCTTCGTCCAGCGCGTCACCGAGAAGGCCGGCGAGACGGTCGCCCCGGCCACCGAGGTGCCGCCCGCCTTCGCCGAGGCGATGGACGACGACCTGGGCGTCCCGCAGGCCCTCGCGATCGTCCACACCACGGTCCGCCAGGGCAACTCGGCCCTCGCCGCCGACGACAAGGAAGCCGCGGTCGCACGCCTGGCCGAGGTCCGTGCCATGCTCGGGGTACTCGGCCTCGACCCGCTCGACGACCACTGGGCCGGTGAGAGCGACCGCGGCGACGACCTCCACGGCGTCGTCGACACCCTCGTACGGCTCGTCCTCGACCAGCGCCAGTCCGCACGCGAGCGCAAGGACTGGACGGCGGCCGACGCCATCCGCGACCAGCTCAACCAGTCCGGGCTCGTCATCGAGGACAGCCCGGCCGGACCACGGTGGACACTCGGCCCGCGCCAGTAGTCCTCCCGAGTGCCGCCCGGCCCGCCGGGCGGCACACTTTCACTTACGTACACGTACGCACGTCTGAAGCAACGAAACAGGTAGGTCATGGCCGGGAACAGCCAGCGCAGGAACCGCCGCACGTCCAACAAGAAGGGCATGCAGGTCGGCAGCGGTGGTCAGCGACGCCGTGGTCTCGAAGGCAGGGGACCGACGCCGCCCGCCGAGGACCGCAAGAAGCACAAGAAGAACCGCATCGCGACCGCCAAGGCCAAGCAGGCCGCCAACCGCCGTCCCGCGCCCCGGCGCGGCGGCGTCAAGGGCACCTCCGAGATGGTCGTCGGCCGCAACCCGGTCTTCGAGGCGCTGCGCGACGGCGTCCCCGCCACCACCCTGTACGTCCAGCAGTACATCGACAACGACGAGCGGGTCCGCGAGGCCCTCCAGCTCGCCGGCCAGCGCGGCAACATCAACCTGATGGAGGCCCCGCGCCCCGAGCTCGACCGGATGACGAACGGCCTGAACCACCAGGGCCTCGTCCTCCAGGTCCCGCCGTACCAGTACGCGGAACCGCAGGACCTCACCGCCGCCGCGTACGACAACGGCGAGGACCCGCTGATCGTCGCCCTCGACGGCGTCACCGACCCGCGCAACCTCGGCGCCATCGTCCGCTCCGTCTCCGCGTTCGGCGGCCACGGCGTGGTCGTGCCCGAGCGCCGTGCCGCCGGAATGACCGCCGGAGCCTGGAAGTCCTCCGCCGGGACCGCCGCCCGCACCCCGGTCTCCAGGGTCACCAACCTGACCCGCGCGCTGGAGGCGTACAAGAAGGAAGGCATCACCGTCGTCGGCCTGGCCGCCGACGGCGAGCACACCGTCGAGGACCTCGAAGCACTCGGCGGCCCCGTCGTCATCGTCATCGGCAGCGAGGGCAAGGGCCTCGGCCGCCTCGTCGGCGAGACCTGCGACTACCGGGTCCGCATCTCGATGCCCGGTGGCGCCGAGTCCCTGAACGCCGGTGTCGCTGCCGGCATCGTGATGTACGAGGTCGCCCGCCGCCGCGCCTGAGTCCCGCCCCGCCCGAGGGGCCGCCGGGTGGCCCTCGGGCGCCCGGCAGGACCACCCGCACGGGCGGCGGCCGACGGAGGAAACCCCCGGCGCCCGCTGCTCCGTACGGCCCTCTCGGGGGGCGCGTCCGGCCGTGCGTACGCCCCTGCGCACCCCGCCACTACCGGTTGACGGGCCTCGGACACTTCGACGCGGTCAAGGCAGTGTCCTAAACACACATCACTCGGTTAGATGAGTGTGGACACCAGAACGCCTCGGTTCGACGAACAACCCGCCCTGAGCATGACCAAGGTGGACTGCGACCCTGCGCAGGTCATCGTCAACCACGCCAGCTTCCGGGTGCAGCTCGCACCCGGCCAGCGCGCACGGCTGCGCGGTGTGGCCCCCGCCGGTGCGCCCAGGATCCCCGTCATGAGCGGCCCCGGAGCGGGGCGCGGCCGGCGCGCCCCCGTCGTGTGGAGCGGCAGGTCCGCCCCCGGCGACCCCGGCGCCACCGGACTGCTCCAGGCCGTACGGAACTCCACCGCGGGCCGTCCCGGTGTCACGGGCCACCCCGACACCGCGTACGACCCCTACGAGCCGTACGCCTCGTACGAGCACGAAGGCGGCCGGGGCGGAGCCGGCACCCAGGTCATCCCGCGTCTCGAAGAGACCCAGCCCACCCCCGTCATCGGCGGCTCCCGGCCCGGCGGGCCGCTGCTCCCGCCGATGCGGCAGGCGGTCGGCGCCTTCGACCCCGTCGAGAGCGGACCCGGACGGTACGCCGCGGACGGCTACGGCCCGGACCGCGACGACCGGGACGGGTACGGCCGGGACGGCGCGGGCGGATACGGCCCCGACGATGACGACGCATTCGACGTCACCGACACCAGCGACCGCCGCCAGGGCACCGAATCGGTCCGGCACGCGTACTACCCCGACCGCCGGATGAACCTCGGCGTCGTCCTCCTGCCCATGCGGGTCTTCCTCGGCTTCATCTCGATCTACGCCGGCATGGGCAAGCTCTGCGACCCCGTCTACTTCGACGGCGGCGACCGCGGCTCCATGGTCAAGTGGCTGACCTCGCTGCACCCCTGGGCCCTCGCGGAGCCGCTGCGCGCATTCGCGCTCTCCCACCCGGTCGGCGCCGGACTCAGCATCGCCTTCCTCCAGGTCGTCGTCGGGGTCCTCACCGTCCTCGGCCTCTGGCAGCGCGTCGCCGCCTCGGTCGGCGCACTCCTCTCCGCCGCCCTCCTAGTCACCGTCAGCTGGCGCACCGTCCCCGTGTACGACGCGCCGGACATCATCTACCTCGCCGCCTGGAGCCCGCTGATCATCGCGGGCGCCCCCGTCTACTCCGCCGACGGACGCCTCGCCGGAGAGGCCTGGCGCAAGCTCGGCCCCCGCTCCGAGATCTGGGACCTCCGCCGCCGCGTGCTGCGCCGCGGCGCGGTCGTCGCCGCGGTCGTCGTCGGCCTCACCCTGCTCATCGGCTCCGTGCTCGGCGGCGCCGTCCGCTCGTCCGGGGTCGTCACCGTCCCCGGTCCCAACGGGGTCCCGACCAACCAGCTCCCCGGCTCCCCGCTCCCCGAGAAGTCCCGCAGCGGCGGCAAGGCCTCGCAGAGCCCGGCCGGACAGCAGCCCGCCCCGTCCCGCAGCACCGCCCCCCGTACCCCGTCCGCCCAGGCCTCCACGCCTGCCACGGGCACCGTCCGGGAGTCGGGCCAGGCAACGGCCGGCACGGGCCGGCCCAGCGCCACCCAGGGCACCGGCCAGCAGCCCCCGCAGCGGACGACCCCCCAGCAGCCCCCGTCCACCAGCGCCGGCCCCAGCTCCTCCGGCCCCGCCGGAAGCCCCGGGGGCGGCTCCGGGGGAGGCTCCACGGCGGGCGGCTCCGACCCCGGCGCCGGCTCCACCGGCTCCACGGACGGCTCCGGCGGCGGAAGCGGCAAGAACCCCCTCGGCGGCCTCCTGGGCTGACCGGGCCCACCGCACACACGCGAGAGGGGCGGGCACCGGAGAGGAATCCGGTGCCCGCCCCTCTCGCGTGTGCGGTGAGCGCATTCCGCTGTGCGGGGGATGTGCGGGGGAGCGGGCGGGCCTCGGTCGGCTTACCGCCCGTCCAGCTCCTTCGCCGCCTCCGTCAGGTCCTTGGCGGTGTCGATGGCCCGCCAGTACGCCCCGTGCGGCAGCGGGTACCCGGCCAGCCTGCGCTCCCGGGCCAGCCGGGGGAACGTCGTCCGCTCGTGATCGCCTCGGTCCGGCAGCATCGCCGTGAACGCCGGGGAGAACACGTACACCCCCGCATTGATCAGGTAGGGCGACGGCGGCGACTCGATGAAGTCGGTGATGTGCCCGAACGCGTCCGTCTCCACCGCGCCCCATGGAATCCGGGGACGGGCCAGCGCCAGCGTCGCGGTCGCGTCACGCTCCGCGTGGAACGCGGCCATCTCACGCAACGAGAAGCGCGTCCAGATATCACCATTGGTGGCGTACCAGGGCTGCTCCGGATCGGGCAGCCGGGCCGCCGCGTACTTCAGCCCGCCGCCGCGGCCCAGCGGTTCGGACTCCACCACCGTCGTGACGCGCAGCGGCAGCACCGCCGCGTCCAGCCACTCCTGCAGCACCTCGGCCAGATGCCCGCACGACACCACGGCATCGGTCACGCCCTCGGCGGCCAGCCAGGAAAGCTGATGGCCGATGATCGGAGTCCCGGTACCCGGGATCTCGACCATCGGCTTGGGGCGGTCATCGGTGTACGGGCGCAGCCGCGATCCCTGGCCACCTGCCAGGATCACGGCCTGCGTCGGAAACGTATGCATGTCAGGCACGATATGCCGTGCCTGTGCGGGACCGGTCAGCTGAACTGCGCGACACCCGAGGCGAACGACGTGTCGCAGACGGGACGCGAGAACCGGTGTGCGCGGGTCGGGCCGTACTGCTCGACCGCTGCCTTGCCCAGCGCCTTCGCGATCGACATGCAGTGCCTCGCGAGCGACGGACGCCCCTCGACGGCGCGCTGGAGGTCGGTCAACGCGACGGCGGGGTCCTTCTCCCGGAGCTCCAGGAGAAGCCTGTCGCGCAGGATGTCCTGCGAGGTGCGCGGCTTGGCGCGCTTGGAGACGGCGTGGGCGGATGCGGTCAGTACCTGCGAATCGGAGTTGTGAGCTGCCCACGGCACGCGGGTGACCGCGAGGGTCCCGGACAGGACCATGACGACAGGCAGTACGAGAGCGAGAGTTCGGCCGATGCGGCGCGCGGAGTGGGTCACGCAGTGAGCGTAGCGGGCAGTGATGAATCGACGACATTACGTCACTCTCGCGAGGGATGGTTCGAGAGTGTTTTTCGAATCCCGTGTTGACGAACCGGAGTGAAATGACCGTTGTGCCGGGGAATTTGGCGTCGACTGTCCAAACCCCCGGAACGCGCGCCGGCGCCCTCGGAACGCGCGTCGGCCCCGCACGGAGAACGTGCGGGGCCGACGTCGTACAGCGGGCGGTGCGAAATCAGTCGGTGAGACGCTCACCGGTCGAGCTCGCGAAGACGTGCAGCTCGTCCGGGCGGGGCACGACGTGCAGCTTGGTGCCCTTCTCCGGGACCGCGCGGCCGCCGACGCGGACGACGAGGTCCTTGTCCTGCTCGCCGACCTGGGCGGAGCCGTAGACGAAGCCGTCGGCGCCGAGCTCCTCGACGACGTTGACCGAGACGGCCAGACCGGCCGGGGCGTCGGCGGAGTCCTTGGTGAGGGTCTTCGCGGCGGCGCCGCCGTGCTCGACGATGTCGAAGTGCTCGGGGCGGATGCCGACCGTGACGGTCGTGTCGCCGCGGTCCGCGGCGGCGGTGAGCGCGGCACGGGAGACCGGGACGACGCTGTTGCCGAACTTCACGCCACCGTCGGTGATCGGGACCTCGATCAGGTTCATCGCCGGGGAGCCGATGAAGCCGGCCACGAAGAGGTTCGCCGGCTTGTCGTACATGTTGCGCGGCGAGTCGACCTGCTGCAGCAGACCGTCCTTGAGGACCGCGACGCGGTCGCCCATCGTCAGGGCCTCGACCTGGTCGTGGGTGACATAGACGGTCGTGATGCCCAGACGGCGCTGGAGCGAGGCGATCTGCGTACGGGTGGAGACACGGAGCTTGGCGTCGAGGTTCGACAGCGGCTCGTCCATGAGGAAGACCTGCGGCTCACGGACGATGGCGCGGCCCATCGCGACACGCTGACGCTGACCACCGGAGAGCGCCTTCGGCTTGCGGTCGAGGTAGTCGGTGAGGTCCAGCATCTTGGCGGCCTCTTCGACCTTCGCCCGGATCTCGGTCTTGTTGATACCGGCGATCTTCAGCGCGAAGCCCATGTTGTCCGCGACGGACATGTGCGGGTAGAGCGCGTAGTTCTGGAACACCATCGCGATGTCCCGGTCCTTCGGCGGCAGGTGCGTGACATCGCGGTCACCGATGCGGATCGCGCCGCCGTTGACGTCCTCAAGACCCGCGAGCATGCGCAGGGAGGTGGACTTGCCACAACCGGAGGGACCGACGAGGACGAGGAACTCGCCGTCCTCGATGTCGATCTCGAGCTGGTCAACCGCGGGCTTCGTGGAGCCGGGGTATACGCGGGACGCCTTGTCGAACGTGACACTGGCCATGCTGATGCTTCTCCTTCACCGGCAGGAACGTGCCGGACGATCCGTTGTAAGGGAGTGGTCTGGTCCACTTGAGTGAACCTTCAGCGACGCTACCTGGCCACTTCGAATCTGTCAGCAGTTCTTGGGCCATGAATATCCCCCGGCATGATCAGACGGGATCGGGGCGACGGGCCCGTGCGGACAGCCCTTAGTCCTGCGCGGTGGGGCGGACGACGATGTCGCCCACGTCGACGCCGTCCGGCTGTTCGACGGCGAAGGCGATCGCACGGGCCACCGCCTCCGGCGCGATCGCGATCTTCTCCATCCGGTCGGCGACCTGGGCCCGGATCCCGGGGTCCGACAGGGAGTCCGCGAACTCCGTACGGACGAAGCCCGGTGAGACGACGGTGACGCGCAGGCTGTCGCCGGCCTCCTGGCGCAGCCCCTCGGAGATGGTGCGGACGGCGTTCTTCGTGCCGGCGTAGACCGCCTGGAGGGGGACGATGCGCAGCCCCGCGGTGGAGACGGTGTTGACGAAGTGGCCGAAGCCCTGCTCCCGGAACACGGGCAGTGCGGCGGCGATCCCGTACAGCACGCCCTTGAGGTTGACGTCGATCATCTCTTCCCACTCCTCGACGCGGAGGTCGTCGAGAGGGGAGATCGGGCCGATGCCGGCATTGCTGACGAGGACGTCGAGCTTGCCGAACCGTTCGCGGGCCAGGGCGACGAGGCCGGTCAGGTCCGCGCGCTTCTTCACATCCGTGCGGGCCCAGGCGGCTTCTCCGCCGGCTTCTTCGATACGGGCGGCCAGGGCCGCCAGGCGCTCCGGACGGCGTGCTCCGAGGACGACCTTCGCGCCGCGCGAGGCGAGCAGGAGTGCTGTCGCTTCACCGATGCCGCTGCTGGCGCCGGTGATGGCCACGACCTTGCCTTCGATTCCCGACATGATCGGCAGTCCTTCCAGAAAGGGGGCGGGGGGTTGAGGGCAGGCCGGGGTTGCTGCCCCGGCGCATTGCCCTACAGTGAAAGTGGAGGCGCCGCCACTTCCTTCACAGTAAGTGGCGGCGCCTCCACTTAGCAAACGAAGAGCGAGAACGAGGGAGTGTCGTTGATGTCCCCAGCCGCGGAACGCCCGCTGAGGGCCGACGCACAACGCAACCGGGACAAGATCCTGGCCGCGGCGGTCCGTGTGTTCACCGAGGAGGGGCTGGACGCGCACTTCGAGCGCGTAGCCAGGGAGGCGGGCGTGGGCACCGGCACCCTCTACCGCAACTTCCCCACCCGGGAGGCCCTGATCGAGGCGGCGTACCGCAACGAGGTGTCCCGCCTGTGCGACTCCGTCCCCAAGCTCCTGGCGGCCATGGACCCCGGCGAGGCGCTGCGCGCCTGGACGCGCGGCTTCATCGACTACGCCACCGCCAAACGCGGCATGGCCGAGGCGCTCCGCGCGGTCGTCGCCTCCGGTACCAACCCGTACGCCGACAGCCACCGGATGATCCAGGAGGCACTGGCGTCCCTCATGGACGCCGGCACCGCGGCCGGTGTGATCCGGTCCGACATCAGCGCCACCGACATGTTCGCCGCCCTCGCCGGAATCGCCCTCTCCTCGGGCGGCCCCGAGCAGCGGGAACAGGCCGAACGCCTCCTTGACCTCACTCTGGACGGACTGCGATCCGTGCCCCGCGAGCAGGGGTGAAACGTCGTGGATGGGCGAGAGGGGCGCTGTGTAGAGTGAGAGCTCGCGCGCGTGCCTTCGGCGTGCGCGGTGCCTCCTTAGCTCAGTTGGCCAGAGCAACGCACTTGTAATGCGTAGGTCGTCGGTTCGAATCCGACAGGGGGCTCTGTGGAACCCCAGGTCACGTAGCCCGTGACCTGGGGTTTGTGCTGTTCCGGGGCTGGTGTGGCGGGTGGCCGGGGCGCGGTGGGAGGGCCTGCGTGAGCGGAGTCGCTCAGGAGCCCTTACTTCTTGGGCTTCCGGCGCTTGGCCTTCGCGGCCTCCTTGGCCTGCGCTGTCGCCTTGTTGCTCGGCTTGCCGCCCTTGGCCCTGCCGGCCGAGGAGTTGCCAGCGGGACATCATCAGAGTGGAGCTTGAGGACGATGGTGTCCTCTACGCCCGGGAGACGATCCAACCGTCGCGGAACTGCACGATCCGGTTGATCGTGCAGAAGGACGGGGTCAGCTCCCCCTCGGCATGGGCAAGCCGATTGCGTCCTTTGCCAGGTCTGACGTGCCCTCGTGGTCAATTCTCGATCGTTTCTACGATGTCCCTCGTGATCTGCGGTCGCCGAGAGAATCCTTTCCGGCCTCAGCGCGGGGTAGCGTTTCATGAGGTCGACGGAGAGGACGCTCGCAGCCATGCCGATGCCCGCCGGTACCCCCGAACCCACTGCCCCGCGTGGGCTCATCCTGGACTTCGCCGGAGTGCTGACCGCCGACCCCCGGCCGACCCACCGCCGCTGGGCCGAGGCGGAGGGCCTGCACGCGGAGGCGTGGCGCGCCACTCTCAACGACACCGCCGAAGGGCGGCGCCTGTATGCGGCGCTGGAGATCGGACAGCTCGGTCAGGTCGAGTGGAACGCGCAGACTGCTGCTCTACTCGGTACGAACGTCGACCCGGTGAACCTGATGGGCCGCGCCTGGGCCAAGGTGCCGGCGGCATCTCGCATGGCAGCCTTTGCCCGCGCAGCCAAGGAAGCGGGCTACCGGCTCGCCCTCCTGTCGAACAGCTTCGGCCTGGACCCCTTCAACCCGTACGAGCATGTGGGCATCTGGGACCTCTTCGACGTGCACGTCATCTCCGAAGTCGTCGGCATGGCGAAGCCAGACCCTGCGATCTACCAACTCACCTTGGACCGCCTCGGTCTCCCCGGAACGGCGTGCGTGTTCGTCGACGACCACTCCGTGAACCTTCCACCCGCCGAAGCCCTCGGGATCACCACCGTCCTTGCGACGGACGAGGACTCCGCAGTCGCCGAGCTGGAGCGCCTGCTCGGCGTGACGGCGACCCTCGCCGTGCAGAGCTGATTCCAGCCACACCAACGGGTCCCCTTTCGGAGAAGGAGTGTTGGCCCTCCATCCGCCATGGGCACGGCCAACTCCTGGCGGACCAGAAGGGGAAGTGGCTCTCATGCAATGGTCGGAGTACACCACCGCCGAAAGACTCAAGGCGCTCCGCAACGGCATGACGCAGGAGCAGCTGGCCGAGGCCGCCGAGGTGTCGGTCGGCGTCGTAAGGAAGCTGGAACGCGGCGGCACCGCTTCTCTTCCTTCACTGCTCTCCATCGCTTCCGCCCTCGGCACCGACATTGCTGTGCTCTTCGGACAGCAGGCGCCTCGTCGCTCCATGGACCGCGACGAGCGAGCGGCCCTGCGGTCCCTGTCCGGCGCCACCCACGACGCCGCCCTCGGTATCCCGGCCGAGGCCGAACCGGGGACGGTCGACGAGTTGCGGGCAGTTCTTCAAGACGCCGACGCCGCCTACTGGGCGGGTCGGTACGCCGAACTGGGGGTTCTGCTCGGCGCGTTACTGCCCGAGGCGCACGGACAGCGACAGGAGATGATGGAGGAACGAACACGGCACCTTCGTGGATCTTGCAGCGTAGAGAACTACACGATCCACAGGTGCGATGTTCATCTGCTTCCGGGGCTCGCCATCGAGATCAATCACCCCAGGGTGGGGCGATCCAGGTACTCGCCGGGGCCATGCCCGGAGCCCCCGGGCCCATTCGGTGTCCGTCAGAGCCCGACGGGCTCGCCGTCGATCCACTGGACGCGCCTGTTACGGCACAGGCAGAAGGGGTGGCCGACCGGGTCGGTGTAGACGCGCCAGCCGTAGCCCTCCTCGCCGACGAAGTCCTTGCGGAGGGTGGCGCCGAGGGCGGTGAGGCGCTGTTCCTCGGGTTCGAACTCGTCGACTTCGAAGTCGAGGTGGAACTGCTTGGGGTGCTCGTCGTCGGGCCAGTTCGGTGCGCGGAAGTTGTCGACGCGCTGGAACGCGAGCTCGATCTTGCCGAACTTGATGCCGGCCCAGTTGTCGTCGCTGTCGGGCTTGACGGGTTCGCCGGTGACCTCGGCGTAGAACGCCGCGAGCTTCTTGGGCTCGGGGCAGTCGATGATGAAATCGGTGAGCTTCAGCATCCGGCGATCTTGCCACGCGGCCCGCGAGGGTGGCAGGGGTGAAGCCAGGGCCCCGGCGAGTGCCTGGATCACCCCAGGGTGGGGCGATCCAGGCACTCGCCGGGGCCCTGCGTGACCTGGGGTTTTCTGCTGTCCGACGCACGGCGTGGAAGAGCCGTCCTCCGGCTCCCCTCAGGACGGTGCGCGCAGTGCGTCGACCGGTTCCATGCGGGCGGCGCGCAGTGACGGGTAGAGGCCGGCGAGCAGGCCGACGAGGGCTCCGGCGAGCGGGGCGCCGAAGGCCAAGGTCAGGTCGAGTACCGGGGTCCACTGTTTGAAGACGGCGACGCACACCACGACGGCGATGCCCAGGGCCGCGCCGACGATGCCGCCGAGCAGGCCGATGGTTGTCGACTCGAGGAGGAACTGGCCGGCCACCTGTCGCCTCGACGCGCCCAGGGCGCGCCGTAGGCCGATCTCCCCGACCCGTTCCATCACCGTCACCAGGGTGACGTTGGCGATGCCGATCGCGCCGACCACCAGCGAGACCAGGCCGAGGACGAGGAAGAGACCGTTGACGTCGTTCTGGACGCCGTCGCGGGCCTTGGACAGGTCGGCCGGTGCGGCGACGGTGAGGGATTTCTCGTGCCCGGGGGACAGGGCGATCGGTGCCTGGCGCGCCACCTGCCGGGCCGCGCCCATCTCGGTGTTGACGAGTACGCGGGTGACGTCGCGCAGGCCGAGGCGGTCCGCGGCGGTGGTGGGCGGGAGCATCACGGCGGTGGACAGCCGCTGCTCACGCTTGACGCCGCCGAGGATGCCGATGACGGTGTACGACTGGCCCTGGAGGAAGATCGCCGGGGAGTCCTGCACCCGGCTGATGCCCAGCAGCCGCGCCGCCTGGTCGCCCAGGACCGCCACCTGGGCGTGCCGGCCGATGTCGCCGGAGTCGTAGAACCGCCCCGTGGCCATCGCGCCGCGTACCCCGGTGGGAAGGTCCGCTGAGGCGGCGACGACGGCCAGGGTCTGGCCGGAGACGTCGCCGGGTGCTTTGACGTCGTTGGACCGCACTTGGATGCTGTTGGTCGCGACGGAGTCGGCGAGGGCGGCGACCGATTCCACCCCGGTCAGCCGGCGGACCGCGTCGGTGCCCGACCAGTCCACCAGGGGTTTACCGTCCGAACTGTCGGGCGGGGGTGGCACGGTCACGGTCACGGAGGTCGCGGTGAGTGCGTCGAACCGGCCGACGATCTGGTTGCCCGCGGTGGAGGCCACACCGATGGTGATGACGAGGGTGGCGATGCCGAGCACGGTGCCGAGTGTGGTCAGCGCGGACCGGACCGGGCGGGCGAGGACGCCGGCGAGGGCTTCTGTCCACAGGTCCCGTGGGTCCATCCAGGGGCGGTCGATACGGGCCCCGGCGGCCGGTGTCGGGGTCGGGGCCGGTGTCGTCCTTGGTCTGGCCGTGAGTTTCATTCGGCCTCCGGGGTGAGGTGGCCGTCGGTGATGCGGACGCGCTGTCCTGCACGGCGGCTGACCGTTTCGTCGTGCGTGATCAGGACCAGGGTCATGCCCTGGGCGCACAGGTCGTCGAAGAGTTCCAGTACGGACAGGGTGTTCTCGCTGTCCAGGTTGCCGGTGGGTTCGTCGCAGAGCAGGAGTGCGGGGTCGCCGATCAAGGCCCGTGCGATGGCGACGCGTTGGCGTTCGCCGCCGGACAGCCGGTCGGGTCTGAAGCCCGACCGGTGTCCGAGGCCCACGCGTTCCAGTGCCTGGCGGGCGCGGGTGAGGCGGGTGCCGCGTGCGCGCCCCGGGCGCGGTTTGCGGTACGCCTCCGCGAGCATGACGTTCTCGTCCACCGTCCGGTAGGGGAGGAGGTGGAAGGACTGGAAGACGAACCCGATCCGGCTGCCGCGCAGCGCGGTGCGTTCGAGGTCACCGAGTCCGGTGGTCTCCACCCCGTCGAGACGGTAGGAGCCCGTGGTGGGCCGGTCGAGCAGCCCGAGGGTGTTGAGCAGGGTCGACTTCCCGGAACCGGACGGCCCGACGATGGACAGGTGCTCGCCGCGCCGCACGGTCAGGTTCACCCCGCGCAGGGCGTGAACGGGCGGCTCGGAGTCGAAGGTCCGCTTCACGTCGGTGAGTTCGATGACGGCGTCCGGGCCGTCGGAGCCGTCCCGCGGTGCGGCGCCGACGGCGGTCGTGGCCGTCGTGGCGGCCGGGTCGGGGACGGGGGTCACTCGCCGACCACCACGTGGTCGTCCTGCTTCAGTGTGCTGCCGGCCGGCTTCACCTCGACGAGACCCGCTGCGGAGAGCCCGACGGTGACGTGGACGTCACTCACCTTGCCGTCGCGCTCGACCTGCACCCGGGCCTTTCCGTCCGACGAGGTCCGGATCGCGGCGAGTGGCACGACCAGTACCTTGCCGTCAGAGGCGCCGATCTTGATGGTCACCTTCACGGCGGTCTCGGCCTCGTCGGCCAGATCGCCGGAGGCGGGTACGGAGATGCGCAGCTGGACCGGGGCCGTAGTGCCGGTGGCGGAGGCGTCGGCGGCGCCGGTCCCGGTGCTCTGCGAGGTCGTCCCGGCGGTTCCCTCGCTGTCGTCGGTCGTCGTCGAGGACGCGGCGCCGGCGCCGAGTGCGGACACGGTGCCCTGTGCCTTCTTGCCGTCCGTCGTCGTCAGCTCGACGGCCATGCCCTTCCTCAGCAGTTCGGCGTCCGTGCCGGGGACGGTGGCCTGCACCTCCAGATCGGAGCTGGTGACCGTGCCGATCGGGCCGGACACGGTGTCCCCCGTCTTCACGGTCACCTTGTTCAGCCGTACGGGCAGCTTCGGGAAGAAGACGACCTCGCCGGCCGGGACCTTCGTCCCGTAGGAGGCCTGGAAGGTGCTGAGGGCGGCGTTGGCCAGGTCCAGCGTCTTGCGCGCGGAACCGAGCTGCAGCTGGTGGACCTGCGCGTCGGTGCTGGACTGCGGGTGCGGTGAACTGGAGCCGCCGTGCGTGTCCGTCTCCGTTCCGCTGCCGCTGTTGGCGGTGAGGAGTGCCTCCTGGGCGGCGGACACCGCCTGCTGCAGCTGGCCCAGCTGCTGCTGGTCGTCCGCGCTCGGCTTCTGCGCCTCGTACCCCGTGCTCGTGTACCAGCTGGTGACCGCCGCCGCAGTGCCCTGGCGGTAGTCGCCGCTGATCGCTCCGGGGTCGAACCCGAGCCGCCGCAACGCACTCTGGAGCTGCTTCACATCGCCGCCGGAGGTGCCCGGCCCCAAGGCGCGGTACATCGGTACGGAACCGCTCAGCGCGAGTACCGGACGGCCGCTGACCGTCATCAGCACGTCGCCCTCCTTGACCTCGGTCCCGGCGACCGGCGCCTTGGTGACCCGCTGCTCCCCCTCGCCGCCCGCGCCGTCGCCCGCCGTCGCCCCGGTGCCCACGGAGCCGGCCAGCGAGAGCGGACGTGGCGAGGCGAACTCGACGGACCCCGTCGCCACCACGGTCGCGGTGAGGGACTGCCGCCGCACCGCCACGGTCACCGGGCCGGCTTTCGGAGCCTGGTGCGCGGCGGCGGCGTCGGCGGGGGAGCGCACCTGCGAACCGGCGAACCAGCCGCCCGCCCCGATCAGGACGACCCCGGCGACCAGGGCGCCCAGCTGTTTACGGCTGCTGAACCGGCTCATGCGCCTTCGCCCCAGTACGGGTGGACCTTCTCCTTGGGGAAGTACGCGGCCCGGAACTTCTTCCCGCACTCCAGGTCCTTCAGGGAGATGTCGATCTCCTTGGTGAGCAGCGGCAGAGCTGCTTCCTTGCCCATGCTGAAGTGGTTCTCCGGCACGACCTGGGCCAGCCGGACCATGTCGACGATGCCGGTCGGCTGGGTGGTGGCGACCGCGATGCCCTGCCCCTTCAGGCAGGTGGCGAATTCCTGGGCAAGCGCCACCAGTTGGGTATCGCCGTTGAGCTCAAGACCGTTGGCGCGGTTCTCTTCCTGCCTGTCCTTCCACGCCTTCTCCTCCTCGGCCGCGCTGAGCGCCGGTCCGTTCGCCGCTTCCGATCCCTTGAGTTCGCAGCCGGCGGTCTTCTCCTCCGTCTTGTTCGTGGCCGGGGGCCCTGACAGCGCCTCCGAGTACGCCTTCCGCTGGGCGGCGGTGAGCCCCTTCTGGTCCTCGTCGTGCGTGAGCACCTTTCCCGCCCCTCTTCCCGTCACGTCGGCGTGGGGGGCGTCGGAGCTGTTCGGGTAGACGGCGGTCGAGTAGTTGCCGAACCCGTACTTCTGCCGGGACTTCTTCGCCAGCGCGTAGTCCTCGCCGTCGATCCAGCTTGTGCTGACGCTCTCCGCAGCCACGTGCGGGGTGAAGGTGAATCCCTGCTTCTTCATGCAGGCCGAGATGGCGTTCTGCTCGATGTACTTCTTCTTGGTCGCGTCATCCGCGTCGCCCGGGACGGTGAGCTGTACGGCCCCGTCGGCGTTCGTGGTGCTGCTGTTCCCGGCGTTCGAGGAGGCGGCGTCCGCGCCGGCCTTGTCGCTCGAACCGCCGCAGGCGGCGAGGAGCGGCAGGAGACCCACCGCCAGGGTGGTGGCGACGGACATACGGACTCTGTGCATGATCAGGCCTTTTCTCTTGCCGCGCCGGGACAACGGGAACGGGGACTCGAAGCCGTCGCATGGTGTGCGGTCATGGCGGTTGATCCTGAGCGCACGGTGTGATGGGAGCCGGTCCGGAGTGTGATGAAACGGCAACAGCCGCTCCGCCGAAGGCGCGGCCCGCGAGTATGTGATCATCTGGTAACAGCCGCTGACCTGGGCGTTCTCGTGCGGATACTGGACACATGCCACGTGTCCTGCTCATAGAAGACGACCGCGCCGTCCGTGAGGGCGTCCAGCTCGCCCTGCGCCGTCAGGGACATGACGTCGCCTGCGCCGCGACGGGCGAGGACGGGCTGGAGCGGCTGCGCTCGTTCCTGCCGGATGTCGTGGTGCTCGATCTGATGCTGCCCGGCATGCCCGGACTGGAGGTGTGCCGCCGCATCCGCGCCGCAGCCGACCAGGTCCCGGTCATCATGGCGACCGCCCGGGGCGACGACGTGGACATCGTCGTCGGACTCGAGGCGGGCGCGGACGACTACGTCGTCAAACCCGTACAGGCCAGGGTGCTGGAGGCACGCATCCGTGCCGTTCTGCGGCGGGTCGGCGGCCCACCCGCCGACGGTGGCGTACCGAGGACCGAGACCCACGGAGAACTGGTCATCGACCGGGCCTCACTGACCGTCACCCACCGGGGCGTGCCGGTCGCGCTGGCCCCGTCCGAACTACGGCTCCTGCTGGCCCTGTCCGCCTCGCCCGGCCAGGTCTTCAGCCGGCAGCAGCTCCTCGAAGCGGTATGGGAGCACAGCTACCACGGTGACTCACGGCTGGTGGACGCCTGCGTCAAGCGGCTGCGCACCAAGATGGGCGAGCCCCCGGGGCAGCCGTACTACATCCGGACCGTGCGCGGTTTCGGCTATCGGTTCATGTCCCGGTGAAGGCTCCACGGCTGCTGCGCGGCCTGCGAGGCCGGCTGATGGTGGCCTTCTTGCTGGTCGCCTGCGTCGCCACCCTGACCACCGGCGCCCTGACCTTCCGGGAAGCACGCACGGGGGTGCTCCAACAGAGCCAGGACACCGTGATCAAGCAGTTCCGCGACCATGTCAACGGCCTCGCCGCCTCCCTCGCCTATCCCCCGAGCCAGGTCGAACTGGATGTGTTCGCGTTGAACCTGGCCGAATCCGAACCTTCGGGAAACTGGCGCGTATTGGCGACCTACGACAAGCTCAGCGCCACCTCCGCACGGCAGGACCGGTTCAGCGAGCTGACCCCCGACATGCGCGAGGCCGTGAGCTCCCGCGGGAGCACCGTCTTCCAGCGGGTGACGACGCGCGGCCGGCCCGCACTGGTCGTCGGCCTGCCGGTCACCTTCGGCACCCGGCAGCAGCCCACCTCCGCCGCCTCCGGCCTCGCTGTCTTCCTGACGGTGCCGCAGACCAACGAGCGGGACTACGTGCAGGCCCTGGTCCCGGCCGTGGAGCGGGCCACCGTCCCCGCGCTGATCCTCGCTGTGCTGCTCGCCCTGCTGGCCGCCCGCGGCGTGCTGCGGCCGGTACGCGAGCTGAGCCGCGCCACCCGCAGCGTCGCCGAGGGGCACCTGGACACCCGGCTCGCCGTCAACGGCACCGACGAACTCGCCGACCTCTCCCACACCTTCAACGAGACGGCGGCGGCCCTGGAGGAGTCGGTGGCCGAGCTGCGCCGCATGGAGGCACGTGCCCGCCGCTTCGCCGCCGACGTGTCGCATGAACTGCGCACCCCGCTGGCCGCCATGTCGGCGGTCACCGACATCCTCGACGAGGACGCGGCCCAGCTCGCCCCCGACACCGCCACCGCGGTTCGGCTCATCAGCGCGGAGACCGTCAAGCTGGCCCGCCTGGTGGAGGACCTGATGGAGATCTCCCGCTTCGACGCGGGTGCGGCCGGACTGCACCTGGACGAGATCGACCTCGCCGACTCCATCCGCCGCACCCTCGCCTCCCGTGCCTGGCTGGAGACGGTGGACACCCAGCTGCCCGGACCCGGCGAGCTCCGCGGCCGTCTCGACCCGCGCCGCCTCGACGTGGTCGTCGCGAACCTGGTCGGAAACGCGCTGCGCCACGGGGCGCGCCCCGTACGGCTGCGCCTGTACGCGCGCGAACACCCGGACACGGGACGGTGGGCGGTCATCGAGGTACTGGACAGCGGACCGGGCATCCCCGAAAGCGTCCTGCCCCACGTCTTCGACCGCTTCTACAAATCGGACGCCGCCCGCACCAGGACCGAGGGCAGCGGTCTCGGTCTCGCCATTGCCTCGGAGAACGTCCACCTGCACGGCGGCACCGTCGACGCGGCGAACGGTCCGCACGGCGGCGCCGTCTTCACCGTCGAACTCCCGCTGTGGCCCGACGATCCGGCATCCGAACCGCAGGAGGGGAGTCACTCGTGAGGCCCGCCCACCGGGTCGCCCGGCCCGCACTACTGGTCGCGGCAGCGCTTCTGCTCTGCGCCTGCGGCATTCCCACGACCGGTGTGGTGGATTCGGGGGAGCCCGCCACCGGCATCCGGTCGACCATAACGGTCTACTTCCTCAAGAACCGTGTTCTGACCGCGGTCCCCCGCAAGGTTGCCCGGCGGACCGATGTCGAGGCGGCCGTGGCAGCCGTGTTCGACGGTCCGGACAGCTCGGAACGACTCGAGGGCCTGACCACCGGGCTTCCGGCGCCGGCGAACGATCCGACGGTCCGGACCGAAGGTGCCAGGGTGCGGATCGAGCTGGACTTTGCCACCAGGCCACAGTTTTCGGCGGCCCTCAAACTACTGTCCAGACGCTTCTCCCTCAGCCAACTGGTCTGCACGGCCGCCGGAGCCCGCCAGGCCGAAGAGCCGGGCATCGGAACCGTGTCGGTGACCGTGACAGCCTCCGTGGGGGGTGCCGAGCCTCGCTGGAGCGCCGACGGGGACAGCGGCACGAGGTGCTCCCACGCGGGCCGGATTCCCGACGCTGCCTCTCGGCCCGGATAGCGGAGAGCGTGCGCGCGAGCGGAATCGCACGGGCAGGCGTCCACGAAGCCTCTTCCGGACGTGCCGGTCCTGCGGCGCGGCTCGCCACCGGGGTTCCGTGCTGTCATCGGCCGGCCAGGCGATGGGGGGCCCACAGCTGGTCGGCGTCGCCGGCGGCGAGTCTGCCCCGCTCGATGGCCGGAGTGGCCACCTCGCTGACCTCCGCGGCACGGCAGACCGGCACGACCATCGGCGTCGGTGTCTCCGGAACGATCGTGGGGGCGGCCGTGGCCCATGGCGGACCGGCGTACACCGACGCGGAGCAGGGCGTGTGGTGGCTCACGGGCGGGCTCGGCATCGCGATGCTCGCCCTGTGCCTGCTCAGCACCGGACGCTGGGCCGAGGGCACCGCCACGCGGGCCGCGGCACTGTTCGAGGAGGTGGACCGGGGCCCGGCGGTTCCCGACGCCAACGGCTCCGGCCCACCCGGGATCGCCGAGCAGGCGGGGGCCGCCGACCCGATCGGGCCCTGGCCCGGCCCGGCAGCGGGAACGCTGCGCGCCTCACCCCGGGGCCTCCGCGTGAGCGATGCCCGAGCGGCGTCGCTCAGTGATCCACTTCTTGGGCGACCGGCGTGTGGCGACGGCCGCGCAGGGCTGCTGACACGACTGCTGCGACGATTCCGCCGAAGGCCCAGGCGCCGAGGATCCACAGGGCGCCTGTGGTGGCGTTGCCGTCGAAGTACACGGTGTTGCGCACCACGGTCGTGCCGGCGCCGGGCGGCAGTGCCTGGCCGATCGCGCGCCAGAACGGCGGCAGCAACGAGGCGGGATACACCCCGCCCGAGCTGGGGTTGCCGAGGATGGTGAAGATGAGGATGGTGAGGCCCAGGCCGACCGTGCCCGCCAACGACTGCAGGGCCACGCCCACGGCTCCCGAGGCGAACACCACCAGCGTGCCGATGCCGACGAGGTCCCAGAAGGCGCCCGGCAGGCAGTTCAGCACGGGTCCGACGATGATCGCGCCGCCGATACCGGAGACGAAGGCGTAGGGCACCATCGCCGCCAGGCGCACGAGAATGCGGCGGAGAGTGGGGCGTTTGGAACCGGCCGCCATGTTCAGGGCCGACGCGGCGAGGTAGCCGCCGATCGTCCAGCTGAGGACCAGGTAGAAGGACGAGAGCCCTCGCGAGTCGCCCGCGGCGGGAGGACGGATGTCGCGCACGACGATCGCGCGGTCCTGGGTCCGTTCGACCGCCTGCACCACCTTCGTCGCGGCGTCGGCTGCCGAAGTCCCACCCGCCGAAGCGACCAGCAGGGTGTCCGTACGCCCGGCCGCGTCGACGACGAGGGCCGCGTCCGTGCGCCGGTCAAGGAGACGGGACCTGGCCTGGATCCGGTCCGGGACGGAGCTGACGAGCAACGGGTCGCCCGGCAGCGCGTTGAGCCGGGCCACCAGATCCTTCTCCACGGCCTGCGGTGCGACCACCACGATCGGGATCCGGTGAGGCTTCGGGGCGTGGAAGGCCCCCATGTAGGAGAGGGCGAAGCCCAGCTGGAGCAGGAGCACCCCCACCATGACGAGCACGGCCCGGGTCGAGATCGCATCGCGCAACTCCGCCCACGCGCCGCCTCTGCCGGCTGCTGACCGATCCACCGCACTCGCCACATGAACTCCCGCACTCGGCCGTTGTTGCTCGGTTCAAACCGCAACCACCACATCCTCGGCCGCACCCCGTGCCAGACCGGGAGACCACGCCTCCCCCCGGGCGCCCCTCCCCCATTCGGCTGAATGGTGCCGGCGGGTTGACGGCAGGTCGTGCGCGGTGGGGGAGGGGTGGAGGTGCGGGCCAGCGCCGACCGGTGCTCAGCCTGACGAAGCCAAGCCCCTGGGAACGCGCGACGGGGAGCCTGTCGGTCCCACCGGCCCCTGACTCACGGTGCGGCAGCAGCCTGTGCTGCCTTCGCTGCGGCCCTGCACTTCGAACATCTCCGAGCCCCTCTTGCGACGAACAGGTGCCGGTACAACGTCACTTGGTTCGCATGGATGCCGCAGAGCGTGGCGCCCTTCCCCAGGGCATGCTCCAGAGCCGGTGCGTCCGTCTCTCGGCACGCGGTGAAGGGCGAGGGCTTGAGCGCGAGCGCGATACTGATGGATCGGAATCGGTGACCCGGGTTCGACATGGCCGTCAGCCTCGCACGACGCCCGACCGCCAGGGGGGCAAAGAGACGTCCCACCGCCGGCTCCGGGTGATGATCACGATGCTGCCGAAGCAGAGCCAGGAAGGAAGACGCCATGGTCGGCGCGCATGCAATCGAGCCGGGAGCCGTGGAGAAGCCCGCACCACAGCGTGTCTGGTACACCTCGTACGGCTCGAACATGCATCTCGGGCGGCTTGCCTCTTACATCGAGGGCGGTCAGCCGCCCGGCGCCGCCCGGGCGTATCCGGGGTGCAGGGACCGGCGTATGCCCAGCCGGTCCGTGCCGGTGGAACTGCGGGGCGCTCTCTACTTCGCCACGGAGTCGTCCGTCTGGGGCGGCGGGCGGGCCTTCTACGATCCGGAACAAGAGGGGCGGGTCTGTGCCCGCGCCCACCTTGTCTCGGCGTCGCAGTTCGCGGACATCGCCGCTCAGGAGATGTACAGGAGCCCCGGAGAGGACCTTGATCTCAGTGCGGTGCTCACGTCAGGCGTCGCACGGCTGGGGGACGGGCGGTACGAGACGCTGGTGTGCGCCGGACAGCTGGACGGCCTGCCTGTCCTCACCTTCACCGCCCCCTGGCACGCCGACGAAGTGACGTTGGTACCTCCCTCTCGGGCGTACGTCCACGTCCTCGCCTCCGGCCTGCTCGAGGCGGGTGCTTGGGACGCGGACACCGTGGCGGCCTACGTCGCCTCGTCGCCGGGGGCCGCCGGCCACTGGTCGGAACAGGCGATCCGGGCCCTGATCACGGCGTGACCCGCGGCTCGGCCGGCGGTGAGCGGTGATGACGGTCGGGCCGCGCAGCGCGGAAGACGCGCTACACGGGGATCACCGGTGGCTCCCGACGGGCGTACCGTGCGCGGATCTCGGCCGTGAGCGCCTCGGATTCGGTGACGGCTTCGAGGGAACGGCCGAGCTGCACCCGGGCGGCTGTGCGGTGTTCGGTGTCGGTGATCCCGGACAGGTTGGCCTCCGCGATCACCGCCGCGGTGTCCAGGGCCGCACGGGCACAGGACGCGGCCACCGCGAGGTCCGGGACGACATCCGCCCTGGCTACGGCGGCGAGTCCGCGGGCGAGGTGAATCACGTCGGCTGCGGTGCGCGCGGTGCGCAGCGGCACTCCGGTCGCCGCGGTCAGCGCCGCCTGGACGGCCGCGGCGCGTGCTCGGGTGCCCGGGGCGGTGGTTCTGGGCAACCGGTGTGCGGCGAGCACGGCGCCGAAGGCGGCCGCGTCGTCCGCCGCCAGGCCGAGGGCGGTGCTCCGTAGATCCTCGGCGGCCGCCCGCGCGGCGACCAGGTCGGATGCGTGGGCCGCGCACGCCGGATGACCGATGCTGAGGTTGCAGACCACGGAGATCAGGGCCGCGCCCACCGCCGTGTTCATCGCCGCGGCCGCCCCGGCTCCCGGCGGGAACGACGCGGAAGCCAGGGCGTCGAGCCATCCGCCGACGGTTTCGTCTCGCACGCAGATCTCCCTCGGGAAGGACGGTGTGTGTCTCGGGCAGGCGACGCGACGCCACCTGGCGGCCAGCCGACGACGATGACGGCACCGGGCTGCCAAGTGGCGTGACGGCACCGGGCCGCACGTGGCCGGATATCGGCGCTCGTGACGAAGATGTCAACAACGGGCACACTGTGCGTCATATCCACCGATACGCCTGGGTACTCATGCAGCTCATGACGACACCGGACATCGACTCGCTCCTGGAGCGCATCGGCTGCCCCCGGCCGCTCCGGCCGGACACCGCCGCGCTGCGCGGGCTGTACCGGGCATGGCAGCGCCACGTCCCCTACGAGAACATCGACACCCAACTCGGTCGCCCCATCACGCTGGAAGCCGGCGATCTGATCGGCAAGTTCGGGCGCCGGCGCCGCGGCGGCCAGTGCTTCGAGGCCAACGCCGCCTTCGCCCTGCTGCTGCGCGACATCGGCTTCGAGGTGACACTCGTCGACGGAGCGGCGGACCGCGAGACCTACGGTGACGAGCGATGGGGCGGGCACAACGCGCTGCTCGTACGGAGTCAGGACGAGACCTGGCTGGTGGACGTCGGCCTGGCCGACCCGTTCCTCGATCCGCTTCCCCTGCGCGAGGGCCGCTATCCGCGCGGTGAGTTCGAGTACGCGTTGGAACGGTTGGACGGGGGAGTGTGGCGGGCCCATCACCATCCCGCCGCCCTGCTGTCCTCCGTCGACTTCCGTACCGTTGCCCGCCCGTTCTCGCAGTACGTCGCACAAGCCAACAGCCAGCGCGGACAGTTGATGGTGCACCTGCACAAGGACGGCTACAAGCAGGCTCTGCGCTCCCGCACCGTGCGACGTGTCACCCGCGCGGGCGGCACCCACATACACACGCTGACCAGCGTCGACGAGTTCGCCCGGACACTCGCCGAGGTGTTCGGCGTGCCGCTGGACGATCTCGGATCCAGCGGCCTCCACACCCTGTGGGACATCACCGGCGAACAGCACGCGCGATGGCTGAGCAACCGGATCAAGGCCCGGTCATAGGGGCCCGGTTCAGTGCCGCCCCGCCAGCCGGTCCGCGATCTTCGCGATCGGGTCGGTCTCCGCGCGGGGTGAGGTGAGTTCGCGGCGGTCGGCGGCCCGGTAGGCGGCGTACATGCCGTGGACGCCGAGCCAGCGCAGCGGTTCCGGTTCCCAGCGGCGGACCTTGTGGTCGACCCAGGGCAGGGTGGTCAGTTCGGTGGGGCCGGACTGGCCGGAGTCCTGCTGGATCAGGTCGCGCAGGGTGCGGGCGGCGAGGTTGGTGGTGGCGACGCCGGAGCCGACGTAGCCGCCCGCCCAGCCCAGGCCGGTGGAGCGGTCCAGGGTGACCGTGGCGCACCAGTCGCGGGGGACGCCGAGGACGCCGGACCAGGCGTGGGCGATGCGGGTGCCGGCGGTGGTGGGGAAGAGGCGGACGAGCAGGTCGCGCAGGGCCTCGATGGTGGCGGGCTGGGTGCGGCCGTTGTCGTCGGTGGCCGAGCCGTAGCGGTAGGGGATGCCGCGGCCGCCCAGCGCGATGCGGTCGTCGGCGGTGCGCTGGGCGTACAGGTAGGCGTGGGCCATGTCGCCGAGGGTTTCGCGGCCGTTCCAGCCGATGGTGTCCCAGAGGGATTCGGGGAGGGGCTCGGTGACGATCATGGAGGAGTTCATCGGGAGCCACGTGCGCTTCTGGCCCTTGATGCCCGCCGTGAACCCTTCGGTGCAGCGCAGTACGTAGGGGGCGCGGACCGTGCCGTACGGGGTGATGGCGTGTTTGGGCTTGATCTCGGTGACCGGGGTCGACTCGTGGATCGTGACGCCGAGGGCCTCCACGACGTCGGCGAGGCCCTTGACGAGCTTGGCGGGGTGCAGGCGGGCGCCGTGCGGGGTCCAGGTGGAGCCGACGGCTCCGGTGACGCGGACGCGTTCGGCGGTCTCGCGGGCACCGTGCAGGGTGCGGTCGGTCTCGCCGAAGGCGATCTCGACGGAGTGGAAGGCCTTCAGCCGGGCGAGCTGGGCCGGGGTGCACGCGACTTCGAGGACGCCGCCCCGGTGGATGTCGGCGTCGATCTTCTCCTCGTCGGCGACGCGGATGACCTCGGCGACGGTGTCGTTCATCGACCGCTGGAGGCGGACGGCCGCCTCGTGGCCGTGGAGCTTCGCGTAGCGGTCGCGGCCCGCGATGCCGTTGTAGAGCCAGCCGCCGTTGCGCCCGGAGGCGCCGTAGCCGCAGAACTTGGCTTCCAGGACGGTGATGTTGAGGAAGGGGACGGCCTTCTTCAGGTAGTACGCCGTCCAGAGTCCGGTGTATCCGCCTCCGACGACGCAGACGTCTGCGGTGGCGTCGCCGGGCAGGGGTTCGCGGGGGGTGGGGGTGCCCTGGTCCGCGTACCAGAAGGATATGCCGCCGTTGACTGTGCTGACGGTGCTCATGTTGCCCCTGCTGTCCGTGTGACTGGCTGGCTGTCTGGCCGACTGCGAAGTGCGGTGTTCTGTTCGGCTGGACGTTACTGGGCAGGGGGCGGTTTCGTCTCGTGACGGTGAAGGCGGCGGTCCAGCCGTCGGTGGTGGTGGCGGGTCAGCGGGTAGCAGGCGAGGCCGATGAGGGCGGCGGTGAGGTGGCCGATGTCGGTGAACGTGGCGCCGGTGACGAGGGGGACGCCGTAGACGACGAGGACGGCGAAGAGGTACACGTACCGCCAGGGGCGCGGGACGTAGTAGGTGAGGACGGCGACGACACCGGCGAGCGCGTAACTGACGCCGACGTCGAGCGTGTTGGCGGCGGTCTCGGGTGCGTGGCCGTGCCGGATGGCCCAGGCCAGGACGCCCTCGCTGACGAGGGTGGCGAGGATGTGGGCGGCCGCGACGACGGCGAGCCAGCGCAGGGTGCCGAGGCGGCGCTCGGCGGGGGCGTGGAAGACGGTGTAGAGGACGGCGTAGGGGAGCCACTCGCCGCCGTCGATCCAGAAGGCGCTGCTGATCAGGACGCGCACGGGGTTCTGCGACAGCTCGTGGATGTTGGTGGAGCGCTGGCGGAGAAAGTCCTCCTCGAAGTCCGGTGACATCTGGTGGACGATGACGGTGGTGACGAAGAGGGCCGTCAGCCAGACGTAGGTGCCGGGGGCGCTGCGTATCCATGAGCCGACGCCGCGGAGCCACGTGACGGGTGCGGCGCGGGGCCGCGTGGGCGGGGCGGGGTGGCTCGGGGTCATAGCCGATTGACGCACGCTCCTACGATCGTGGGCGTGATTGACATTCCGGATGCGCTGATCGCCACTCAGTCCAAGTACAACGGTGAGGCCGGGCGGGCCTTTCTCGCCGCGTTGCCGGGGATGGCCGCGGAGTTCCTGGAGCGGTGGGGGCTGCGCCGGGACGGCGAGGCGCTGTACGGGGTGTGCGCCCTGGTTCTGCCCGTGGTGCGGGTGGCGGACGGGCGTCCGGCCGCGCTGAAGCTGCAGGCGGTGGACGCGGAGACGGTGGGGGAGCCGCTCGCGCTGCGGGTGTGGGGCGAGGCGTCGGCGGGTGCGGTGGAGCTGCTGGACCACGACCCGGCGACGGGGACGATGCTGCTGGAGCGGCTGGACGGGCACCGCCCGCTGTCGGGTACGGCCGATGTGCGGGAAGCGGTGCGGGTCGTCGCGGAGTCGCTGGCGGGGCTGACCGCGGTGCGGGCTCCGGCGGGGTGCGGCTTGCGTGGGCTGGGCGAGGTGACGGCGCGGATGCTGGCGGCGGCGCCGGGGGCGGCGGGGCTGCTGGTGGACGAGGGGGAGCGGCGGCTGCTGGCGGACTGCGCCGCGGCGGTACGGGAGGTGGCGGACGAGCCGGGGGACCGGCTGCTGCACTGGGACCTGCACTTCGGCAATGTGCTGGCCCGGAGCGACGGGCGGGGCGGGCCCGTGGGGTGGGTGGCGATCGATCCGAAGCCGCTCGCCGGTGATCCGGGGTTCGAGCTGCTTCCGGCGCTGCTGGACCGCTTCGACGCGGACACGGTGGGGTGGCGGTTCGATCTGCTGACGGAGGCGCTGGGACGTGACCGGGGGCGTGCGCGGGCGTGGACGCTGGGGCGGGTGCTGCAGAACGCGTGCTGGGGCGCCGAGGACGGTGCGCGGCGGCTGGCGCCGGAGCAGGCCCTGGTCGCGCGGTGGTTGCTGGGCCGGGAGTAGGAACCGGCACGGCGCTGCTTACGCTGCCCTCATGATTCGTACCGCTACTGCTGATGACGTCCCCGCCATTCACGCGATGATCCGTGAGCTGGCCGATTACGAGAAGGTGCCGCACGAGGCGAAGGCCACAGAGGAGCAGGTGCGTGAGGCGCTGTTCGGCGAGCGGCCCGCGGCGTTCGCGCACATCGCCGAGTCCGACGAGGACGGTGAGGTGGTGGGCTTCGCGTTGTGGTTCCTGAACTTCTCCACCTGGCGCGGGGTGCACGGCATCTATCTGGAGGACCTGTACGTCCGCCCGGAGCGGCGTGGCGGCGGGCACGGGAAGGCGCTGCTGCGGGAGCTCGCCCGGATCTGCGTGGAACGCGGCTACGAGCGGCTGGAGTGGTCGGTGCTGAACTGGAACGCTCCGTCGATCGCGTTCTACGAGGCGCTGGGTGCCCGGCCGCAGGACGAGTGGACGGTGTACCGGCTGACGGACGGGGCGCTGGCGGAGCTGGGCGGCGGGATCTCCTAGGCCGGGGGCGGGGCGCCATGGTCCCGGTCTCCTTCGCTGGAGGTGCCCTTTGGGTACATGACGGGCGGCGGGGGGCCGGGTGTGACATCGGCGGCGGGGCGTTGTCAGTGGGGTGCGTCACGATGGGGGGATGGTGCGCAGCGGCGGTAGTGGTCAGGGCAGCGGCAGGAGCAGGGCCGGCAAGGACGGTGTCGCGGCGGCGCGGCGTCCGGAGGTGCGGCTGCCACCGCTCGAGCCGTACGGCGGCGAGGGCCTGGAGCCGGACGGGGACTACGACGGGGTGCGCTTCGACGCGTTGGATCTGGCGGACGAGTCCGGTCCGGGGGCCCGCTTCATGGACTGCGCGCTGGACAACTGCGCCCTGGACCGTACGGAGCTGGTCAGGGCCCGTTTCATCGATTCCGTGCTGACGGGCGTACGGGGGGTGGGCACGGATCTCGCCGGTGCGTCCCTGCGGGACGTGGAGATCGTGGACGCGCGCCTGGGCGGGGTGCAGATGCACGGTGCGGTGCTGGAACGGGTGCTGGTGCGGGGCGGGAAGATCGACTACCTGAATCTGCGGAAGGCGCGGCTCAAGGACGTGGTGTTCGAGAACTGCGTGCTGTCCGAGCCGGATTTCGGGGGTGCGCAGCTGGACCGGGTGGAGTTCCGGGACTGCGTGCTGAAGCGGGCCGATTTCAGCGCGGTGCGGATGGAGTCGGTGGATCTGCGCACGGTCGCGGAGCTGGACATCGCCCGCGGGGTGGAGCGGCTGGCGGGTGCGGTGATCAGCCCGTCGCAGCTGATGGAGCTGGCTCCGGCGTTCGCGGCGCAGATCGGGGTGCGGGTGGAGGCGTGAACACGCCCTGAGGCCGGAAAGGGCCCCCTCAGAGCCGGGGGAAGCGGGCCTGGAGGTCCCAGACCACGGGGTTGTCCGCGAGGCCTTCGTGCATGTCGGCGAGGTCGGCGATCAGGTCGTGCAGGAAGTCGCGGGCCTCGCGGCGCAGCACGGAGTGGCTGAAGGTGAGTGGTGCTTCCTCCGCGGGCATCCAGTCGGCCTCGACGTCGACCCAGCCGAAGCGGCGCTCGAAGAGCATCCGGTCGGACGACTCGGTGAAGTCGAGCTCGGCGAACTGGCGGCGGTGCGAGCGGTTGCCGCGGGGGTCGCGGTCGATCTGCTCGACGATGTCGCACAGGGCCCACGCGAAGTCGAGCACCGGCACCCATCCCCAGCCTGTGGATACTTCGCGGTCCTCCTTGGTGTCCGCGAGGTAGACGTCCCCGGAGAACAGATCGTGGCGCAGGGCGTGGACGTCCGCTCGGCGGTAGTCGGTCTGCGGAGGATCGGGGAAGCGTCGGGAGAGGGAGTAGCCGATATCGAGCACGGTTCGATGGTGTCATGCCCGGCGTGTCGCTCCCGCACCAGTGGGATGGGGCCGGTGCAGTCCCGTTGCGGAGTCCGTTGTCGAGGGCGGGCCCCCAGGGCGAGGGGTAGTGCCTCATGGCCTCCTCTGCTGGAGGCCATAAGCCGAGCAGTTCTTGGATTTCCCAGAAATGACCTGGCGGGTGCTCCGGGCCGGTCTGCTGCCCAACGCCCCGTGGCGGCCTTCCATTGATGGGAATCACTTCCAATCCTATCCAATGATAGATCCACATGTATGCATATGCGCATATTGAACTGTCATCTTTGCGGGGTTGCCTCAATTTCCTCTTGTTCAGCTGGATGCCGCACGCCTAACGTGATGTTCGCTTTTGCGAATTTTCACTCATTCGGGTGCGGGGGTCGGGCGTGACGTTGGTGATGGCGGTCGCTGCTGTCTGGGGTGTGCTGCAGCTGTTCGCGCTGTCGTGGCCGGCGCGGTCGGTACGGCTGTCGACGGTGCTGTTGGCGGTCGTGGTGGGGGTGTACGGGTGCGGTGTGGCGACGGCGCTGCTGCAGCTCGCGTACACCCGTCTGTATGCGGACCAGTCCGGGCAGCCGTTGTCCGAGGTGGTGGGCACCTTCAGCTACACGGTCGCCCCTTGGGTGGAGGAACTGGTCAAGGTTTCCCCCTGTTGCTGGCCGGGCTGTACGTCAAGGTCCGCCGGCAGTGGGGGCTCACCGACTTCGTCGTACTGGGCGCGGGGCTGGGTGCCGGGTTCGGGCTGCTGGAGGCGGTGCTCCGCTACGGTCTGGACGCGAGCCGGGCGATCCCGCGGGAAGGCGGCGGATGGGTCATCCCGGACAGCCTCTTCCCGCCGTACATCCCAGGCCTGAAGCAGGTTTTCGCCGCCTGGCTTCCCGGCCCCACCGGCCAGTCGAGCATCGTCGGGCCACAGGCCGCCGAGACTTTCTCCCATCTGGTGTGGACGGCACTGGCGGGGCTGGGCGTCGGCTTGCTGTGGCGAACCCGGGGCTGGGTACGCGTGCTGGCGGTCGTTCCGGTGGCGGCCGCGTCCGCGCATCATGCGGTGAACAACTACGCCGCCGAGAAGTCCACGGAACAGGCCGAACGGTGGCTGGAGACGCTGAACGAGAAGGCCTGGGCCGTTCCGCTGGTCTGCCTGGCCATCGCCATGACAATCGACCTGTACCAACTGCACCGGGGTAAAAGCACGGTGCCGGGAGTGCTGCTGGCCACCGAGCGCACCGACGGCGACACGGCGGCCGCGATGCTGCGCTCGCCTCCTGGCGTCCGCGATGGACTCTGCTCATCGCGCTGCGCCACATCCGGCTGCGCCGCTCCCTTCTGTACGCCACCGCCCTCTCGCCTCCGCATGAGACCGAGCCACTGCGCCGGGCGGTCGCCCGGATCACCGCGCAGATGGACGCCACCGACGGGCAGGGGGCCTGGCGTCCTGACGAGATACGGGCCCGCCTCAGGGCCGTCCGAGCCGGGGCTTCCGCACGTAGACGGCTGCTGCTCATCCCGTGCGTACTCATGCTCCCCGGGCTGCTCTTCCTGGGCGTCGGCTCATTCAAGTCCACCGCCGGACTCCAGGAGTACTTCACCACCGGCGACGGCCCGAAGATCCTGATGGGCTTCGGTATCGCGGCCCTGGCCTGGATCGCCTGGCAACTGATCACCCTGCTCCGCACCTGGCAGCCGACATCCGTCCAGCCCCACGGCGAACCGCTGGCCGCCCACCGCTTCCGCATCGCCACCGCCCTGGGAGGCGCCACCACCGGACTCCTGCTCCTCTACCGAGGACTCGGTGACGCCGGCCCCGACGGCAAGGCGGTCCCCACCCTCCACCTGCTCGACGCCCTCGACAACTTCCTCGTCTACCTCGGCTTCGCCCTCCTCCTGCTCTCCCTCCTCGCCCTGTTCCCGCCCGGCGGACTCGCACTCGCCGGCGTCGGAGTGGTCGGCACGGCCACAGCCGAAGCGGCGACGAGCGCGGCACTCATCGGCACCGCCGGCATTGTCCTCATGGCGGCAGCGGGCGGCAGGGGTGCGGAGGGCGGGCACTCATCTGGAGGTGCGTCGGGCAACAAGGCCGGCGAGAAGAAGCCGTCAGAGGCCACCAAGGGAAAGCGGAAGTTCGAGGCTTCGCCAAAGCATGGCCGAACCCAGAGAGGTAACGCGGCACCCGAACCCACCCATCCACAGGAGACCCTGGACGACTCCCTGACGTTCAACCCCAACACGACGCGCAGGGTCGGAGTTGACCGTGAAACTGGCGAGTTCGCTCTCTTCGATGAAACACACAACGGGACCGGGATCTACCATGGGCATGTGCGCAAATGGGGCGAGCTGACTCAGGAGATGCAAAGCGCGCTACGCAAATCCGGTCTCGTGACAGGTAAGGGGAAGCTTAAAGTTTCGGACTAGACCACTCCTTATTTTGAATATAAAACCTATTGCAAAAAAGGAAAATGCATGCAATATGAAGAGCCGCGCCGGCTGTCGATGGATGACGCTGCGGAAATATTTGAGAACGGGAATCCATATGATATTGCAGAGTCTCTCATTTCGGCATCCCTCTACCTTCCTGACAGAGGGTGGGTGGAGCAATGGGTGATCCATTTCACGAGCCACTCCAGCCCCGATGTGCGGAGGGCCTCCGCACTGGCGCTCGGACACCTGGCTCGTCTCCACGGTGCTGTTTCACCGCAAGCAGTGGCGGCGGTGAGTTCCCTCCGGGCGGACGTGGGGCTGCACGGTGCGGCAAATGATGCCCTGGAGGACGTCGAGATATTCACTAGAGGCAATTGAGTATCCCGCTGTAGTTCAAGAAAGGGTCGAGGGGATTTCAGTTCGACATCTGTCTGGCTTTTTCTGGCGTGTGGAAATCGTTGTACAACGGGTCGAAGGCCAGGTTCGATGCGGCAGTCGCGCCTGCGTTTCCGGCCTCTCGCCTCGGTGACCTCCGCCATGCATTTTTGACATTCAGCGGCATGATTCACGGCGGTGCTGCGCCGCGCCTTACAGCGTTTCGGCTGCCGCATCCATGAACGCTGCCGAATCGGCCGCTTCGGTAATGTGCGCGGCAATCGCAGTGTCCAGTCCTCAGGAACAGCGCGTGGGTGTCAGGGACTGACGCGATGCGGCCCAACCTGGTGGACAGCCCGCTCGACCGCCGCTGCGGGGTAAGCGCGTCCACGATTTGCGGGGGTCGGGTCCGTAACCGTATCCCCGTGGCCCCACAGCCGTGGTTTGCGCGCTGACCGTCCGCGCTCCGGGCGCCACCGAACGCGTCGCCTACCTGGACGGTCCGCACGGGGACGTGGCGGTGTCCGGGGGCGGCCGGACGGTGTACGTCACCGGGGACTTCAACCGGGACGGGAACTGTAAGGGGATCACGGTTGTCGACCTGGCCGGCGGCACACCCCCGGTTCGGCCGGCGGCGGGGGACCGTTCGCTGGGAATCGCGGTGCTCTGACGCAGCGAGGACCGGCTTCGGGAACGGAACGGTCCCGCATCCCCGCAGTCCGACAATCCGCACATAGGATCATCGCCGTGGACTCACGCTCCCCGGCACACATCCCGGCACGCGGCACCGCACGCACCTCCCGCAGGGGCAGGACCGCCGTCCTGCTGCTCGCCCTGGCGGTCCTCACCCCCGGCTGCGACGCGAGCGCCGGTGGGGTGCACGGCACCCCGGGCGCCTCCGGGGTGCGCGATCCGTACTTCCCCAAGCTCGGCAACGGCGGCTACGACGTCACGCACTACGACCTCACGCTCGATGTCGGCCAGGACGCGAAGACGCTGCGCGGCACCGCCGGGATCACCGCGCGGGCCACCCAGGACCTCAGCTCGTTCAACCTCGACCTGGCCGGGCTGACCGTGGAGTCGGCCACCGTGGAGGGGCGTCCCGCCGCCGTCAGCCGGGCGGGTGACGAGCTGACGCTGCGTCCGGACATCAAGGTCCAGGACCGGCTGCGCAGGGGTCAGACGTTCCGCACGGTCGTGCGCTACTCCGGCTCCCCGAAGACGATCACGGACCCGGACGACTCCGAGGAGGGCTGGCTGCCGACCGCCGACGGGGCGGTGGCGCTGGGTGAACCGACCGGCGCGATGGCCTGGTTCCCGGGCAACAACCACCCGAGCGACAAGGCCACCTACGATCTGGCGGTCACCGTGCCCAAGGGGCTGACGGCGGTCTCCAACGGGGTGCTCGCCGGTCCGCCCAGGACGGCCGGGGACCGCACCACGTTCCGCTGGCACACCGCCGAACCGATGGCGAGCTATCTCGCGACACTGGCCGTCGGCCGGTTCGAGACGAAGACGTCGACCATGGCGGGCGGCATCACGGTGTTCACCGCGGTGGACCCGGTGTCGGCGAAGGCGAGCGCGCGGACGGTGGCCCGGGTTCCCGAGGTGGTGGAGTGGGAGGCCGCGCACTTCGGCCCGTACCCGTTCTCCGCCACGGGCGCGGTCGTCGAGCGCAAGGGGGACTCCGGGTACGCGCTGGAGACGCAGAACCGGCCGTTCTTCCCCGGGCCGCCGAGCGTCGCGCTGCTCGTCCACGAGATGGCGCACCAGTGGTTCGGTGACTCGGTCACGCCCGCGAGCTGGCAGGACATGTGGCTCAACGAGGGGCTGGCGACCTACGCGGAGTGGCTGTGGGAGGAGGAGAAGGAGGACACCCCGGCCCAGGACTCGTTCGACGACGCCTACGAGAACGACGACAACTGGGCCTTCCCGCCCGCCGATCCGCCGGCCGCCGCCAACATCTCCGACCCGCCGGTGTACGGGCGGGGCGCCATGGTGATCCACAAGATCCGCGAGGCGGTGGACGACGACGAGCGGTTCTTCGCGCTGCTCAAGGGCTGGACGAAGGCCCGCCGGCACGCCAACGCCACCACGGCGGACTTCACCGCCTACGTGGAGAAGGCGACCGGCCAGGATCTGACGGAGCTGTGGAAGACCTGGCTGTACGGCAGGAGCCGGCCCGCCGCGGACGGCTGACCGGCTCCCGGAGCAACGTGGGGGTGTTACTTCACGTTGACACCGCTCCAGGCGGCGTCGACCTGGGCCAGCTCGGCGCTGTCCGCGCCGTACAGGTCGGTCGCCGCCTTCTCGGTCGCCGTACGGGCGTCCGCGTAGTCGGTGGACGAGGTCATGTACTCGGAGAGGGCCTTGTACCAGATCTGGATGGCCTTGTCCCGGCCGATGCCGGTGACGGTGGAGCCGTCGGAGGTCGGGGAGTCGTAGTCGACGCCGTTGATGGTCTTCGCGCCGCTGCCCTCGGCCAGCAGGTAGAAGAAGTGGTTGGCGACACCGGACGAGTAGTGCACGTCCAGGTCACCGACGCTGCTGTCCCAGTAGTCGGCCGAGCCGCCGTCCTTGCTCGGCTGGTCCATGTAGCGCAGCGGGCTGCCGTCACCGTTGATGTCGATCTTCTCGCCGATGAGGTAGTCGCCGACGTCGGTGGTGTTGTCGGCGAAGAACTCCACCGCGGTGCCGAAGATGTCGCTGGTCGCCTCGTTGAGACCGCCGGACTCGCCGACGTAGTCGAGGTTGGCGGTCGACGCGGTCAGCCCGTGGCTCATCTCGTGGCCGGCGACGTCGAGGCCGGTGAGGGCGCTCTTGTTGTCGGCGCCGTCGCCGTACGTCATGCAGAAGCAGCTGTCGTCCCAGAACGCGTTGACGTACGCGTCGCCGTAGTGGACCCGGGAGTACGCGGCCTTGCCGTCGCCCGCGATGCCGTCGCGGCCGAGCGTCGACTTGTAGAAGTCCCAGGTCTGCGCGGCGCCGTAGTGGGCGTCGACCGCGGCGGTCTGGCGGTCGTTGCCGGTGCCGTCGCCCCAGGTGTCGTCGTCGTCGGTGACCAGGTCGCCGGTGCCGCTCTCGCCCTGGTTCAGGTCGTACGTCTTGTGGCCGCCGCGGTCGCCGTCGGTCAGCTCGAAGCCGGAACCGGAGGCGGTCGTGGACAGGTCGACCTTGCCGCTGTACTGGCTGTTGCCGACGCCGGCCGTCTCGACGGCCTCATAGCTGTGCAGCGTCTTGCCGGTGGTGGCGTCCGTGATGATGTGGCGGCGGCTCGGCGTGCCGTCCTTCTGCACCCCGGCCTTCACGGACTCGAGGGCCAGGACGGGCTTGCCGCTGCCCGCCCAGATCACCTTGCGGGCACTCGCCACGGTCTTGATCTTCGCCGTCGTGGACGGCACGGATATCTTGGCGCCGGTCGCCTTGGTGACGCTCTTGAGCTTGCCGTCGCTCGCGGTGTGGGTGACGAGGTCGCCGCCGATGACGGGCAGTCCGGCGTAGGTGCGCTCGTAGCGGGTGTGGACCGTGCCCTTGGCGTCCTTGATCACGTCACGGGCGATCAGCTTCTCCTTGGCGCCGAGCTTGAGCGTGGCCGCGGTCGAGGAGACGTCGGTCTGGGCCGACTTGATGGCCGCCGTGCGCGCAGAGGCGCTGCTGAAGGCGGGCGAGGAGGTGCGGGGAGAGGCGGAGGAACCGTCGTCGGGGGCGGCGGGCCTGGCGTTCGCCGTACCGGTCTGCACTCCGACGACGACCATCGCGGCCACGGCGGCCAGGGCTGCGGCGCGACGGGTGTTCATGTGGGGGGTCATGGGTTCTCCGTTGCTCGTTCCGTGGGGGGTTACGAGCGGAGAGCGTGCCACTGAATGACCGGCATTGACGGTGTACTAACAATTACCTCACAATTCTTTGACCAGTTCTTGTCCGACTGGGGTGCGTCTGTGTCCGCTATCCGGCGGACTTATGTCACTTGCGCAACACCGCGTGTCGTGCGCCCCATTGGGGGTGATCGGTGGTATGCGGGCACGCGGGAGCCCCCGGCCGCAGGACGTTCGGCCGGGGGCTCCGTTGAAGCGGGTGAAGCGGGTGGACTGAGCGTCAGAGAGTGACGCCGAAGTCCTGCGCGATGCCGCGCAGGCCGGAGGCGTAGCCCTGGCCGACGGCACGGAACTTCCACTCGGCACCGTTGCGGTACAGCTCGCCGAAGACCATGGCGGTCTCGGTGGCGGCGTCCTCGCTCAGGTCGTAGCGGGCGATCTCGGCGCCGCCGGCCTGGTTGAGGATGCGGATGTACGCGTTGCGCACCTGGCCGAAGTTCTGGCTGCGGGTCTCGGCGTCGTAGATCGACACCGGGAAGACGATCTTGTCGATGTCGGCCGGCAGGCCTGCCAGGTTGACGTTGATCTGCTCGTCGTCGCCCTCGCCCTCGCCCGTGACGTTGTCACCGGTGTGCACGATGGTCTGGTCCGGCGTCGCCTTGTTGTTGAAGAAGACGAAGTGACCGTCGGAGAAGACCTTCCCGGCGGCGTTGACCGCGATCGCGGAGGCGTCGAGGTCGAAGTCCGTGCCGGTGGTGGTCCGGACGTCCCAGCCGAGGCCGACCGTGACGGCGGTGAGGCCGGGGGCCTCCTTGGTGAGGGAGACGTTGCCGCCCTTGGACAGGCTTACTGCCATGGGAAGTCCCTTTCATCTGTCGTGTGCGGGCTCCGTGTCGTCACGAAGCTACCGTCACCCTCCATAACGCAGGCAGGGGACCGGGAGGTTCCTTCCGGCTTTGCTTTCTTTACCGAACTGACGGCCGTCACGGCCGGGGGCCGCGACGGAAGAACCAGGGCCGTGACTAAAGAAGGTGACGAACACCCGGTGGGCCGGGGAACATGGGTGTCATGTCCGGGCCCTATGTCATCCGCGGTGCGGTCTCCCTGCCGGAGGCCGAGCTCATGTGGCGTTTCTCGCGGTCCTCGGGGCCAGGCGGGCAACACGTCAACACCAGCGACTCCCAGGTGGAGCTGCGCTTCGACCTCGCTGCGACCGAGTCGCTGCCCGAGGTGTGGAAGGAACGCGCGCTGGAGCGGCTGGCGAACCGGCTGGTCAACGGCGTGGTGTCGGTACGGTCCTCGGAGCACCGCTCGCAGTGGCGCAACCGCGAGACGGCCGCCGTACGGCTCACCGCCCTGCTGGCCGAGGCCACGGCGCCGCCCCCCAAGCCGCGCCGCAAGCGCAAGATCCCGCGCGGCATCAACGAGCGCAGGCTGCGCGAGAAGAAGCAGCGCGGCGACACCAAGCGCGGCCGCTCGGGCCGCGACTGGTGAACGGACCGGCCGCGGGCGGCCCGGTGCGGTACGAGGCCGTCATGAGCCCTTGTCGCCGCCGGCCCGGTCGTCGTCAGTCTGCGGCTCCCGTCAGCCCAGCTGCCGGTAGCGCCCGCGGAAGTACGCCAGCGGGCTGCCGTCCCCGCTCGGCAGCTGCGCGCCGATCACCCGTCCGATCACCAGCGTGTGGTCACCCGCCACGACGCGCTGCTCCGTGCGGCACTCCAGGGTGGCGAGCGCGCCCCCGACCAGCGGGGCTCCGGTGACCTCCCCGCGTACATAGGGGATGTCCTCGAACAGCAGCCGGTCGCTGATCCGGCCCTTCATGGCGAACCGTCCGGCGATGTGCCGCTGGCTCTCCGACAGGACGGAGACGGCCCACAGCGGCTGCTCCGCCAGCAGGTCGTCCATCCGGGAGTCGTTGCGCAGGCTCACCATGACCAGCGGCGGATCCAGCGAGACCGACATGAACGCGGTCGCGGTCATGCCGACGTCCTCGCCGCGCCCGTGCTCGTCGAGAGGCGGCTCCTGCGCGGTGATCAGCACCACGCCGGCGGCCAGTCGGGCCAGGGCGCCGCGGAACTCGTCGTTGCTCACCCCCTCAGCATGGGGGATGGGCCGGGGACGCGGGGCGGGGGGCTTCGTCTGCAACACACCGGGCACGCTAGCCGCGCGCGGGCCGTCGGCGCATCGGGCCAGGGGACCAGCCAGGTCCTAGGACCAGCCGGGTCCTCGGACCTGTTCGTGGGGCCGGGCCGGAATCCTTTACCATCTGTTGTGACTTGGCTCACAGAGCGCGATATTTGTTGACCCTGTGTACCGGGTGCACAGCTCACTGTGATTCAGTGGCCGTGACACTGCAGTAAGTACGTCAAGTACGCCGATATGAAACCTGGAGTGCTGTCGAGGTCTCGGGGAGTGCGAGCGATGGAGGCCGAGTCGGAGCCGTACGTCCGTCTTGCGACGATGCGGCAGCTGCACCAGGCCGTGGCCGATCTCAACACGGCACGGAGCCTGGCCGACACGCTGCAGACCGTGGCCGACGGAATCGTCGCCGGTCTCGGCTACGAGCTTGCCTGCGTCAACCTCGTCCGTCCCGACGGTGATCTCGTGGTCGCCGCCTTCGCGGGCAACAGCGCCGCCGAGGCACTGATCACCGGCCGCGTCGGCTCCCGCACCTCCTGGGAGCGCCGGCTCGCCATGGGCGAGCCGTGGGACGAGCTCCGCTTCATACCGCACACCGACGGCTGGGTCCTCCTCGACGACGACGTCCCGCAGTGGCACACCGAGGGCCCCGAGCCCCGCTTCGAGGACGAGTGGCACCCGCAGGACCGGCTCTACGCCCCGATGTACGCCTCCGGCGGCGGCCAGGACCTCCTCGGCGTCATATCCGTCGACCGCCCCCGCAACGGCCGCCACCCCGGCGCCTGGGGCCGCGAGGCCCTCCAGATGTACGCCTCCCAGGCGGCCATCGCCATCAGCAACGCCCGGCTCCGCGCCAACATGCAGCGCGCCCTGGTCCGCCTGGAGCGTGAACAGCAGGCGCTGCGGGCCAGCGAGGAATCCTTCCGCCAGGCCTTCGAGTACGCCCCCAGCGGCATGGCCATCGCGGAGATGGGCGGCGACCAGCACGGCCGGCTGCTGCGCACCAACGACGCCCTGTGCCGGCTGCTCGGCCGCCCCGCCTCCGTGCTGCGCCGCTACTCCTTCGCCGACCTGGTCCACCCCGAGGACATCGGCACCCTGCTCCGCACCTCCGCCGAGGGCGGCCGCGCCGAACTGCGGCTGGGCCGCCGGGACGGCACCTACCTCTGGGTCTCGCTGCGCAACTCCGTCGTCGCGGACACCGCGGACGGGCCGCGCTTCCTGCTCACCCATGTCGAGGACATAGAGGAGCGCAAGCGCCACGAGCTGAACCTCGCGCACCGCGCCTCGCACGACGCCCTCACCGGCCTGCCCAACAGCGCGGAGCTGCGCTCCCGGCTCAGCGCCCGGCTCTGCGAGCGCCCGAACGCGGTGGCGTCCACGGACGTGCAGGCGCTGGACGCGGCGTACGGCGACGTGGACGAGGCCCGGGTGCACGGCTTCCCCGTCGACGGCTTCGACGCGGGGGCGGGCGTCGGCCCGTACGACCACCATGTGCATTCCGTCGCACCCGACAACGGGAAGGACGACGGGTCGAAGGGGCTCGCGGTCCTCTTCTGCGACCTGGACGGCTTCAAGTCGATCAACGACCGCTTCGGCCACCACACGGGTGACGCGGTTCTCATCGAGGTCGCCCGCCGGCTCTCCACCTGTGTCCGCGACGGTGACACCGTCGCCCGGCTCGGGGGTGACGAATTCGTCGTCCTCGCGGACGGGCTGGGGTCCGCAGACGCCGCGGACCTGGCGGTACGCCTGCGTAACGCCATCATTCCGCCCATTCGGGTCGACGGCCGGGCGGTGCGCGTCGGGGCCAGTTTCGGCATCGGCTGGGCCGCGTGCGGCATGACCGCCGAAGAGGTGCTGCGCTCCGCCGACCAGCGGATGTACATCGAGAAGCGGTCCAGATCGAAGGTTCACCGCAGGGCCGGCTGACGTTTGCCGACGTGTTGTGCGCTTACCCCGCCCCGGTTCCCGCAGCACCTCCGGCAATTCTTGACGTGGTGCGTTCGGGGTAGGCTCGGCCGGTCGGCGAGGGCTGACGGTATACGGCGAGGGCCGACGACATGGTGAGGAGTGACCCAGGGATGGCCGGGAACAACGGCGCGAGCACGCCCGAGGACGACGACCCGTTCGGCTACCTCTACGAGGACGGGCGAGCGGCCGGCGCACAGCCGCCGGGTCAGGGTGGCTACGGCTACCCGGGTCCCGCCTCGCAGCCCGGTGTACCGCGTACCTCGTACAACCAGGTGCGGACCGTCGGCGAGCGCCAGTACGGGCAGCAGGTGCCGCAGCAGGGGGCCTACGGCTACCCGCCGCAGGGGCAGAACGCCCAGTACGGCCAGCCCCAGGGCCAGTACGGGCAGCAGAACGCGCAGTACGCGGCCCCGGAGACGTACCCCGGTGCCTCCACCTCCCAGGTCCCGCACCAGGGCGGCCGGGGCAACGGCGGCGGTCCCGGCAAGGGCGGCCCCAACACCAAGGGCCTGCTGATCGGCGCGGTCGCGGTCGTCGCGGTCGTGCTCATCGGCATCGGCGCCGCCCTGATGACGGGCGACGGCGACAAGGACAAGAAGAACGACGACACGGCGTCCTCCTCCTCCGGCGCGCCCGGTGAGGTCGAGGAGTCGCCGAAGCCGCAGGACTCCCCGAGCGCCTCGGCCCCCGTCGAGCTCCCGAAGCAGGACGCGGCGTCGCTGAAGCTCGGTGGCACGGCGGCCGTGGAGAAGGGCGTCAAGGGTGCCGAGGGCCCCGACGGCTCCTACGTTTCCGGTTTCAACGCCGTCGGATCCTCCGTGACGTGGCAGGCCGCGATGGAGGAGGCCGGTTCGTACCGTCTGACGGTGCGCTACGCGATCCCCGGCAAGGACGCCAACGCCACGTTGACGGTCAACGGGAAGCCGAACTCGCAGCCGATCGGGCTCAAGGACTTCGTCCATTCCTCGGACCCGAACTGGGAGAAGAACTGGCAGACCACCTGGGCGCCCGTCGACCTGGTCAAGGGTGAGAACGAGATCGGTATTTCTTGCCAGGACGGCAATCAGTGCGACGTGATCCTGGACTGGCTGGAAGTCACCCCTGCGAAGGGTTAGCTCATTGCGGGTGAACCGTTTGTGGCCTCTCCCGGGTCCGAATCCGGGAGAGGCCACATGTGCGTTCTCTGCGCTGAGTCAGCAGGCGGGTGTTGTGCAAATGCCGCCTCCACCTACCCGCGCCCCATACGCGGCTACCCGCCGTAGGGGTGATGGCGGAGGTGTCAGCCCATCAGGGCCAGGAACCCCGCCACCGTCGCGGCCATCGCCTCGCGGCCCGGGGCGATGTACTTGCGCGGGTCCACGCCCGTGGTGTGCTCGGTCAGGTGGGCCCGGACGGCTCCGGTGAACGCGGTGTTGAGCGCCGTGCCCACGTTGATCTTGACCATGCCGGAGGAGGCGACGGCCTGGCGGATCTCGTCGTCCGGGACGCCGCTGGAGCCGTGCAGCACCAGCGGGACGGGGACGGCGTCGCGCAGCCGGCCGATCAGGGCGTGGTCCAGGGCGGCCGTGCGCTCCGTCATGGCGTGCGAGGAGCCGACCGCGACGGCCAGCGCGTCGACGCCGGTGGCGGCGACGTACGCGGCGGCCTCGGCCGGGTCGGTGCGGACGCCGGGGGCGTGGGCGTCGAGCGGGGCCTCGCCCTCCTTGCCGCCGACCTTGCCGAGCTCCGCCTCGATCCAGATGCCGCGCTCGTGGCCCCAGGCGACGGCTTCTGCGGTGGCCCGCACGTTCTCCTCGTAGCTCAGCTTGGAGGCGTCGAACATCACCGAGCCGAAGCCCTCGTCCGCTGCCTGGTGCAGCAGCTCGACGGACTCGACGTGGTCGAGGTGGAGGGCGAGCGGGACGGCGGAGGTGCGCGCGACGGCGGCGGCCGCGGCCGCGATGGCGGAGAGCCGGCCGCCGTGGAACTTCACGGCGTTCTCGGAGATCTGGAGGATGGCCGGGGCTCCGGCGCGCTCCGCACCGGTGGCGATGGCCTCCGCGTGTTCCAGCGTGATGACGTTGAAGGCGGCGATTCCGCGTCCCTCGGCCTGGGCGGCGGAGACGAGTTCACCGGTGCTGACGAGCGGCATGCTGACCTCTGTTGCTTCCTCGGACCCGCCGCCGTGCGGCGTGTCCGGTGCGGGTGCGGCCTCAGGCCGCGGGTGCGTGTTCCTCGATGGCGACGCGCGGCAGCAGCTCCTCGTAGGCCGCGCGGTCGAAGTCGCCGGCGGTGGGGGCCAGCACGGTCGCCGTCGACAGTGCCACCGCCCGTCGCAGCCGGTCAGGCCAGCTCAGGTCCTCGACGAGGCCGGACAGCAGTCCGGCCACCGCGGAGTCGCCCGCCCCGGTCGGGTTGCCCTTCACGGGGGCCGGCGGGGACGCCTGCCAGCTGCCGTCGGGGGTGACCGCCAGCATGCCGGCCGGGCCCAGTGAGGCGATCACCGCGTGCGCGCCGCGGCGGCGGGCGTCAAGGGTGGCGCGCAGGGGTTCGCGGGAGCCGGTGAGCTGGGCGAGCTCGTCTGCGTTCGGCTTGACGATGTCGGGTCGGGCGGCGATGCCGCGGCGCAGCGGTTCGCCGCTGGTGTCCAGGAGTACGGGCACGCCCGCGGCGCGGGCCGGCCGGATCAGTTCGGCGTAGGCGCCGACGTGGATGCCGGGGGGCAGGCTGCCGCAGAGGGCGACGGCGTCGGCGCCGGTGAGCAGCTCCTCGTACGAGCGGAGGAAGGCGGCCCACTCGGTGGCGGTGATGTGGGGGCCGGGTTCGTTGAACTGGGTGGTGTCGCCGGTGGCCCGGTCCGCGACGGCCAGGGTGCGGCGGGTGTCGCCGGCCACCGGGACGAGGGCGTCGGTGAGGCGCGCACGGCCGGGCGGGAGGGCCGCGAGCAGCTCGCGCAGTACGGAGCCGGTGGCGCCTCCGGCGAAGCCGGTGACGACGGTGTCGTGGCCGAGGGCGTTGAGGACCCGGGCGACGTTGATGCCCTTGCCGCCGGGGCGCTCGGAGAGTTCGGTGACCCGGTGACTGGAGTGCGGGACGAGGGCCGTGACGCCGTACGTCAGGTCGAGTGCCGTGTTCAGCGTGACCGTGAGGATCACCTCGGCCGCCACCTCGATCCGTGCTGAGCGCGGATCCCTTGGCAGAACGCGCTTTCCCTGGCTGGTTCGCGGACGATCATGCCAAAGAGCCGGCGGCCGGCCCAGACCTCGGGTACAACCGCCGTCTCTTCGTTACGTATCCGTCCCACCGTTCGGGCCCGCCGCCTTCACACCGCCGCGGGCACCGGCTGGGTGATCCAGTCGCCCTTGCGCATGACGCCCTTGAGGGTGAAATCGGCGTCCAGGATCACCAGGTCGGCGTCCTTGCCCGGTTCCAGCGAGCCGACCCGGTCGTACACGCCGAGCAGCCGGGCCGGGTTGGCGGAGATGGACTGCACCACGTCGCCGACCGGGATGCGGTCGATGGTGACGGCCCGGTGGAAGGCGGTGTCCAGGGTGAGGGTGGAGCCGGCGATGGAGTTGCCCTCGACGAGCCGGGCGACACCGTCCTTGACCTCGACGGCGAGCGGGCCCAGCTGGTACTGGCCGTCGCCGAACCCGGCCGCGTCCATGGCGTCGGTGATCAGGGCGACGCGGTGGGCGCCCGCGTGGTGGTAGGCCAGCTGGAGGGCGGCCGGGTGCAGATGGGTGCCGTCGTTGATCAGCTCGACCGTGATCCGCTCGTCCTCCAGGAGGGCGGCGATCGGGCCGGGCGCGCGGTGGCCCAGGGGCGGCATGGCGTTGAAGAGGTGCGTGGCGACGGTGGCGCCCGCGTCGATCGCCTCGACGGTCTGCTCGTACGTGGCGTCCGTGTGCCCGATCGCGGCGATGACGCCGTGCTCGGCGAGCAGCCGTACGGACTCGATGCCGCCGGGCAGTTCGGTGGCGAGCGTGAACATCTTCGCGGTGCCGCGGGCGGCGTCCATCAGCTTGCGGACCTCGGCCGGGTCCGGGTGGCGCAGCAGGCCCTCGCTGTGCGCGCCCTTGCGGCACGGCGAGATGAAGGGGCCCTCGAAGTGGATGCCGGCCAGGTCGCCCTGTTCGACGAGCTCGGAGAGGATGCCGGCCCGTTCGGCGAGGAAGTCCATCTCGCCGGTGACGGTGGAGGCGACCAGGGTGGTGGTGCCGTGCTCGCGGTGGGTGCGGACGCCGGTGAGGACGTCGTCCACGGTGCCGGAGGTGAAGGAGGCGCCGCCTCCGCCGTGGTTGTGCATGTCCACGAAGCCGGGGACGATCCAGTGGCCGGACAGGTCGACGGTCCGGGCGCCCTCCGCCGAACTGCCGGCGATGCGGGTGCCCTCGATGATCACCCGGCCGTTCTCGACGGTGCCGGTGGGGAGTACCACCCGGGCACCTGCGAGAACTGTGCTGTCTGCGCGTCCGGCCATCAGGCGGATACCTCCGTGGAGAGTAGATCCCAGGCGAGCAGCCCTGCGCCCAGGCATCCGGCGGTGTCCCCGAGGGCCGCCGGGACGATGTGGGGCAGCTTCTGGAACGTGACGCGTTCCTCGACGGCCGCACGGAGTGGTGTGAACAAGGTTTCTCCCGCCTCGGCGAGACCGCCACCGATGATGAGCGTGCGGGGGTCCAGCAGGGTGAGCGCGGTGACCAGTCCGGCGGCGAGGGCGTCGACGGCGTTCAGCCAGACCGCCACGGCCGCCGGGTCGCCCGACTCCACGGCCTTGGCGCAGTCCGCGGCGTCGGCCTTCGGGTCGCCGGAGGCGGCGGCCCAGGCCCGGCTGACGGCGGCCGCGGAGGCCAGCGTCTCCAGGCAGCCACGCTGGCCGCAGCTGCACTCCGGGCCGTCCGGCCGGATCACGATGTGGCCGATCTCGCCCGCGGAGCCGTGGGCGCCCGCCTCGATGGTGCCCGCGATCCCGATGGCCCCGGCGATCCCGGTGCCCAGCGGGATGAACACGAAGCGGTCCGCGCCCCGGCCCGCCCCGATCCGGCCCTCGGCGAGCCCGCCGGTCCTGACGTCGTGGCCGAGGGCGACGGGGACGCCGCCGAGCCGTTCGCCGAGCAGCCGGCGCATCGGGACGTTGCTCCAGCCCAGGTTGGCCGCGTAGAGCGCGATCCCGTTCGCGGCGTCGACGATGCCGGGCACGGCGACACCGGCGGCGAGAGCGCTCTCGCCGAAGTGCTCCTCGCCGTACGCGCGCAGATCCGCCGCGAAGGCGAGGATCGACTCCACGACGGCGTCGGGGCCGCGTTCTCTTCCGGTCGCGCGCCGTGCCTCGTAGAGCAGGGCGCCATCGGCCCCGACCAGTGCGGCCTTCATTCCGGTGCCGCCCACATCGAGGGCGATGACGTGTTTCACGGGAAACAGTTTCGCCCGACGAACCCCAAAAGGTCTAGTCCACTATCGCTGTTTGTTGCGCATCCATACAAAATCGGGTCCGCAATCGGGCGACAACGTGCCGACAACGCGCCCCGCGAGCCCTCAGCCCGGCAGGATCACGCTGCGCGACAGGTTGCGCGGGTGGTCCGGGTCGTACCCCTTCGACTCCGCGAGCGTCACCGCGAGCCGCTGGGCCCGGATCAGGTCGGCCATCGGGTCGGCGGTGGCGTGTGCCACCAGCGTTCCGCCGACCCCCGCGACCTCGCCCGCCAGGCCCTCGGGCAGTGCGCCGAACACCCACGCCACCCGGTTCGGACCGGTGATCGCGATCGGGCCGTGGCGGTACTCCATCGCGGGGTACGACTCCGTCCAGGCGCCCGCCGCCTCGCGCATCTTCAGCCCGGCCTCCTGCGCCAGGCCGTAGGTCCAGCCGCGCCCCAGGAACGTCCACTGCTCGGCCGAGACCACCGCCTCGTCCAGCGGCTCGGTCACCGCCAGCTCCGCGTCGACGGCGGCCTCCGCGACCGTCTTCACGCCCGCCGGGAGCGGGCCGGCCGCTTCGAGACCGGCCCGCAGGAAGGCGAGCGCGGTGGTGGCGAACCGGGTCTGCACGACGGACTCCTCGTCGGCCCAGTCCAGTACCGCCACCGTGTCGGCTGCGTCCATCACCGGCGTCCTCGGGTCGGCCGTCAGCGCGACCGTGGGGGTCCTGCCGCGCAGTTCGCCCAGGAGCGCCAGCACCTCGCTCGTGGTGCCGGAGCGGGTGATCGCCACGACCCGGTCGTAGGACCGCCCGGCCGGGAACTCCGACGAGGCGTACGCGTCCGTCTCGCCCTGCCCGGCCGCCTCGCGCAGGGCCGCGTAGGCGATGGCCATGAACCAGGAGGTGCCGCACCCGGTGACGGCGACCCGCTCGCCCGGACGCGGCAGCCCCTCGGCCACCGCGCCCGCCTCGGCGGCGCGGCGCCAGCAGCTGGGCTGGGTGGCAATTTCTGTTGCGGTACGGGACATGCGGTACGGCTCCTTGCGGCATGGGCGGTGGCGGGCGGCAACGGGGCGGCACGGCGGCACCGCACGGGTGCGGGTATAAAGGTCCGGACCATGAAGGGCCTTGTGTCCGGCCCTGGTTGACCGAGACCTACTTAGCAGTCACCGCGCGTTCCGTGCAATGCGGCCGCGTTGCCGAAGCGATACCGCAGTGGTGTAGACCTCATCGGGCGCGGTGGGGGAAAATCGCAGCTCATTCCGAGTGCCCCACGCAGACGTGGACGCCGCGGATGGCGCGACCGACGAGGACGGACTGGGCTGTGCAGCGGCGCTACTTGGGACTGACGGCGGCTGTGGCCGCTCTGGGGATGACGGCAACACTGTCGGGCTGCGGCGGCGACGGCGGCGGGGGCGACGTCACACTGAAGCTCGTCGCGGCCGACTACGGCACCGGCGAGGCGAACAAGTCCGACAAGTACTGGGACGGGGTCGCCAGCAGTTTCGAGGCGTCCCACCCCGGCATCGAGGTCGAGGTGACCGTCCTCCCGTGGACGGACATCGACCGCGAGGTCGCCGAGATGGTGAAGGCCGGAAAGGCCCCCGACATCGCGCAGATCGGCGCGTACGCGGACTACGCCAAGGCCGGCAAGCTCTACTCCGCCGACCAGATGCTCAGCGTCCGCACCCAGGCGAACTTCCTGCCGGTCCTCGCGGACGCGGGCCGGGTCAGCCAGGTCCAGTACGGCCTTCCGTTCGTGGCCAGCACCCGGCTGCTCTTCTACAACAAGAAGCTCTTCAGCCAGTCGGGTCTCGACGCCCCGAAGACCTGGAGCGACATCGCCGGCGACGCCGCCGCGCTCAAGCAGCACGGCGTGAAGTACCCGTTCGCGCTGCCGCTGGGCCAGGAGGAGTCCCAGGCCGAGACGCTGATGTGGCTGCTCAGCGGCGGTGGCGGCTACACCGACGACGTCGGCTCGTACGACATCGACTCGGCCGAGAACATCAAGACGTTCGACTGGCTGAAGTCGAACCTCGTCGACAAGGGGCTCGTGGGCCCCGTCGCCCCCGGCGACCTCAACCGGGAGAAGGCCTTCGCGGCGTTCACCACCGGTGACGTGGGGATGCTCAACGGCCATCCGACGCTGATGCGCGAGGCCAGGAAGCGGGGCGTCGATGTCGGAATGGTGCCGCTGCCCGCCGTCTCCGGGCCCACCACCAGCTCGATGGGCGTCGCCGACTGGATCATGGGCTTCAAGCAGAACAAGCACCGGGTCGAGATGGGCAAGTTCTTCGACTTCATGTTCAGCGACAAGAACGTCATCGCCTTCGCGGACACGTACGACATGCTGCCGGTCACCGACAGCGCCTCGGCCTCGATGGAGAGCGATCCCCAGTACAAGCCGCTGCACAAGTTCCTGCACGCCTTGCCGGACGCGCAGTTCTACCCGTTCGGCAAGACGTCCTGGGCCCAGGCCAGCGAGTCGATCAAGAAGAACATCGGTGAGGCGGTCGAGCCCGGCGCGAACCCCGAGAGCGTGCTCGGGCGCATAGCGCAGGAGTCCACGTCGGCGGAGAGTGCGGAGTAGCGGTCCGCGGGCCGCGCCATATATTGGCTGATATGACCGCCCCTCCTCCGAACGGCCCCGACGAGCCCGCCGCCCCGCCCCCCGGACTCTCCGACCGGGACCGGGCGGTGCTGGCGGTCGAGCGGCAGTCGTGGGCGGGGCCCGGGGCCAAGGAGCGGGAGATCAGGGAGCGGCTCGGCATCTCCCCGACCCGCTACTACCAGCTGCTGAACGCGCTGCTCGACGACCGGCGGGCCCTGGAGGCCGACCCGGTCACCGTGAACCGGCTCCGGCGCGTGCGGGAGGCGCGGCGGGGACGCCGCTGAGCCCCGGGTGCGCGGCGACGGTCCCGTCGGCCGCGCCAAGGGGCGAAGCCCCCGCCGGGCCTCACCGGCTATAGGCTCGGGACATGGGCAGCCACCCGCACACCCCATCCCTGCCGACACCGACGACCCCCGCCGGCCGGGAGGGCCTCGCCGCCCTCCTCGCCCGCCCCGACCGCGCCGTCGTCGCGCTCGACTTCGACGGCACCCTCGCCGACATCGTCCCGGACCCCGAGCAGGCCCGCGCGCACCCCGGCACCGTCGAGGCGCTCGCCGCACTCGCCCCCCAGGTCGCGTCGATCGCCGTGATCACCGGCCGACCGGCTGGCGTCGCGGTCCGCTACGGCGGCTTCGCCGGAGTCGCCGGACTGGACCACCTCGTCGTCCTCGGCCACTACGGCGCCGAACGCTGGGACGCCGTCTCCGGTACCGTCCGCGCCCCCGCCCCGCACCCCGGCGTCGCCGCCGTGCGGGCCGAACTCCCCGGCGTACTCGACACGTTCGACTCCTGGCGCGGTACCTGGATAGAGGAGAAGGGGCAGGCGCTCGCCGTCCACACCCGCCGTGCGGAGGACCCGCAGGCCGCCTTCGAGGCCCTGCGCGGCCCCCTCGGCGAGCTCGCCGCCCGGCACGGACTGATCGTCGAACCGGGCCGTCTGGTCCTGGAGTTGCGCCCCGCGGGCATGGACAAGGGTGTCGCCCTCACGCAGTACGTGCGGGAGACGGGCGCCGAGTCCGTGCTGTACGCGGGCGACGACCTGGGTGACCTGGCCGCCTACGCCGCCGTGGAGAAGCTCCGCGCCGAGGGCCCCGACGGCACCCCCGGCCTGCTGGTCTGCAGCGGCGAGGCGGAGGTGCCCGAACTGGCCGAGCGCGCGGACCTGTTGCTGCCGGGGCCGGGAGCCGTCGTCGACTTCCTGTCAGCCCTGGCGCAGCGCCTCTAGCTGGTCCAGGAACCACTGCTGCGGCGGCAGCGCGGTGGCCGCCGCGGCCAGCCGCTCCGTACGGGCAGCGCGCTCGTCGTCGTCCATCGTCAGCGCCTCGTGCAGCGCGTCGGCGGTGGCCGACACGTCGTACGGGTTCACCGTGATCGCGTCGTCGCCCAGCTCCTCGTACGCCCCCGCCTCCCGCGACAGCACCAGCGCGCAGCCGTGGTCGGAGACGACCGGGACCTCCTTGGCGACCAGGTTCATCCCGTCCCTGATGGGGTTGACGAGCGCCACGTCGGCCAGCCGGTACGCCGCGAGCGAGCGCGCGAAGTCGTCCTTGACGTGGAGCACGACCGGGGTCCAGTCCGCCGTGCCGTGCGCCGCGTTGACGGCGTCGGCGACGCGCTGCACCTCGGCCGTGTACTCCCGGTACACCGCGAGGTCCTGCCGCGAGGGGTAGGCGAACGCGATGTGGACGACCCGGCCGCGCCACTCGGGCCGCTCGTCGAGCAGGGCGCGGTAGGCGAGCATCCCGCGGACGATGTTCTTGGACAGCTCCGTACGGTCCACCCGCACGATCGTCTTCCGGCCGGGGCCCACCTGTTCGCGCAGCGCCGCCATCCGCTCGTCCACGTCCGCCTCGTGCGCGCGGCGGCGCAGGAAGTCCGCGTCGGCGCCGAGCCCGTGCACGCCGATGCGGGTGCGGCCGGTGCCGCCCAGGATCTCCGTGCAGCAGCCGATGAAGGCGTCCGCCCAGCGGCGGGTCAGGAAGGCCGCCCGGTCGGCGCCGAGGATGCCGCGCAGCACCTGCTCGGAGATGTCGTCGGGCAGCATCCGGAAGTAGTCGACGGGCGCCCACGGGGTGTGCGAGAAGTGGCCGATCCGCAGGTCGGGGCGGAGCTCGCGGAGCATTCCGGGCACCAGCACCAGGTGGTAGTCCTGCACCAGGACCGACGCGCCCTCGCCCGCCTCCTCGGCGAGCGCCTGGGCGAAGGCCCGGTTGTAGGCCTCGAAGGAGGCCCACTGCCGGCGGAACTCCGCGTCGAAGACGGGTTCCACGGGGGTCTGGTAGAGCAGGTGGTGGACGAACCAGAGCACCGAGTTCGCGATCCCGTTGTACGCGTCGGCGTGCACGTCCGCGTCGATGTCGAGCATCCGTACGCCCGGCTCGCCGACCCCGCGGCGCACCGCCTCGCGGTCGCCGTCACCGAGTGCGGCGCAGACCCACATCTTGTCGTCCACCGCGCTCAGCCCGGAGACGAGCCCGCCCCCGCCCCGTTTCGCGTCGAGCGAGCCGTCCTCGCGGAGCGCGTACGAGACCGGACCGCGGTTGGACGCGACGAGTACCTGGGCGGCGGCGGGCTGAGGGGCGTGCTCGGAGACCATGCTGCGGAATCTAGCCCGATCCCGAACGGTCCAAACGTGCGTGCGGCCGTGCTCCGGTCACGCCGCGCGGCGTGAGACGTACTCCTCGATCTCGCGCATCGGCGGCCGCTCCTCTGTGTCCACCGGGTACGTGTGCGGGACGAACCCGTGTTCGCCGCGCTCGAACTGGGTCAGCGAGGGGCGGACCAGATGCCCCCGGGAGAGCCGCAGCTGAGCGGTCCGGTAGATGGCCGCCGCCATCCGGCCGAGCGCCTGGCCGTCCTGGTGGCGGTGTTTCCTGACGCCGACGTCCACCTGGCCGAGCGCGTCCAGGCCGACCGTGTGCAGGGCGTCGACGAGCAGCCCCAGCTCCACTCCGTAACCGACCGGGAACGGCAGCTGTTCGAGCAGGGAGCGGCGCACGGCGTACTCGCCGCCCAGCGGCTGGACGAAGCCGGCCAGCTGCGGCCAGTGCAGATTGAGCAGCGGCCGCGCCACCAGCTCGGTGACCCGGCCGCCCTGGCCTGCGGTGTCCCCGAGGGGGCGGTCGTACATCGCCTTGACGAACTGGATCGAGGGGTCGGTCAGCAGTGGGCCGACGATGCCGGAGACGAAGTCCGCCGAGAAGTCCTTGAGGTCCGCGTCGATGAAGCAGACGATGTCACCGCCGGTCGCCAGGAGTGACCGCCAGAGCACCTCGCCCTTGCCGGGGACGGCCGGGACCCGGGGCAGGATCGCGTCCCGGTGGATCACCCGGGCGCCCGCCCGGCGGGCGACCTCTGCGGTGGCGTCCGTGGAGCCGGAGTCGATCACCACGAGTTCGTCGACCAGCCGGACCTTCTCCATGAGCTCGCGCCGGATCACCCGGACGATGTCCCCGACCGTCGCCGCCTCGTTGAGCGCGGGCAGGACGACACTCACGCTCCCGCGGCGCGGGTCGCGGTCCCTGGCGGCCAGGAGCTGCTCCAGCGGGCGGTCGGCGGAGGACCAGGAACGCCTGGTCAGCCAGCCTTCGACCTCTTCCAGCACGGTCGATACTCCCTGTATGTGATCCATCTCGCGGTTCGGACGACTATCTCAACAGTCCGGTGCTTCGGTTACAGTCTTGAACAACGCAGATGGCCGTGGCATGCCGGGGTCCATCCGCTGATAAACGCCTGGATCCATGGTCCAGTGCCACAGCGCTCATCCAGAGGGACAGAGGGAACGGCCCGTTGAAGTCCCGGCAACCATCCAGCCGACCGCGAGGTCAGGTGGGGAAGGTGCCAATTCCGTCTTGTGACGAAATGCGTCACGAGGAAGATGAGGAGAAAGGGCCTCGCCATCATGGCTGTGCAGACTGTTGCAGCAAACCCCGAGTCTTCTGTGGACCTTGGTCCCGCCGCGGCGCTTTCCTGCCGCGAGTGCGGAGAGCGATTCGAGCTCGGCCCCCTTTTCGCCTGTGCGACCTGTTTCGGGCCGCTCGAAGTGGCGTACGACCTGCCGAGCGGCTCCCCGGACGAGCTGAAGAAGCGCATCGAGGCCGGCCCCGACAACATCTGGCGCTACGCGCCGCTGCTGCCGGTCCCCTCCGACGTCGCGGACAAGCCCAACCTCAACCCCGGCTTCACCAAGCTGGTCAAGGCCGACAACCTCGCCCGTGAGCTGGGCGTCACCGGCGGCCTGTACGTCAAGGACGACTCCGGCAACCCGACGCACTCCTTCAAGGACCGCGTCGTCGCGATCGCCGTCGAGGCCGCCCGCGCCTTCGGTTTCACCACGCTCTCCTGCTCCTCCACCGGCAACCTCGCCGGTGCGGTGGGCGCCGCCGCGGCCCGCGCCGGTCTGCGGTCGTGCGTGTTCATCCCGCACGACCTGGAGCAGGGCAAGGTCGTCATGGCCGCGGTGTACGGCGGTGAGCTGGTCGGCATCGAGGGCAACTACGACGACGTCAACCGCTTCTGCTCGGAGCTCATCGGCGACCCGCTCGGCGAGGGCTGGGGCTTCGTCAACGTCAACCTCCGGCCGTACTACGGCGAGGGTTCCAAGACGCTCGCGTACGAGATCTGCGAGCAGCTCGGCTGGCGGCTGCCCGACCAGATCGTCATCCCGATCGCGTCCGGCTCGCAGCTCACGAAGATCGACAAGGGTCTCCAGGAGCTGATCAAGCTCGGTCTGGTCGAGGACAGGCCGTACCGGATCTTCGGTGCCCAGGCCGAGGGCTGTTCCCCGGTCTCCACCGCCTTCAAGGCCGGTCACGACGTCGTGCGGCCGCAGAAGCCGAACACGATCGCCAAGTCCCTGGCGATCGGCAACCCGGCCGACGGCCCGTACGTCCTGGACATCGCCCGCCGCACCGGCGGCGCCGTCGAGGACGTCAACGACGAACAGGTCGTCGACGCGATCAAGCTGCTGGCGCGCACCGAGGGCATCTTCGCCGAGACCGCGGGCGGGGTGACGGTCGGCGTGACGAAGAAGCTGATCGAGGCCGGCCTCCTCGACCCGTCGCTCACCACCGTCATCCTGAACACCGGCGACGGCCTCAAGACACTGGACGCCGTGGCCGCCACCTCGCAGGCGACCGCGACGATCCGGCCGAGCCTGGACGCCTTCCGCGCCGCGGGCCTCGGCACCGCCGGCTGACCCCACCCGAGACTCCAGGAAGGGCACCCACCATGAGCGTCAAGGTCCGTATCCCCACCATCCTCCGCACCTACACGGGCGGCCAGGCCGAGGTCCCGGCCGAGGGCGCGACCCTCGCCCAGGTCATCGAGTCCCTGGAGAAGAACCACCCGGGCATCGCCGCCCGCGTCCTGGACGACCAGGGCAAGCTCCGCCGCTTCGTGAACGTGTACGTCAACGACGACGACGTGCGCTTTGAAGGCGGTCTGGAAGCGGTCACCCCGGACGGCGCGGGTGTCTCGATCATCCCGGCCGTCGCCGGCGGCTGCTGACCCCCGGGACCCGCGCGGTCCCGCCCCACCGCGTCACCGGAATTGCCCCCTCCGCGACAGAAGCGGAGGGGGCAATTCTGCATGGTTGAACGCGGTAGAGTGTGGGAAGTCCCCTCCGCTGCCCGTGCCCCCGCATATGAGAATGCGCCCGGCCACGACAAGATGCAGCCAAAGTAACTGAACCTCTTGCGCCATAAGTCGCCTTTGCCTGGCCCGACTTGCCCTGGAATCTTATGAGTTACTCATATTCGGGCGATCGGCGCTGCCCAGAATTCTCGTCCGATTGACCTGTTGCAGAGGGCAGTTGGGCAGATACATTCGGCCGCGGTCGACGCGTTCCGGCGCACGCACCCTCTCCTGTCGGAGGGTGAGTTCTGACCCGGGCCCGCGAAGTGCGGTCCTGTGCAAGGGCCAGTAATAGGGGAGTTAGGCATGGCTCAGGGCACCGTCAAGTGGTTCAACGCGGAGAAGGGGTACGGCTTCATCGCGGTCGACGGTGGTGCGGATGTTTTCGTCCACTACAGCGCGATCCAGATGGACGGATACCGCACCCTCGAAGAGGGTCAGCGAGTTGAATTCGAGATCTCGCAGGGCCAGAAGGGGCCGCAGGCGGACATGGTCAAGCTCGCTGTCGGCTGAGCTCGGCACGGTCGGCCAACGACACTACTCACGCACGGAGGGCCCGTACCCCCTGGGGTACGGGCCCTCCGTGCGTCCCGAGCCCCTTCGCACGCGCGCTCCGGTTGTCCACACTCCGGAGAGGGACGCTTGCACTCTCGGGGGTCGAGTGCTAATCATTGGGCTTAGCACTCTCCGGGTGAGAGTGACAGAAACTTGGACCGGGCCGGTGAGGCCCGCAGGTCTGTCGGGGCAAGGAACCGGCAGGCGGCAGGCCGTCCGTCGCGGGCGCCACTCGGTCCGGAGAAATCCACCCCTGTCCGGGAGGACCACTTCATATGGCCAAGATCATCGCGTTCGACGAGGAGGCCCGGCGCGGTCTTGAGCGCGGCATGAACCAGCTCGCCGACGCCGTCAAGGTCACCCTCGGCCCCAAGGGCCGCAACGTCGTCCTTGAGAAGAAGTGGGGCGCCCCCACGATCACCAACGATGGTGTTTCCATCGCCAAGGAGATCGAGCTGGAGGACCCGTACGAGAAGATCGGTGCGGAGCTGGTCAAGGAGGTCGCCAAGAAGACGGACGACGTCGCCGGCGACGGTACGACCACCGCCACCGTTCTCGCTCAGGCGCTCGTCCGCGAGGGCCTTCGCAACGTGGCCGCGGGTGCGAACCCGATGGCTCTCAAGCGGGGCATCGAGAAGGCCGTCGAGGCCGTCTCCGCCGCCCTCCTGGAGCAGGCCAAGGACGTGGAGACCAAGGAGCAGATCGCTTCGACCGCCTCCATCTCCGCCGCTGACACCCAGATCGGCGAGCTCATCGCCGAGGCCATGGACAAGGTCGGCAAGGAAGGCGTCATCACCGTCGAGGAGTCCCAGACCTTCGGGCTGGAGCTCGAGCTCACCGAGGGTATGCGCTTCGACAAGGGCTACATCTCGGCGTACTTCGCCACGGACATGGAGCGCATGGAGTCGTCCCTGGACGACCCGTACATCCTGATCGTGAACTCGAAGATCAGCAACGTGAAGGACCTCCTTCCGCTGCTGGAGAAGGTCATGCAGTCCGGCAAGCCGCTGCTGATCATCGCCGAGGACGTCGAGGGCGAGGCCCTGTCGACCCTGGTCGTCAACAAGATCCGTGGCACCTTCAAGTCCGTCGCCGTCAAGGCTCCGGGCTTCGGTGACCGCCGCAAGGCCATGCTCGGCGACATCGCCATCCTCACCGGTGGCACCGTCATCTCCGAGGAGGTCGGCCTCAAGCTGGAGAACGCCGGTCTCGACCTGCTCGGCCGTGCCCGCAAGGTCGTCATCACCAAGGACGAGACGACGATCGTCGACGGCTCCGGTGACAGCGACCAGGTTCAGGGTCGCGTCAACCAGATCCGTGCCGAGATCGAGAACTCCGACTCGGACTACGACCGCGAGAAGCTCCAGGAGCGCCTCGCGAAGCTGGCCGGCGGCGTGGCCGTCATCAAGGCCGGTGCCGCGACCGAGGTCGAGCTCAAGGAGCGCAAGCACCGCATCGAGGACGCGGTGCGCAACGCCAAGGCCGCCGTCGAGGAGGGCATCGTCGCCGGTGGTGGCGTGGCTCTGCTCCAGGCCTCGGCCGTCTTCGAGAAGCTGGAGCTCTCGGGTGACGAGGCGACCGGCGCCAACGCCGTCAAGCTGGCGCTGGAGGCCCCGCTCAAGCAGATCGCCGTCAACGGTGGTCTCGAAGGTGGAGTCGTCGTCGAGAAGGTGCGCAACCTGCCGATCGGTCACGGCCTCAACGCCGCGACCGGCGAGTACGTCGACATGATCGCCGAGGGCATTCTCGACCCGGCGAAGGTCACGCGCTCCGCTCTGCAGAACGCCGCGTCCATCGCCGCGCTCTTCCTCACCACCGAGGCCGTCATCGCCGACAAGCCGGAGAAGGCCTCTGCGGCCGCTCCGGGCGGCATGCCGGGCGGAGACATGGACTTCTGATCCTGACGGATCGGTAGTTCCGCACAGCTGTACGACGCCGGCCCCCGGGGAGTGATCCCCGGGGGCCGGCGTCGTTCGTGTGCCCGCGGTCCGAGCGCCGCGCGGGTGCGGGGATCAGGCCGTCGTCGACGGCTTCTCGCGCAGGCCGTCGACGACCGCCCGCTCTAGGACCGCCGTCTTGCTGATCAGGGTGCCCTTCTTGCCCATGGAGGTGTTCCTGATGAGGTAGCTCCGTTCGCCCAGGTACTCCAGGGTGGTCGAGTCGAAGATCCAGGCGGTGCGCCAACCGGCCCGGGTGTTGTCACGGGCCACGCCGATCCCGTGCCGGCCGGCCGCGTCCACCGCGTCCGGGTCCACGCTCACGCCGGGGATCTTCGCCGCGGCCTGGTAGAGGGCGGCCGCGGTCCTCGGCGGCATCAGCGTCTCCCGCAGCAGCTCACCGATGGCGTCGAAGGTGTCCTGGTCCTTGTTCCGGTCCTTGACCGGGGTGTCGCGCGCGTCCTGGTCCCGGGTGATCTCGGTGCCGAGCCGCCGGAGCAGGGCGTCGGGGTCGGTGGGCAGCGAGGCCAGCCACGTGTACGTCGGCCGGTTGAGGCCCGCCGGGCTGCCGACGGGCTTCTCGCCGTCCGGGACCCCGACGACGATCGGGATGTACGAGCCGTCCTGGTGGATCAGGCCCTCCTTGAGCACCGGTCCCGCCTTCTGCGCCATCCAGACCTCACGCTCGCTGGGCCCGGTCAGCTGCACCGGGCCGCCGAACGTGCCCCCGTTGCCGCTCTGCAGCGACCTGACGTACACGAACTGGTCGCCGCGGACCTTCTGTTCGTCGCTCTTCTTGGCGACCGAGGCGATCCGGTCGAGCAGCACGGCCGCGCCACGCGGGGACGTGGCCGGGGAACCCGTGCTCGCGGCGGACGGTGCCGGAGTGCTGTCCTGGCCGGTCACGGCGAGGGTGGTCAGCAGTACCCCGCCCAGAGCCAGTCCGGCGGCGGGCAGCAGGACGGCGGGGCGCAGGAGGCGCGGGCGGGGACGGGCGGTGGCGCGGTCGCTGTCCTGGTCGATCAGACGCATCAGGGTGTCCTTGTGGTGGAGATGCCGGCCCGGGGGGAGGTCCCGTTCGGCCGGGGCCGGCAGCAGCCGGGCCAGTTCCTCGTGTTCGGCCCGCTCGGGGCCGGAGGTGCGGTCGTTCATCGGGCTTCCTCCTGGATGGGCAGGGCCACGAACGCGGCCCTGCTCCCTACCTCTCCGCGGCCGGGGCGGGGTTCCCGGCCGGACGACCGGGCCGTGTCCCCGGGCTGTGCCTCCCGGGCGGGGCCGGACGCTTCCCGCGCGGGGCCCGCCGTCTTCCCGTCCGGCGCCCGGCGGTGTTCCTCGTCGGTGAGCCGTCGCAGCCGGGTGCGGGCGCGGGAGAGCCGCGACCGCACGGTGCCCACCGGGATGCCCAGCGCCTCGGCCGCCTCGGCGTAGTCCAGCCCGGACCAGACGCAGAGGACCAGCACCTCGCGTTCCTGGCGGCGGAGCCCGTCCAGTGCCCGGCGGACCTCGGCGAGCCGCCGGGCGTCGTCGACGCGTCCGGCCGTGGCGTCCGCGATGTCCGCCACCGGTTCCGGGGCGGGGCGGCGCGCGAGGAAGGCCAGGCGCCGCCCGGTACCGCGGCCGGCGTTGCGGGCCTTGTTCGTGGCGATCCCGAGCAGCCACGGCCGCAGCGAGTCGCCCTCCGGCTCGACGGAGTGACGGTTGCGCCAGGCGGCCAGGAACGTCTCTGACAACACCTCCTCGGCCGTCGACCAGTCGCCGGACAGCCGATAGGCATGGTTGTAGACCAACCGCGCGTATTCCTCGTAGAGCGCGGCGAACGCGTCGTGGTCGCCCGCCCTGATCCGTGCGCGCATGCGCTCCCGATCTCCCTGTTCATCACATCTCACACCACCTACCTCTCCGGTTCGGCCGAGGGGTTCCGGTGACCCGCGCCACACCGCCCGAAGGCGCGTGCGCTGTCCCTACGGCGTGAACACCATCTCCGGGAAGCGGCCGGATGGGCCGTCCAGCAGACGGTCGTCGTGTCCGCGCAGCCACAGCCCGAAGAACGACGCCGCATGGGCGCGGCTCGCGGCCGGGGCCCGTTCCGGCCGCACCGTGCCGATCGCCGCCGCCCGGCCGCCGTCCGGCTCCGCGCCCTGCCGGGCCAGCTGCGGCAGCAGCACCTGCGCGTCGGTGTACGAGGCGTGGCGCGAACCGGTCAGGGTGACGTTCGCCTTCCAGCCGCGGGTGTTCTTCCGGAACGCCGCCCAGGGCGGCTGCCTCCGGTAGTCGCCCGAGCCCTTGCCGGCCGTCCCCATCAGCAGCAGCGGCCGGTCCAGCGCCACCGTGCTCAGCCGGCTGCCGTCCGGCAGCTCGCCGCCCACGTAGTCCATCTCTCCGTCCATGCTGATGCCCGCCCGGATCCGCCGGTCGTCGTGCATGGTCCGGGCCGCGGTGAAGCCGCCCGCGGAGTGGCCGAACATCCCGGTCCGGCGCAGATCGAGTACGTCCCCGAAGCGCGTCCGGTTCAGTTCCGGGAGCCGGCCGAGCACGAACCGGGTGCCGGGCGGTAGGTGTGCGGACACCTCCACGCTGCCGCGCGCAGCCTTTACCGCGCGTGATGCCCGGGTGCTCATTCGGTGGCGCGGCGGCCGTACCCAGGTATGAGGTCCGCCGCGCCTCTGGCCGGATCAGCCGGCGTCGAGGCCGTCGACCAGCCGGGTGAGGAAGCGGCCGAACGTCGCGTCGGGGGTGAGCGGCCGGCCCGGGGCGGAGAGCGCCTCGGCCAGCTCCGGATGACGGCCGTCCGCGGCGACGGACGCGAGGTAGAGCGCCTCGGCGGCGGCCCGGCCGGGTGACTGCGCGGCCTCGGCCCGTGCGACCTCATGGGCGACATGTCCGGCCACGAACGCGGTGAGCTGGGCGAAGATCTCCAGCCGCGCCGCCCCGTCGAGACCGCTGGGCCGCAGCGCGGCCAGGGCGTGCTCCAGGAACGCGAGGGTGTGGGGGCCGAGGGTCCGGCGGGTCTGCACGGCGGCGGGCAGCCAGGGGTGGCGGAGCATGTGGTCGCGCTGGAGGTGCCCGACGGCCTTGAGGTCGGTGCGCCAGTCGCCGCTGCGCGGAGCGTTCGCGGCCGCGCTCGGGTACGAAGTGCCCTGGCTGGAAGAGGTGATGGCCCATCCGGACGCGGACGACCCGTACTGGCGGGGCGCGGCGCCGGGCAAGGCGAGGGGATCTGTACGGGCCTCGGCGCGGGTCCCGGAACCGGGCGAGGCGGCGGGCTCGGCGCGGGCCTCGGAACAGGGCGAGGCGGCGGAGCGGCCGGGCGTCCCCACCGCCCTGATCACCGGCCGGCACGACGTCCTGGCCGGCCAGACCTTCGAGCACTACGCCCGGCTGCGGCGCGCCGGATGCGATGCCGCGCTGCTCGTCGGCCCCTGGACCCACACGTCCGCCCTGCGGAAGGGCTGGCCCGAGGTGTTCGCCGAGACCCTCGCCTGGCTCCGCGCCCACCTGTGCGACGACCCCTCCGGCCTGCGCCCCACACCCGTACGCGTCCACGTGGGCGGTGCGGGCGCGCAGTGGCGGGATCTCGACGCGTGGCCCCCGGCCCGGGCCACCACCTCCTGGTTCCCCACGTCTGACGGCCATCTCACCGAGCAGCCCCCCACGGACACCGCGCCCCTGGCCTCCTTCCGCCACGACCCGGCCCACCCCACTCCCTCCCTCGGCGGCGCCCTCCTCTCGCGTACCGCGGGTGCTCGCGACAACGCAGCCCTGGAGTCCCGGGACGACGTCCTCACGTTCACCGGCCCGGTCCTGGCCGAACCCGTCACCGTCCTCGGCCCGGTCTCCGCACGGATCAGCGCCTCCACGGATACCGGACACGGGGACGTGTTCACCCGCCTGTGCGACGTGGATCCCGAGGGGCGCTCCACCAATGTCTGCGACGGCTTCGCCCAACTCCGTTCCGCTGCCGACGAGTCGGTACACGTCACCGTCCCGATGGGCGATACCGCTCACCGCTTCGGCGCGGGTCACCGCATCCGCTGGCAGATCAGCGGTGGCGCCCACCCGCGCTATGCGAGCAACCCCGGCACGGGCGAACCCCGGTACCGGGCAGCTGAGTGCGTGCCGGTGCGGGTGAGTGTGCACGCGGATTCTGAACTGACGCTCCCTCAAGAGCCATAACAGAAGCGCAAGTTACCCGCCTACTGCGCGTCAGGAGTGGAACGCGAGGTAAGGGGCCAGTGCCAGGAGCATGCCGACGAGGGCGTACTTGAGACGGCGGTCCGGGACCGACCGGGCGATGCGCCAGCCCACGATCACCCCCACCAGTTCCGGCACGCCGACCACGGCGGCCAGGGTCCAGTCGACGGAGCCGTGCTGCACATAGCCGATGGTGCCCACGCTCGCGATCACCACGGACTGGGCCTGCGCGGCGGCCAGTGCGGACAGCACCGGGAGCCCGCAGACGACCAGGAGGGGCACGCTCAGCATCGGTCCGCCCAGGCCGAAGAGCCCCGCCGCGACGGCCACCGTGACACCCACCGCGACGGTGAGCGGGAGCGGTACGCGGACCGGGCCCTCGGCCGCCTGCGAGGGTGCCGCGCGGCGCTCGCGGAGCCACACCAGCAGGCCGGTCACGGTGACCGCGCAGGCCAGCAGGATGCCGAACCACCGCCCGGATACAAGGGTGTTGAGCAGCACGCCGACGGGTGTGCCGACGAGGGCACTCGCGGCGAGGACGACGGCGGTGCGGCGCGTGGCCGGGTCCCGCAGCTGTCCCGACCGGGTGTACGCGGCGGTACCGAGGACGCCGGTCGCCACGTGGGTGACGATGGCGGTGCCCGCGACACCGGCCGGGGTGAGCCCGGTCAGCAGGAACATGCCGATGGTGGGCAGCACCCCGCCCGGCCCGATCGCGGTGATCCCGATGCCTCCCGCGAGGCCGAACAGGGCGAGCAGAACCAACGTGAGGGCGTCGGGGGTCCAGGACATGAGGGTGCCTCCGCCGGCGGTGCCGGGAGTGGGGAGTGGGGGAAACGCTCTGGTCAGGCAGTACGGGGCGGTACGGCGCCGCGGTGCAGCAGCGTGTGCAGGGCGAACCGGTCGGCGCGTACCCGCAGGGATTCGCTGTCCACGGGGCGCCCGTCGGCCAGCCGGGTGAGGCGGTCGATCACGAACAGGGCCGCTCCGGTGGGGATGCCGAGGAGGCGTGCGGTGTCCGGTTCGGCGGTGACGGCGTGCACGGTGATCTCGGCGCTGCCGAGCCGGGTCCCGGTGGTTTCCTCGATGAGGGTGAAGACGTCCCGGTGGGCGAGGTCGCAGTCGAGGAGGGGCCGCCCGATGTCGGGGGCGAGCCAGGTCGAGTCGACGGAGAGCGGCCGGCCGTCCAGGCTGCGCAGCCGTTCCAGGTACACGGCATCGGAGCCGTCGGGCAGGTGGAGCCGCTCGGTGACGGCTTTCGGCGCATGCGGTACGACCCGGGCCGCGCGCACCGTGTTCGTCACCGTGCCGTAGTCGACGAGGGTCTCCGCGAGCCCCGTGAGGCGGTCGAGACCGTGCCCGTACTTCGCCGTCACGACCTGGGTGCCGATGCCGCGCCTGCGGGTGATCAGCCCTTCGTCGCGCAGCAGTCCGAGGGCTTCCCTGACGGTGTTGCGGGTCGTGCCGAGCACGTGACCGAGGGCGCGTTCGTCGGGCAGCATGCCGTCCTCGTAGAGACCGGAGGTGATCCGCTGGCGCAGCGTGTCCGCGATCCGTCGCGCTCGTTCGGCACGGGTCAGCGGCTGCCTCTCCCGGCGCGGGGAGTGTTCGTCACGCATGAGGTGTTTTCGTCACTTCCTCTCGGCCCTCACGCTAACCCGCCGCCGCGCCAAGGGACGTTACGCCGAAGTTACGCCACCCGATCTGACCTGCGAAAACGCCTGAGCTGCGGGTTTGTCCCGCACTCGGGGCGCTCCGCCAGGGTGGCCGGTACGGGAATCTTCAAGGAGAGGTGATCGTGGCCGGGTAGGTTCTCGCCATGGTTGATGACTGGCGCGGAGACCGGATCGGGAGCGCACTGCGAGGCGAAAACCCCGCGGTCCTGCGGCGCTTGGACGCGGGGTTCGCCGCCATCGGCGATGTGCAGTTCCTCCCGGGCTACTCGGTGCTCCTGGTGGACGATCCCGAGGTGGAAAGACTGTCGGACCTGCCCCGGGTCAAGCGGCTGGCCTTCCTGTCCGACATGGACCGGCTCGGAGAAGCGGTCGAGCGGGCCTCCCGTCGTAGGGACGCGGCATTCCGGCGGATCAATCTGGAGATCCTGGGCAACACCGACGGGTTCCTGCATGCACACGTATGGCCCCGGTTCGAGTGGGAGCCTGCCGACTTGGTGCGCATACCGGTGTGGCGCTATCCGCGCGACAGGTGGACCGACAAGCAGTACTCACTGGGTCCGCAACACGAGCCGCTGCGCGAGGCGATCGGGGAGGAGCTGGACCGTCTGCGCTCTGCGGACTGACAGCAGCAGATCATGCGGCGGCCGTCCTCGGCACGCGGGGGAGGCGGATGTGGAGGTGCTCGACTGCGACTTCGCGGTCTCGGGCTTGGGGCGGAGGCCCTTCAGGGCTGTGCCGTGTCGAAGGGCAGGGGCCGGTGGAAGACGACCATGGTGCGGCCCGGTCCGTCGTAGTCCTCGACGGTCTCGGCGTCGAAGCCGAGGCGGCGGTGGAACGCGATCGAGCCGGTGTTCCCGGGTGACGTGATCGCCTTCAGCCGCCGTGCGCCGTGGCGGAGCGCGGCCTCGGCGAACGCGGCGTACAGGCGGCGCCCGAGGCCGGTGCCGCGGGCGTCGTCCCGGGTGGCGATCAGGTGGACGTAGCCGGTGCCGGCCGGGGTGACGAACCCGAGGACGTACCCGTGGATCCCGTCCTCGGCCCGAGCGACCAGACAGGTCGAGCCGAACTCCCGGACCAGCGCCAGGAGATGCAGGGACCGAAGGTCGCGTTCTCCCCAGTATCGATGGTGGTCATCGAGCACCTGGTGGATGTCGGCCGTATCGGCTGGTGCGATCCGCATGGCAGGGATCATGCCAGGTGCCGTATCGCTCGCTCGGGGAGTGCGCCGGGGGACGCCGAGCGGCGCCACGCGAGATCTCGCAACGAACTGCTCTCGTCACGCAAAAATCCTACGAACATGTGTAGTTGAACGGCAATCTGACGGAACCTTCTGGCAGGAGTCTTGTGGACAGGGACGTACGGGTCCTACTGTCGCCTCACCTCCACGGCGGCCGCCCCTCCCCGAACTCCAGGTCGTCCCAGTTGCGCACTCCGCCTCAGAGAAACGGGCATGCGATGTCACGGAAGATCACCGGTACCGAAGTGAGGTCGCGAAGACCGCGGCGAACAGCCTTGTGCGCGGCCGCGGTTGCCTCGATGACCGCGGCCGCCGTCGGCCTCGGCGTACTGGCGGGCACGCCCGCGCTGGCCGGTCAGCAGGCCCCTGCCGCGTCCCCCGCCACGGCCTCCGCCGTGACCCGGGCCGCCCTCGATCCGGCGCTCGTCGCCGGGCGGGGCGCGGACGTGGCGTTCGTCGAGCAGGAGGCCGAGAACGCCGCGACGAACGGCACGGTCATCGGCCCCGACCGCACCGCGTACACGCTCCCCGCAGAGGCGTCCGGCCGCAAGGCGGTCAGCCTGGAGCCGGGCGAGCACGTCGAGTTCACGCTGCCGCGCGCCGCCAACGCGATCACCGTGCGCTACAGCATCCCGGACGCCCCGAACGGCGGCGGGATCACCGCACCGCTGGACGTCGCGGTGAACGGCAAGAAGCGCTCCACGATGACGCTCACCTCGCAGTACGCCTGGCTGTACAACCAGTACCCGTTCTCCAACGACCCGGGCGCCGGGCTGCTCCACCCCGACTGGTGGATCACCGAGTGCTCCTGCGTACCCAGTGAGACGACCCCGGCCCCGGTCATCGCGAAGCCGTACCGGCCCAGCCACTTCTACGACGAGCAGCGCCTCCTGCTCGGCCGTACGTACCGCGCGGGCGACACCGTGCGGCTCACCGTCCCGGCCGGCAGCCGGGCCGCGCGGACGGCCATCGACCTGCTGGACTCGGAGCTCGTCGGCCTCCCGCGCGTCGAGCTGCTCGCGGCCAACGTCCTTGCGTTCGGGGCCGATCCGACCGGCCGGCGCGACTCGGCGACCGCGATCGACAAGGCCATCGCCTTCGCGAGGCGCACCCGCCTCAAGGTGTACATCCCGCCGGGCACGTACCAGGTCAACCGGCACATCGTCGTCGACGACGTCACCGTCGTCGGCGCGGGCAACTGGTACACGAAGATCAAGGGCCGCGAGGTCGCGCTCGACCGCCCGGCCCCCGACGGCTCGGTCCACACCGGTGTCGGCTTCTACGGCAAGGACACGGCGGACGGCGGCAGCCGCAACGTCCACCTGTCCGGCTTCGCCATCGAGGGCGACGTACGCGAACGCGTCGACACCGACCAGGTCAACGGCATCGGCGGCGCGCTCAGCGACTCGACCATCGAGGGCCTGCACATCAGCCACACCAAGGTCGGCATGTGGTTCGACGGCCCGATGTCGAACCTGCGGATCACCGGCAACATCATCGTCGACCAGATCGCCGACGCCATCAACTTCCACACGGGCGTGACCGATTCACGCGTGGCCCACACCTTCGTACGCAACTCCGGTGACGACGGCCTCGCGATGTGGTCCGAGGAGACCGCGAACGCCCGCAACACCTTCGACCACAACACCGTCCAGACCCCGGTCCTCGCCAACGGCATCGCGATCTACGGCGGAACCGACAACACGGTCTCGAACAACCTGGTCGCGGACCCGGTCCGCGAGGGCAGCGCCCTGCACATCGGCTCCCGCTTCGGCGCCGAGCCCTTCGCCGGAAAGCTGAACCTCACGGCCAACACCACGGTCCGCTCCGGTACGTACGAACTCAACTGGAACATCGGCCTCGGCGCCCTCTGGATCTTCGCCCTCGACAAGAGCATCGACGCGGACATCCGGGTCACCGGCAACAACTTCCTCGACAGCACCTACAACGCGATCATGCTGGTCTCCGACTGGGGCGTGAAGGACCAGTACGTCATCAAGGGCGTCCACTTCAAGGACATCAAGGTCGACGGCACCGGTACGTCCGTGCTGAGCGCCCGCGCGGCGGGCGGCACCACGTTCGAGAACGTGGACGCGCGCCACGTGGGCGCGGTCGGCGTCAACAACTGCGGCTCGTTCAACTTCCCCGCGACCGGCTCGGAGTTCGCCCTCACGGACCTCGGCGGCAACGACGGCGGCTGGCTGGCCCCCTGGCTGCTCCCCAACACGATCACCTGCGACGACCGCCCGGAGGTCGTCCCGCCCCCGGCGCCGGGAGCGTGGTGACACCGGACGGCAGGCAGGGACATCCCGGCGGCGGTACGTCCTGGCGTGCCGCACCGACGACCGGCCGGCCCGCCGAGGGGGCGGGCCGGCCGGTCGTCGGCCCAGCCGCTTACTGCCCCACCCGCCCGTCGATGCACTCGCGCAGCAGGTCGGCGTGGCCGCAGTGGCGGGCGTACTCCTCGATCCGGTGCACCAGCAGCTCCCGTACCGCGATGCCGTCCTTGCCCAGACGCGTGCCCGGATCGGGGTGCGCCGCCAGGGCGGCGTCGGTCGCGGCCTGTTCGCGGGCCAGGTCGGCGTAGGCGGCGTCGACCACGGCCCGGTCCGCGACGGCCCCGTCGAAGTCCGCGTCCCGCTCGCCGTACAGCTTCGGCCGCGGTTCCCCGTCGGTGATCCAGTTGAGCCAGTCCCGCTCCACCTCCGCGAGGTGCCGGAGCAGACCGAGCAGGGACATCGTCGACGGCGGAACCGGCCGGCGGGTGAGCTGCTCCGCGTCCAGGCCCTCGCACTTCATCCGAAGGGTGTGACGGTAGTCCGTCAGGAACTCCTGGAGGGTGGGGAGTTCGCCGTCCGGGCTGGTCCCGTCGCTGTTGCGGGGGTCGTCGTCGGGGTCGGCCCACATGTCGGGGTAGACGGTTGCCTGGCTCCATCGTGCGGGTTGGTCGCTCATGGGGACCATGGTCGTCCGCGAGGGCCCGCACCCGCCAGTGGTTTGCGGCGTGCGCGGGGCCGTCGCTCAGTCCGCGCGGGCCTGTCCGGCCCGGCCGCGCCGCAGGTCGCGGTGGAGGAACCACGCCGTGAGCGCGACGGCCGTCCCGCAGACCGTGGGCACGATCAGCCACGGCAGGCCCGTCCACACGGTCGTCAGGCCCACGACGGCACAGCTCACCCCCGTGACGATGAACAGCCACTTGCCGTACGGGCGCCAGGTGAGGAATCCTAGGTGGCGCGGCCGGACCAGACGCACCCCGCCGAACACCAGGGCCAGCGCGGCCACCAGTCCCGAGAACGTTCCGGCGGCGACGATCATCTGGGGTTCGTCGCGCGGCGCGTCGGTCGACTCCTGCCGGATGTCCCCCTGGGCGATCTCCACGACGAGGCCGCGCCAGACGGTGCCGGTGATCCGGTCCTTCGGCTCGAGCCCGCTCAGCACCGGCCCCGAGTGGCCGAAGGACACCCGCGCCCTCGGGAAGGGCTCCGGACCGAGCAGGGTCGCGTCTATGCGCCTGGAGGCGTTCCGGGTGCTCTCGACGGTGAAGGCGACCTCCCGCAGGCAGTCCTCCGCCCTCGGTGTCACCGTACGGGCGGGGCACGTCTCGGCCGACCTGTACGCGTGGAGCCGGCCGTGACTGTCGGGCAGCCAGTCGGCGAAGGCGGAGTAGCAGGTCAGCGCGGCGAGCACGGACACAACGAGCAGCACCCCACCCACCAGCAGGGTGTCGCCGATACTCGACCGGGGCGGCGGGGGTGTGTCCGCCCCCTGGGCGGTGCCGGTTCTCCTCATGGCCATCGCTCGTCTCTCCCGCTGTTCCCCGCCGAAGCCCGCGGGGCGCCAGTCTCTTCCGGCCATGATCGAGCGGACAAGGAGGGCAACCGGCAGTCCGGCCCCTGTCGTCGCTGCCGCCTTCTGGCGGGCCCTGCCGTCCCTTACCGGTGTGTGCGCTCCGCGCGGGGTACCAGCCCCGCCCGTACCGCGCTCATCCTGGCCCGTACGCCCTGGACGGGTACGGCGTTCGCGGGTCCGGTGGGGGCGGGGGCGGTGCCCCGGCAGGTGCCGCAGAGGCCGCCCGGCATCGCTTCCGGACTGCCGGGTGCGCGGCACTGGCCGCACTCCAGGGTTCGCAGGACGACGTGGTGGGCGGGGGAAGCCTCGCGTACGGGCGGCAGTTTGTCCCGCAGGCGGCGGCGGACGAGTGCGGCGGCGTGGTGGACCGGTGTCGGCAGGCCCTCGGTCAGGGCGTGCAGGATCTCCGCCTCGGTGGCGCCCCGCTCGAACCACTCGCCGATCTGTGGTTCCAGCGCGACGCAGTCCGCCTGCGACAGCGACAGTGCGGGCGTCTTGCGCCCGAGGGCGGCAAGCAGGATGAACGACCTTGAACGGGTCGGACGTTGGGATGCCTGCTCCTGCGGTACGTCGCCCCGGACGAAGGCGTCCCACCACTCGTCGCCGCGCGAGGTGCGGGAGAAGAACGTCCGCGTGACCCAGAGCAGTGCCTCCTCGGTCGCGACGCACTCGCTGCCCCGGCGCAGGTGGCCCGCTTCCTGGAGCCGGTTGAGCGTGGTCCGCAGGGCGCACTGTCCGTACGGGAGCGCCTTGGCAAGCGTCTTCACGGAGATGTCGGAGCCGTCGCACAGGCCGTCGATGTACGCGGCGACGGCGGCGTCACGGGGGAGGAGGTGGGCGAAGTCGTGTCCGGTGCGCGGGCGTTCGCCCGGGGCCGAACGCTTGCCGTACCCGGGACTGGCCATCGGGTGGTCGAGCGTGGGCGGAGGTACGGGCGCAGCGGGAAGGGCGGCACTAAGCTGGCTGGCAGCCATGAGATCGGTCCTGACGATCGAAGTGGTCAGGCCCCTGTTCGGTGTTTCCGCACCGGCGGGGGCCGTCTTGGTGCGGCTGACGCTAGAGCGTCGCTACCACCCGTCGCAAGTCGGTCACAAACGGTCAACTTGCCGGTCAGGGTGGGCGGGTGGGTATTCAATCCCTCCACCCATTCCGCTGAAAGGGCGCTCGGAGCTCGACGCTTGAGCTCCGGGGTGTGGCGGGGAGCCGACCTGGGACCGGACCTGGAACCGGCCCGGAACCGTCAGATCTGTGCGCCCTCGGCCGAGACGTCCTCTGCGGGCAGGGGAGTGGCGCTGATGCCGTTGATCAGGGTCGCGATGCCCCACGACATGCGCTGCTCCGCCGTGCCGGAGACCAGCTGCCCGGCCAGGCCCGCGATGTGCGGGTGGGTGCGCTCCGATGTTCCGTGCAGGGCGCCCGTGAGGGAGTCCCACTCGGCCTGCGTGTCGGTGGACTGGTCCCGTGTCGCCTGCTCCGCCGCTGTCGCGGTCGCGTACTGAAGCAGTACGTCCACGCCCCAGGCCGCCTGGCCGGGCGGGATGCCGCCCTCGTCGAGCAGGGCGAGCAGCGACTCGACCAGCCGGAGGTAGTGCGGGCCGCTGGGGCGGATCACCAGTGCGGCGCGCGACAGGCCGGGGTGCGTGAAGAGGGTGTCCGTGTACGAGGTGAGCAGCCCCGTCAGGCGTTCGCGCCAGTCGCCGCCGTCCTCGACACGCAACGTGCCCAGGAGCTCGTCGAGGATCGCCGCGTGCAGCTCGGCCGTGTTGGCGACGTACACGTAGAGCGAGGCCGGGCCCGTGTCCAGCTCCTGCGCCAGGCGGCGCATGGTCACCTTCGCCAGCCCCTCGGACCGCATGATCCCGACGGCCGTGGCCACGATCCCGTCCCGCGACAGTGCGGGTTTGGCCGGGCGCTCCCGGCGGCTGCGTCGTGGCTGGTCGGTCTCGGATCCCATGCGGCCCACCGTAACGAACGGGTAGGAGGCGAACAAGTTCGGACCAAACGCGTTCGTGACGAACTTGTTCGTCACGAACATGTTCGTTACGGTGAAGAGGTGCCGGAGGCGCCCTGAAGCCCACTCCACTCCGCGCCACCCGTACCCCTCGACTCCGTACGAAGGAGATGGCCGCCATGTCCGTACCCGCCGCACCCGCACCCGCACCCGCATCCACGTCAACGCCGGCGTCAGCATCCGCGTCAGCATCCGAGTCGACCGGTACGTCCCCGACCCGGTTCGCCCTGTGGCTGATCCTCGCGCTGGTTCTCGTCGCCGACGCGCTCGACATGATCGACTCCACCGTCACCAACATCGCCGCCCCCACGATCGAGCACGACATCGGGGGCGGAGAGTCCCTGATCAAGTGGCTCGGCTCGTCCTACGCCCTGGCCATGGGCGTCCTGCTCGTCATCGGCGGACGCCTCGGTGACAAGTTCGGCCAGCGGCGGCTGTTCCTGATCGGCATGACGGGCTTCACGCTCGCCTCCGCCGTCTGCGGTCTCTCGCCCGATCCGGCGCTCATGATCGTCGCCCGTGTCGTGCAGGGGGCGTTCGGTGCCCTGCTCATTCCGCAGGGCATGGCGATCATGACGAAGACCTTCCCGCGCGACATGCTCCGCAAGGCGTTCAGCCTCTTCGGGCCCCTGCTCGGGCTGGCGACGGTCGGCGGCCCGATCCTGGCCGGATTCATCATCGACGCGGACGTCGCGGGGCTCTCCTGGCGCCCGATCTTCCTGATCAACATCCTGCTGGGCACCGTCGGCACGTTCGTGGCCGCGCGGATGCTGCCCCGCAGCGACCGCGACGCGTCGGTCACGGTCGACGGAACCGGCGCCGTCCTGCTCGCCCTGACGATGTTCGGCCTGCTCTTCGGCCTCATCGAGGGCTCCGGCAGCGGCTGGGGCGTGGTGCCCGTCGGCAGTCTGATCGCCGGCGCCGTGTTCTTCGTCCTGTTCGCCCGCCGCCAGAAGTCGGCCGCGAACCCGCTGATCAAGCCGTCACTGCTGAGGAACCGGGGCTTCACGTCCGGCCTGGTCGTCGGCCTGCTGTACTTCGCCGTCACCAGCGGACTGGTCTACGTCATGTCGCTGTTCATGCAGCAGGCGCTGCACGCGTCGCCCGGCGACACCGCGCTCGGGCTGCTGCCCCTGACCATCGGCATCATCATCTCCGCCGGTGCGGGGATGGTCCTCATCAAGCGGCTGGGCCGCACCCTCGTCCTCGTCGGCATGCTGATCACCCTCGCCGGCGGCGGCTGGCTGCTCGCCCTCGTCCTCACCCAGGGCACCGACCTCACCCTGTGGACGCTGACCCCGGCCGTCCTCCTCACCGGCATGGGCATGGGCGCCTGTTTCGGGACGATCTTCGACATCGCCCTCGGCGGCATCGACCCCGACGAGGCGGGCAGTGCCAGCGGTTCCCTCAGCGCCGTCCAGCTACTCGCCGCGGGCATCGGCTCCGCCACCGTCACCACGGTCTACTTCCACTCCGGCGCCCCCGCCCACGCCATGACGGTCAGCCTCGTCACGGTCCTCGCCGTCACCGCGGCCTGCCTCCCCGCCCTGCGCCTCCTGCCCCGGCACGCCCCGGCGCAGGAGCACGAGGCGGCGTAGAAGGTCCGGAACCGGCGTACAGGGTCCGGGCGGCGTGGAGGGTCCGGAACCAAGGCACTTGGTCCCAAGTGCCTGGCACGGAGAACCAACGCCTCGCGGTGCGTCCCCTGGCATCGTCCGTGAGTGAGCGGTCCGACGGGCGACACATCGGTCCGTGTCCCCCCGTATGCCGACTGGTGCACGGGGACGCGCACGAGCAACAGGAGGAAGTCATCATCACCACGAACAGGCGTGTCGCGGCGACGCTGATCAGCGCCGCCGCGGTCCTCACGGCCCTCACCGTTCCTGCCCAGGCCGCCGGTACCCACAGCAGCGGCGCAGCGGTCTCCTGCTACGGCAGCGCCCGCTCGTACTCGGCCGAGGCGGGCAACGGCGACAACGCGCACTGGCCCAAGCGCGGCCAGTGGACCAAGGTCAAGGGCAACTGCGACGACATCAACATCAAGACCAACTCCCGCCGGTCCGTGCGGGTGTGTACGCACAGCAAGTGCCACGGCTGGGTCGACGCCAAGGCAGGGGTGTGGACGGTCATCTTCAAGAACTCGACCAAGAACGCCGAGTACTACCTCCAGTTCAACGGCGCGAGCACCAACAGCGGGACCATCGCCGACTGACCGGTTCGGGCATCGGTGAAACCGCATCGGTGAAGCCGCATCGGTGAAGCCGAGGAGCGGGCGGTCCCTCATCCGCGGCAAGGGTGAGGGGCCACTCGCGTATGCCCGGATCGGCCGCGGGCCCTGCCTTGCCGTGAACCACCCCGCCTATGAACGGATCTCGTGTCCGCCGGGCGTGGCCGTGTGACGGTATTCGCTGGGCGGCATGCCGTACGTGGCGCGGAAGACGTGGGTGAAGTCGGCGGCGCGGGGGAAGCCCCACGTGGTCGCGATGGCGTGGATGGGGCGCGCGGCCAGCGCGGGGTTGGTGAGGTCGCGCCGGGCGCCGTCGAGTCGCTGCTGACGGATCCAGGCGGTGACCGTGGCGCCCTGGCGCTGGAAGACCCGGTGCAGGGTGCGCAGCGAGATGTGGTGGGCGGCCGCGATCTGGCGGGGAGTCAGCTGGGGATCGCGCAGGTTCTGGCGGACGAAGCTGCGGATACGTGTGGCGAGTGCCTCGGGGTGGGCCTCGGGCGGGGTCGTGTCGTCGAGGTGGTGGGCGAGCAACGCCGCCGCCAGGTCGATGGTCACCGCCCCGAGCCGCTCGGCGTCGGCCGGCCCGTACGAGGCGGATTCGGCGGTCAGGCGGGTGAGGAACTCGGCGAGGAGAACGCCGAGACCCGTCTGCCCGGAGAACGGCAGCGTGAGCAGCCGGTCCGCGGCCCCTCTGGGCAGGGGCAGCAGTGTCTGGGGGAAGAGCACGTCGATCATGGCCACCGACGGGTGGTCGGTGGCCATCCTGGTGCGCAGGGGCAGCGAGGTGCTGGACAGCATCAGATCGCCCGCGCCCAGCTGGATCTCCCGGTCGGCGTGGACGGCGCCGGCACTCCCGCGCTGAGTGAGGGTGAGGTTGTACAGCTCCGGATCGGACTGCCGGATCAGCCTCGGGGTGCGGTCCGAGCGGAGCGGCGGGCAGTCGAGGGCGGAGACGCTCACCGGTCCCAGGCCCAGCACCCGCAACGTCGCCCGGAAGTCGTGGGCCTGCTCGGAATCGACCTCGTTGGGCGCGTGGCTGTCACACGCCATGTCCCGCCAGCGCGGGAACCGCTCCTCCTCGGGTAACTCCTGCCAACAGAACACCGACTCGGCCATCTGTCCCCCTTCGGCATGATGTGCGTCCCCACAGCGCAGGACAAATAACAGCAAACCCTCGACAGGTCGTGAACACAAGGGAGCAAAAGCGCACGCGCGGCCGACGGGTCTCACGCCGGCACGCCGCGGTCGGCCTCCCCGGGATCCTGTCGGCTGCCGCGAGAAGGAAAGGTGCGAAACCTTCCTGCCGTCTCTATCTGGACATTTATGGCTGCATTCCGGACCGGGGGGTCGTGAGCGATTGCCATGCGCAGTCGCCTTGCTGGATCTTCGTGGAGCAGGAGAAACAAGCGGGGCGACGGAAGAGCCGTTGCGTCGTGCGGAGATAGGCAAATATGTTTTCGGCGCCTCTTCATTCGCCCGGCTGCAATATGGCGATTCTGTTCGAGTATCGAATGAAGGAGAACTTGTGATCTCAAGGACGAAGAGGATCGCCCGTTCCGTGGGTGCGGCGATCGCCGCCACCGCGGCGGTCACGATCGTCATGCCTACGGGCAACGCCTTCGCCATCGACCACGTCGAGTGCCGGGGTGGCGAGAACTTCCTGAAGGTCTGGTCCCACCTGGACGGACGCACCAGCGTGGACTGCTACGCCAACAAGGGGCGGACGTCCTTCGGCAGTTGGTGGGTCGACCGTATTTCGACGGGGAACAACGACCTCATCTACTACGACGCGAACGGCGACTCGGTGCGCATCAACCGGTGGACCGACATCACGTTCCCGAACAACCCCCCGCGGGTCAAGGACATCGAAATCCTTTAGCGGACGAGCGGGGCCGGTACCCGGCGAAGGCCGTACCGACTCGCGATTCTTCAGGGTTTCAATCATCTTCCGGGGCAGCTGAATTCTGGCTGGGGCTGAATTCGCCTGCGCCGGATCGTCGATGCAAGCCGTGCGATTTCCGCGCGGCTTGTATCGGCATGTTCCGTACAGGTTCCGGGTTCTGGGCTCCTGGTGCACCCTGACTCCTCCCTGACCCACCCCGGAAAGCACCCCGAGGCAGGCACCGGACGGCCACCGGCGGTCCTAGCGTGGCGATCGGGACCGGCAGGGGGCCGACCTCCTCCTGGGCAGGCCCCGCATGCTCACTCTCGCCAGGAGGACGACTCATGCTCGTCAAGGAGACCGGCGCGCTACGGCGCACCGTCGTGCGGAGCACGGCCGTGCTCGTGGGAACCGCGCTCGCCGCCGTCACCGGTTTCGCCGCCGGACCCGCCGTGAACGCGGCGCCGGTGACCGCCCCCGCCCTGCGGTGGACGCCCTGCGCCGACCCCGACCACCCCGGTGCCGACTGCGCCACGCTCGACGTCCCCGTCGACTGGGCCCACCCGGACGGGCCGACGCTCGGCCTCGCCGTGGCCCGCCGCAAGGCCACCGGCCCCGACGCACGGGTCGGCTCGATGGTGTTCGGCCCCGGGGGACCCGGCGACTCCGGTGTGGACCGGGTCGTGGGCGGCGTCAGCCGGTTCAGCCCCGAGGTCCGCCGCAGGTTCGACATCGTCAGCTTCGATCCGCGCGGCGTCGGCGGCAGCAGCCCGGTGACGTGCTCCGGCGACCTGCTCGCCCGGCGGCCGTCGGCGGACATGGCGAGCCAGGCGGACTTCGACGCCACCCTCGCGTACAACGAGCGGCTCCGCGCCGACTGCCGCGCCCGCACCGGCCCGGTGTTCGACCACCTCGACACGGCCCAGACCGTCCAGGACCTGGACGCGCTGCGGGCCGCCCTCGGCGAGGCCCGGCTCACCTTCCACGGGAGCTCGTACGGCACGCTGCTCGGGGCGCAGTACGCCGAGACCTACCCACGCAGGGTTCGCGCCATGGTGCTGGAAAGCGTGATGGACCACAGCGTGTCCCGTACCCGCGACTTCCTGCGGGACGAGGCCGCCGGGGCGCAGGACTCCTTCGGAGAGTTCGAGAAGTGGTGCGCCGACGACGCGGCCTGCGCACTGCACGGCCGCGATGTCCGCACCGTCTGGCGGGGGTTGCTGAGCCGGGCCGAACGCGGCGCACTGGAGAACCCCGGCAGGCCGGGAACCCCCGTCTCGCCGTCGGAACTCGTCAACCGGATCGCGTTCAAGAGGTTCTACGTCGTCACGTACGCCGAACTGGCGGCCGACATCGTCACGATGGAGGCGAGCACCCCGCTCCCCGCCTCGCCCGTCCCCACGCCCCCGCTCCCGCCGGCGACCCCCGTCTTCTGCGCGGACTGGCAGCTGCCGGTGCGCGACTACCGGGAGTACGCCTCACTGGTGGGCACGGTGCACAGGACCGCACCCGACCTGCCGCACCTGCTGCCGATACAGATGGCGGCGGCCTGTCTCGGCGCGCCGACCGCCAACCCGCAGCGCCGCCTCTCGGTCCACGGCGCACCAACGATTCTGCTGTCCAACGCTGTCCACGACCCCGCCACCGGCTACCCGTGGGCGGTCTCGGTGGCCCGGCAGCTCGGACGCGGCGGCGTGCTCCTCACGTACGAGGGCCAGGGCCACGGCAGTGTCACCCGGGGCCCCTGCATGGAACACACCGTGGACGGATACCTGACGGACCTGACGGTGCCGGCACGCGGCACCAGGTGCCCGGCCGGCCCCGCCTGAGACCGGCGCCGCACGACACCCGGAACATCGGCCCGGGGCCGCCCACCACCTTGGAGTCGCGGACGGGACCACCTTGTGGACCCGTCGAGAACTTCGAGGACAACGAGAGAAAGAACACGCTGGGTATGCATCGACACTACTCAGCGTGGAAGGAATGGATCATGACCACTACGGAACGGCGCAGGGTGACGGCGGGCGGAGTGCGTGAGGCGGAGGAGGCGGTGGAGAGGTTGCGGGAGGGGTTCGCGGGGCTCGGGATCACGTTGCCGTCGCTGCGGGTCGACCCGGTCTCGTGCGCGGGCAGCGGGCCGGCCGTGCTCGTCGACCTGGGGCGCTGCAACCTCGACACGGTGCGGCGGCTGAACAGTGTGCTGGACGGGAAGGCGGCCGGCCATGGTGGGTGACGACGGTGAGCCCGAGGCGTGTACGCCGGAACCGGGATCCTTCGCCGTGGACGTGCGGGACGGGCGGGTGGGCCGGGTGACCGGGTGCGTCGGGCCCTATGTGCGGCTGCGGCCCCCCGGCGGGGGCCCGGAGTGGGACTGCCCGCCCGACGCCGTCCGCCCGGCCCCGCCGGGGCTGGTGCTGCGGGCCCGGGTGACGGAGGTCAACCGGGAGGGACAGCTGCCGAGATGAGGGTGCGAAGGGATGTCCGGCCGCGGCGGGAACGGGCGCGGACAGCCCGCACTCATGCTGAGCATGAACATGAACATGAACACGGAAAGCGACGCACAACTGGCCGTCAGGGCGGCACAGTCGGGAGCGGCGGTGGTCCGGGACATGTACGGGACATCGCCGGAGCGCTTCGAGAAGTCCGGCGGTGACTTCGCGACGGCCGCCGACCTCGCGGCCGAGAAGGCCATCCTCGACATCCTGCGCACCGCCCGGCCCGATGACGCGGTGACGGGTGAGGAGAGCGGCCGCACCGGGTCGGAGGCTGCTGAACGCCGGTGGCTGGTCGACCCCTTGTGCGGCACGCTGAACTACGCCGTGAACACCATGCTGGTCGCGGTGAACGTCGCCCTGCGCGACGGGTCCGCCATCACGGCGGCAGCGGCGGCCGACCCGTTCGCCGACGAGGTGTTCTGGACCGACGGCGAGCTCGCCCGCCTTCGAAGGGGTGGTACGGACGAGGAGTTGACGCCCTCGTCCGGATCCCGGCTGGTGGACGTCAACCTCGACCCGCCGTTTCCCAACGCACCGGACTTCCGGGCGGTCGGCCTGCTGGCCGCACCGGAGTTCGCGGAGCGCTTCCGGCCGCGCGTCGTCTCCAGCACGCTGGCGGTGGCCTGGGTGGCGGCAGGGCGCAGGGCCGCGTACGTCACCGACGGCCGGCTGCGCGACAGCGTGCACTTCGCCGCCGGGATCGCCCTGTGCGAAGCGGCGGGCTGCGTGGTGACCGGCATTCACGGCCAGCCCCCGCACACCGGCGCGGGTGGCCTGGTGGTGGCGGCCGACCGGGAGACGCACGGCCTGCTGCTGGAGATGATCAGGAACCAGGTCCCGTCCGGCTGTTGAGCGGTCACGTGTCGGGTGCGTCCGTGGCCGGTGTCTCGGACCTCGGACGAGGTGTCGCCGTTGAGATGGCGCCCCGGGTCATGCGGGCCGCCCGAGCCGGTGAGGGGCGGCTGCCGTAGCGTTCGGGCGGCCCCCCGGCCATGAGGGGCCGCCCGCGATCCTCGCTCGTGGTCCTCGCTCGTGATCCTCGTTCGCGGCCTCGTCCGTGGTTCTCGCTCGTGGAAAGGATGCTTGATGCCGGCCGTTCTGGTCCTGCTGCTCTCCGGTACCTGGCTGCTCTCCGGCGCCCTCGTCACCGGGACCGATCCGCTGATCGTCGCCGTGGGCCGTACCGCCGTGTGCTGCCTGGTGCTCACCGTCGTCGCCGCGTCCAGCACCAGTGGCCGGGCGGATCTGCGGCGGGCCGCCGCCCGGCCGGGGACCGTCTGGCTGCTGGGCCTGCTCGGCTTCGCCGGGTACGCGGCGGGCACCCTGCTCGCCATCCCCCGTATCGGCACCTCCCTGACGAACCTCGTCGTCGCACTGATGCCGTGCGCCTCGGTGGCCGTCGGCGCGCTGTTCTTCGGCGAACGGTCAGGGCCCCGCAAGGCGGCGGGCGCCGCCCTGGCCTGCGCGGCGGCCGCCGGATACGCCGCGCTGGGCGCGGACGCCGGGGACCTGGACGCGATGGGTCTGCTGCTGGTGGCGGCCGCGACGGTGGCGTTCGCGGTGTACGGGTTCCTGTACCGGGACCGGCTGTCCGGGCTGCCGCCGCTGGCCGTGCTGCCCGTGCTGCTCGCGGCGGCCACCTGTCTGCTGCTCCCGATGTCGCTGTCCGCGCTGATCGCCCACCCCCCGACGCTCGCCGCGACGGGCGGGATCGTGGTGCTCGGCGCGGTCGTCTACGCCCCCGCCTACCTCGTCCAGCACCGCCTCATCCTGCTCCGCGGCCCGGTCTTCACGGCCGCCGTCCAACTGGCGGTGCCCTTCACGGTCCGGCTCGGCGACTGGGCCCTGGACACCGCGCCCGCGCCCTCGCCCGCCGAACTGCTGTTGCTGGCGGTGTGCTGTGCGGGGATCGCCCTCGTCACCGTCCAGCCGGCCCGGTCGTCCGAGCCGGTCGCCTCCGAACGCTGAATCGAGCGGGGTGGGTTCAGCGCGCCCGTCGCGTGGCGCGACGAGCACCCTGTTCACGGAGCCGAACGAGGACGGTACGTACAAGCGTTCCGACGCGGTGCCGTTCGGCAAGCCGCTCGGGCTGCCCGCGCCCTTCGACGTCACGCTGGCCACGGACGCCTTCCCCGTCTGAGGCGGAACGCGAATGCGGCGGCACCCTTCGGGGTGCCGCCGCATTCGCCGTTCCGGTGTGTCCGTCAGACCACCGCGGGTTCCTTCGCCGGGGCGTCCGGGCCGGACTCGGCGGTCGCCGGGGAGGCGGCCGCCGGTTCCTGCGACACGTTGAACTCCGTCAGCAGGTCCTTGCTGAAGCCGAAGAAGTACGTGGCGACGAAGCCGGCCAGGTAGCCGACCAGCAGGCCGCCCGCGTAGATCGCGATCGTCGCGCCCAGGCCGTGATTGCCGTCCAGCAGCGGGAACAGGGCCCAGCCGGACGGGCCGATCGCGGTGGAGCCGACCGCGTCGCCGAGCTGGTTGAAGAAGCCGACGAACGCGCCGCCGAACGCACCGCCCACGCACGCCGTGATGAACGGGCGGCCCAGCGGCAGGGACACCCCGTAGATCAGGGGTTCGCCGACGCCCAGGAAGCCCGCGGGCAGGGCGGACTTGATGGTCTTGCGGATCGACTCGTTGCGGGGGAGGCGGAAGTAGACCGCGATGGCCGCACCGACCTGGCCGGCGCCGGCCATGGCGAGGATCGGGAGGAGGACCGTGTAGCCCTGCTGCTCGATCAGCGTCGTGTGGATCGGGATCAGCGCCTGGTGCAGGCCCAGCATGACCAGCGGCAGGAAGAAGCCGCCGAGGACCAGGCCCGCGCCCGCGCCGCCGTTGGACAGCAGCCAGTCCGCGAACGTACCGATCGCGGTGGAGACCTCACCGGCCACGTACATCAGGCCGAAGATCGTCACCAGGCCGGAGATCAGGACCGTCAGGGTCGGGGTGACCAGGACGTCCAGCGCCTCCGGGACCCAGCGGCGGCACCACTTCTCCACGTACACCGCGAGCACCGCCGCGCCCAGGGCGCCGAGGACACCGCCCTGGCCGGGGGAGAGCTTCTGGCCGAACGCCTCGATGTTCGCGACGCCCGGGAAGACGATGATGGCCGCGACCGCACCGCCGAGGATCGGCGTACCGCCGAACTCCTTCGCCGTGTTGTAGCCGACGAAGACCGCGATCAGGGCCATGAAGCCGGACGCCATCGCCGCCAGGGCGGGGGTGACGGACGGCAGCCAGCCGAGGTTCACCAGCAGGCCGTTCAGGCCCGCGATGATGCCGCAGCCGATCAGGGCCGGGATCAGCGGGACGAAGATGTTGGCGATTTTGCGCAGGAAGAGCTTGAACGGGGTGGCGTTCTTCGCCTTCCGTGCCGCCTTCATCCCGGCGCCCTGCGCGGCGAGTTCATCGGCCGTGACCGGCACGGTGGCGGGCTCGGGCGCGGACGCCCGGCCCTCCTCGACCAGCTTCTCGAACTCCGGCGTGACGCGGGCGACCGTACCGGGACCGAGAACGATCTGGTACGTGTCGTCGTCGACCACGCCCATGACGGCGGGGACGGCCTTCAGCGCGTCGTCCTGGACGAGCGAACGATCGTGCAGACCGAGCCGGAGCCGGGTCATGCAGTGGGCGATGGAGCTGACGTTCGCGGCGCCACCGACGAGCGGAAGGATCGCGGCGGCAGTGGCGCGGTTCTTGTCTTCTGTAGCCATGGTGCGTGGTGCCTTGCTGTGCGGGGGGTGGGGCAGAAGGGTCAGGTGGTGCGGGGGGCGGCGGCGAGCGCGGCGCGGAGGTGGCCGTCCGACGCGGACAGGAGCGTGGCGGCGGTGGGGCCGTCGACCTGGCCGAGGATGGTGAGGATGGCGTTCTTCACCTCACCGTCGGTGGCGGCGAGCGCGGTCTCGATCTCGGCGTCCGACGCTCCGGTGGCCAGCGAGACGATCCGCCGGGAGCGGGCGCGCAGCTTCTCGTTGGAGGCGCGGACGTCGACCATGAGGTTTCCGTACGTCTTGCCGAGCCGGATCATCGTGATCGTCGAGAGCATGTTGAGGACGAGCTTCTGGGCCGTGCCCGCCTTGAGCCGGGTGGAGCCGGTGAGCAGTTCCGGGCCGACGACGACCTCGAGGGGGTGCTGGGCGGCGCCGCCCAGCGCGGAGTCCGCGTTGCAGGACAGGCCGATGGTCAGCGCGCCCTTGGCACGGGCGTGCTCGACGGCACCGATCGCGTACGGCGTACGGCCGGAGGCGGAGATGCCGACCACCGTGTCGTCGGCGGTGAGGCCCAGCGCGTCGAGGTCGGCGGCGGCCAGCTCCTTGCTGTCCTCGGCGCCCTCGACGGCGGTGACCATCGCGGACGGGCCGCCCGCGATGAGGCCGACGACGTCCGCCGGGTCGGTGTTGAAGGTGGGCGGGCACTCGCTGGCGTCCAGCACACCGAGGCGGCCCGCCGTGCCGGCGCCCGCGTAGATCAGGCGGCCGCCGCGGGACATGCGCGCCGCGGTGGCGTCGATCGCGGCGGATATCTCGGGCAGCCGGGCGGCGACGGCGGCGGGGACGGTCTGGTCCTCGCCGTTCATGATCCGGGCGATTTCCGCGGTGGCCAGCTGGTCGATATCGGCGAGCTCGGGGCGGAAGGCCTCGGTGGTGAGCGTCGCGAGCTGGGCGCGCAGCTCCCCGTATCCGTCGGGGGCGGTGGCGTCGGCGTCGGTGATGGAGGTCATGGAGAGCGGCTCTGCTTTCTTGAACTCGTACGGCTCTGCGGGTGCGGGTGCGGAGATGGATGGTGCCGGGGTCCTTGTGCGGAACCCCGAGGTCAGCGGGTGCGTGGGTTGTGGCGGTGGGCCAGCGCCTCGTAGGAGGCGGCGAGGGCCGGGGCCGCCGTCTCGTACGTGCGCTGCGCGACTCCGATGAACAGGCAGTCGACGACCAGGAGCTGGCTCGTGCGGCTCGACATGGCGGCGGGGCGCAGCTCGCTCTCGCGGGCCGTGGACGTGGTCAGCACGTGGTCGGCGTACTGGGTGACCGGCCCGTCGGGGCGGCCGGTGATCGCGATCGTCGTCGCGCCGCGGTCGAAGGCGACCCGCAGCGGCTCGATGACGTCACCGGTCGAACCGGAGTGGGTGATCGCGATGGCCACGTCACCGGCGCGGAGCTGCACGGCGTTGGTGACCGCGAGGTGCGGGTCCATGTTGGCGTGCGCGATCAGGCCGATCCGGGCCAGCTTCTGCGCCAGGTCCTGGCCGACGAGCGAGGAGGCGCCGACCCCGTAGATGTCGATCCGGCGAGCGGTGGCGGCGGCGGCCACGGCGGCACCGAGCTGCACGGTGTCGAGCCCGGCGGCGGTGTCGGCGAGGGTCTGCTGCTCGTCGTAGGCGAGCTTGGCGACCACGTCGGCGATCGGGTCGTCGACCGCTATGTCGGCGGTGACGGCGGGGGCCCGGCCGGACTGCTGGTGGGCGGCGAGACCCGCGAGCGCGAGGCGCAGGTCGCGGTAGCCGGGGTAGCCGAGGAGGCGGGCGGTGCGCACCACGGTGGCCTCGCTGGTGCCGGTGAGCTCGGCGAGACCGGTGACCGTCAGGGCGGCGCAGCCCGCCGGATCGCCCGCGACCGCCTCGGCGACCCGCTGCATGGAGCGGGTCATGGACGGCGCGAGCGTGCGCACCTTGGCGGCGAGGGCTGCCGGGGCGGGCGGCGAATCAGCGCTGAAACTTTCCTTCAGGTCATTGGTCACATTTGAAAGATATTTTCAACGCGCAGGTCCGTCAACCCCTCTTTGGTCCTGACCTCTGGCGGCGGCGGGGCGGTCCCGCGCGCAGGTGGACAATGGCGGTATGGAGCTGAATCCCCTGGAGCAGGCGCTGCACGCCGCCCGCGCACGCGTCATGGCCGACCTCGCCGCCGGAGACGTCGCGCAGGCGCAGATCGTCTCGATGGTCGAGGACGCGGTGACGCACCGGCGCTGGTGGGTCGAGCAGTGGCCGGAAGGGGCGGAGTTCGTGGTCGGCCTCGTCGCCCAGGACGTCCAGGACGCGCTGCTGGAGGAGTACGGCCGCTGGCCGCTGTGCCCGGTCTGCGACGCGGGCGACCCGCACGCCCTCGACGTCGAACCGGAACTGGGCCCGGACCCGCACTGGGTCTGCACGAAGGCCGCCGTGGCGGTTGCCCCGGTCGGCTCGCTCGGCGGGATACCGCGCCCGTGACCGTCTACATCGATCCGCCGGACTGGCCGGGGCACGGGCGGCTCTGGTCGCACCTGGTCAGCGACGAGTCGTTCGACGAGCTGCACGGCTTCGCCGCGTCCATCGGCTGCCCGGAGCGGGCCTTCGAGCGGGACCACTACGACGTGCCGGAGGCCCGGTACGAGGACGCGGTACGGGCCGGGGCCCGGCAGATCGGCTCCAAGGAACTGGTCCGCCGGATCACCGAAGCCGGTCTGCGCCGCCCGAAGGGCCGCCCGGCACCGGGCTGAGCGCGCTCAGGCGGTCGTCGAGGGCGCGGACTCCAGCGCCGCACCCTCCGGCGCCGTCCTGGCGGCCGGCGCGCCCGCCACCAGCAGGGAGGACGCGTTGCGGCTGCGCTGGAGCCGCAACGAGAACACCACCGCCACCAGCGCCAGTACGGTCATCGCCGCTCCCGCCCACGCGGTCGCCGCGTACCCGAAGTCCGCGTCGATCACCGTGCCGCCCAGCCAGGGGCCACCGGTGTTGCCGCTGTTGAACGCGGCGGTGGTCGTCGCACCGGCCAGGGTGGGGGCGGCGCCCGCGACGTTGAACATCCGGGCGTTCAGCGCCGGGGCCGTGTAGAACGCCGACAGGCCCAGCAGGAACGAGAGCACGATCACGGCGACCTGGTTGGAGGCGAACAGCGCCAGCGCGGCCAGGAAGACCGTGGACGCCATGATCCCGCTCAGCAGCACCCCGAAGAGGTGCGCGTCCGCGACCCGGCCGCCGATCGTCGTGCCGATCAGCGCACCGGCCCCGAACAGCGCGAGCACGGCCGGTACCCAGCCGGAGTCCAGCCCGGCGACGTCCGTCAGCACCGGCGCGAGATAGCTGAACGCGCAGAACACACCACCGGCCGCGAGCGCGGTGATCGCGATGGACAGCCACACCTGCCGGTCGCGGTAGATGCCCATCTCCCGCTTCAGCTGCGGCTTCTCGTCCGGGACGGGGATACGGGGGATCAGCGTCGCCACCCCGACGAGGGCGATCGCGGAGGCCACGCCGACCGCCCAGAACGCCGACCGCCAGCCGAGGTTCTCCCCGAGGAAGGCGCCCAGCGGCACCCCCAGCACGTTGGCGATGGACAGCCCGCCGATCATCACGGCCATGGCGCGGGCCCGCTGGTCCACCCGGACCATCGCGATGGCGACGGCGGAACCCACGGCCCAGAACCCGGCGCACGCGAAGGCGCTGATCACCCGGGAGGCGAAGAGGATCTCGTACGACGGAGCGAGCGCGCCCGCGACCTGGCCGAGGCCGAAGACCGAGATCAGCGCGATGAGCGTGGTGCGGCGCGGCAGCCGGAGCGTCGCGACGGCGAGCAGCGGGGCGCCCACCACCATGCCGATCGCGAAGGCGGATATGAGGAGTCCGGCGCGCGGTATCGACACGTTCATGTCGTCGGCTATGGGGGGCAGCAGTCCGGAGAGCATGAACTCGCTGGTGCCGAGGGCGAAGACGGAGAGGCCGAGAATGTATACCGCCAGGGGCATACGCGAGCGGCGAGCGGCAGAGTCGGGCATGACAGGTGCCAACAGCACGATTGCCTGTTACATTCCCGCGCCGCGCGGCTGCCCGGACCGGGATGGAGAAGGCCGGGCGTGGCCCGTCGGCTCAGCGTGCGAGCAGCTCCAGCTCCGTCAGCAGGTTGTGCCGGGCCCTCGGCTCCCACTCGGCCACCCCGTGCGGCGTACGGAACAGCCGCGGCAGCTCCAGAAGCTGCCGCAGCACGGCCGCCCGGCCCTCCCGGAACGCCTCGTCGGGGACGAAGCCGTACTCCTCGCGGACCTGGGCCGCGTACTGCGCGTACTCCTTCGGCGGCGACGCCAGGATCGCCAGGTCCGCGTCGCACAGCACCTCGCCGTTGCCGTCGCCGGCGGCCGGGTCGTGCGTGACCGTGAGCCGGACCAGCCGGGCCACCTCGGCGGTGGTCCGGGCGGGCACCCCGGCCTCGGGCAGCGCGCGCTCGGCGAGGACGGCGCTGCGCTCCTCGTTCTCGGACCGGTCGGGGCGGTAGACCGCGTCGTGGAACCAGGCGGCGAGCCGTACGGCGTCCGCGTCCGCGGCATGGCCGGCCAGCGTGTCCACCCGGTCCAGGACCGCCGCCAGGTGAGCGGTGGTGTGGTACTTGCGCTGAGGTTCGGCCCAGCGCGCCAGGAGGTTGTCGGCGTACGGCAGCGGGTCCGGACCGTCCGCGCCGCGCCGGGCCGCGACCAGGCAGTCGCGCCACCGGCCGCGGAGCGTGTCGTCGGTGTCCTGGCGGTGCGGCCGGGCGGTGTCGTCGTCCATGCCCCCGAGGTTACGACCTCCCCCGCGCCTCCGGCCGCCGCCCCCGCACCGGGTTATCGTTCGCGCGTTCGCCCAAATCCCAAGTCCGCCGGGGAGCGGGATGGTTGGCTTGGGGCATGGCTGACGAACGCGATCCCGAACTGCCCGGTCTCCTCCTGCGCACCGAGCGAGACGACCTCCTCCCGCTGCTGCGGGCCGCCGCCGTAAGCGATTTCGGCCTGCGCACCGCGTGCCCCGGCTGGACGGTGAGGCATGTCCTGGCGCACTGCGGTTCCGTGCTGAACCGGGTGGTGGAGAGCCGGTTCGGGCCGGATGTGTTCAGCCCCGAGTGCAACGACCGCGACATCGCCGAGCGCGCCGACTGGACGGACGCGCAGGTGGTGGACGAACTGGAGCGGGGGATGGCCGAGGCCGGTGCCGCCATCGCGAAGGCGGGCGGGGTGCTGGACGGCGTGGCGCTGGGGGAGTGGATCCACGCGGGGGACGTGCGCGAGGCATGGGGGCTCGAAGGGGCGTACCAGGGACCGGGCCTGGCGCACGCGCTCCGGCTCCTGGCCCCCTTCGCCCGGGGCCGCGAGACGCCGCTGCTGGTCGCGCGGCTGGAGGACACCGGCGAGGAACTGACCATCGGGACCGCGCACGAGGGCCGGGCCCCCGGACGCTACTGGGGGAACGGGGCCACGCTGATCCGGCTGTACGCGGACCGGCCGCTGGTCGGGACGCGGTACGAGCTGGAGGGCGTGAAGGAGAGCGAGCTGTTCGTATTCTGAGCACGCGTCCTGAGCGGGCGGAGGCGCTAACGTGCGCTTCGTGACGAATCTGATGAATCCGGCGGACCGGGGGGACGAGCCGGCCGCGGCCGCTTCCATGGACCTCAACGCGGATCTCGGCGAGGGGTTCGGGCGCTGGTCGCTCACCGACGACGAGGCTCTCCTCGCGTGCGTGACCAGCGCCAACGTGGCGTGCGGCTTCCACGCGGGGGACCCCTCGGTGATGCGGCGGGTCTGCGACACCGCGGCCGCCCGCGGTGTGCGGATCGGCGCGCAGGTCTCCTACCGCGACCTCGCGGGCTTCGGGCGTCGCTCCATGGACGTGCCGGCCGATGAGCTGACCGCCGAAGTGGCGTACCAGATCGGTGCGTTGCGGGTGTTCGCCGAGGCGGCCGGCACCACCGTCTCGTACGTCAAACCGCATGGCGCCCTCTACAACCGCGCGGTCCACGACGACGAACAGGCGGCCGCGGTGATCGAGGGCGTCCGGCTGGCGGGCGGGAACCCGGCCGTCCTCGGACTGCCCGGCTCCCGGCTGCTCGTACGGGCCGCGGAGGCGGGGCTGCCCGCGGTCGAGGAGGCCTTCGCCGACCGCGCGTACACCCCGCGGGGCACGCTCGTGCCGCGCACCGAGCCGGACGCGGTCGTGCACGACGCGGACGAGGTCGTGCGCCGCAGCGTCGGGCTCGCGGTGGACCGGAGCGTGATCGCGGCCGACGGCGGACGGATCGCGGTCGCGGCACGGTCCCTGTGCGTCCACGGCGACACCCCGGGAGCGGCGGCCATCGCCCGGCGGGTGCGGGCGGCGCTGGAGGAATCGGGCGTCGTGGTGCGGGCGTTCACGTGAGTACGCCACCGGCGGACGGGGAGAACCGCGGTCCGGCGCCGGTCGTGCTGACCGCGGGGGCGGACGCGCTGCTGGTCGAGCTGGGCTCCGGCGAGCAGACGGAGGCCTTCCACGCGGAGGTACTGCGGCGCCGCGCGGCCGGTGAACTGCCCGGCGTGCGCGAGGTCGTGCCCGGTGCGCGGACGGTCCTGCTCGACGGCATCACGCGGGACACGGCCGGGCTCGCCCGTGAGCTGGCGTCCTGGCGGGTACCGCCGCTGCGACGTGCCACGGGGAAACCGGTGGAGATCCCGGTCGTCTACGACGGCCCGGACCTGGCCGATGTCGCCGAGGCGTGGGGCGTCGCCGCCGCCGAGGTCGCCGCCCTCCACTCCGGGACCGAATTCCGGGTCGCCTTCTGCGGGTTCGCCCCGGGCTTCGGCTATCTGACGGGCCTGCCCGACCACCTCCACCTGCCGCGCCGGGCGACTCCGCGGACCCGGGTCCCGGCCGGCGCGGTGGCCTTGGCGGGCCCCTACACCGGGGTGTACCCGCGCCCGTCCCCCGGCGGCTGGCAGCTGATCGGCCGGACACCGGACCCGGCCGCCCTGTGGAACCCGGACCGCGAACCACCCGCACTGCTGACGCCCGGCGCCCGCGTCCGCTTCGTCGAGGCGAACGCGGACGCGGGGTCGGGCAGAGAGCCGGGCACGGGGGCAGGGGCGTGAGCGCCATGATCGAGGTCGTTCGCGCCGGGGCCCTGACCACCGTGCAGGACGAGGGGCGCTTCGGCCACGCGCACCTGGGGGTGGGCCGGGCGGGAGCCCTGGACGCACCGTCCGCCCGGCTCGCCAACCGGCTGGCCGGCAACCCCGTCGGCGCCGCGCTGCTGGAGACGACCGCCACCGGCTGCGCGGTCCGTCCGAGCCGTGCGGTGCGGGTGGTCGTCGGCGGTGCGCCCTGCCGGGTGACGGTGGACGGGCGGCCGGTGGCGTGGGGCGCCGCGGTGCACGTACCGGCGGGCGCGGTGCTGGACGCCGGTCCGGCGGCGTACGGGCTGCGCGGTTACCTGGCGTTCGCGGGCGGCCTGGAACCGGAGCCGGTGCTCGGCAGCCGGTCCGCCGACCTGCTCTCCGGGCTGGGCCCGCCGCCCCTGAGCGACGGCGACGTCCTGCCACTGGGGCCGCCCCCGCAGGCCGGTGCCCCGCCGGCCGCGGCGGTGCCGTGGCCGGGGGTGCCCGCGGAACTGGTGCTCCCGGTCGTGTTCGGCCCCCGCCACACCTGGTTCACGTCCGCCGCCCTGCGCACGCTCACCACGGCCGCGTACCGCGTCTCGCCGCAGAGCAACCGCATCGGCCTGCGCACCGAGGGCCCCGCGCTCGTCCGCGCCCGGCAGGGCGAACTGCCCAGCGAGGGGATGGTGCTGGGCGCGATCCAGGTCCCGCCGGGCGGCCGCCCGGTGGTGTTCCTGAACGACCATCCGACGACGGGCGGCTACCCGGTGGTGGGCGTCGTCCCGGAACCGGCGCTGGCGGCGGCGGCGCGGGTCACGCCGGGGACGACGGTGCGGTTCGTGCTCACCGGCGGGTGAGCCGAGGCGATCCGGCCGGCGGTTGAGCGGTCTCCCGCCGCCACCGCGTACCGGGAGCCGCGGCATTGGCTCGACGAGGACACGCTGAGCGCGATCGAGGCCGGGTTCACCTGGCCCGGCGCGTCCGCCCGGGGCACGGGACACGCCCGCGGGCGGCCGGAGGCCCGGCTCCCCGGAGGGAGCTGAGCCCGGCCGCCCGCGGGCGGGGACGCGCGGTCGGTCACACCCCGGCGCGGAACCCCCGCAGCCGCAGCGAGTTGCCGACCACGAAGACCGAGGAGAACGCCATCGCCGCACCCGCGATCATCGGGTTCAGCAGACCCATCGCGGCCAGCGGCAGCGCCGCCACGTTGTAGGCGAAGGCCCAGAACAGGTTCGTCCGGATGGTGCCGAGGGTCTTCCGCGACAGCCGGATCGCGTCGGCGGCGGCCCGCAGGTCCCCCCGGACCAGGGTCAGGTCTCCCGCCTCGATCGCCGCGTCCGTGCCGGTGCCCATCGCGAGGCCCAGATCGGCCTGGGCGAGGGCGGCCGCGTCGTTGACCCCGTCACCGACCATCGCGACCGAACGGCCCTCCGCCTGGAGGCGCTTGACGACGTCCACCTTGTCCTCCGGCATCACCTCCGCGTACACCTGCTCGATGCCGACCTCGGCCGCGACCGACTCCGCCACGGCGCGGTTGTCGCCGGTGAGCAGGATGGGGGTGAGGCCGAGTGCGCGGAGCTTCTTGATCGCTTCGGCGCTGGTGTCCTTGACGGCGTCGGCGACTTCGAGGACGGCGCGTGCTTCGCCGTCCCAGGCGACGGTGATGGCTGTGCGGCCCGCTGCCTCCGCTTCGGCCTTGTGGCGGGCGAGTTCGGCGGGGAGGTGGATTTCCCACTCGGCGAGGAGCTTCTCGCGGCCGACGAGGACGGCGTGTCCTTCGACGATGCCCTGGACGCCGAGTCCGGGGACGTTGGCGAAGTCCTCGGGGGTGGGCAGGGGGCCGGTGGTGCGTTCGGCGGCTCCGGTGGCGACGGCCTGGGCGATGGGGTGTTCGGAGGCGTGTTCCAGGGCGCCGGCGAGGCGCAGGACGTCGGTTTCCGTGGTGCCGGGGGCGGTGTGGACGGCCTGGAGGGTCATCTTGCCGGTGGTGACGGTGCCGGTCTTGTCCAGCACGATGGTGTCGACGCGGCGGGTGGTCTCCAGGACTTCGGGGCCCTTGATCAGGATGCCGAGCTGGGCGCCGCGTCCGGTGCCGACCATGAGGGCGGTGGGCGTGGCGAGGCCGAGGGCGCAGGGGCAGGCGATGATCAGCACGGCGACGGCGGCGGTGAACGCGGCCGTCAGCCCCGACCCGTTGCCGAGCCAGAAGCCGAGCGTGCCGAGCGCGAGCGCGATCACGACGGGGACGAACACCGCCGAGATCCGGTCGGCGAGGCGCTGGGCCGCCGCCTTGCCGTTCTGCGCGTCCTCGACCAGCTTGGCCATCCGGGCCAGCTGGGTGTCGGCACCGATCCGGGTCGCCTCGACGACGAGCCGGCCGCCCGCGTTGAGCGTGGCACCGGTCACCGGGTCGCCGACGCCGACCTCGACCGGGACGGACTCACCGGTGAGCATGGACGCGTCCACCGCAGAGTTCCCCTCGACGACGGTGCCGTCGGTGGCGATCTTCTCGCCGGGCCGGACCAGGAAGCGGTCCCCGACCTGGAGGTCCGCCGTGTCCACGGTCACCTCGCGGCCGTCACGCAGGACGGTGACCTCCTTCGCGCCCAGTTCGAGCAGGGCCTTCAGCGCCGCGCCCGCCTTCCGCTTGGAGCGGGCCTCGAAGTAGCGCCCGGCCAGGATGAAAGCGGTGACTCCGGCGGCGGCTTCGAGGTAGATGTTCCCCGCGCCGTCGCTGCGGCCGATGGTCAGCTCGAAGGGGTGTGTCATGCCGGTCATCCCGGCGGTGCCGAAGAAGAGCGCCCACACCGACCACAGGAACGCGGCCGAGGTGCCGACCGAGATCAGCGTGTCCATGGTGGCCGCGCCGTGCCGGGCATTGGTCCACGCGGCGCGGTGGAAGGGCCAGGCGGCATACGTGACGACGGGCGCCGCGAGGGTCAGCGAGAGCCACTGCCAGTTGTCGAACTGGAGCGCCGGGATCATCGCCATCGCGATCACCGGCACCGCGAGCAGGACCGCGGTGATCAGCCGCTGCCGCAGCGGGCGGAGCTCGTCCGTCTCCGCCTCCGCCTCGTCGGCGGGCGCGTCGGCGGTACGGACACGGGGAGCGGGCTCGTGCGCGCTGTACCCGGTCTTCTCGACGGTGGCGATCAGGTCCTGTACGGAGATGTCCTCGCCCCGGTAGCTGACGCGGGCCTTCTCGGTGGCGTAGTTGACGGTGGCCTCGACCCCGTCCATCCGGTTGAGCTTCTTCTCGATACGGGCCGCGCACGAGGCGCAGGTCATGCCGCCGATGGCGAGCTCGACCTCTGCGGCACCGGTGTCAGTGGTGCCGGTGGTGGCTGTGGTCTGCGCGGACACGTGGCCTCCTCGGTAGTGGATTGATACCCCTAGGGGGTATGTAGTTCTGATTCAGGTATACCCCCTACCCCTATGAATCCGCAAGGGCGGCCCATGGTGGACGCGCGGATTCCGGGCGTCCGGTTGCCTGGCACGCGTCTGACCTCGCGTATCTTCACGTGCGCGGTGAGGCTGCGCCCTCAACCGTCCGGCCCGTAGGCTGGCCATTGGACTAGACCTATAGCTGCTTCCTGGAGGATTGGGTTCCCATGAGCAACCGTGCAGTCCTGGAGGTGATCGCTCTCGACGCGGAGGACGCGGTCGCTGCCCAGGCGGGTGGTGCGGACCGGCTTGAGCTGGTCACCGACATGGCGGCGGACGGTCTCACCCCGTCCTGTGCGACCTTCGCGGCGATCCGTGCCGCGGTGGACATCCCCCTGCGGGTGATGCTCAGGGTGGCGGACGGTTTCGCGGCCGGTGACATCGATGTACTCGTACGCAAGGCGCGCGAGCTGCGGGCGGAGGGCGCGGACGAATTCGTGTTCGGCTTCCTGGACGCGGAGGGCCACCCGGATCTCGTCGCGGTCGAGCGGATCATCGCCGAGCTGGACGGCTGCCACTGGACGTTCCACCGCGCGATCGACCGCGCCTGTGACCGGGACGCGCTGCGCAAGGCCCTCGCGGACCTGCCGGGCCTGGACACGTATCTCACCGCGGGATCGGCCGCCGGGGTGGACGACGGCATCCCGACACTGCTGGTCGAGGCGGCGCGCAAGGGGGAGCCGGGGTACGAGCCGCGGATCCTGGTCGGTGGCGGGCTGCGGCTCGACCACCTGCCGGAACTGCTCGACGCGGGGATCGACGCCGTCCACATCGGCGGGGCGGCGCGGCCGGGCGGCTGGGCGGGCCCGGTGGACGCGGCGGCGGTACGGGAGTGGCGGGCGGTGCTGGACGCGTAGGGCGGCGGAGCCGCCGGGGCGCGGGCTCCCCGGGGCCGGTGCGGGGCCCGGGGGTGGGTGCCCGGCATCCTCGCGCGGCGTCCCGGCCCGGTCCCCCGCCCCGGCACCCGTCAGCACTCGCGGGCAGTCCTCGGGGCAACGTCTCGCGGCCGGTCTTGTCATGCCCCTGGCGTAGTAGCCGCCTTCGGCTCCACAATGGCGCGACGCGAATGGGAGCGCTCCCACTCTGTTTGTGTCCCGTTCCCGTCCCTTCTCACCGCCCGACGGACCGCCACCGCCCCACCCCCAACCGAAAGGTTTCCGGTGAACGCCTCATCGCCCCCGCCCCCCGCCGCCCGCGCCCGGCGCCGGAGCCGTGTGCTCGGGATACTGGCCGTCGCCACGCTGATGGGCAGCGCCCTCGGCGCGCCCGGCGCGGCCGCCGCGGACGACCCGGACCCCGCTCCCGAGCAGATCACCAACGGCGACTTCGCCGCCGGGACCGCCCCCTGGTGGTGGACGGCCAACGCCGCCGCCGCCGTCACCGAGGGCAGGCTCTGCGCCCAGGCACCCGCGGGGACCGCCAACCCCTGGGACGTGATCGTCGGCCAGAACGACATCCCGCTCGTCGCGGGGGAGACGTACACCCTCACCTACACGGCCACCTCCACCGTCCCGCTGTCCATCCACACCAACGTGCAGCAGGCCACCGAGCCGTACACCACCGATCTCTCCGCCACCGACACGATCAGCGCGGAAGCCACCCCGGTCACTCACGTCTTCACCGCCGCCGCGGACCGCGACGACGCACAGGTCGCCTTCCAGATCGGTGGCAACGACGACGCGGCCACCTTCTGCCTCGACGACGTGTCCCTGCGGGGAGGGGCCGAGCCACCCGTGTACGTGCCCGACACCGGCTCGCGCGTCCGCGTCAACCAGGTCGGCTACCTCCCGCGGGGGCCCAAGAACGGCACCCTGGTCACCGACGCGACGACCCCGCTGCCGTGGACCCTCAAGGCGGCCGACGGAACCACCGCCGCGACCGGGACCACCGTGCCGGGCGGCGAGGACCCGACCTCGCGGCAACACGTCCACACCTTCGACTTCAGCGATGCCACCGCCACCGGCAACGGCTACACGATCGAGGCGGACGGGCAGGTCAGCGAGCCCTTCTCGATCCGCGCCGACCTGTACGACAGCCTGCGCGGCGACTCGCTGGAGTACTTCTACCAGAACCGCAGCGGCATCGCGATCGACGCGGACCTGGTCGGTGAGCAGTACGCGCGCCCCGCCGGACACCTCGGCGTCGCGCCCAACAAGGGCGACACGGACGTGCCGTGCCGGCCGGGCGTCTGCGACTACCGGCTCGATGTGCGCGGCGGCTGGTACGACGCCGGCGACCAGGGCAAGTACGTCGTCAACGGCGGCATCGCGGTGGCCGAGCTGATGGACACCTATGAGCGGACCCTGACGGCCGACGGGGCGGAGTCCGCCGAACTCGGCGACGGGGCGCTGCGCGTGCCCGAGCACGGCAACGCCGTCCCGGACATCCTCGACGAGGCGCGCTGGGAACTCGACTTCATGATGCGCATGCAGGTCCCGGCCGGTAACCCGCTGGCCGGCATGGTCCACCACAAGGTGCACGACGCCCAGTGGACCGGGCTGCCGATGATGCCCCACCTCGACCCCCAGCAGCGCGAACTGCACCCGCCGACCACCGCGGCCACCCTCAACCTGGCGGCTGCGGCCGCCCAGTGCGCCCGGCTGTTCGCCCCGTACGACGCGGCATTCGCCGCCCGGTGCCGTACCGCCGCGACGACGGCGTGGACCGCGGCGAAGGCCCACCCGGACGTGCTCGCGGACCCGGCCGACGGCGTCGGCGGCGGGACATACGAGGACGGCGACGTCACCGACGAGTTCTACTGGGCCGCGGCCGAACTGTTCACCACCACCGGCGACGAGGCCTACCGGCAGGCCCTGCTGGCGTCCCCGCTGCACGGCGACACCGACGCGGTCTTCCCCGCCGACGGCGGCATGTGGTGGGGCGAGACTGCCGGGCTCGGCGTCCTGACCCTGGCCACCGTGCCCAACGACCTCACCTCCGCGCAGCTCACCCAGGTCCGCTCCGTGGTGACCACGGCCGCGGGCCACTACGCGCGGCAGACCGAGGACCAGCTCTACGGCGTGCCGTACGCCCCGGCCGGCCAGAACTACGCCTGGGGCTCCAACAGCCAGGTGCTCAACAACATGATCGTGCTGGCCACCGCCGCCGACCTGACCGGCGACTCCGAGTACCGTGACGCCGTACTGCGCGGCGCCGACTACCTGTTCGGGCGCAACCCGCTCAACCAGTCCTACGTCACCGGCTACGGCTCTCGCGACTCCGAGAACCAGCACCACCGGGTCTGGGCCCACCAGAGCGACCCCGCCCTGCCGCACCCGCCCCCCGGCTCCCTCGCGGGCGGGCCCAACCTCACCGCCGCCACCTCGGGCGACCCGGAGGCCGCGACCAAGCTCAAGGGCTGCGCGGCCGCGATGTGCTACCTCGACTCCAACGGCTCGTACTCCACCAACGAGGTCGCCATCAACTGGAACGCGCCGCTGGCCTTCGTCGCCTCCTACCTGGACGACGCCGGGGACGGCGCCGGCCCGGCCCGCTCCTGCCGCGTCACGTACTCCTCGCACCCCTGGAACACCGGCTCGACCACCACGGTGACGGTGAAGAACACCGGCACGAAGGCGGTCACTCCCTGGTCCCTGACCTGGCTGCTCCCCGGTGATCAGAAGCTCGGCCACACCTGGAGCGCCGAACTCGCCCAGTACGGACGCACGGTGACCGCCGCACCGCTGTCCTGGAACCGCACGCTCGCACCGGGGGCCTCGGTCGACTTCGGGTTCAACAGCAGTGTCGTGGGGCTGGCCGCCGACCCGGGCACGGTCAAGCTGAACGGGAGGGCTTGCGAAGCGGGCTGACCGGGAAGGTGTGCGGGGGCCGGACGCCCCCGCACACCGTATCCCTCCCTCAGCCCAACTCCGCCGGGAGCGGCGCCGCGTGGACCACGATCAGGCCGGAGACCGCACGGGTCAGGGCCACGTACAGGCGGCGCAGGCCCGTTCGTTCGTCGGGTTCGCCGTCGACCACCGCCGCCGGTTCGTCCAGCACCACGTAGTCGTACTCAAGGCCCTTCGCCAGGGACGCCGGGACCAGGGTCAGCCGGGACTCGGCGGTCGTCTCCATGCCGGGCGACAGATAGGCGTGGCCCGCCGCCGTCAGAGCGGCCGCCAGCGCCGGGACGCGGGCGTCGGCGGCGATCAGGCCGGTCGAACCCTCCTGCTTCAGCGACTCCTCGCAGGCCGCGACCACCGCCGCGTCCAGCGCGGTCACGTCCGCCACCTCCCGTACCGACAGCGAGCCGGGCGACTCCCGCACCGACTCGACCGCCGCCAGGCCCGGTGAGATCACCGGCAGCAGCCGGGACGCGTACGCGATCACCTCGCGCGGCACGCGGAAGCCCGCCGTCAGCTCCTCCACCACCGCGTCCGACTTGCCCAGGTGGTGCAGCGCCTGGGCCCAGCTCTGCGTCGACCACGGCGTCGTGCCCTGCGCCAGATCGCCGAGGACCGTGGCCGAACCGGTCGAGCAGCGCCGGCCCACCGCCCGGTACTGCATGGGGGAGAGGTCCTGCGCCTCGTCGATCACGACATGGCCCAGCGAGTGCGTGCGCGCCACCAGGTCGTTCGCCTCGTCGATCAGTACCGCGTCCGCCGCCGACCACTTCGCGGACTTCACGCTGCGGGCCGGCTTGGTCCACAGGATCGTCTTCTGCTCGTCCTCGGTCAGCAGCCCGTCCGCCTGGGCGGCCAGGAACTCCGGGTCGGACAGCAGCCGCAGCACCAGCTTCGACGGCTCGACCGCGGGCCAGACCGCCTTCACCGCCGCCTTCACCGCGGGATTGCGCGCCACCGCGTTCTGCACCCGGTCGTCCGGCGCCTCGCCCGCCTCCTCCATCCGTACGAGCACGGCATGGGCGATGCGCTGCGGAAGGGCCTCGTGCGCCGCCCCGTACCGCATGTCGCGGGCCAGCAGCTCGTCGACCATCTCCTCGATCTCGTACGCGGGCACCCGCCAGCGCCGGGAACCGCGCACCACCATCACCGGCTCCGTCGGCGGCTTCACGTGCGAACGGATCGCCCGCCGCAGCACCTCCGCCATCCGGGCGTCGCCCTTCACGACGGCGGCCCGCGCCTCGTCCGTGCCCCGGACCTCGACGTGCGCCGTCACCAGGTCGTCGACGGTCGCCTGCTTCACCTCCAGCTCGCCGAGGGCCGGCAGCACCTGCTCGATGTAGTGCAGGAAGGACCGGTTCGGCCCGATGACCAGCGTCCCGGTGCGCGCCAGCCGGTCCCGGTGCGCGTACAGCAGATACGCGACCCGGTGCAGGCCGACCGCGGTCTTCCCGGTACCGGGACCTCCCTGCACACAGACCGAGCCGCCCAGCTCGCTGCGGACGATCTCGTCCTGCTCCGGCTGGATCGTCGCGACGATGTCGCGCATCGGGCCGACACGCGGCCGCTCGATCTCCGCCTGGAGCAGCTTGCTGGTCTGTGCGGTCTCGGTCGGGTCGGTGAGGTGCTCGTCCTCGTACGCGGTCAGCTCGCCGCCGGTGTAGCCGAAGCGGCGCCGCTGGCCGACGTCGAGCGGGTCGTTGCGGGACGCCCGGTAGAACGGCTGGGAGACCGGCGCCCGCCAGTCGATCACCATCGGGTCGCCGTCGGCGTCGTGGACGTGGCGGCGCCCGATGTAGAACTGCTCGCCCTCCGCGCCCTCGGCCTTCTCCGCGCCGACCACGTGGAGGTAGTCCAGCCGTCCGAAGAAGAGCGGGGTGTGGGAGAGGTCGGCGAGCGACTTGATGCGGTCGGTGATCTGGGCCTGCAGCACTGCGGCGTTCACCCAGTTCGCCGTGACATCGCGGATGTTCAGGGCCTGGGCGTCCTCACGCATGGCGCGCAGCGCGGCGCGCGAGGCGGCGAGATGGGCGCGCTCATGAGCGAGGGGGTCGGTGGTGGTGTCGCTTTCGTGTTCGTGCGCGGGCACGGTGTTGCCTCCGGCATTCAACGCAGGACGGCGGACCGCACCCCGTCCCCGGCCGGTGACCGGGGGCGATGCGGTCCGCTCGGGGATCGATCACTGGTACGCACGAGGGCGTGCGTACGGCTGTCGGCCGGTTTCCGTCCGGTCGGCGGCGCTCCCCCGGCTGCCGGCGCGAGCCCTTCCGGGCTGCCGGTACCACGGTGCGGGAGGCGGGCAGACCGGCGATTGTATCGACGGGCCGGAACGGGCGCGAACGAATACCGGAGGACGACCGCGGGGTCCACCCCGTAGGGGACGGCATGAGACCACAGGGGTAGGCGCGGCGCCGTCGCCTTCCCCCTGCGGGGCGACGCGGTTACCGGCCGGGCGGAGCACCATGGAATACATGAGCACCGTCACCCTGAACCCGCGAAAGACCGGCCCCGCGCACGGCGCGACCGCGGCCACCGGTCACCCCTGCAGTCACCGCGCCGCCGACGTCCTGCGCGCCGCCGGAATCTTCGTACGGACCGCGTTCGGCGTCGTCGTCCTCGGCGAGTACGCGGAGGAGGCGGGCGTCCGCCGCACGCACTGAGCCCGGCGCACCCCCGCCCCGGACGGTCAGTTCTCCGTCAGCAGCTCGTCGGCGTCCACGATCCGGTACGCGTACCCCTGCTCGGCCAGGAACCGCTGGCGGTGGGCCGCGAAGTCCTGGTCGATCGTGTCGCGGGCGACCACCGAGTAGAACCGCGCCTCGTGCCCGTCCGCCTTCGGGCGCAGCACCCGGCCCAGCCGCTGGGCCTCCTCCTGGCGCGAACCGAACGTGCCGGACACCTGGATCGCGACGGTGGCCTCCGGCAGGTCGATGGAGAAGTTCGCCACCTTCGACACGACCAGAACGCTCAGCTCGCCCTGGCGGAAGGCCTCGAAGAGCTTCTCCCGCTGGGCGTTGCTCGTCTCGCCCTTGATCACCGGGGCGTTCAGATGCTCACCCAGCTCGTCGAGCTGGTCGATGTACTGCCCGATGACCAGGGTCTGCTCGCCCTTGTGCTTGCGCACCAGCGCCTCGGTGACCTTCCGCTTGGTCGCGGTCGTGGCGCAGTACCGGTACTTCTCCTCGGCCTCCGCGGTCGCGTACGCGAGCCGCTCGCTGTCCGTCAGGTTGACCCGTACCTCGACGCAGTCGGCGGGCGCGATGTAACCCTGCGCCTCGATCTCCTTCCACGGGGCGTCGAACCGCTTGGGACCGATCAGCGAGAAGACGTCCGACTCGCGCCCGTCCTCCCTGACCAGCGTGGCCGTGAGCCCCAGCCGGCGCCGCGCCTGGAGATCGGCGGTGAACTTGAAGACCGGCGCGGGCAGCAGATGCACCTCGTCGTAGATCACCAGACCCCAGTCGCGGGAGTCGAACAGCTCCAGGTGCGCGTAGACGCCCTTCCGGCGGGTCGTGAGCACCTGGTACGTGGCGATGGTGACCGGCCGGATCTCCTTGCGGGTACCGCTGTACTCGCCGATCTCCTCCTCGGTCAGCGACGTCCGCTTCACCAGCTCGTGCTTCCACTGCCGGGCGGAGACGGTGTTGGTGACCAGGATCAGCGTGGTCGCCTTGGCCTGCGCCATGGCCCCGGCGCCGACCAGCGTCTTGCCCGCGCCGCAGGGCAGCACGACGACTCCCGAGCCGCCGTGCCAGAACCCCTCGACGGCCTGCTGCTGGTAGGGCCGCAGCGCCCAGCCGCTCTCGTCCAGCTCGATCGGGTGCGCCTCGCCGTCCACGTAACCGGCGAGGTCCTCCGCGGGCCAGCCCAGCTTCAGCAGCGTCTGCTTGACCTGCCCGCGCTCGGAGGGGTGCACGGCCACCGTGTCGGGGTCGATCCTGGCGCCGACCAGCGGCTGGACCTTCTTCGACCGGAGGATCTCCTCCAGCACGGGACGGTCGGTGGAGGTCAGCACCAGTCCGTGGACCGGGTGCTTGGACAGCGTGAGGCGGCCGTACCGGCCCATCGTCTCGGCGATGTCGACCAGCAGCGCGTGCGGTACGGGGTAGCGCGAGTACTTCACGAGCGCGTCGACGACCTGCTCGGCGTCGTGTCCCGCGGCCCGCGCGTTCCACAGCCCGAGCGGGGTCAGGCGGTAGGTGTGGATGTGCTCGGGCGCGCGCTCCAGTTCCGCGAAGGGCGCGATCACACGGCGGCAGGCGTCGGCCTGCTCGTGATCGACTTCCAGGAGCAGTGTCTTGTCGCTCTGAACGATGAGGGGTCCGGTCACGCGCTTCGGCCCTTTCTACTGCGGGGTGGCCGTGTACCGGCCAAACGTCCAGTGTGCCGTACGCGGTCGCGGGATGCGGTGGTGCGGGTGCTCCGCCTGGGTGCGGGGTTCCGTCCTCAATCGCCGGACGGGCTTGGGTGCGGGTGCCCCGCGGGGCGCTCTGCGCGGTGGGTGGGGGGTGGTGCCCCTCCGGGGCGTCTCCTCGGAAATGGCGTGTTCACCCGGGTACGCGGGGTACCCGGGTCGTACGCCATTTCCTGCGGGGACTCCCCTGCACGTCCCCACCCCTGCATCGTGCGCGCCTGGACGCCGGTTTTGCGACTGTCGCAGACGTGGGACGGCCGGGTTCGGGGCCGTGCAGGGGAGTCCCCGCAGGACGACGAACAGATACCCGGGCTCGTTCGCGTACCCGCCGAAAGTTCGTCGTCCGAGGAGACGCCCCGGAGGGGCACCGGACCCCCACCCGCACGCCAGGCGCACCCCCGCGGGGGCACCCGCACAACCCAAGCCCGTCCGGCGATTGAGGACAAAAACCCCCGCCACGGGGACCGTCAGGGACCCTCGTCCGCCAGTTCCGCCACCCCCGTGATGCGGTGCAGCGGGTACGTGCGGACCTCGTCGGCCGTGTGGTCGTACGCCGTGACGTAGCCGCCCTCGACGCGGACCGGGGCGATCACGCGCTGGCTGGCGGCGCCCTCCGCGTTCACGTAGCCGATCCAGATCGCGGAGCCCGTCATCGCCGCGGCCTGGACGGTGACCAGGGTCTCGGCCGAGGTCGTACGGGGCAGGGCGTCGCCGGGCGCAGAGGGGCCGCTGTCCTTGTGGACGACCGTGGCGGCCGTGTCACCGGCCCGGATCGCCCGGACCGCCGCGCCCAGCAGGGTGGGGTCGGGGAGCGGCGGGCCCTCCGGGACGGGGACGGGGGCCGAGCGGGGCGGAGTGCGGCGGGCGCCCGCGCGGGTGATCAGGACGTCGCCGTCGGCGGACTCCGCGGCGGGCGCGTAGCCCATCTCGCGCAGGCCGTCGAGCAGGGACGCCGGGTCGATCTGGGCGGCCAGGGCCGTGGGGGCGAGCCGGCGCAGCCGCAGGGTCGCCGAGCGTTTGTCGGCGAGGATCTCGTTGAGGACGGCCTCGTCGTCGCAGCGCACGTACGCGGACGCGGCGCCGATCCGCAGGTGGCCGTGGCGGCGGGCGACGTCGTCGATGAGGTAGCTCAGCGGCTGCGGCACCGGCGTACGGCTGTGCGCGGCGAGGAAGGCGTGCAGGTCGGCGGCGGACTGCCCGGCGTCCAGGGCCCGCCGTACGGACCCGGGGGTGAACCGGTAGACCGTCGCGCCGCCCTTCGACTCGATGTCCGCGACCGCGGCGAGCATGTCCGCGAGCGGGCGTTCCAGCGGGCCCGGTGCGACGGCGGTCAGGTCGGCCTGGAGCAGGACGTGGTCGAGCGGCTCCGGGATGAGCGGGGCGAGCCGGGCCGCGGCCTCGGCGGGACCGGTGGTCAGCAGGGCGCGGGACTGCGAGGCGAGGGCGCCGCGGCCGGTGATGCCGAGGAGCTCGGACTCGTTCAGCGTCCACAGGGCGATCCGGGACCGCAGGTCGGTGGTGTCCCCGGCGGACGCGGAGGCGCCGCGCAGCGGCCGCTCCCAGCGGAGCCGGGCGAGCAGGGTCTCCGGGTCCGGGGCGGTGCCCGGGGGCAGCGCGGCGAGCAGGTCCAGCACGCGGTGGCGGACCTCGGGGGCGGCGGAGCGGTCCAGGTCGGGGCCGAGGGTGGACAGGGCGCGGCCCTTGGCGTCCTGGCCGCCCACCAGCCCCGGGGTGCGGGTGGCGGCGAGCCAGGCGGCGGCGAGGCGCACCCAGCGGTCCTCCGCGGGGAGTTCGGTCCAGTCGTCGTACGCGGGGGTCGGGGCGTACCGCTCGTCGGCCTCGCCGTCGGAGGCCAGCAGCCCGGCCGCGTGGGCGAGTTCGATCCAGAACGCGGCGACGGGCTCCGACACGTCGAGGACCGACGCGGTCTTCTTCAGCTCGCGGACGCTGAGGCCGCCGGCCCGCAGTATGGCGGGGCCGCCGCCGTTCCAGCTCTTCAGGAGCTCCTCGACGGTGGACACCGACAGGAACGCCTGGCCGGCCGCCGCGCTGTCCACAGCCTGTGGATCGCGTTCCGCGGCCGCGGTCACGGCGGGCGGCCGCGGCTCCGGCACCCGGTGGGCGCGTCCGGCCCGCAGGTGCAGCGCGGCCTCGCGCGGCAGCACGACGGTGCGGGTCGACACGGGCAGCAGCAGCCCGCGGTCGCGCAGCCACTTCACGGGCGGGGTGGGATTCGGGGTGACCTCGCCGTACGGCGGGCCCCAGACCAGCCGGTCCAGCACCGACAGCGCCTCCACGGGCGCGGTGTCGAGGAGTTCGCCCATCCGGGCCCGGTCGGTGAAGAGCCCGGCGAGCGCGGTCACCGCGGAGACCGGGTCGTAGGTGGCGGGCAGCCCGGCCGCGGTGAGGATCTCCTGGAGCCGGCCGGGCGACATGCCGGCGGTGGCCTCCGCGACGGTCGGGCCGAGGCCGGTGGGGGAGGGGTGCTGCGGCGAAGGCGCGAGGAGTTCGCGGGCGGTCCGCACCAGGTGCAGCCGCTCGTCCTCACCCCAGACGAGGGCCTGTTCGCGCAGGGTGGTGAGGGCCCCGGGCAGTGCGTCGGTGATGGCGGCGCCCGCGTCACCGTGATGCTCGCCGTCGTCCCGGCCGTCACCGGTGAGCAGGGCGAGCAGCGTGTCGTACGGGGCGGGATCGGGCGCGACCGCGAGTGCTTCGGCGGTCTGCAGGGCGAACCGGTCGAGGTGTTCCAGCGCGCGGACGACGGAGGCACGGGTGCCGGCCCGCGTCGCGAGCTGAGTGATGTCGTTGGGCACGGGGTTGAGAAGGTCGGGCCGGGCGCGCAGCAGCCCGGCCAACGACTCGTCGTCCCGGGCGCGCAGAGCCTCGGCCAGCGTCCGCGGTGGTGTGGTCATCCCCATCCGTCCCACGGTAGTCGCTCCGGACGGGCCCGAGGGCGCTACCGTCGGTGCAGGGCGGTAGAGGGGAACCATCGCGTGGGGATCGAGAGCGATCAGCTGGTCTACGACTACCTGAGCCGGGTCGGGGACATGGCACAGCAGCAACAGCTGTCCTCGGGCACCCGGATGAGGCTGGTGTCGGCGCTGCGGGGCGAGATCGACCGGCAGCGCGTGAAACAGGCCGCGGACACGCCTGCGGCGGTGCGCCGCATCATCGGGAAGCTCGGCAGCCCCGACGAACTGGTCGCCGCGGCGGCCTCGTCGGCCGACGGATCGGTGCCGCTGCCGCAGACACCGGAGCCAGAGCCGGGACCCGCGAAGGCGTCCGGGGTCCCCCGGCCGCGCAGGGCGAAGCTCCGTAAGGACAGCCGCGGGGAAGCCCGCGGGGACGGCCGGAAAGACAGTTCGGGCCAGGGCGCGTCGGAGTGGCCGGCGGAGCCTTCCGGGGCGCCGTCCTCACCGCACCGGGCGGGCACGGACGAACTCGGGCCGTCCGGGAGCGAGACGGACTGGTGGCGCGTCGAGCCGGGCCCGTTCGGCGAGTTCGGCGAGGGAACCGCGGTGCCGGGGTTCCGGGGCGGCGTGGAGATCCCGGCGGTGCTGCGCCCACCGGTGCCGGCGGAGGACGAGGAGTCCGAGGAGCCGGCGCAGGAGTGGGAGGACGGCGACGGCGAGGAGGAGGAGTACGAGGAGACGGCGGCTCCGCGCCGGCGGTGGCGGCCCAGGCTGCGCCGCGCCCGGGACGGCGAGGGCGCGGCGCCCCGCGGCTTCTCGCACCCCCTGCTGCTGCTCGCCGCCGCTCTGCTGGTGATCGGTGCGGTGATGGGCTCCCTGCTCGCCCTGGGGGGCGGCTGGCTCATCGCGTACAGCTCCCGCAAGCTGACCCGCGCGGAGGCGAAATGGGTGGCGATGGGGCTGCCCGGGACGGTCGCGGCGGGCGCCCTCGTCTGGCTGTGGGGCCGGATGGACGGCCGGTGGGGGACACCGATTCCCGAACACGGGATGGCCGACGCGCTGAGTGGCGTGTGGCCGGTGGTGATCCGCGTGGCGGCGGTGGCATCGGCACTGTTCCTGGTGTGGCGGGCGCGAAAGCCACGTACGTGACGGCCGGGCTTTGGCGGCCGGGCGCGTGACGGCCGAGGTGCGACGGCCGCGTGCGTGACGGCCGAGTTGCCACGCCACGTACGGGACGGCCGAGTCGTGGCGGCCCGGCTGGGACAAGTCCGGCCGGGCCGTAAGGCCTCGTCAGCCGGTCATCTTCGTCTGGAACTCGTCGAGGATCTGGTCCGCGGCGGTGTAGCCGATGCCCGCGATCCACAGCCGGTCGTCGACCTTGAAGACCTTGCCGTTCCTGGCGGCCTTCAGCCCCTTCCACAGCCCGCTCCTCATCGTGCGGGTCGTGCCCGCCTTGTCCGGGTCGCCGTACGTCGAGGTGAAGACGGCGTCCGCGTCCGCGAGGTCGATCTTCTCGGGCGACACGTCGTACGAGAAGCCGTCCTTGGCCTTGTCCGTGATGGCGGGGCGGCCCATGCCGAGGTCGGCGAGGATCGAGCCGATGTAGTTCTGCTTGCCGTAGATGCGGATGTCCGCGCCCTCGACGAAGCGTACGAAGTTGACGTCGGTGGCCGCCGCCCTCTTCTTGCCGCCGATCGCCTCGGTCACCTTCGCGACGTGGGCGTCGTACGCGGCGATGACCTTCTTCGCCTCGGCCTGCTTGCCGAGCGCCTCCGCGTGGACGTGGAAGTTCTCCTTCCAGGCCGATCCGGTGGACTCCGTCATCACGGTCGGGGCGATCGCGCTGAGCTGCTTGTAGCGGTCGCCGTCGCGGACCTTGCTGGTGAGGATCAGGTCGGGCTTCAGGGAGGCGACGGTCTCCATGTTGGGGTTGGCGATCTCGCCGACCTCCTTGATGTTCTTCGTCCTCTCCGCCGGCAGATAGGCGGGGAAGCCGTCCTCGGTCGCCGAGTGCGTCCCGCCGACGGGCCGCACGCCGAGGGTGAGCGCGGAGTCCAGCTCGCCGGTGTCCAGGACCACGACACGCTCGGGGTGCGCGGGGACCTTCACGTCACCCATGGCCGTCCTGACGGTGCGGGTGCCGCCGGCCGAGGAGGCGCCGTCGCTCTTGTTGCCGGAGTCGGAGGAGCCGCAGGCGGAGAGTGCGAGTGCGCCGGTCAGGGCGAGCGCGCCGAGGGTGAGGCCACGGCGGCGGACGGAGGTGGCCATGGATTGCCTTTCGTAGGTGTGTGCGGAATTCCGGTTCAGGACGCCCGCGCGGGCTGCCAGGGCGCCCCCGGCACGACGAGCGGTGAACCCGTCACCGGGTCCGGGACGATCACCGCCTCCAGGCCGAAGACCTCACGGACGAGTTCTGCGGTGACGACGTCCTCTGGGCGGCCCTCCGCGACGATCCGGCCCGCCTTCATGGCGACCAGGTGGTCGGCGTACCGGGCGGCCTGGTTGAGGTCGTGGAGCACCGTCACCACGGTCCGGCCCCGGCTGCCGTCGGCCGCGGGGGCGGCGAGCCGGCGCACCAGGTCGAGGACCTCCACCTGGTGGGCGATGTCGAGGTACGTGGTCGGCTCGTCGAGGAGCAGCAGATCGGTCTCCTGGGCGAGCGCCATCGCGATCCACACCCGCTGGCGCTGCCCGCCGGAGAGCTCGTCCACCGAGCGGGAGCCGAGCGCGGTGATGTCGGTGCGCTCCATCGCGTCCGTCACCGCCCGCTCGTCCTCCTGGGACCACTGCTGCCACCAGTGCTGGTGGGGCTGGCGGCCGCGGGCCACCAGGTCGGAGACGGTGATGGCCTCGGGGGCCACCGGGGTCTGCGGGAGCAGCCCGATCGACTGGGCGATCTTCTTCGTGGGGATCCTCGACAGCTCGGTGCCGTCCAGCAGCACCGCCCCGCCGCGCGGCTTGAGGAGGCGGCCCAGCGCGCGCAGGGTCGTCGACTTGCCGCAGGCGTTCGGCCCGACGATGACCGTCACCCGGCCGTCGGGGACGGCGAGGTCCAGCTCGTGGACGACGGTGCGGTCCTCGTACGCGAGAGTCAGCTCGCGCACCGTCAGCCGGCTGGTCACGGCGTCCTGCTGCCGGGTCTTGGTCATGCGTTGCCTCCCCTGCGGCCACCGTGACCGCGGATGATCAGCCAGATCAGGTACGGGGCGCCGACCGCCGCCGTCAGGACGCCCACCGGGAGTTCGGTGGGTGAGAAGAGCCTGCGGGCCAGCAGGTCCGCGAAGACGACGATCACCGCGCCGAGCAGTGCGGAGCAGAGCAGCGGGATCTGCGCGGTCCGGGTCATCCGGCGGGCGATCTGCGGGGCCAGCAGGGCGACGAAGTCGACCGGTCCGGCCGTCCCCGTGGCCACCGACGCCAGGATCACGCCGAGTGCGACGAGCCCCAGCCGTACCCGGCCCAGCCGGACGCCGAGCGCGGTCGCCGTGTCGTCGTCCATGGTCACGGTGCGCTGGGCGCGGGCGGCCCACAGGACGGCGGGCAGCAGGATCAGCAGCGTCCAGGCGATCGGCGCGGCCTCGTCGTAGCCGCGGCCGTTGAGCGAGCCGGTCATCCAGATCTGCGCCTGCTGGGCGACGAGGTAGTCGCCCTTGGTCAGGAACAGGGTGGTCACCGAGCGCAGGGCGATGGCGAAGCCGATGCCGATGAGGACGAAGCGGGTGGCGTGCAGCCCGCCGCGCCAGGCGAAGAGGTAGACGAGCGCGGCGGCCGCGACCCCGCCGATCACCGACAGGTAGGGCAGGACGGTGTACGAGGTGACGCCGAACGTCATCGCGCCGACCGTGAGCGCGCTCGCGCCCTGGCTGATGCCGATGATGTCCGGGCTGGCGAGCGGGTTGCGGGCCACGGTCTGGATCAGCGCGCCGGCGATGCCGAAGGCGAGGCCGACGAGCACCCCGACGACCATGCGCGGCAGCCGCAGCGTGCCGACGACGAGTTCGTCGGCGGACGGCCGGCCCAGCACCACCTTCAGGACCTCGCCGGGCGCGACGAAGCTCTCGCCGACACAGAGGTACGCGACGCAGACGACGGCCAGCACCGCGACGAGCACGGTGGCGGCGACCGCGGCCCGGCGGTGCAGCAGGAACCGGCCGCGCGCCCCGATCCGCAGGACGCTGTACCCGGCGGGCCGCACCGCGGCCGTGGTGGCGCTCATGCGGGCACCGCCTTCCGGCGTACCAGCGTGACCAGGAACGGCACGCCGATCAGTGCCGTCATCACCCCGGCCGGGATCTCGCTCGGCGGGAAGACGATCCGGCCGATCACATCGGAGACGAGCAGCATCACGGGTCCGATCAGGGCGGCCATCGGGAGCACCCAGCGGTGGTCGCTGCCGACGACTCCGCGGGCGATGTGCGGGACGGCGAGGCCGATGAACGCGATCGGCCCGGCCGCCGCGACCCCGACACCGGTGAGCACGGTGGCGCCGATGCCGCCGACGATCCGTACCGTCGCGATCTTCTGCCCGAGCCCCTTGGCCATGTCCTCGCCGAGCGCCAGCGCATCGAGCCCGCGGGCGACCGACAGCACCAGAACCGCCCCCACCAGCAGGAACGGCCATATCTGCTGGGCGACCTGGGCCTCGCGGCCGGCGATCGAGCCGACCTGCCAGAACCGGAACTCGTCCAGCGCGGACGCCTTCGTCGTCAGTACGGCCATGGTCACCGACACCAGCAGCGCGTTGATCGCGGCGCCGCCGAGGGCGAGTTTCACCGGGGTCGCGCCGCCGCGTCCGCTGGAGGCGATGGCGTACACCGCGACGGAGGCGACAGCCGCCCCCGCGAAGGCGAACCAGACGTACCCGGTGAGCGTGTGGACGCCCGCGTAGGCGATGGCCAGCACCACCCCGACCGAGGCGCCCTGGCTGATGCCGAGGATGCCGGGGTCGGCGATGGGGTTACGGGTGATGCCCTGGAGCACCGTGCCGGCGAGGGCGAGCGCGGCGCCGACCATGAGCCCGATCAGCGTGCGGGGCACCCGCATGTTCCGGATGACCTCGGCGTCGTCGGAGTGCCCGCCGTGCAGCAGGGCGTCCAGGACGGCCGACGGGGCGATGGAGCGCGCCCCCACGGCGAGGCTGAGCAGTACGGCGAACAGCAGCGCCAGGACGGCCGCCGCCGTCAGGAGAGCGCGTCTGGAGCGGCGTGGTGCGGCGGCTGGCATCGGACCCAATCGAAAAGCGAAGCAAAGTAAGGCTTGGCTAAGTCTAAGCACCGCCCGGGTGCGGCATCACTGGGGTGTGCCGGGTTCCGCGAGCGCTCGGCACAATGGCAGTCATGGCTTCGCACACACTGACGGTCGGTTTCGACCTGGACATGACGCTCATCGACTCCCGGCCCGGCATCAGGGCCGCCTACGTGGTGCTCGCCGCGGAGACGGGGGTCGCGATCGACGTCGACCTGGTGGTGAGCCGGCTGGGCCCGCCGCTGGAGGACGAGCTGGCGAACTGGTTCCCGGCCGCGGAGGTGCCCGCGGTCGCCGGGCGCTACCGCGAGATCTATCCCACACACGCGATCGTCCCGTCGCTCGCCATGCCCGGCGCCCGGGAGTCGGTCGAGGCGATACGCGGGCTCGGCGGCCGCACGATGGTGGTCACCGCCAAGTACGAGCCGAGCGCGAAGCTGCACCTGGACCACCTGGGGATCCAGCCCGACGTGCTCGTGGGCGGCTTGTGGGCCGAGGCGAAGGCGGAGGCGCTGCGGGAGTACCGGGCGGGCGTGTACGTGGGCGACCACACGGGCGACGTACGCGGCGCACGGGCCGCGGACGCGGTGTCGGTGGGCGTGACGACGGGCCCGTGCGACGCGGCCGAGCTGCGGGACGCGGGAGCGGACGTGGTGCTGTCGTCGCTGACGGAGTTCCCCGACTGGCTCAACGCGTACGCGTCGTAGGAGCCCGCCCTACGGCTTCGGCGCGGCTCCCCGGGCCGACCGGACGACGCCCGCCGCGGCGATCAGGAACCCCACTCCCATCAGCATGCAGACCGCGTACGCGATGGACGGGAACGGCTCGGTGCCGAGGAACAACGGGGCGATGGTGACCAGCGTCGCCACCGCGCCGACGAAGAAGACGATCGCGCCGACCCGGACCAGCAGGTCGCCTGCGCCAGAAGGAGAAGTACTCACACGGTCAGAGTAGTTCTTTCAGGACACCAGTCCGGATGACCAGGCTTGACGAGGGGTACTTCACCTGTGGAGGCTTCTGCCAGCAGGGGGAGCACGACCACTGGACGGCCTGACCTGCTGAGGCTTTGTTCCGGCATACGGGTTGAGATGGGGTGCGTGCTTTGCCGACTGGCAAGGTCAAGTGGTTCAACAGCGAGAAGGGCTTCGGCTTCCTCTCCCGCGACGACGGCAGCGACGTCTTCGTGCACTCGTCGGTGCTCCCCACCGGAGTCGACGCACTCAAGCCCGGCCAGCGCGTGGAGTTCGGCGTGGTCGCCGGACAACGCGGTGACCAGGCACTGTCCGTGGCGATCCTCGACCCCACCCCGTCCGTCGCGGCCGCCCAGCGCCGCAAGCCGGACGAGCTGGCGTCGATCGTCCAGGACCTGACGACCGTCCTGGAGAACATCACGCCGCTGCTGGAGCGCGGCCGCTACCCCGACAAGGCGGCGGGCGCCAAGATCGCCGGCCTGCTGCGCGCGGTCGCGGACCAGTTGGACGTGTAGTCCGACGTGCGGGGTGTCCGTGCCCGGGTGTCCCGCACGTGCGGGACACCCGGGCACGGACACCCGGTCAGGCCAGGATCTCGATGTACCCGTCGGTCCCGTGCACGCGGATCCGCTGCCCGTCCCTGATCAGCCGGGTGGCCCGCTCCACGCCCACGACGGCCGGCAGGCCGTACTCGCGGGCGATCACCGCGCCATGGGTCATCAGGCCGCCCACCTCCGTCACCAGGCCCGCGATTCCCACGAACAGCGGTGACCAGCTGGGGTCCGTGAAGGTCGTGACCAGGATGTCGCCCGCTTCCAGGTCGGCCTCGGCCATGTCGAGGACGACGCGGGCCCGTCCCTCGACGGTCCCGGCGGAGACCGGCAGACCGGCCAGGGCGCCGGCCGGCACGTCGTCGCGCCGGTACGAGCCGTTGAGGGCCTCGCCGTCCGAGGTGAGCACCCGGGGCGGTGTGAGCGCGTGGTACGAGCGGAACGCGTCCTTGCGCCGCTGGACGAGCCGGCCGTCCACCCGGTTCGAGCGCACGGCGTCGTGGAACTCCTGGAACGTGAGGTAGAAGACGTCCTCCCGCTCGGGGATCACGCCGGCCCGCACGAGGCGCCCGGCCTCCGCCAGCAGGGCCCGCTTGTAGACGAAGTAGCGGCTGACGATGGCGTACTTCGGGTACTCCCGGTACCCGATGAAGGTTCTGACCCGGCCGATCATCCGCTCGGTCTCGTCGGCCTTCCGGTCCCCGTCCGGCAGGGCCCGCAAGCGGGACAGCACGTCCTGCTCCTTCTCGCGCGCCTTCTGCCGCCCCTGCTCGAAGCGCCGCCCGGCCGCGCCCGGCCCGAAGATCCTGACGTTGTCGAGGATCACCGGCACGAGCGTGCTGGGACGCTCGCGCCAGCGCGGCCTGGTGATGTCGATCTCGCCGACGCAGCGCATCCCGTACCGGTCGAGGTAGGACTCGATGGCGTCGCGTGCCCCGGCCCCGCCCGCGAGCTTCGCCAGCTCGTCCAGGAAGCCGTCGTCCCCGGCGCGTTCGACGTCCCGGAGGAACGCCACCACCTCCGGGTGCGGGCGGACCACGTCCGCGACGTCGAGCAGCGCCAGCCCCATCTCCGAGGTGATGTTGCCGGGGGCGGACAGGGTGAGCGTGTCCGCCGCGTTCTTCTCGCCCAGCCACTCCAGCAGCTTGTCGTTGAGCCACCAGGTGGCCTCCATCCCCGCCATGATCGCCTGGAGGTTCAGCGGGTCGCCGAGGATCCGCTTGTGCTCCACGAAGGCTTCCCGCAGGAAGTCGAACAGCGCCGGTCCGGTCTTCGTCCGGATGCCGCGCTCCAGGGCGGCGACGGACGCCCGGCTGCGCTCGACCAGCTCGGTGACGATCGCCGGATCGGGCTCTGCCGGGGCGGCCGCACCGGCGGCCGGCCGGCCGCCGGGAGCCGCGTCCGGGAGCGACGGGACGAAGTCGTCGCGGTCGAGGACGGTCTCCAGGGCATCCCTGACCAGCGGATCGCCCCGCCCCATGACGTCCAGGAGGGCGGCCCGGCCCGCGGGCGGGGCCAGGCGCCCGGTGACGTCGACGAACAGCCTCCCGCCCGCCTCGTGCATCGGCACCATGGCCGTCAGCTGCCACATGGACAGCCCCAGGGGCCTCATGGGGTCGGTCATCATCTGCTGATGGCCGACGGAGACGTAGACGTGGTTCTCCTGGTCACCGGTCCCGGAGGCGCTCTCGGCCCCGGTCTCCGTCTCAGGGACCGGGAACAGTGTGGTGATCGGGCGGCTCTGCACGATCTGGAAGCCGTCGTCGTCCAGGCACCATTCGATGTCCTGCGGGCTGCCGAAGTGCGCTTCGATCCGCCGCCCGAGCTCCACGAGCCGTACGGCCTGCGCATCCGTCAGCGCCGGCTGCTCCTGCCGCCGCGGGTCGACCGCCACCTCCCGCGTGCCGCCGCCCGGCAGCGCGTGCAGGGCACGCCGTTTGGCGGCGATCACCTTGGCGACGACCTCGCCGTGCCGCACCTTGAAGACGTCCGGGTTCACCAGGCCGGACACCATGGCCTCGCCGAGGCCGAAGCCGGCGTCCACCGTGGCGACCTTCCGGTTGCCCGTGACGGGGTCGGCCGTGAACAGGATGCCGGCGGCGTGCGGGAGGACCATCCGCTGCACGACCACGGCCATGTGGACCGTGCGGTGGCCGATGCCGTTCCGTCGGCGGTAGACCACGGCCCGCTCGGTGAACAGCGAGGCCCAGCACCGGCTGATGTGCCGGAGGACCGCCGACGGCCCCACGACGTTCAGGTACGTGTCCTGCTGGCCGGCGAACGAGGCCGTCGGCAGGTCCTCCGCCGTCGCACTGGACCGGACGGCGCAGGCGGCCCGGTCGCCCAGCCCGCCGAGCGCGTGGGTGACCGCCGCCGCGAGGTCGTCCGGGACGGCGATCCCCTCGATGGTCCGGCGAACGCGCGCGCTGAGCGTGCGGACCGCCTCCCGGTCGTCCGGGTCCAGGCGGGACAGCTGATCGAGCTGACCGTCGACCGACGGCGCCTGCGCCATGATCCGCCGGAAGGCGTCCGTCGTCACGCAGAAGCCACCCGGCACCCGGATGCCCTCGATCCGCGACAGCTCGCCCAGGTGCGCGGCCTTGCCGCCGACGGCCGCGATCCGCGTCCCGTCGGTCTCGTGAAGATCCCGCACGTACTGCTCGGTCATCGCGGTACCCCCGCCCCCATAGGAAAACAACGCATTCGTCGTGCCCTCATTTCCACAAGTCGTGGCACAGGCCGACGATTCTGCGCCGTTATGGGGGGCTTGCGGCAAGTCCCCCAGGGCGCTATAACTTGAAAAAGGCAAGGAGAGCGTTCTCTCCTTGCCTTTGTCGTTTCCCGTCCCGCCGGGTGTGAGGTGCCGTCCCGTCGCGCTCAGACGAACGCGAGCGCGTCCGGTCCGAGTGCCGGTACCAGTCCCTCGGCCGCGGCGCGGGTCAGCAGGCCGCGGATCGCCGCGTAGCCGTCCTCGCCGAGGTCGGCGGTGAACTCGTTCACGTACAGGCCGATGTGCTGGTCGGCGACGGACGGGTCCATCTCCTGCGCGTGCTCCAGCACGTACGGGCGCGAGGCCCGCGGGTCGTCCCACGCCATCCGTACGGACGCGCGCACCGACTCGGCGAGCCGCTTCAGGGTGTCCGCGCCCAGCGAGCGCTTCGCGATGATCGCGCCGAGCGGGATCGGGAGGCCGGTCGTGTCCTCCCAGTGGCGGCCCATGTCGGCCAGGTTGTGCAGACCGTAGTTCTGGTACGTGAAGCGCGCCTCGTGGATGACGAGTCCGGCGTCGACCTTGCCGTCCCGCACCGCCGGCATGATCTCGTCGAACGGCATGACGACGATCTCCCCGACACCGCCGGGGACCGTCTCCGCGGCCCAGAGCCGGAACAGCAGGTAGGCGGTGGAGCGCTCGCTCGGTACGGCGACGGTCCGGCCCGTCAGGTCCGTGCCCGGCTCCCGGGTGAGGACCAGCGGCCCGCAGCCCCGTCCCAGCGCCCCGCCGCAGGGGAGCAGCGCGTACTCGTCGAGGACCCACGGCAGCACCGCGTAGGAGACCTTGAGGACGTCCAGCTCGCCGCGTTCGGCCATGCCGTTGGTGATGTCGATGTCCGCGAAGGTGACATCGAGGGCGGGCGCGTCGGGGACCCGGCCGTGCGCCCAGGCGTCGAAGACGAACGTGTCGTTCGGGCACGGCGAGAAGGCGATCCGCAGCGGGTCAGGAGTGGTCTCGGTCATGGTGGGTCGTCCAGCCTTCCAGTACGGGTATGAGCTTCCCGAACGCGTCGGTGAGCGCGGCCAGCGCGTCGCCGATGCGCCAGGCGTCGCGGTCGCGGGGGCCGACGGCGTTCGAGACGGCCCTGATCTCCAGGGCGGGCAGGCCGAGCCGGTCGGCCGCCTCCGCGACCCCGAACCCCTCCATGGCCTCGGCGACGGCACCGGGGTGCGCGGCGAGGAGGGCGGCGGCGCGCTCGGCGCTGCCGGTCACGGTGGAGACGGTGAGGATGTCGCCGGTCACGGCACCGGTCGCGGCGGCCACCGCGCGGACCAGGGAGCCGGGCGGGTCGTGCCGGTCGCGGCCGAAGCCGAGATCGGTGACGGGGACGAAGCCCGTGGGGGTCTCGGCACCCAGGTCCGCGGCGGCGATGCGGCCGGCCACGACGAGCGAGCCGACCGGGGCGACGCCGGTGAAGCCGCCGCCGATGCCCGCCGAGATCACCAGGTCATAGCGGTCCGAGGCCAGGGCGAACGCGGCGGAGGCCGCCGCGGCGGCCGGTCCCGCGCCGCCGGCGAGGACGTCGAAGGGGCCGGTGCGGTGGATCTCCGCGCCCGGCACCCCACGCACCGACACCTCAGTGCCGTCCCCGAACGCACGCGTGACCGCGTCCCGTTCCACCGGGACAGCGGTCACGACGAGCACACGCACGGGGGGAGCCTCCGAGGAAGCGACAGGAGGGAAGCGGGTCAGCTGGTCTTCTTGAGCTCGAAGTGCCAGATGCCCAGCAACTGCTTGCCCTTGGTCTCCACGATGCTGACCTGCGTCTTGTCCGCGGTGGCCTCGCCGGTCTGGCTGGCGAAGAAGGCGCTGCCCGGGATGGACCGGTAGGTCTTCTTGAACGGCTCCTGCTCGGCCTGCTGGCCGTTGATGAAGAGCGTCCAGCCGTTGTCCGAGACCGACGGGTCCACACCGAAGTGGACCTTGTCGTCCATGGCGACCTTGACGGTCTTGTCGGCCTTCTTGTTGAGGCAGCCCTTGATTTCGGCTTCCTTGAGGGCCTTGCCGTCGTTGTAGCAGGACGCCTCGGTGTTCACCGAGTTGTCGCCGACCGTCACGGTGGCGAGCGGCGTCGGCTTGTCGCAGGCGGAGAGGACAAGGAGTCCCGCGGACACGGCACCAAGAGCGACGCCGATTCGACGGCCCTTACCGGAGAAGAACGCAACGGTCATGGGCCGAAGGCTATCGGTCGCTCCGGCTCATGCCACGCGGGGGTGCGGCGAGCCGCGCCGCGCGGCGCCCAGCAGCCCCCGTACGGAGGCCGTCGCACCGAGCGCGAGGATGCCCGCGGCGACCGCCATGCCCAGTACGCCGTTGAGGGGGAGGGAGATCCCGATCGCGCCGCCGGCCACCCACGCCATCTGGAGCAGTGTCTCGGAGCGCGCGAACGCGGACGTGCGCACCTCCTCCGGCACGTCGCGCTGGATCATCGCGTCGAGCGACAGCTTCGACAGGGCCTGGGTGAAGCCCGCCGTGGCCGCGAGCGCGGCGACCATGACCGTGCTGAAGAGCGCCGAGGCCAGCACGGCGACGCCGAGCGCCAGGCCCAGCACCGAGGCGATGATGACCTCCGGGCCGCGGGCCCTGAGCCAGGAGCCGACCGCCGTGCCCAGCGCGTTGCCCGTCCCGGCCGCCACGCCGACGATGCCGAGCGAGATCGCGGCGCTCCGGCCGGAGAGCGGCTGTTCGCGCAGCAGGAACGCCAGGAAGAAGATCAGGAAGCCGGAGAGCGCGCGGTGCGCGGCGTTGGCCTGGAGCCCGTGCAGGACGGACGGGCCGACCGACCGCAGTCCCGGCCGCTTCTCGCCGTTCTTCTCCTTGGACCTGGACCTGGCCGGCTTCTTCCCGGTCTCGGCACCGGGCGTGGCGGTCTTGCGGAGCGGGTCGGGCCGGACGGCGCCGTCCTCCTGCGGGTGCACGAGGTGTGCCTTGCGCTCGCCCTTCGCCGAGTCCACCTTGGGCGGCAGGGTGAACGCGAGGATCGCGCCGCCGACGAAGATCGCGCACGCCCCGTAGAGCGGCCACGGCGGACCGATCGTCTGGAGCCCCGCCCCGATCGGGGCAGCCGCGCCCGTGGCGAGGAGACCGGCCAGGGTGACCCGTGAGTTCGCCTTCACCAGGGAGAAACGGGGCGGCAGAAGCCGCGGTACGACGGCGCTGCGCACCACTCCGTACGCCTTCGAGCAGACCAGGACGCCCAGAGCCGCCGGGTACAGCTCCAGGCCGCCGGTGGCGACCGCGCCCGACATGGTGAGCGCCAGCACCGCACGGGCCAGCATGGAGCCCGCCATCGCGGCGCGGCGGCCGTGCGGCAGGCGGTCCAGGAGCGGGCCGATGACCGGGGCCAGGACGATGAACGGCGCCATGGTGACGGCGAGGTACAGCGCGACCCGGCCGCGTGCCTGGTCCGTGGGTACGGAGAAGAACACCGTGGACGCCAGCGCGATCGTGATCATCACGTCACCCGCGCCGTTCACCGCGTGCAGTTCGATCAGCTTTCCGAGACCGGACTCACCCGCGCCGTGGGCGTGTGTCGCCTTCCGGATGCCCCGGGCGGTCCCGGTGAACGGGCTGCGCAGGGCATGGCCCACCGTCCGGCCCGTCCTGCGGAGCGGGCCGGATCCTTCGTGCGACCTGGCAGAAGCCACTTGGTCATAGTGCCCCAGGACCGGTCCTCCCGAACCGGGACAGGCGCGGGACGCGGTGCCTTCCGCCCTGTCGGGTCAGCGATCTGGCAGGTCGCAGGGGGTGCCGGACCGGTGGAACCCGATGGCCGGAGCGCGCTCTTTACAGGGGACACGGCACCGGATACGGCGTCGTTTGGGACGGGCAGGTGGGCGGGAAGCGGCGGAGAGGGTAGCGTGCGTAGCGCGCCACCGGCGGTTGTTCTTGGCCGCGCGCCTCTCGGCGATCCCGCAGAATGGGTTGCAGAAGGTGCGCCCGAGGCAGGCACAACGGGTGTGGACGTCGACGCGGCCCCCAGGTCCGCTCCGCCCGCAACCGAATGGCTGAAATCGATGGATGTGCTGGCGCGCTCGTGAGACTGGCGTAGGAGAGAAGCGAGACCTGTGAGTGCTGCGACGACGAGAAGCCGTACGGCCCGTACCCCTGTTCCCGACCGTCTGTGTGCCGAGGCGGTAGACCTCGCGCGCGCGGCGGCCGAGGAGGCAGCCGCGCCAGGGGTCGTGGGTGAGCATGTGGACGTGGTCCCCGAGGGGGACCGGGTCGTCACGCACTACTTCGAGTGCAAGGACCCGGCCTACCGGGGCTGGCGCTGGGCGGTGACGGTCGCCAGGGCCTCCCGGGCGAAGAACGTCACGCTGGACGAGACGGTGCTGCTGCCGGGCGGCGACGCGCTGCTCGCGCCGGAGTGGGTGCCGTGGAGCGAGCGGCTGCGGCCGGGCGACATGGGGCCGGGCGATCTGCTGCCCACCGAGGCGGACGACCTGCGTCTGGAGCCGGGTTACACCGGCGACGACGAGCCGCCGCCCAACTCCCCGGTCTCCGGTGAGCTGGCCGAGCTCGTCGAGTCGGAGGACGCGGAGCTGACGACGCGCCCGGAGCCTCCGCGCCGCGGTTCGATCGCGGCGGTCGCGGACGAGCTCGGGATGCGGCGTGCGCGGGTGCTGTCGCGGTACGGGCTGTACGCGGCGGCCGACCGCTGGGACGAGGGGTTCGGCGCGAAGACGCCGATGGCCCAGGCGGCTCCGGCCACCTGTGTGTCCTGTGCGTTCCTGGTGCCGCTGGCGGGTTCGCTGAAGCAGGCCTTCGGGGTGTGCGCGAACGAGTTCGGTCCGGCGGACGGGCACGTGGTGTCCCTGTCGTACGGCTGTGGCGGGCACTCGGAGGCCGCGGTGATGCCGAAGCCGCCGAAGCCGGCGCCGCACGCGCTGGACACGATGCAGGTGGACGAGTACCCGCTGCGTCCGGCGCGGGACTCCGGCTCGGTACCGGTGGAGCCGGACGCGCCGACGGAGGACCTCGGCCACTCGTAGGCGGTGGCCGGGCGGGGTTCCGGGGCGCGACCGGGGTGCGGGCTGCTCCGGCGTGCCGGTTGCGCCCCAGTCGCCGTACGGGTTCGAAGCGGTGCCCCCGCTCCGGGGCACAGCCCTGTCCTCAATCGCCGTACGGGCCTGATTTCTTTCGCCCACCCCGCCCCCGGCCCGTCCGGCGTTCTGAGGACGGCGCGGGCGCGGGTCCGGACCCGGTACCTTCGGGGCGCACACTTGGCGGCACGGGTACGCGTCACCGGAAGAGGGAGTCACAGCGTGAGCATGAATGCGACCGAGGGGGCCGACCCATTCGGCACCGCACGGCTGCGGCGCCGCGTGCTCGACGCCTGGGGCGCCGGCCCCGCCCGCTTCCGTGAGGACGCCAACGCCGAGGAGGACCTCGCGCTCGGCGGCTACCGCGACCGCCTCGTCGTCGAGCTGGCCCAGAACGCCGCCGACGCCGCCGCCCGCGCCCAGGCGCCCGGCCGGCTCCGGCTCACCCTGCACCCGGCGACCGCCGACGCCCCCGCCGTCCTGGCCGCCGCGAACACCGGCGCGCCGCTGGACGCCACCGGAGTGGAGTCGCTGTCCACCCTGCGCGCCTCCGCCAAGCGGGAGGGGCACGACTCCGCCGTGGGCAGGTTCGGCGTCGGATTCGCCGCCGTGCTCGCGGTGAGCGACGAACCCGCCGTCATCGGCCGGCACGGCGGGGTGCGCTGGTCCCTCGCCGAGGCCCGCGACCTCGCCGGGGAAGCCGCTGTCGGCAGCCCCGGGCTGGGCGACGAGCTGCGCCGCCGCGACGGCCACGTGCCCCTGCTGCGGCTCCCGCTGCCCGCAGAGGGCACCGCCCCGGACGGCTACGACACCGTCGTCGTCCTGCCGCTGCGCGACGGCACCGCACAGGACCTGGTCGGCCGGCTGCTCGGCGCCGTCGACGACGCGCTGCTGCTCACCCTGAGCGGACTCGACGAGGTCGTCATCGAGACCCCCGACAGCGTACGGACGTTGACCCGGTCGCAGCACGGCCCGTACACCCACGTCGCCGACTCCGCGCACGGGACGAACCGCTGGCGCACCGTCGCCCGGCACGGCCCGGTCGAGCCCGCCCTGCTCGCCGACCGCCCGCTGGAGGAACGGCTGCGCCCGCACTGGTCGGTGACCTGGGCCGTCCCGGTGGACGCGGAGGGCGCCCCGGTGCACCCCCGTACCGCCCCCGTCGTGCACGCGCCGACGCCCACCGACGAACCGCTCGGCGTACCCGCGCTGCTCATCGCGTCGCTGCCGCTGGACACCACCCGCCGCCACCCCGCGCCCGGCCCGCTCACCGACTTCCTGGTGCGGCGCGCGGCCGACGCGTACGCGGAACTGCTCGCCGACTGGCAGCCGGTCTCCGTCGCCACCATCGCTCTGGTGCCCGGACCGCTCGGCAAGGGCGTGCTGGACGGCGCGCTGCGCGGCGCGATCCTGGAACGGCTGCCGCGCGTTGCGTTCCTGGAGCCGGCCGCCCCGCGCGACCCCGCCGCGGAGCCCGACCGTTGGGACAGCTGGGACGCCGCGGCCGACGACGGCCGCAAGGCCACCACCGCCCTGCGGCCCCTGGAGGCCGAGGTGCTGGAGGGTGTCGGCGCGGAGACGGTCGCCGTGCTGGCCGAGGTGCTGCCCTGTCTGCTGCCCGCGGGCCTGGAGCGCCGCGTCGAACTCCGTACGCTCGGTGTCGCCCGGGTACCGCTGACCGAGGCGATCGACCGGCTCGCCGGACTGGAGCGCGAACCGGGCTGGTGGCGGCGGCTGTACGACAGCCTGGCCGGCATCGACCCGGACCGGCTCTCCGGGCTGCCGGTGCCGCTCGCCGGGACGACGTCCCAGGGCTCCGGCCCGCAGGCCCCGGCCGTCCCCCGCACCACCATCGGCCCCCGGCAGATCCTGCTCCCGCTCCCCGACGCGCTGACCGGGCCGGTCCTGGACCGGCTCGCCCGGCTCGGCCTGAAGGTCGCCCACCCGGACGCCGCGCACCCGCTCCTGGAGAAGCTGGGCGCCCTGCCCGCCACCCCGCGCGCCGTGCTGACGACCCCGCAGGTGCGGGCCGCCGTCGCCGGTTCGCTGGACGCGGGCGAGATCTGGGACGAGGACGCGCTCGACGGCGACGAACTGGTGGAGACCGTCCTCACCCTGGTCAGGGACGCCGACCTGGCGCCCGGCGACGAGCCCTGGCTCGGTGCGCTCGCGCTGCCCGACGAGGACGGCGAGCCCGCTCCGGCCGGTGAACTCGTGCTGCCCGGAAGCCCGTTCGCCGCGATCATGCGCGAGGGCGAACTCGCCCTGTGCGACGAGGAGCTGGCCGCCCGCTGGGGCGAGCAGCCGCTCACCGCCTGCGGGGTGCTGGCCACGTTCGCCCTGGTGCGGGCCACCGATGTGGTCCTGGACCCGGACGAACTGGAGCCCCGTGACGGCGACTTCGCCGAATCGGACGACGCCGGGCTGCTCGACGCCGTCGACGTGTGGTGCGAGGACATCCTCGACCAGCTCCCGGACACCCCGGTGCCGCCGGTCGCCACCGAACTCGTCGCCGTCCGCGACCTCGACCTGGTCGACGACGACGCCTGGCCCCAGGCGCTCGCGCTCCTCGCCCGGCCGCCGCTGCGCGACGCGCTGACCCAGCCGGTACGGGTGCTGCTCCCGGACGGCACGACGCGGTCGGTGCGCCCGTACACCGCCTGGTGGCTGCGCGACCACCCGGTGCTGGACGGCCGCCGCCCGGCGGGCCTGCGCGCCGACGGGGGCGATCCCCGGCTGGCGGGCCTGTACGACTCCGCCGACGCGACCGGCTTCGACGACGCCCAGGTGCTGCGCGCCCTCGGGGTCCGGACCTCGGTCGCCGCCCTGCTGGACGAGCCCGGCGGTGCGGCCGAACTCCTCGGCCGGCTCGCGGACGAGGACCGCCCGGTCGGTCCCGTACAACTGCACTCCCTGTACACGGCCCTGGCCGAGCTGGACCCGGAGCAGGTCACGCTGCCGGACGAGCTGCGGGCCGTGGTCGACGGCGAGGTGCGGGTCGTGGACGCGGCGGACGCGGTGATCGCGGACGCCCCCGACCTGCTGCCGCTGACCGCGGGGCTGCCGCTCCTGCCGGTCGCCCCGGCGAACGCGGCGGAGCTGGCCGAGCTGTTCCAGGTGCGGCGGCTCGGCGAGAGCGTCGAGGCGGAGGTGACGAGCGAGGGCGAGGAGCACCGGGTCCCGGAGTCCGTCCGCATCCTGCTCGGCGCGGGCACCCCGGACACGTATGTCGAGCACGCCGAACTGCGCGCGGGCGGCGTCGAGCTGGACTGGCGCCGCACCCCGGACGGCATCGTGCACGCCGCGACCCTGGAGGGCGTCGCGGCGGGTCTCGCCTGGGCGGCGGGCCAGTGGCCGCGCCGCTTCGAGGTCGCGGCCCTGCTGGAGGACCCGTCACGCACCGAGGAGCTGGCCCGGGACCGCTGGTTCGACTGAGCGCGGGCCGCCGGTCCTGCGGGGGCGTGGGCAGGGTCGTGATTCCCTCAGCGCACTGTTGCCGCGCCCGTCCGGGTATCCACGGAAATCCCGCAAGAAATCCTCAAGTTCCACACAACCCTTCATGGTTGGTGATCGTCTTGTCTGTGAAGCCACCAGGCTTCACCGACGATCTTGGGTCCGCGCTCCACCAGACGCGGCGGACCCCCTTCTCCACCTTGGGGAACGAAACATGCGTACTCGTGCCACCGTTGCCACCGTGACCGGCGCCCTGGCCCTTTCCGCCCTCGTCCTTCCTTCGGCCGCCCAGGCCGACGGCGCGCACGGTTCGGCCGGCTCGGCCGCCGCCGTCGCGCGCGCGGCCCAGTCCGCCGCCGGGCAGTCCGCCGCGAAGACCGGCGCGCGCTCGGCCGCGCCCGCGGCCGCGTCCGAGCCCGGCGAGATGGACCTCACCTTCTCCAAGCTCGTCGTCAATGGCGGCAAGCCGATCGTCGTGGGGACCACGTACACGAAGCGGGTGGCGACCACCTTCACCGTGACGCACGCCGCCGACGTGAACATCTTCGCCTCGGACTTCCTGCTCGACATCAACCTCTACCGCGGCTCGTACGAATCCCCGTCGAACGAGCTGTACAGCGATGACTTCCCCGTCTGCAAGAAGGTGTCCACCAAGGTCGCCACCTGCAAGGGCAACATCAGCGTCACGCCCGAATACGACCTGCTCGGCAACGCCGACGCCACGAAGTGGAAGGCGATGGGCTTCGCCGTCGACTACCGGGGCGAGGACCCGGAGAACCCCGACTTCAGCAAGATGGGCTTCGCGCTGCAGGACAAGCTGGGCAACGCCACCGTCCAGCGCGCGTCCAAGCAGTCCGTCAAGACCTCCGCGAAGTCGGTGAAGAAGGGCAAGACCCTCACGTTCACCGGGTGGCTGTCGCGGGCCAACTTCGACGACCTGAAGTACCACGGCTACACCGCCCAGCCGGTGAAGCTCCAGTTCCGCAAGAAGGGCAGCAGCACCTACACCACGGTGAAGACCGTCAAGACGAACAACAAGGGTGACCTGAAGACCACGGCCAAGGTCTCGGCCAACGGCTACTGGCGCTACAGCTTCGCCGGTACGTCCACCACCCCGGCCGCCACCGCGACGGGTTCCTACGTCAGCGTGAAGTAGCCCGCACGCCCGGCTCCTGCCGGCTGGGGCCGCCGCTTCCCCGCTACACCGGGAAGCGGCGGCTCACCAGGCGCCAGGCGTACTCCAGGGCGGCGGAGGCGATCACGGCGACGCCCACCGCCGTCCACGGCAACTGCGCACCCACCAGCTTCAGCGCGAAGAAGTTCTGCAGCCACGGCACCACGAGTACGACCAGGAACGCCAGGCCCATCGCCGCCACCAGGCAGATCCGCCACCAGGTGTAGGGGCGGGCGATGATCGCCAGGACCCACATCGAGACCAGGAACAGCGTGAGTGTGGCCGCGCTGGTCTCCGCGTCCAGCGAGCCGGGACCGGTGTAGTGGTGCCGGGCGAGCAGGTACGTCACGAAGGTGGCGACGGCCGCGATGGTGCCGGACGGGATCGCGTACCGCATGACGCGGCGCACGAAGTGGGGATGCGCGCGCTCCTTGTTGGGGGCCAGGGCGAGGAAGAACGCCGGGATGCCGATCGTCAGCGTCGACAGCAGCGTCAGGTGCCGCGGCAGGAACGGGTACTCGACCTGGAAGCAGACCACCAGGACGGCCAGCAGCACCGAGTAGACGGTCTTCGTCAGGAACAGGGTCGCGACCCGGGTGATGTTGCCGATGACCCGGCGGCCCTCCGCGACGACGGACGGCAGCGTCGCGAAGCTGTTGTTGAGCAGCACGATCTGGGCGACGGCCCTGGTCGCCTCGGAGCCGGAGCCCATCGAGACACCGATGTCGGCGTCCTTGAGGGCCAGGACGTCATTGACCCCGTCGCCCGTCATCGCGACGGTGTGGCCGCGGGACTGGAGGGCGGCGACCATCTCCCGCTTCTGCTGCGGGGTGACGCGGCCGAAGACCGTGTTCTCCTCCATGGCCGTGGCCATCTCGTCCGGATCGGTGGGCAGCCGGCGCGCGTCCAGGGTGTGTTCGGCGCCCGGCAGCCCGAGCTTCGCGGCGACGGCGCCGACCGAGACGGCGTTGTCGCCGGAGATCACCTTCGTGGCGACCCGCTGTTCGGCGAAGTAGGCGAGCGTCTCCCGGGCATCGGGCCGCAGCCGCTGCTCCAGGACGATCAGCGCGCACGGTTCGGCCCCGGTCGCGGTCGCGGGGTCGTCGAGCGGGCCCTGCGCACGGGCCAGGAGCAGGACCCGCAGGCCCTGCTGGTTGAGCTGTTCGATCTCGGCGAGTGCCGGGTCGTCCTCGGACAGCAGCACGTCGGGGGCACCGAGCAGCCAGCCGGAGGTCCGCCCGCCGTGCTCGTCGAAGGCGGCGCCGCTGTACTTGCGGGCCGAGGAGAAGGGCAGCGCCTGTGTGACGGTCCAGGCCTCGCCGTCCGGGACCGGACAGGCGTCGATGATCGCCTGGAGGCTGGCGTTGGGCCGTGGGTCGGAGGCGCCGAAGGCGGCCAGTACGCGGTGCAGGTACGGCTCGTCCGCGCCGTTCAGCGCGCGGACCTCGGTGACGTCCATGCCGCCCTCGGTGAGGGTGCCGGTCTTGTCCAGGCAGACGATGTCGACCCGGGCCAGGCCCTCGATGGCGGGGAGCTCCTGGACCAGGCACTGCTTGCGGCCCAGCCGTACGACGCCGATCGCGAAGGCGACCGAGGTGAGCAGGACCAGGCCCTCCGGGATCATCGGGACGATGCCGCCGACGGTCCGGGCGACGGAGTCCTTGAAGTTGTTGTCCTTCACCACCAGCTGGCTGAGGACCAGCCCGATCGCGGTCGGGATCATCATCCAGGTGACGTACTTGAGGATGGTGGAGATGCCGGTGCGCAGCTCGGACTGGACGAGCGTGAAGCGGGAGGCCTCCTCGGCGAGCTGCGCGGCGTAGGCCTCGCGGCCGACCTTGGTCGCGGCGAAGGCCCCGCCGCCCGCGACGACGAAGCTGCCGGACATGACCGGGTCGCCGGCGCGCTTCAGCACGGGGTCGGCCTCGCCGGTGAGCAGTGATTCGTCGATCTCCAGGCTGTCGGCCTCCGCGACGGTGCCGTCGACGACGACCTTGTCGCCGGGGCCGAGTTCGATGAGGTCGCCCAGGACGATCTCGGAGGTGGAGATCTCGGCCGCGACCCCGTCCCGTCGCACGGTGGGTTTCGCCTCGCCGATGACCGCGAGGCTGTCCAGGGTCTTCTTGGCCCGCCACTCCTGGACGATGCCGATGCCGGTGTTGGCGATGATCACGAAGCCGAAGAGGCTGTCCTGGATCGGCGCGACGAACATCATGATCACCCAGAGCACGCCGATGATCAGGTTGAACCGGGTGAAGACGTTGGCGCGGACGATCTCGCGCACGGACCGCGACGAGCGGACCGGGACGTCGTTGATCTCGCCGCGGGCGATCCGTTCGGCGACCTCGGCCGCGGTCAGCCCGCGACCGCCGCCCGGAGCCGGGAGTTCGACCGGATGCACCGGGTCGAGCTCGGTACCGGCGTCGATCATCACCGGCCGGTCGGTGCCGGAAGGTACGGAGGATCTGTTCGGCTCATCCCCGGAGGGGTCGAGTGCCCGCTGAGTCATGGTTCAGACGGTACGGGTGCAACGTCCGGTTCACCCCCCGGGTGGTCCGAAGATCAGACCGGGGGAGGACGGGAATCGTCCCGTGGTGGTACGGCGCGCGGAGCGGCCTGTGACCTGCGGCAGTGGTGCCGGGCCGTGAGGTGTGATTCCGGTCCGCGTCAGGCGGTGGTGCCGGGAGTGTCCCCGGAGCCGGCCTGCGGGGCGGCGGCAGCCGCGGCGGCCCGCTTGAGCGCTGCGTCGCGTCCTCGCACGTACCAGATGCCGATCAGGCCGAGGCCCGCACCGGCCAGGCACGTCCACACCCACCACAGGTGCCCGTGGTCGTCGAACCAGCCGTAGAACGGGAGCTGGACGAGGAAGAGGACGAACCAGAGGATCGTGCCGCCGGTGATGGTCGCGACGACGGGCCCCTCCAGGGGCTCGGGTGCCTCGTGCTTCGGTGTCCACTTCGCCATGCGATCAGTGTATGCGGCGCGTGCATAAAGGCCGCCCGACCAGTCGGCCCAGGGGTCTACGCGCGGAGATAGCGATCTTCGCCTTATGTATTCATACTGAATCTGCTCACGACTGGCTCGAATTATTCGTGTGAAAGTCCAAAGCTGACCAGTTTTAGTCCTCTTTTAGTCCCCTCTACGTATGACTGAGGTCCTCCATGCCCCCCTCGGCCACCGCTCCGGTCGATTCCGAACAGCCCCCGGCTCCCCAGCCTTCCGGCGGCCTGGACCGTTACTTCAAGATCTCCGAGCGGGGGTCGTCGGTCGCCCGTGAGATCCGTGGCGGATTCGCCACCTTCTTCGCGATGGCGTACATCATCGTGCTGAACCCGATCATCCTGGGCAGCGCGAAGGACATGTACGGGCACCAGCTCGACGGCGGCCAGCTGGTCACCGCGACCGTGCTGGTCGCGGCCTTCTCCACGCTCCTCATGGGCGTCATCGGCAACGTGCCGATCGCCCTGGCCGCGGGCCTCGGCGTCAACACGGTCGTCGCCCTCCAGCTCGCCCCCCGGATGAGCTGGCCCGACGCGATGGGCATGGTCGTCCTCGCGGGCATCGTGGTCATGCTGCTGGTCGCGACCGGGCTGCGGGAACGCGTGATGAACGCCGTGCCGACCTCGCTCCGCAAGGGCATCGCGATCGGCATCGGCCTCTTCATCCTGCTGATCGGCCTGGTCGACTCGGGCTTCGTCTCCCGCATCCCGGACGCCGCGCACACCACCGTCCCGCTCCAGCTCGGCAACGACGGCCACCTCAACGGCTGGCCGGTCCTCGTCTTCGTGCTCGGCGCGCTGCTCACCCTCGCGCTGATCGTCCGCAAGGTGCCGGGCGCGATCCTGATCTCCATCGTCACGATGACGGTGGTCGCGCTGATCATCGACGCGATCGCGGACCTGCCGGGCGAGGCCTGGGGCCTGACCGTCCCGCAGTGGCCGGGCAATCCGGTCGCCACCCCTGACTTCGGGCTGATCGGCGAGGTCAGCCTGTTCGGCGGCTTCGACAAGGTCGGGGTGCTCACCGGCATCCTGTTCGTCTTCACCGTGCTGCTGTCCTGCTTCTTCGACGCGATGGGCACCATCCTCGGCGTCGGCGACGAGGCCAAGCTGACGGACAAGGACGGCAACTTCCCCGGCATCAACAAGGTGCTGTTCGTCGACGGCATCGCGGTCGCCGCGGGCGGTGCGGGCTCCGCCTCCGCGGGCACCTGCTTCGTGGAGTCCACGGCGGGTGTCGGCGAGGGGGCCCGCACCGGCTTCGCGAGCATCGTCACGGGTCTGCTGTTCACGGCGGCGCTGTTCCTGACACCCCTGGCGACGATGGTCCCCTCGCAGGCGGCCACTCCGGCCCTGCTGGCGGTGGGCTTCCTGATCATCGCGGGCTCGGTGCGGGACATCGACTGGAGCGACTACACGCTCGCGATGCCGGCCTTCCTCGCCATGGTGATGATGCCGTTCACGTACTCGATCACCAACGGCATCGGCATCGGCTTCATCGCGTTCTGCGTACTGCGGCTGGCCGCCGGGCGCGGTCGCTCGGTGCCGGTGGCCATGTACGCGGTGTCGGCGGTCTTCGTCTTCTACTACGCGATGCCGGCGCTCGGCCTCACGTGATCCCTCGCGGGGGGCGCGGCCGGCGGGGTCAGGTGACCTCCTCGGCCGCGACGCCCTCCGCCTCCGCCCCGTAGAACTTCTCTGTCTCGTCGACGGCCGCCTGGAAGCGCTCGTCGAAGTCATCGCGAATGAGCGTCCGGACCACATAGTCCTGGACGCTCATTCCGCGTCTGGCGGCGTGCTGCTTGAGCCGGTCGAGCAGCTCACCGTCTATCCGCAGGCTGAGCACTGTCGATCCCATGCCATGCAGGGTTACGTCCTCCGGGCCCGACACGCGTGACTTTCCGGATGCGACTCACTCGTTTGGGTGATCGATTGGTGATTCGGCTCTCGCGCGTGTACCACCGAGTGGTCTTTAGGGTAGGTAATGAGTTACGCTAACAAACATGCCTGACCTGATCCACGACGGCGACAGTGCCGCCGCCGTGAGCTCCCTTCGTTCCGCCGTCATGCTGCTCGGCCGGCGCCTCAAGCACCAGCGCGTCGACGAGTCGCTGAGCCCCACCGAGATGTCGGTGCTCGGCACACTCGCGCGTTGCGGTTCGGCCACTCCCGGTGAGCTGGCCCGCAAGGAGCATGTGCAGCCGCCGTCGATGACCCGCATCGTCGCGCTGCTGGAAGCCAAGGGACTTGTCAGACTGGAACCGCACCCCGATGACCGTCGTCAGAAGATGGTCAGCCAGACCGAGCAGGCCGAGGCCATGCTCGCCGAGAGCCGCTCCAAGCGGAACGCCTGGCTGACCACCCTCGCCGAAGGCCTGGACGAGGACGAGTGGGAGACGCTGCGCAACGCGGCGCCCGTGCTGGAGAAGCTCGCCCACCTGTAGCGGAGCGGGCCGCGCCGCACCACAGCCGGCGCACCGCCCCACCGCCGCATCCCCGTCAGCCCGCGCAATGTCCACGCCCGAGGAGGCGAACCCTTTTGAGTACGGGATCCGGAGCAGACTCCGCCCCCGCACCGACTTCCACCCACGAGAGCAAGCCCGGCGGGACCTTCTCGTCGCTGAAGATCCGTAACTACCGCCTGTTCGCCACGGGCGCCGTGATCTCCAACACCGGTACCTGGATGTCCCGCATCACGCAGGACTGGCTCGTTCTGAGCCTCACCGGGTCCGCCGCCGCCGTCGGCATCACCACGGCACTCCAGTTCCTCCCCATGCTGCTCTTCGGCCTGTACGGCGGCGTCATCGCCGACCGCCTGCCCAAGCGCAAGCTCCTCCTCTTCAGCCAGGCCGCGCTCGGCCTGTGCGGTGTCGCCCTCGCCGTGCTCACCCTCTCCGGTGTGGTCCAGGTGTGGCACGTCTACCTGATCGCCTTCCTGCTCGGCATGGTCACGGTCGTGGACAACCCGGCCCGCCAGTCGTTCGTCTCCGAGATGGTCGGCCCCGCCCAGCTGCGGAACGCGGTCAGCCTGAACTCGGCGAACTTCCAGTCCGCCCGGCTCATCGGCCCCGCCGTCGCGGGTGTGCTGATCACCTCGGTCGGCAGCGGCTGGGCCTTCATGTTCAACGGCCTGTCGTTCCTCGCGCCGCTCGTCGGCCTGATGATGATGCGCACGAGCGAGCTGCACAAGGCCGTCGTCGTACCGCGCGCGAAGGGGCAGCTCCGCGAGGGGCTGCGTTACGTCTCCGGCCGTCCGGAGCTGATCTGGCCGATCGTCCTGGTCGGCTTCGTCGGCACGTTCGGATTCAACTTCCCGATCTGGCTGACGGCCTTCGCCGACGAGGTCTTCGACGGCGGCGCCGGGATGTACTCGTTCTTCAACATCCTGATGGCGGCCGGTTCCCTCGCGGGCGCGCTCCTCGCCGCCCGCCGCCGCTCCTCGCGGCTGCGGATGCTGGTGGCCGCGGGTACGCTGTTCGGCCTGCTGGAGATCGTCGCCTCCATGGCGCCGTCCGTCTGGCTGTTCTCGATCCTGCTCGTCCCGATCGGCATGATCGGTCTGACGACCAACATCAGCGCGAACACCAGCGTCCAGATGGCGGCCGACCCGGCCATGCGCGGCCGGGTGATGAGCCTGTACATGATGGTCTTCGCCGGTGGCACGCCGGTGGGCGCCCCGATCGTCGGCTGGATCAGCGATGTGTACGGCGTCCGGACCGGCATGGCGGTCGGCGGCGCGTTCTCGCTGGTGGCCGCGCTCGGCGTCGGCTTCATGCTGGCCCGCGTCGGCGGCCTGCGCCTCAAGGTCGACCTGCGCCCCGGCCACCCGCATGTGCGCTTCGTCCCCCGCGAGCAGCTGGCCACGGCGGCCTGAGAACCGCCCGACCCACACGATCACGGCCCCGACCGGGTATCCGGTACGGGGCCGTATCGCATATCGGCGCGGGCCTGGCCGTCGGAGCGGTGGGGTGGGCGGTTACGCTCGTCGGGTGGACCCCAAGACTAGAAACCGCGTTATGGCGGCCGTGCTCGTGCTGATGTTCGTCGTCGTCGCAGCGGCGGCCGCCCTCGGCTGACCTGTCTGCCGGGGGCGGCCGCACGCGGGCCCGTTCCTACCAGGCGAAGTTCTCCGGCGACGGACCCGGACCGGGGAAGATCTCGTCCAGGGCCGCCAGCACCTCGTCCGACAGCTCCAGCTCCACCGCCCGCAGCGCGGAGTCGAGCTGCTCGCGCGTACGCGGACCCGAGATCGGGCCGGTGACGCCGGGCCGGGTCAGCAGCCAGGCCAGACCGGCCTCGCCGGGCTCCAGTCCGTGCTTCCCCAGCAGGTCCTCGTACGCCTGGATCTGCGCCCTCACCTTGGGGTCGGCGAGTGCCTCGCCGGAGCGGCCCGAGGTGGACCGGGCGCCGCCGCCCTCGCGCTCCTTGCGGAGCGCGCCGCCGAGCAGCCCGCCGTGCAGCGGCGACCACGGGATGACTCCGAGGCCGTACTCCTGGGCGGCCGGGATGACCTCCATCTCGGCCCCCCGCTGCATCAGGTTGTAGATGCACTGCTCGCTGACCAGCCCGTAGCTGCCGCGCTGCTTGGCGACCTCGTTGGCCTGGGCGATCTTGTAGCCCGCGAAGTTGGACGAGCCCGCGTAGAGGATCTTGCCCTGCTGGATCAGTACGTCGATGGCCTGCCAGATCTCCTCGACCGGGGTGGACCGGTCGACGTGGTGGAACTGGTAGAGGTCGATGTGGTCCGTCTGCAGCCGCTTCAGGCTGGCGTCCACGGCCCGGCGGATGTTGAACGCGGACAGCTTGTCGTGGTTGGGCCAGGCCGCGCCGTCGGCGGCCATGTTGCCGTAGACCTTGGTGGCGAGGACGACCTTGTCGCGACGGTCGCCGCCCTGCGCGAACCAGGTGCCGAGGATCTCCTCGGTGCGGCCCTTGTTCTCGCCCCAGCCGTAGACGTTCGCGGTGTCGAAGAAGTTGACACCCGCGTCCAGGGCGGCGTCCATGAGCGCGTGGCTGTCGCTCTCGTTGGTCTCTGGGCCGAAGTTCATCGTCCCCAGAACGAGGCGGCTGACTTTGAGTCCGGTGCGTCCGAGCTGCGTGTACTTCATGGGGTCAACCCAACGCCTTGGAGTCCGCTCGAAGCAAGGGCGGAGTCCCGCGGCGCGGCGCTCTCACCCGGTCCGCCGAACCGGGCCCGCTACGTGTCCGCGAACCGGTCCAGCGCCGCCAGCACCGCACGGCTCGTCGCCGCGCCGCCGAGATGGCCCGCGTCGCCGATCACGGTCAGCTCCGCGTCCGGCCACGCCTTCGCCAGCTCCCACGCGGTGATCAGCGGGCCGCCCAGGTCGAAGCGCCCGTGCACCAGCACGCCCGGGATTCCCGCCAGCCGCCCGGCGTCCCGGATCAGCTGCCCCTCCTCCAGCCAGGCGCCGTGCGAGAAGTAGTGCGCGCAGATCCGCACCAGTGCCTGCTGTGCCCGTGCGGGCCGGCCGCTGTACGGCGGCGGTCCGGTGTACGCCTCCTGGGAGAGCACCGCGTCCTCCCACGCGCACCAGTCGGCCGTCGCCCGCGCCCGTACCTCAGGGTCGGGGCTCTCGGCCCGCCGGGCGTACGCGGCGAGCACGTCCGGGGTCGCGTCGCTCGCGGCCTCCGGGACCCCGGCGCGGAACAGCTCCCGTGCCTCGGGGAAGATCTGCCCGGCGGCCCGGTACAGCCAGTCGATCTCGGAGCGCCGGGTCGTGGTGACGGCCGGGATCACGATCTCGCTGACCCTCTCCGGGTACCGCTCGGCGTACGCGAGGATCAGCGTCGAGCCCCAGGAACCCCCGTACAGCAGCCAGGTGTCGATGCCCAGCCGGACGCGCAGCCGCTCCATGTCGGCGATCAGCCGGTCCGTCGTGTTGAACCGCATGTCGGTGGCCGGGTCGCTCGCGTGCGGGGTGGAGCGGCCGCAGCCCCGCTGGTCGAAGAGGATCACCCGGTAGCGGTCCGGGTCGAAGTACTGCCGGGGCCGCTCCGTGCACCCCGAGCCCGGTCCGCCGTGCACGACGAGGGCGGGTTTGCCGGCCGGGTTGCCGCACGCCTCCCAGTACACGAGGTTGCCCTCGCCGACGTCCAACATCCCCTGCTCGTACGGCTCGACCGGCGGGTACTTCTCGTCCGGGCTGCGTTCCACGGCGGTGTCTCCTCGGCTCGGCGGCGTGCAAAGGGAACAGCCTAGGTGCACGGGTCACGAGGTGGTCCGCTGCTGGGCAACTCCCTGCCAGGCAGCTTCCTGGCCTCGCGGGATGCGGACAGCCGGGCCGCGCCGGTGGTTATCTCATCTCAGCGGCCGGAACGCGGAAATCGCGAACCGGTCCCGGGGGAGCTACGAGTACCACTGGCTCCGAAAGCACTGCCGATCCGGTCATCGTCACGCCTGGAATGGAGACCAGCCATGTCCCGAGCCATCCGCGCCACCCGCTGTACCGCCGTCGTCACCACCCTCGCCGCCGGGGTTCTGGGGGCCCTCGCCTGGGCGGCTCCCGCCCAGGCCGCCGGCGGCGAGGTGGCGGCGACGCGGCACAGCACCTACGACTTCGTGTGGCCGACGGCTCCGGGCGGCACGCCCCGCACGCCGGACGACTTCGTGTGGCCGGTCGCGCCGGGGCACAGCGGCGGTTCGCACACGCCGGACGACTTCGTCTGGCCCGCTCCGCCGGCCGCGTCGTGAACCGGGCCGGGAGCGCGGCGGGGGCCGCGCGTCAGATCCACTGCCGACGCGTCGCCTGCACCCCGGCCTCGAACCGGCTGGACGCGCCGAGCCGGTCCATCAGCTCGGCCATGATGCGCCGCTCGGTGCGGACCCCGATGCCCAGCGCCCGTGCCACCGCGTCGTCGGTCAGACCGGTGGCCAGGAGCTGGAGGAGTTTGCGCTCCTGCGGAGTGAGCCCGCCTGCCAGGGCCTCGCCCGGATGACCGGGGCCGTGCAGGGGGGCCGCGTGTTCCCAGTACGCCTCGAACAGGGCCCGCATCGCGAGCACCACCGGCTGACTGCTGAACAGCAGTGCGGAGGGGCCCGCCTGACCGGGCAGGCCGGCGACGACGGCGGCGGTGGTGTCGACGATGAGCAGCCGCATCGGCAGGGTGGGTGAGGTACGGATCTCGCTGTCCCGTTCCGCCATCCACTGCGCGTGGGCCTTGGTCACCCGGTCGTTGGCGACGCTGTCGAGGTAGATCGAACGGAACCGGACCCCGCGGGCGAGTGCCCGTTCGTTCAGTGGCCGGCCCGCCTCGATCGACTCCTCGGTCAGCCCGCCGACGGGGTGGAAGGCCAGGGACTCGCGCTGGCAGGACTCGGCGAGGGCCTCCAGCCTGATCCGTATGTCGTCGACGTTGTCGAGCTGTTCGGTCTGGTCGGAGGAGGAGCGGCCGGAGGCCGTGTACTCGGCGGCGAGGGCGGCCAGGGCCGCCCGGTTCTGTTCGATGCGCTGCTGGCGCGCGGCCAGTTCGTCCTGTTCCCGCTGGAGCAGTACCTTCAGGCCGAGTGACGGGTTGACCGCGCGCAGCGTTCCGGGTGAGTCCCGGGACGGTGCGAGCAGGGACAGCTGTGAGAGCCGTCCCAGGGCTTCCCGCACTCCGCAGGTGTTCATGTCGAGCAGCTGGGCGAGCTTGAGCGGATCGTGTTCCTTGTGGAACAGGATCGCGCGGTAGACCGCGAGTGTCTCCTGATCTAGCGACGAAACCTCGTCCACGTGTGTCTCCCCCGGTTCGCGGCCGAATCGTGCGCACGTGCTGAGTCGGGCACGTTGCTATCGACGCTGGTTGGCGTCACGCACCACGCAACTCCCCTTGCTCACCAGTTCACACGTTCAACACATTAACTGCTCAGGAGTCTCGGTGTCCCATGCAGCGAGTCACGTGCCTGCGGCCCTCGGGGGCCGTGTCGTCCTCGTCGTCGATGCCACCACCGGAATTGGCCGGATCGTCACCATCCGGCTGTGCGCCGCCGGCGCGAAGGTCGCGGTGGTCGGTGCGGAGCACCGGGGGCGTGGGGACGACGCGGCCACCAACGCGGCTTTTCTCTGCAAGGAGTTGGCCGAGATCGGGATGGTCGCCCTGCCCTACCGGGCCGACATCGAACGGGGCGACACCTTCCGCACGCTGCCCGCTCAGATCGCCGCGGACCTGGGTCCGGTCGCCGTCTGCGTGGTGGTGATCCCCTCGGCCCCCGGGGCCGAGGAGCGGGCGGCGGCCTACCGCGCCATGTCGGCGACGGTCGCCGCCGCGCTGCCGCCCGGCGCCCGGCACGTCGAGATCGACATGGCCGACTGCACCGAGGGTCACGAGGCGGCGGCCCACGCGCTCGTGGACCAGCTGCTGGACCGCAGACCGCACACCTGCTGAGGATTCGCCGCCCAGCGGATCCCGTCAACCATACGGGGGTTGATCACATGTCCGTACGTATCGTCGTCGCCGGCGACCACCAACTCGTCCTGGAAGCCTTCGCCGAGACACTGAACAGCGCGGACGGCCTGGAGGTCGTGGGTCTCGCCACGTCCTACGACTCGGTGCTGCCGGCCGTCGAGCGGCACCGGCCGACCGTGCTGCTGCTCGGCGAGTCCACCATGGGCGGCAAGGCCCTGCGGGCCGCGGCCGATGTGCGCACGCACCACCTCAGATGCGGTGTGGTGCTGATGGTGGGCGCGGCGACGCAGTCGGTGGTGGACCGGGCGGTCGCGGCCGGGGCGCTGGGAGTCGTACCGAAGAACGCGCGGCTGCCGCAGCTGATCACGACGCTGATGGGGGTGGCGGGCGGCTGTCTGACGGTCGATCCCTCGCTGCTGCGGACGGTGGCCGTGGGCGATGCCTCGCTGAGTGTGCGCGAGGTGGACGTGCTGCGGCTCACCGCCGGCGGGGCGACCGTCAAGGAGATCGCGGGGGAGCTGTTCCTGGCGGGCGGGACCGTACGCAATCTGACCTCGGCCGCGATCAAGAAGCTGGGTGGCCGCAACCGGTTCGACGCGGCCCGCATCGCGATCGAGCACGGGCTGCTGTGAGCGGCCCCCGGGGCACCGGCGGGACACACGCGTCGGCCCCGGCACAAGAGGTGCCGGGGCGTGGCGAGGTGATGCGGATCGTGCGCGTGGTGCTTTTGGTGTTAGTGGTGCTTCGCGGACGGGTCCGCGCCGGACTACTTCTCCAGGCAGAACTCGTCGATCGGGTAGCCGACATGGCGGTCCGCCGTCGGCAGGTGGCCGAGGATCGTGTCGCCCGGCTTCAGCTCGGTGGAGTTGAGGACCGCGGCGCCCGGACCCAGGACCCGCACGTGCCAGTCGTCCTGGAGGATCAGGTTGACCGGCTGGCCGCCCGGGGCCACCGCGTCGATGGAGATGAGCGGCCGGGTCTCTATCTTCACCCGGCCGACGCTGACCGGACGGGTCCGGCCCTTGACGTCGACGGCCAGGACCGTGCTGCCGGAGTGCAGTTCACTCAGGTAGTTGGTGCGGCCGTTCTCCGAGACGGTGTACGAGTGCAGGGCGCCGGCGTTGACCCGGAACGGGCGGGTCGGCATGTACGGCAGCGGGTGGGTCTCGCTGACGCACAGGACCATGCCCTTGGAGTGGCTGCCGACGAGGATGCCCTCGTCCTTGCGGAAGTGCGTCGTCGTGTCGACGCAGGCCCGCTCGCCCATGCCGATGTGGGTGGCCTTGACGACGGTCAGCTCCACCAGCCCGATCTCACCGCTGCGGGAGGTGGCCGCGGTGCGCAGGGCGGTGGCGTTGCCGACGGTGTCGGCCCGCATCAGCACCCCGTCCGAGCCGAGTTCGAGCACGCCGTAGATGATCTCGGCCTCCTCGGTGTTGGACGCGGTCGTGATGATCGAGCCGGGTGCGCCGGTCGCCGCCGCGATCACGATCTCCAGCGGGATCTTGGTCGGGTCGCGGAAGTCGAGGATGCTCCACGGCTCCAGCCGGGCCGCCAGGCAGGCGTCCTCCAGGGTGTCGGCGTCCACGATCTCGACGTACCGGCCGAACTCCACACCGGGGTGCGCGGCCATCAGTTCCGCCCTGGCGTCCCGGCCGCCGGGCACGATGACCACGTCGGTGGCGCCGAGGTCGGCGGGGACGGCGTCGAGGCCGTCCTGGAAGAGCAGGATCTTGCGCACGGTGGGCGGCAGGCCGTTGAAGACGGCCGGGTCGGCGGCGACGATGCCGTCGATCCGCTGGTGCATCGCCTCTTCGAGTACGGCGGCGGTGGCGTTGCCGGTTCCGCGAACGTCAAGCCAGCACAGTTTTGCGTCCGTCATGATGCGGACCTCCTGTCAGATCGGAAAGGCGGTGGGTGTTCTCGTCGTAGGGCGCCTGCGCTCCGGGATGGTCCGGGGCGTGGTCGGGTGTCAGCCGCTCGTCCGGCCGGTCGGCGGCCAGGTACGGGTACGCGGCCGGGTCCGGGCCGAAGTGGTGTTCGGGGAAGTGGTGGACGAGCCGGGCGACCTTCGCGGCGAGCCGCTGCGGGTTCTCGGCCTGGAAGATGTTGCGGCCCATCGCCACCCCGCCCGCGCCGCCGGCCAGGGCGTCGCGCACGTACCGCAGTACGTCCTCCTCCGTGGGCAGCGCGGGGCCGCCCGCGACCAGGACCGGCACCGGGCAGGCCGCGGTCAGGTCGAGCATCTCCGCGGTGGAGCCGAGGAAGACGGTCTTGACCAGGTCCGCGCCCAGATCGGACGCCACGGTGACGGCGTGCGCGACCATGTCCGGGTCGCGCGGGTTGGTGATGCGCGGGCCGCGCGGGTACACCATGGCGAGCAGCGGCAGGTTCCAGCGGTCGCAGGCATCGGCGATCCGCCCGAGGTCGCCGATCTGCTGCCGTTCGTCGTCGGAGCCGAGGTTGACGTGGACGCTGACCGCGTCCGCGCCGAGCCGCAGCGCCTCCTCGACCTCGGTCACCACGTACTTGGCGTTCGGGTCGAGTGCCTGGTTGGTGGACGCGTTGAGATGGATGATCAGCGACATCGCGGCGAACCGCTCCGGGCTGATGTGGCGCACGCTGCCCTTGTGCACGACGACCGCGTCGCTGCCGCCGGCGGCCAGCCGGCCGGCGAGCTGGTCGAGCGTCGTGCCCTTGGGCACCACGGGTCCCTCACTGATCGAGTGGTCGAGAGGGGTGATCATCAGGCCGGCCGTGCTGTGGCGGTAGAGCCGCCGCAGTCGCAGTGACCTGGCGAAGTGGCCGTATGCGGTCATGGAGCGCCCTTTCTGTTGCGCGTACCGGTACGCCGGCAGGCGGCGTGGCCGGGCCCGGTGGGCCCGTACCGCGCGTGTCCGCGTCCTCGCCGGGTGACGGGAGGGGAGCGGCGCGCGCGGGTCCTGGGGGGTGGGCCCGCACCGGTGCGGTCACGCTGCGCAGATGGGCGCGGTCCGGTTTCCCGGCGGGCGTGAGCGGCAGTTCGGGCCAGACGGAGACGCTGACCGGGGTGTGTTCCGGGGTGAGCGTCGCCGCCACGTAGTCACGCAGGTCGCAGGAGGTGTGCCCGGCGCCCGAGTGGAGTTCGACGGCCGCGTGCACCTGCTCGACGAGGTCGGCGTCGCGGACCCCGAAGACGGCGGCCTGCCGTACCTGGGGGTGCGCCGTCAGCGCGTCCTCTATCGCGGCGGGGTCCAGCTTGAGCCCGCCGTGCTTGATGACGTCGCCGACCCGGCCGTCCAGGCGCAGATAGCCGTAGGTGTCCCGGTGCCCGAGGTCCCCGGTGCGCAGCCAGCCGTCCCGGAGCGTCCTGGCGGTCAGCTCCGGATCGTCCAGGTAGCCGGCGGAGACCGTGGCCGAGCTGACCCAGATCTCGCCGCTCTGCCCGCGTCCCAGGGCCACCGTGCCGCCGGGTGCCCGGATCTCGACGCGTACCCAGGGGAAGGGCCGGCCGACCGAGCCGAGGAGCTCCGGTTCGCGGTGGTCCAGCGGGTTGAGGCTGGAGATGCCGCCGGCCTCCGTCGTGCCGTACACCTGGATCAGCACGTCACCGAAGAGCCGGACCGCCTGCCGCACCCGCTCGGGTGCGGCGGGGGTGCCGCTGTAGGTGATGCGCCGCAGGGACGACAGGTCGCAGGACGACACCAGCGGGTGGTCGAGCAGCCGGTACAGATGCGGCACGGCGAGGTACACGTCGGTCACCCGCAGCCGGTCGAAGGCGTGGAGGGTGGCGTCGGCGTCGAACTCGTCGTGCAGCACCACCGTTCCGCCGCCGGACAGTACGGCGTCGGCCATCGGCGCGGTGGTGTGGCTGATCGGGGTGACCGAGAGCAGCGTCGCCGGTCCCCGGGGATCGAGGCCGTCCGCGAGCCGCGCGACGAGCTGTTCGCGGGTTCCGTAGCGCTGGGCGACCATCTTCGGCCGGCCGGTGGAGCCGCTGGTGAAGTCGACGACGGCGATGTCGTCCGGGCGGGGCGCCAGCAGGTCCGGCAGCCGCGCCGGCCCGGTCGTCCGGCGGGCGATCGGCAGCACGGTGAGGCCGGGCAGCCGCCGGGCCAGCCACCGGCCGCGGGCGGCGCTCTCCTCGTCCCGGTCGTCCACCAGCAGCAGTGCCACGCCGAGTTCGCTCAGCAGCCGGGTCTGGGTGGCCAGTGAGAACGTCTGGGCGTCGGTCCGCGGGTTCATCGAGCGTACGTAGACGGAGGTGGCCCCCAGCAGGTTCACCGCGTACCGGGCGCTGAGCATCAGCGGGTGGTTCGGTCCGGTCAGGGTGGCGACGGTGGACCCGGGACCGATGCCCCGGGACTTCAGCAGGGCGGTGGTCCCGAGCACGGACGCGTAAAGCTCACCCGCTGCGACCGTCGAGCCGTGCCGGTGCAGGACCGTACGGGCGGGGTCCCGTCCCAGCGCGGCGAGTATCCGGCGCGCGTACGGAGGCGGAACGGTTCGGGTGGTCATGATCCTCCTTTCCTTCAAAGGGAGTTGGGGATGAGAGCGCTAGACGGGAAGAGGAAGGGGCCGGTTCAGGCGATCTTCATCTGGCCCATCATTCCCATGGCGCTGTGGTCGATCATGTGGCAGTGATAGGGATATACGCCCCGGTGCGAATTGAAGGTCAGCTGGAGTTTCGCGACCTGTCCGGGAAAGAGCAGAACGGTGTCCTTGAGACCGGCCTCCGCCGGATAGGGCGCCGCGCCGTCGCGTTCGAGAATGCGGAACTGCACCAGGTGCGTATGGAAGTTGTGCGGAATGGTCTCGCTCTTGTTCACCACCGTCCACACCTCGGTGGTGCCCCACGTGATGTTGGTGTCGATGCGGTTCGCGTCGAAGGTCTTTCCGTTGATGTACGCCTGGTGATTTCCGGTGCCCGGCTCGTCCATGTTCAGTTCGAAGGTGCGCTCGACGGTCGGTGCCGGCAGGGCCGGCAGCGTGGCGAGGGCGGCGGGCACCCGGCTGCTGTCGGCGGTCTTCTCACCCACGTCGAACCGCATGACCTGGCCGACCAGTTCGGTCGGGCCGGGGCCGAGCATGTTGGACAGGGTGAGCTGGGTGCCGGGGGCGTACTGGGCGAAGTCGACGACGAAGTCGATGCGCTCGCCGGGGGAGAGCACCATGACGGGTGTCTCCGCGGGGGCCGCGAGCAGTCCGCCGTCCGAGCCGATCTGCTGCACCGGGTGCTGGTCGGTCGTGCCGTCGGTGAGCGCCAGTACGAAGATGCGCAGGTTGCACGAGTTGACCAGGCGGAAGCGGTACTTGCGGCCCTCGACCCTCAGATACGGCCACGGCCTGCCGTTGACCAGGATCGTCGTGCGGTTGTCCGCGTCGTCCATCGTGTAGACCATGGCGGCGTTCTCGTCGAACGCCGCGTCCCGCAGGACGAGCGGGATGTCGTAGGCGCCCGAGGGCAGACCGAGCGCGTCCTCGTTGCTGTCGCCGATCAGATACGCCCCGGACAGGCCCCGGTAGACGTGCTCGGACTCCAGGTGGTGCGCGTGGTCGTGCGTCCACAGGGTGGCGCCGGGCTGCTTGTTCTCGTACACGTACGTCCGCGAGCGCCCCGGGGCGATGGTGTCCATCATGCCGCCGTCCTGGGCCACCGGGTTGTTGCCGCCGTGCAGGTGGACCGAGGTGGGGGTGTCCAGGGCGTTCACCTGCTGGACGACCGCGGCGCGGCCCGAGCGGGCGCGGATGGTGGGTCCGGGGAACGATCCGTTGTAGGTGAGGACGTCGGTGCGGGTGCCCGGCAGGATCTCGGTGCTCGCCCTGCGCATCGTCACGCGGTAGTAGTCGGCCGCCTTGGTGCTGCGGTACGGGGCCAGCACCGGCGGCACCGTCAGCGGCACCGTGAACTGCTCGACGGCGCCCGCCGCCGCGGTGCGGCCGGTGGACTCCGCGGCCTGGGCCGACTGGCCGCCGGCGAGCAGCTGGAACGTTCCGCCCGCAGCGCCGACCGCGCCGACGGCACCGGTGGTCAGACCGAGACGTATTGCATGACGACGAGTGAGCACGAGATTTTCCCTACCTGTGGTGAGTGCACCGGATGCGGTGCGGTGAGCCGAATGCGTTTTTCGAGCATGGGCCGCGGCCGCCGGATGTCCGAGCGAAAGGCGGGCGCCCCTGTCATGTGTCACGCGAACCGTGACCTCGGTCATCCACGGAAATGCTGAGTGTCATGTGGTGCGCTCAGAAGGGGAGTTGAGGGTGTACGGGACCGCAGAGTGGTTCTCTGCGCGCTGCGCAGTACCGCGAAGTTCCGTAGACCGGAGGCCCCGGATGATCCCCGTATCCACGACGAGACCCGCGAGGACGCACGCCCGCGTCCTGCGGGCCGACGTCCGTGTCGCCCTGGACGGCGCCACGGACACCGTGACCCTGCACGGCCCCGTCAGCTCCCTGGTGCTGCGGCCGGTGCGCGGGGCGCTGCGCACCGTGCTCGACCGGCTCGGCGGGGAGCCGCTGCCCGGCGAGGAACTGTACGAGGGGTTCACCCCGGCCGAGCGGGTCCGGGCCGCCGCTCTCGTGGAGCGGGCCTCGCAGATGCTCGCGCACAGCGTGCTCAGCCGCGACGGGGCGCCGCCGCGGCGGGAGCTGATGCGGCTGGAGCAGACGTCCCGGGACGCCGGGTACGAGCCGGCCCCGGTGGACACCGGCGCCCCGGTGCGGCTGTCCCGGTTCGCGTTCTGCCGCTCGCGCGACGGCGTACTGGTGCTGGAGTCGCCGCTCGTGAAGTTCCGTGCGGTGCTCGCCGACCGGGGGGCGCGCGAGCTCACGGCCGCCCTGGGGCAGCCGGTGGCGGCGGGCCTGGCCGGTGAGGGAACCGGTCTCGGGCCCGAGGAGAGCCTCGACGTGCTCGCCCATCTGACCGGGGCCGGCTTCGTCGAGGCCGCCGGGCCCGACGGGACGTTCGCCTCCGACACCGAACCGAAGCTGCGGCAGTGGGACTTCCACGACCTGCTGTTCCACTCGCGGGTGCGCTCGGGCCGCTACGACGGTGTCTTCGGCGCGGTCTACCCCTACCAGGGGGAGATCGAGCCGCGGCCCGCCGTGAAGCCCGTGCCGGCCGGGGAGACGGTCGATCTGTACCGGCCGCCGCGCCGGGACATCGACGCCCGGGACCCCTCGCTGACCGCCGCGATCGAGACGAGGCGCTCGCACCGTACGTACGGGGAACGGGAGTTGACCGCCAAGGAGCTCGGCGAGTTCCTGTACCGGGTGCAGCGCGTCCGGGTGCACCACACCCCGGACGGGCCCGGCGCCGAGGAGGTGATCTCCCGCCCCTACCCGAGCGGCGGCTCGCTCTACGAGCTGGAGCTGTACGTCACCGTGCTGCGCTGCGCGGGGCTCTCACCGGGCATCTACCACTACGACTCCTACGGACACCGCCTCGCGCTCGTCAACGACGCCGAGGTGGAACGCAGATCACTGCTGAACGTGGCGTCCCGCTCCGTCGGCTTCGACGTGCGCCCCGATGTGCTCATCACGGTGACCTCGCGCTTCCAGCGGATGGCGTGGAAGTACCGGGCCATGGCATACGCGACGACGCTGCGGCACACCGGTGTGCTCTACCAGACGATGTATCTGGTGGCCACGGCGATGGGCCTGGCCCCCTGCGGCCTGGGCAACGGGGACGCCGACATGTCCGCCCGGGTCCTGGGCCTGGACTACCTGGAGGAGTCCTCCGTGGGGGATTTCCTGCTCGGAACGCCCGGTCCGGACCCGGCGATCGCCGGCGACCCCGGTCCGGAATGGCACATGGTGAACAGTCCCGAATGGTCGCTGCCGGGCGAAGCGTCATTCGCCCCGTGATAAATGTCAGCGCGGCGCCGGAAAGTCTGGTGCGGAGGTGGCGGTCCGAGCAATATGGATATCGAAGCCGGACGGGAAAGCGAAAGACGCCGAATGGCTTCACATTCGCAGAACTGTTGTTCCGGGACTGAATTCAGGGAATCCGAATCCAGGTGAATCCCGGAACCAATCGAAGGGAACGCACCATGGCTGCCAACGACATCAAGAACGACGACACCGCGTTCGACGGCTTCGACGCGGACGAGCTGGAGACCCTTGAGGTCGCCCAGGGCGTGGCGCTGCCGGAGATGGGTGCCTCCAGCGGCTCGATCGGCACCTCGTCCTCCTCGTCCAGCACCTGCTCCGCCTGCTGACCCACCCCACCGACATCCGGACCGTCAGGTCCTCGAAAGGAACACAGACATGAGCATCAACGACGTCAAGAACGACGACGCCGCGTTCGACGGCTTCGACGCGGACGAGCTGGAGACCCTTGAGGTCGCCCAGGGCGTGGCGCTGCCGGAGATGGGCGCTTCCAGCGGTTCGATCGGGACCTCGTCGTCCTCGTCGAGCACCTGCTCCGCCTGCTGAATGCCGCTCGGCCGTAACGGCTGAACCGCACACAGAAGGATGCGCCCGCGCCCGGCCCACCGGCCGGCCGGGCACATCCTTGTGTGCGCAGGCGGGGAGAACGAGGCCTCCCGCCGGTGACTCAGCCCTTCACGGCCACGTGGTACGCGGACACCCACAGCACCACCGCGGAGGCCAGGCCCACCACGGCCCGCACGCCCTCGGCCGACAGGCCGGCCCCGATGAGCACGAACCCGACGACGGCGACGACGCTCAGCGCGACCGCCGTCCCCTTGTACTGCCACTGGTCGTAATAGCGCGCGAGCGGGAAGAAGTGCACGCCCACGACCAGCGCGATGGCGGCCGGGATGAACTCCGGGTGGTCCGAGGCGTTGGACGCCGCGATCACCGCGAAGACGGCGGCCACCTCGACGACGTTCACGATGCCGACGGCGCGCGCCCAGTTCTCCGGCAGGCTCACCATGCGGGGCGAGGGAGCGGCGCCCTTGCGGTAGGCGAGCACGATCGCCACCGCGGTGAGCGGCACGGCGACGATCTCGACGGCCAGGGCCGCGCCCGAGGACGCCAGCCCGGACGCGCCGGCGAAGGCCCAGATCACGGCGAACACCGACAGGACGAGGGTGCCCCTGCGGCGCAGGTTCCGGGTGAGCGCGACGCACTCGGCATCCGTGGCCGAAGGTGTGGAGGGCGTCGATGGCGTAGTGGGGGTCATTGGCGGAGAATACAACGATCATCCCGTCGGTTTGGCTGTTTTCGGCCGGCCCGCCCGGTTCGGGCCGGTGGCATCCCGAGGTGATGACATCTGTCACGGCCGGCCGAAGCGGAATCGCTGTTTCCGTGATTCCCGGAGCGGTGTCACGACAACGGTGACGTATGTAAGCGCCGGCCCTCCCGCTCTTCCCCAGGAAATTCACTTGGCCAATAGTGAAGCCACCAGTGAAGCCAATAGTGAATTCGCGTTCTCGATTTCATCCCGGAAGGTGCGAAAGACATGGGGTTTGACGCTCCGGAGCGCAGTGCCGTGAGGCCGGACTCCGCCGGCCTGACGGGGGTGCGCCTCCACACACGGATGCCGGTGACACCGGCCTGGATCGCCCGGCACGTCGTGCCGGCCGCCCGCTCCCTCGGTGAACAGGGCGCCCCCGGCGTCCAGTTGAGGCGCGGCTGGCTGCACGGCCCGCACTTCGACGTACTGGCCCTGGACGCCCCTGGGGCGCCCGGCGGCGCCGTCGACTGGCAGTCGGTCGCGGCCCGGCTGGACGCCGGACCGCTCGACGCGGCCCGCGCCCTGACCGACGAGGTATATCTCGACCAGGCGAGGGAGTTCGGCCGGCTGGAGGCGGTGCAGCCGCCCTATCTGCCGCTGCGCGCCCACGGTTCGGTGGAGATCATCGCCCCGGACGACCCCGCCCTGCGTTCCCGCGAACCGCGGCTGGACGCCCTGCGCCACGTCGTCGGCGGCGCGCTGGCCAGGCCCGTGCTCCGGATGATCGAGTCAATGGCCGCCGAACCGCGCAGCGGCACCCGGCGGCTGGCCGAGGCGTTCGCCGCCCTGGTCGACACACACTTCCTCGGACCGTCGTACGGGGTGTTCTCGCCCCGCTCCCACGTCGAGGCCTTCCTCGCCTGGGCGGCACCGACCAAGGACATGCGCCCGGTGTTCAAGGAGCGCCTCGCCGGGGACGCGGCCATGCTGCGCACGGTCGTGGAGGAGCGGCTCAGCGGTGAGGCGTCCCCGGCCGCCGCCGAATGGCGCACCGCGTTCGCCTACTCCTCCGGCGCGCTGGAGAGCGCGGTCGCGGCCGGCACCCTCACCCTCGACCTCCTCGACTCGGTCACCGACGGGGTGGACCGCAGCGAGATGGGCCCGCCCGGAGCCACCACCGTCGTCCCGCGGGGCGAGCAGCCCGACACCGAGTTCCACCGCGCCGTGCACGGCTCGGGCGCCATCAGCTCCCCGTCGCCGTTCTTCGCGGCCTACCGGCTGCTGACGAACCTCTTCTACCAGCAGCTGCCGCTGCTCACCGTGTCACCGATGCAGCGCTACTACATGTGCTTCGCGCTCGCCGAGACCGTGGACGAGGTGCTGGGCGTCAGCTGGCAGGACCGCCTGGGTGCCGTCACCGGCCCGGCCGCCGCCACCCCCGAACCGACGGGAGCCCCGAGATGACCAGCCCCGAACCCCAGTGGTTCCTCCGCGTCAACCCGCTGCGCCGGGCCCGCCTGGGCGACCCGGGACAGCGCACCCTGCTGGCCCGGCTCGCCCTGGCGGAGACGGAGCTCGCCGCGGCGGCGGACGCCTGCTCGCAGGAGCTGTACGAGAGCATCGGCACGGCCGGGTCCGACGACGAGCGCCGGGCCCTGATCGCCCTGCGCCGCTCCATCCACAACGGCCGCGCACCCAAGAAGACCCCCGAGGACCCCACCCCCGCGGTGGCGCACTGGCTGGCCGCGTACCAGGGGCGGGAGCGGCTCCGTACCGCCGTCGCCGACGGCTACCCGGACGCCGCAGAGCGCGAACGCGTCCTGCTGGCCGAGCTGTTGGGCAACGACGACCTGTTGCGCTCGCTGGCGCTGCTGGCGCCGGAGGTGCACCAGGAGGCCGAGCGCTACCGGGCCGCCGTCGCGGGCCCCGGCAAGCTGTCCGCCCGCACCCGCAAGTCCGAGCGCGGCCTCATCCAGTACGTCACCCGGGCCATGGTCCGTACGAGCCCGCTCTCCCGCTTCACCGCGGTGGGCATCGCCGAACCCGTCCCCGCCACCGACCCGGACGCCGTGCACCCCGGGGACGTCCCCTTCACCGGGGCGCGGGCCGTGCCCGGCCTGGACCGGGTCATGCTCGGCTACGTACTCGGCGGACTGCCCACCGCCCACGCCACGGACCTCACCGAGCTGTGGCTCGGGGTGCCGCCGACCTCCGCACCGGACCCGGCCGCCGGGAAGCTGTTCTTCCTCAAGCTCACCGACCAGGGGATGCAGCGCTTCGCCGTACCGCTGGACGGGCCCGCCGGCGACCTGCTCGACGCGCTCTCCATGGGGCCGCGCCGCTTCCCCGCCGTCGTCGCCAACGTCGCGGCGCGGGCGGGTGTCCCGGAGGCCGAGGCCGACCGCCGGGTGCGCCGCGCCCTGCACCAGGGCGTCCTGTGCACGTTCAACGAGGCGGAGGACGGCGCCGCCGACTACGAGGACCTCCTCACCCCCGAACTCCCCGACACCGAACACACCCCCGGTCTCCGGGAACTGGCCGGGGCCATCCGCACGGGAATGCCCCGGGTGGTCGAGGCCCCGGCCGCGGAGCGCGGCGCCGCACTGGCCGAACTGCGCACCACACTGGGCCGGTTCAGCCAGGCCGCGGGCCGCCCGGCGCAGATCACGGTCGAGGAGGACTACGTCATGCCGCCCCTCAAGGTGGCGACGTCCCACTGGCGGACCCCCCTCAACGACCTCGGCCCCGCCGTCGAACTGCTCTCCGTCTTCGACTGGCTGCACGACGTCCGGGTGCTGATGACCGCCGCGTTCACCGAACGCTTCGGCGCCGGAGCCAACGTCCCGCTCGCCGAGCACGCCGCGTTCGTCGTCGGCGAGGTCTCCCGCCGGGCCGCCGCGATGGACGCCGTCTACGGCCCCCGGGGCACCGGCGACGCCTCCGCGCTGACCGGGATCGGGCCCGCCGACGGGTGCCTGGAGCGCATGTTCCGGTTGCGCCGGGAGCTCTCCGAGGAGATCCACACCCGGCTCACCAAGACCGCCGACGCGGGCGAGGACACCCTCGCCCTCACCGCGGCCGACGTCACCGACCTGACCCGGTCGCTGCCCGACCGCTTCCGCCAGGACCCGCTGATCTACGGGGTGCTGCTCCAGGAGGCCGGCGACCGGCTCGTCCTCAACGACGGACTGCCCGGCCACGGCATGCTGTACGCCCGCTTCCTGGACGCCGACCGGCGCCTCGGCGGCGAGGCCCTGCCCCGGCTCGCCGCGCACCTGGGGCGCTTCTACGGCCACGACGGCGCACGCGTCACCGAGGACCTGGGCCTGCACCGGCTCAACGTCAACGCGCACGCCCCGATCCTGCCCGGCGGCCTCACCCCGGAGGACTGGTTCGGCCTCCGGCTGGCGCACGACCCGGCCACCGACACCCTGCGCGTCGAGGACGCGGACGGCGCCCCGCTGCGCGTACTGCCCCTGGGCACCGGCCACCCCGGCCTCTTCCCGCCCCCGCTGTCGGTCGCCTCCGGCCTCGCGATCAGCGGCCGGCTCTTCAACAGCTTCCCGAACTCCTGGCACGCGTCGCTCCCCTGGGACGGCGAGGAGACCCGCGTCGCTCCGCGGATGAGCGTCGGCGACGTCCTCATCGGCCGCCGCCGCTGGTACGGCGGCGCCGAGCTGGAGACGGCGGTCGCCACCGGCCAGGACGGCCCCGAGCGGCTGCTCGCCCTCACCGCGTGGCGGGCCAGGCACGGAGTCCCCGAGGAGGTCGTCATCAAGTCGGCCCCCGAGGATGAGGGCCCGCTCTCGGTGGGCGCCCCGGACGTCCAGTCCAAGCGCCTCCAGCAGAAGCCCCAGTACGTGGACCTGGCCAGCGCGCTGGCCGTCCGGGTGCTGCCCCGGATGCTGGAGCGCCGCGGCGACGGCCCGACCGGCGGCTACCTGGAGGAGGCGCTGCCCGGCGTCACGGACGGCACCCACGCCACCGAGTGGGTCGTCGAGGTCGGGCGCACGGCAGGCGGCACCTTCACCTACGACCCGGTGAACCACGCGGAAGGAGCGCGGTCGTGACGATCACCACCACGGCCCCGGCGGCCGTCGAGGAGGCGGCCTCCGGCGTACTGAGGGCGCGGCCCGGACTCCACTGCGCACCGGTCCCCGGCGGCGTCTACTTCAGCGGGACGCGCGGACAGTTCGTGCTGCGCGGCTCGGACGTCCTGTACGCCGTCGCCGAGGGCTGCCTGCCCCTCCTGGAGACGGGCACGACCCTGGACGCCCTGGTCACCGCGATCGGCACCGAGCGGGCCCGCCCCGCCGTGGTCCACATCGTGGGCCGCCTCCGGGCGAACGGACTGCTCCTGGACAGCACGGCGTTCACCGCCCCGGAGCCCCCGGCCCCGGTGCGTGCCCGGTACGCCGACTCCCTGGCCCGCCTGGAGTCCCGCCTCGACGACCCGTACGCGGCGTTCGCCCGGCTGCACGGGGCGGACGTCGAGCTGCGGGGCCCGGGGACGGCGACCGCCCCGGCGGAACGCGGGCTGCGGCGCGCCGGAGTGCGCCACGTGACGGCCGGCGAGGCCCCGAACACTTCCGTCGGCGACCCGGCGGCGCACCACAGGCACGACCCAACCCCCGCCGGCGACCCGGCGGTGCGCGGTACGGATGATCCGATTCCCGTCGGCGGCCCGGCGGTGCGTGAGGCGTACGACCTGATCCCCGCCGGCGACCCGGCGGCACGGACGTCCCCCTCCACCCGGACCGCCATCCGCTTCCTCACCGGGGACGGGACCTGGCACGGGCCGACCGGCGCGTTCGACGTGCCCGTGCTGCTCGGCCCCGGTCTCACCCTCGTCGGTCCCGTCGGGGCGACGCCCGCCACCTGGGCGGCGTTCCGGGACCGCGCCCTGTCCTGGGCGGCGGCCGAAGGCACCGGTCCCGCACCGGGACCCGTCGCCCACGCCCTCGCGGGGGCCCTCGCCGCCCAGCTCCTGGCCGACACCCTCACGGGTGTCGCGGAGCCCGGCGAGGCCCACGTCGTGCACGGCGACGACCTGACGGCCGACCGCGTCACCGTCACGGGCGCTCCCGTGACCGAAGCGGCGGCGGTCACGCTGGACGGGGCCCCCGTCCGGCCGTTCCCCGAGCCGGCGGCGGCCCTCGCCTCCGGCGGCGGACTCGCCACCCGCTGGACCGGGCTGTTCGCCTCGGCCGAGGGCGAGGACCTGCCGCAGATGCCGCTCGCCCTGCGCACGGCCGAACACCGCGCGGCCCCGCGGACCGGCGGCTCCGTCACCGCGTGGGCGGCCCACCAGGAGACGGCCACCCTGGCCGCCGCCCTCGCCGCCCTCCGCGACCGGCCGGGAGGTGCGGCAGCCGGACTCACCGAGGAGCACTGGCTCCTGGACGGCGCGCTGCGCCAACTCGCGGGTGCGACAACAGAGTTCATCGAGGAGGACGCCACTTCCCGTTCCGCCGTCCCGCATCCGCTCACCGCGGAGAGCGAGCGCGTCCTGACCGAACTCCGGTCGGACGGCGACCGGTTCACTCCCGCCGTCGCCGTGGCGCCGAGCCCGGAGACCGGCTGGTACCTGGCCCGGGTCACGGCCGGCGGCGACCGGCTCGGCGCGGGCTGGGGCCCGACGCCCGCCGAGGCGGCGCACGCGGCCCTGTGCACGGCGCTCGCCGCCGCCCAGGCACGCGCCACCGGTGGCGGGACCGTCGACCCGCTCTCCACCGACGCCCTCCTCACCGCCGACGACGCCACCCGCGCCGCACTCCGCGCCCGGCTCACCGCACCCGCCCCGGACCGCACCCGCACCTCCTACCGCGGCCGCGCCTCGCGGACCGACCCGGTGCTCGGCGTCATCCCCTTCTGGTACGGCCCCGTGGAGGCCGTCGCCCGTACCGCGCAGGAGCAGGAGACCCACGATGCCGACTGACACGATCGCGCCCGCCGCCGTGGCGGCGGGCCCCGCCCTGGCCCCGTCGGCGCACGGCGACTGGCTGCCCGCACTCGGCCGGCTGGCCGCCGCCACCGGCGCCACCGTCTCGGCCAACACCGGCTGGGACCTCGACTGGGAGCGGGCGCAGGTCACCCGCGCCGGGGCGGACCCGCTCCGCACCCCGCACCTCTCCGTCCGCGTCCACGAGGACGAGGTCATGATCGGCCCGCTGTGGGTCCCCGGCACCGACGCGGGCTGCGCCGCCTGCGCCGAGGTCCGTGAGCGGACGGTCCTCGATCACCCGCTCGTCGCGGACCTCACCCGGCCCGCCGCGACCCCCGCCGCCCCCGCCGCCGTGCTCCCCGGCCTCCTCGGCATCGCCGTCGACCACCTGGCGGCCCGGCCGCTCGCCCCGGGCGAGGCGTACTCGGTGACCGTCCACGGCACCCGCCGCCACCGCATCGCCCGCAGCTTCCACTGCCCGGCCTGCGGACCGTCCGGCCAGGACCTCACCGCCGGCGCCGAACCGCCCGCCCACCGCACCCTCGTCCCCCGCCCCGCCGTCCCCGGCGACTCCACCCGCACCGCCGCCAGCCGCCTCGTCGAGCCCGGAGTGCTGCGCGCCCGGCTGCTCGACGAGCGCTTCGGGCCGGTCCGCGGCATCCTGCGCGAGTCCCACACCCCGTTCGCGATGAGCATGGCCGTCGTCGCGGACGCCCCGGCGATGGGCCACGGCCGGGCCCGCACCTTCGCCGAGACCGAACCCGTCGCCGTCCTGGAGGCGTACGAACGCCTCGGCGGCTACCCGTACGACATCCCGCTGCTCACCGGGCGCTCCTACCGCGCGGTGGCCGAGCACGCCGTCGATCCCGGCACACTGGGCCGCTACACCGCGGAACAGCTCGCCCACCCCACCAGCCGGGCCACCCCGTTCACCGCGGACACCCCGATGGACTGGGCCTGGGGCCACGACCTCGCCGACGGCCGGCCGCTGCTCGTCCCGGCCGACCACGCCTTCTACCAGTACGAGTACGCCTACCGCAGGGACCGCCGCGCGGCCCGGGTCGCGGGCGCCGCCCGGCGCCGGCACTACTTCTTCGACTGCTCCAGCGGCTGCGCGGTCGGCGCCAACCACGAAGAGGCCGCGCTGCACTCGCTGTTCGAGCTGGCCGAGCGCGACGCGTTCCTCACCTCGTGGTTCCGCGCCGCACCGCTCCCGCACATCCCGGTCGCCGGCCTCACCGACCCGACCAGCCGGGCCATGGTCGAGCTGATCCGCTCGCGCGGCTTCGACGTCCATGTCCTGGTCGCCACCCGCGACATCGGCCTTCCGGTGGTCTGGGTGATCGCCGTCAACGAGAAGAACCCCTTCCCCGCGACGTTCTCCTCGGCCGGCTCGGGCGCCGACCCGGCCGCCGCGATCCGCGGTGCGCTGCGCGAAGTCGCCCAGCTGGTGACCAACCCGGTCGACTGGACCCGCGAGGACGTCGAGCCGATGGTCGAGAACCCCTGGCTGGTCGAGGAGCTGGCGGACCACGTGCGGTTCTCCTCGCTGCCCGAGACCCGTGACCGCGCCCTGTCCGGGCTCGGCGGCCCGGCCGTCACCACGGCGGAGGCCTTCCCCGACTGGCCGGGGAGGCTGGACCGGGCGGCCGGCGGCGATGTGCGCGGCACGCTGGAGTACGTCGGCGGGCTGTTCGCCGACGCGGGCCTGGACCGGATCGTCATCGTCGACCAGACCAGCCGCGAGCACGCGGACGCGGGCATCTCCGTGGCCCGCGCCGTCGTCCCCGGCATCCTCCCGATGTGCTTCGGCCACGCCCAGCAGCGCCTGGACGGACTGCCCCGGCTCCGGGCCGCCCTGAGCGGCACGGACCAGGAACACCGGGCGATCCCCTACGACCCCCACCCGTTCCCGTGACGGCGCGGGTGACGGCCCCCGCGACGGCCGCCGGCCGGCGGGACCCGGCCCGCTCGCCCGTGCGGCTCCCCGGCGACGCGGACGACAACAGCATCGCCCGCGAACCCCTGTGGCACGCGTACGGGGCGGGCGCGGACCACCCCGAACCGCCCCCGTGGACCTGGGCCGAGACGCCCCCGCCCGACAGCCACGTCCGGCCCCGGCCACCACGCGGCGCCGGACACCGCACCGCGCTCCCGCCGGGCGCCACGGCGCACCTCTCCTCGTATCCGTACCCCGCCACCCGGCACCCCCGCCCGGCGGACGGCGCCACCGCGCTCGCCCACGCGCTGACCACCGCCTTTGCGCCACTGCGCCGCGAACCGGAGAACCCGTACAACGAGCACCGCCCCTACGCCTCGCCCCGCTGCCTCTTCCCCGTGCACGCCTTCGTGGACGGGGGCGCGGCCGACGCGCCCTGGCGGCTGCTGGAACCCACCCGGCACGCCCTCACCGGTATCCCCGACCTCGCACCGCCCACCCGGATCGCCCTCACCGGCCGCTACACGGCCGTCCCCGCCGCCTACCAGTGGTTCCGGGGATCCCTGGTCGCGATCGAACTCGGCATGGTGCTGAGGGCGTTGACGCTCGGCCTCGAACTCTTCGACGTACCGGCCGCGCTCACCCTGCCCGGAGCCGACAGCGAGACCCTGCTGCGGGAACTGGACCCGGGGAACACCTGGGAGTGGTCGCTGCCCTGGCGACTGGACCTCACGGAACGGCCCGCCGCCCGCGCCGCACGGCCCGCCCCGGAACCCCCCGTTCCCGACGGAGACCCGGCCCTGACGGACGTCGTGCACGTCAACAGGCGGCAGCGGTACGCCAGTACGGCCGCCCGCCTCACCACCGCCGTGCCCGCCGGCCTGCCCGCGTCGGCCGCGGCCCCCGACTGGGCGGAGCTCCTCTGGCAGCGCCACTCCGGCCGGATGCCGCGCGGTCTGCACGGCATGGATACGGCCGCCCGCCACCCCGCCCTCCCGGCCGACGTGCTCCGTACCGCACTGGCCTGGCTCGCCGTACCCCCGCCGCACCCGGCGCTCGCCGCCGCGTTCGACGCGGTACGGGTGAGCGCGGTCGTGCAGCACGTCGAGGGGTACGAGGACGGTGTGTACCGGGCCCGTGGCGCGGCCGCCGAGCTGCTCCGCGCCGATCCGTCCGCGCCCGCCGCGCTGGAGGAGCACTACGGCTACGGCGTCTCCCCGGTCAACGGCTGCGGGGTGGCGAACGCCCCCGTCACCGTCTTCTTCTCCGTCCGCCCCCGCGAACTGTTCGCCCGCTTCGGGCCCGCCGGCTGGGGCGCGGCGCAGCACGCCTGCGGCTGGGCCGTCCACGGCCTGTGCCTGTCCGCCGCCGCGTCGGGGCTCTTCGCCCGGCCGGTGCGGGCGTTCAAGGAGATCCCCACCCAGCGGGTCATCGGCCTGGACGACGACGAGACGATCGTCCTGTCCGCGGTGGTGGGGGTTCCGCGCACCACGGGAGGCGCCCTGCTCGACCTCCGTACGTGACCGTGCCCCGACCCGCCCACCATCCGGAGCCCCACATGCCCGCTCAGCCCGAAACCGGCGCACCCACGCAGTGGAGCGCCTGGCACCTGCACCTGCCCACCGCCGCCCGCTCGGCGCACGACCGGGTGCTGACCGACGTCATCGGCCCCACGGTCCGTGAACTCCCGCCCGGGACACCGTGGTTCTTCATCCGCTACTGGCAGTCCGGCCCGCATCTGCGGCTGCGCGTCGGGAACCTGACCCCGGACGCGCACGCCGCGACGGAGGCCGCGCTGCGCACCCGCCACACCCTGGCCCGCCGGCTCGCCCCCGGGGAGGAGCCGCTCGCGGAGGAGGAGTACCTGGACGGGGCCGCCCGGCTGGCCGCGGCGGGGGAGACCGGACCGAACACCGCCGTGCGGACCCTGCTCGCGCCCGGCGTCCACCACGCGGTGTACGAGCCCGAGTTCGAGCGGTACGGCGGCCCCGCGCACATGCCGGCCGCCGAGGAGCTGTTCCGGCTCTCCAGCGAACTCGTCCTGCGCCTGACGCCCGCCGTGACGACCGGGGCCCGGCGCTCGCAGCTCGCCCTGCGCGGCACACTGTCCGCCGCCGTCGCCCTCGGCGGCCCGGCGGAGCGCGCCTTCTACTACGCCCGCGGACTGGGCGCCTGGCGCTCCTGGGCGAAGGACGCCGGACACCCGGAAGCCCTCCTGGACCGCATCACGCACGTGGACCAGGACCCTGCCGCGGTACGCGTCGACCCCGGGGCGCACGGCCCGTTCACCGCCTGGCACGAGGCGCTGGCCGGCCACGCGGCCGACCTTCGCCGCACGTCACCGGTGCACCCCGGGATGATCCTGTTCTCGCACGCCCACATGCTCCACAACCGGCTCGGCCTGAGCCTCCTGGAGGAGCTGCGCACCTACGCGTGGCTCTCCCACGCGTTCCCCCTCCCCGCGGACGCCCCCGATCCGCTCAAGAGCGCGGTACCCGCGGGCTGACCCCCCGCCCGCGGGTACCGGACAACGAAGGTCCGGCCGGATTCCCCCTCCGGCCGGACCTTTTCGCGTGCCGCACCCTGTGCCGCGGCCCGCACGACCCGCGGGCCCCCGCCCCGCTACGGGGTACGGACGAACACCGCGCGCACCCGCAGGGCGAGCCGGGGTCCGACCATCGCGCGCATGGCGCCGACCCCGCACGCGTGCCGGTCGACCTCGGCCGCGGCCCGCACCACGACCCGGTCCCCGGCGGCCGCCACCTCGTCCACGGCGAAGTCCAGCGGGACCTCCCGCTCCTTGACGGTGAGGACCCCGGAGAGCACCGACGGGGTCCCCTGTACGACGCGTTCACCGGTGTACCGCAGGACGGGGAAGCGGCCGGCGTCCAGGAACCCCGGGCCGCGCACCTTCCCGTCGCGCTGCGGGTTGCCGGTGTCGAAGCCGGCCACGCCGACCGTGGCGTCGAGGCGGGTGAGCGAGCCGTCCGTGTCGATTCCGGCGTGCCCGGACCGCACCGGGACCGAGCCCGTGACGGGAAGGAAGAGGAGGTGCCGGCCGGTGAACTCCACGGTGGACTGAGCCGGATCGAGCGTCCAGTCACCCGCCAGGGCGGCGAGATCGGCGGCGGCGGAGACGGTCACGTCGTTGCTGGAGGACATGAGAGGAATTCCCTTCGGTTGCGGTGTACGTCGTCGGCTCGCGGACGACGTCGGATACGCCGAGGGGGCCTCACCTGAAGGTGGAGGCCCCTCACGACGGAAGGCGCGGCACAGGAGCACGCCGGGCCGTTGAGCTTCCGGGCTACTCCGGCCGGGGGTCCCAGCGGAAGCTGCGTACGGAGATCAGCGCACCGATGACACCCCAGGCGGCGAGCACCGCGAGTTCCTTCCACTGGAAGCTCGCGTCCTGCGCGAAGGGCGCCAGCATGGCGTCGTTGAACGGCTTCACCGGGAGCAGCCCGGCGATCGTGTTCAGCACTCCGGAGTGGATCGGGAAGTAGCTGCCGGAGATGAACACCAGCGGGAACTGGATGAACTGCACCACGGCGGGCGCGGCCTCGGAGTTGCGGATCAGCGAGGCGACGCCGACGCCCAGGGCGCAGAAGCTGGCCGCGCCGAGGACCAGGGTGACGCCGACGGCCGCCCAGTGGGTGGGCAGCGACACGTCGTACAGCGTGCCGATCCCGATGACGAGGGCCACGTCGATGACGCTCACCACGATGCAGTGGACGAGCAGCCCGGCGAAGTACACCCAGGCGGGCAGCGGGGTGGCGTGCAGCCGCTTGAGGACGCCGGTCTGCCTCCGCATGGCCAGGACGATCGCCAACTGGCCGTAGCAGGCGCCGAGTACGGACACGGCGGCGATGGTCGGCGTGTAGTACTGCATGCCGCTCATGCCGAAGAAGAACTCTTCGCTGCCGCCCCCGCTGAACACCGCGCCGAAGATCGCGATGATGACGATGGGCAGCACGAACGTGAACACCATCGACTGCGGGTTGCGCCAGAACGACAGCTGCTCGTACCGGATCTGGTGGACGAGCATCGCGACCGAGCCGCGCCGCTCCGGCCGCTGCCGCGGGGCGCGCGGCTCGCGGGTGACCGACTCGGTGGTGGGGGGAAGGGTGCTGGTCATCGACGGCTCCGTCCGGGTCGGCGTCCCCGGCGTTCCGGGGACTTCGTGCGGCCCCGGTCGGCGGACGGGGACGAGGCATCCTGCTGCGCGTACGAACTGGTCAGACCGAGATAGACGTCTTCCAGCGTGGGCTGCTCGACGGTCAGCCGCTCCAGCGGCGTGCCCCGGTCGAGGGCCCAGGAGGTGAGCCGGTGCAGGGCGGCGGTCGGCTCCTCGGCCTCCGCGGTGACGAGACCGTCCTCCGCGTCGGTGACGGCGATCGGCACATCGGCTATCGCGGCGCCCCTGGGCAGCGCGAACCGGATGCGGGCGAGTGCGCTGTCCCGGCCGCCGAGCGTGTCCGGGGTGCCCTCGGCGACGATCTTCCCGCCCGCGATGACGGCGACGGAGTCGGCGAGCTCCTGCGCCTCGTCCATGTAGTGGGTGGTCAGCAGGATGGTCGTGCCGGCGTCCCGCAGGTTCCGTACGACGTCCCAGGCGCCGCGCCGGGCGTTGGGGTCGAATCCGGTGGTCGGCTCGTCCAGGAACAGCAGCTGGGGGTCACCGACGACGCCGAGGGCGAGGTCGAGCCGCCGCTTCTGCCCGCCGGACAGGTCCTTGACCTTCGCGTCACGCTTCTCGCCGAGCCCCACCAGGTCGATGACCTCGTCGGTGCCGCGCGGCGCCGGGTAGTAGCCGGCGTTACGGGCGACGGACTCGCGCACGGTCAGGTACGGCTCGATGGCGATGTCCTGGAGCACGAGCCCGATCTGCCCGCGCAGCCACCGCGCGTCCGCCTTCGTGCCCGGATCCCGTCCGAGCACCCTGACGCTGCCGCCGTCCCGTTCCCGGAACCCTTCGAGGATCTCCATCGTGGTCGTCTTGCCCGCGCCGTTCGGTCCGAGGAGCGCGAAGATCTCGCCCTCCTCGACACTGAAGTCGACGCCGCTCACGGCCTCGTGGTCGCCGTATTTCTTGAGCAGGCCCTCAACGGCCACGGCGGTCACCGTCGCCGCTCCGTGCGTCGTTCTCGCGTCATGGGTGCCTCCTGGATCGGAATGCCTGACCGGCTCTGTGTCCCTGGAAGCTAGGGCCGTTCAGCGGGGCGGCGGCAGCCGCGCAGCCGTCTCGATGACGTCCGTCACGCAACCGGCGACAGTTGTCAGGGCACCGGGTGACAGACGTTGCCGGGCGGCGGAGCGGTGCACATGCTCAGGGTGCGACCGATGGCATTGCTCAGACGCGGAAGGTGGTCCCAGACGTGCGGTTCGGGAAAGACAAGGATGCGGAGACGCCTCGGATTACCGTCGTCGGGGCGGGAATCGGCGGTCTGGCCCTGGCGGGCGCGCTCGCCGCGAACGACCTGCCGTACGTGATCCACGAGCAGACCCGGCAGCTCGCCGAGGTCGGCGCGGGCGTCCAGCTCTCGCCCAACGCGATCCGCCCGCTGCTGCGCCTCGGCCTCGGCCCGGCGCTGCGCGAGCACGCGGTACGCATCGGGGCGATGGAGGTACGCGGCTGGAGCGGCAGGCCCATCGCCCGTACCCCGCTGGGCGACGCGTGCGAGCGGATGTTCGCCGCTCCGTACCTGACCGTCCACCGGGCGCATCTGCACGAGGCCCTGCTCTCGCTCGTCGACCGCGACCGCCTCGGCCTGGGGCAGCGGCTGACCTCCGCCGCACCGGCCGGCGAGGGACCGGACGACGACGCCGTGCGCCTCACCTTCGCGGACGGCACCGAGTCCACCGCCGACGTGGTGGTCGGCGCGGACGGCATCCACTCCACGGTCCGCGAGACGTTCCTGCGCGACGAGCCGGTCTTCTCCGGCCTGGGCATCTACCGCGGCCTCGTCCCGGTGGACGCGCTCCCGGCCGGTGCGGAGAAGCCCCTGGTCCGCCTCTGGCTCGGCCCCGGCGGGCACTTCGTCTGCTACCCGGTCGCCTCCGGCGCGTACCTGAGCTACGCGGCCACCGTCCCGGTCACCGCGGACGCCCCGCCGCGCGAGTCCTGGTCCCGGCCCGGCGACCCGGAGGCGCTGCGCGCGGCGTTCGGCCACTGGACGGGGCTCGTCTCCCACATCGTCGACGCCGTGGAGTCCACCCACCAGTGGGCCCTGCACGACCGGCCGCCGCTGCGCACCTGGTCCACCGGCCGCATCACGCTGCTCGGGGACGCCGCACACCCCATGCTCCCGTTCATGGCCCAGGGCGCGAACCAGGCGATCGAGGACGCGATGGACCTGGCGTCCTGCCTCACCGGCTCCGCGCCTCACGACATCCCCGGCCGGCTGGCCCGCTACGAGTCCCTCCGGGTGCCCCGCACCGCCGAGATCCAGCGCGGCTCCCGGGGCAACGCGGGCGTCCTGCACCTCCCGGACGGCCCGGCGCAGCGCCGCCGCGACGCCCACATGGCCGTGCACGCGGCCCTCAAGGACCGCACGCTCCTGTACGCCCACGAGACGGGCCGCAGCGTGCTGCCCGCCCGCGAACCGCAGGCCCAGCCGGCCTGATCGGGCGCCGCGCCCGGCGGCGTAGCGTGGGAGCCGTGAACGCGAATCCCGAGGTACTGGCCGTACTCGACGACCTGCTCGCCGCCGCGGCCCCCGGCGCCCGCGGTGCGCTCTGGCAACTGGACCGGCAAGGGCGGGAGTTGGACGCCAACCTGGTGCGTCTTCCGGCGGGCGCGGAGGTCGGCGAGCACCAGGAGGACGTACTCGACGTCCTCCTGGTCGTCCTCGCGGGCGGCGGCCGCCTCACCCCGGCCGGTGGCGGCACGCCCCTGGAGCTGACCCCGACGACGGTCACCTGGCTGCCCCGCACCTCCCGGCGCGCGGTGACCGCGGGTCCGGACGGCCTCGCCTATCTCACGGTCCACCGCCGCCGTCCGGGCCTCACCATCAAGCCGGCGGTGTCCGCGCGGGAGGGCGGCGAGGCGCCGTGCTCGCTGGACCTGGTGTGCCCGGAGTGCGGCCGGATGTCCCGGGAGCCGGCGCCGAAGTACTGCGCCGAGTGCGGGGAGCGGTTCCCGGAGCGCTGAGCGTCCGGGCCGGCCGGCGCCGGGGCCCCCGCGGCAGCCGAGTGACCGTCAGCCGAGGGTGATATCGGCGAGGGACCGTGACGCGACGGCGTCCAGCGCGGCCAGTGCGTCGTCGTCGAGCTCGACCGTTCCGGTGGCGACGTTCGCCTCCAGGTGGCCGGTGTCCGCGGTGCCCGGGATGAGCAGCGTGTTCGGCGCGTGGTGGAGCAGCCAGGCGAGTCCGACCTGCGCGGGGGTGCGGCCGAGGGACTTCGCGGCGGCGGTGACGGCCGGTTCGCCGGTCACCTTCGGCAGCCCGGGGAAGGCGCCGCCGAGCGGGAAGAACGGCACCCAGGCGATCTGCTCCTCGGTGCAGAGCCGCAGCATCTCCTCGTCGCCGCGCGTCACCAGGCTGTAGAGATTCTGGACGCAGACGATTCCGGCGGGCAGGGCCCGGCGCACCCCGTCCAGCGTGACGGCGCTCAGCCCGATCGCGCCGATCTTGCCCTCGTCCCGCAGCGCGGTCATCACGGCGAGCTGGTCGTCGAGGTCGACCACCTGATCGCCCTCTGCGTGCAGGCCCGGCCTGGTGTCCAGGCGGCGCAGGTTCACCACCGGGATGCAGTCCAGGCCCAGGGATTCGAGGTTGGCCTCGACGCCGGCCCGCAACTGCTCGGGCCGCTGGGCGGGACGCATCGGAAAGGGGCCGCCGGGGTCGGGTTCCGCGCCGACCTTGCTGACGACCACGATGCCGTCCTCGGGGCGGAAGGCATCGCGGATGAGCCCGTTGACGAAGCCGTCACCGTAGAACTGGGCGGTGTCGACGTGGTCGACGCCGAGCTCGACGGCGCGGCGCAGGAGCGCGAGCGCCGCACCGCGGTCGCCGCGCAGGCGCTCCAGTTGCATCGCGCCGTAGCCGATGCGGGAAACGGTGAGGTCCCCGAGCGTTCCGGCGCCTCCGGCACGCGGGGCGCCGGTGGCCGTGAGCTGGGGGGAGGGGGAGCCGTTCGCAGCCATGGGAGATTCCGTCCTCATGAGAAGATGGAGAAGCGGAGGAGCCTCCGCTCAATCGACTGTAGCACTCTTATCGGAGGGTCCTCCGTTTTGAAGTCCGCCGACCCGACACCCCCCGATCCGGCACCCGGCGCGACGTCCCCGGGAACCGGTCCCGGGAAGAAGCCGCGCGCCCCCCGCGTCGACGCCCTGCGCAACCGGGACAAGCTCGTCCAGGTCGCCGGGGCCGCCTTCGCGGCGGCCGACGGCACCGTCTCGCTCGAAGGCATCGCCCGCGAGGCCGGCGTCGGCATCGGCACGCTGTACCGCCACTTCCCGACCCGCGAGGCCCTGGTGGAGGCGGTGTACGCCGCCGAACTCGACGACGTCGCCGCCGGCGCCCCCGCCCTGCTCCGGGAGCTGCCGCCGGATGCGGCGCTCCGGGCCTGGATCGCCCGCTACGCCGGGTTCGTCGCGACGAAGCGCGGCATGGCGGACACGCTCCGCGCGGGCTGGGCCTCTGGGCGCATCGCCACCCCCGCCACCCGGGAACGCATCACCACCGCCATCGCCACGATCCTTGCCGCCGGGGCCGAGGCCGGGTCGCTCCGCGCCGACGTCGAGCCGGACGACGTCACCGTGATGCTGCTGGGGATCTTCCTGGCCGGCAGCGCCGCCACCGGCGGCCACGCCTCCGAGCAGACCGGACGGCTGATCGATCTCGTCATGGACGCGCTGCGGCCGGCGACGGCCGGCTGACCCCGGCAGACAACGGCACGCGGCACCCCCTCATGACGGAACAGACGCGAAGAACGACACAGACGGAACAGACGGAACAGAGCGAGCGGATGGAACAGAGCGAGCGGACGGAGCCGACCGGGCACGCGCGACGGGCGGCACAGCCCAAGAAGGCGGCGCGGGCCGGTTCGCCCTGGACGCGGCGGTCGCGGCGCATCGCGCGCAGGAGGGCTGATCGGCCTTGCCTGGTACTGGGTGGTGTCCAACGGAACATCCCGGACGGTGCGTCACATCACCACAGTTTGAACGTTGCCTGATGCGGCGTTAGCCCTGCGTCGCTCCGCACTTCCGGCAGCGATTCGCGCCACTCCACTGGACCCGTTCGTGGTCGCAGTTGCCCAGAATCCAGGGCGGCTGGTGGGCTTGCACGACGCTTCACATGGCAGAGCCGGAAGCGGATTCGTTAGCCATGTTGCTCGGCCAGGATGTTTTCGACCGACTTCCCCCTCTTCACAGCCGCCTTTGCCGTGGCCGCAGTGCTCGCCGCCGCCGTTGGCGCGCGCCGTTGGCCGCGCGCCAACGGCCCACGCACATTGCCTGCCACCCTGCCCTCGGGGACCTGGCCCGACCGCCCGCGTCTACACCTCCGGCAACCACGTCGTCCTCGGCGGCGGCACGGACAGGTACACCCCCGCCCATGAGCTGACCCACGTCATCCAGTAGCGCCAAGGGCCGGTCGCGGGTACGGACAACGGCAGCGGGCTTTGGAGGCCGGGCGGGGCTCGGGACCTGCGGCCTGTCCGACACCCTCGGGCCGGACAGGCCGAAGGTGGTTAGCCGCCCCCGACAGACGCGCGCCACTTCCCGCGGGACAGGCGGCAGACCCCATCGGGCGTGATGCGGACCCGTGCGCCGAGTAGCGGCAACGAGCCCTCGGCGTTCAGACGGTTGCGGATGCGCTCCAAAGCCGTCCAGAGCCGTTGCGGTCCGCCCTGGTGGACTTCCGGCGGGTCGGTCCACTCGGCGGACGCTCGTGCCCATGAGCCGTCCGGGTGGACCAGGAAGGCGGTACGGGCCCGGTCGTGAGTCTCGTATCCGAGTTCTGCACCCGGTGCCGTGATCTCCAGCATGGACCGGAGTTCCCACGCTTCGGCCACGTCCACCACGGGATAGCGGCCCGTGCTGCGCTCGTCGCCTTCCGCGCTTCGGGCGAGGGCGAACAGCCCGGCGAGGGCCGGCGGGTAGTCGTTGCCGGAACGGGTGAGCATGAACCCCGCCATGTCTCTTTCCACCTGCCCGTACACGTCGCCGTCCCCGTGCTTCCACCCCGTGATGATCAGGCACGTGCGCCCGATGGTTGTCGCGATCCGCCCGCCGGGTGCGAGTGCGGAGAGGACGGGGCGGAGCCCTGGTCCGGCAGGGAGGCCCACCGTGGAAACGATGCGGTCGTACGCACCGGGAACGTGTTCGGTCGCGTCAGCCGTGATCATCTCCGGGTGATGCCCCATGCGCGAGAGCCGGTCCTCCGCAGCACTGACCAGATACGGGTCCACGTCCAGGCTCGTCACATGCTCGGCCCCGATGAGATGGGACGCGTACGCGGTGAGCCCGCCGGCTCCGGTGCCCAGGTCGAGCAGTGGCAGCCCCGGCCCGAGCCGTGCATGTCGCAGCATCCGAACCACCAGACTCGGCAGCGTGGCGGAGGACGTGGGCAGCCCCTCGGGGTGGTCATCGGGCTTCGCGTGGTCGGCGTGCAGTCTGCCGACCTTGGTCACCAACGACCGGTCCGCATAGGCGGCTTCGGCCCATGCCTCCGGGTTGCTTGCCCCGTCGCGGAGAACCCACGTGCCCGAGCTGTCCCTGTCCCACCAGCGCGGGACCAGCTTGTGACGGGGCACCCGTGCTACCGGGGCGAGCCACCGGGAATCCGGGTCCGTCACCCGGTCGGCGAGCCTGCCCGCTGTCTTTTCCCAATCCATGGTGCCGAGCCTTCCAGTCATCAGTACGCGGGGTCACACGCTTCGGTGTTCGCGGGGTCGCAGTCCCCGGAATCGTCCGGCGGGCACGCATTGCGGGCGGGCATGGGGATGCGGGCGGAGAGCTGTTGCCATGCCGTCCCGCCGAGCAGATCGGCGAGCCGGGTTTCCCGCACGTTGCCCGCCGGGAAGTCCCGCGAGAGCACGCAGCCGACGAGGTCACCGTTCGGCAGTACGGCAGCCCGCCCGCGCGTGCACCGTCCGCACATCTCGGCGAGGGTGGGCGACTGTCCCGGCAGTGCGGCCCGCCCCACGGCTCGCGCCCGGTCGGTGTTGATGTGCTTCACGCCCATGGACTGCAGTTCGACGCGGGCTTCGGCGACGCGTTGCTCCGGCAGGATGTCCACGATTCCGGCCCGGACCGTGATCCCTCGGTTCACGGCTTCGCGGATGTTGCACCGGGTGCGGACGTAGCTGCCGGTCCTGCCCGTGATCCGGTCGTGCTCCTCTGGGCCGTCGCTGTAGTAGCTCGTCCCGAGGGTGAGCCCATCCCGCTGGAACAGCTCCCACCACGCGGGCTTGACCACGTACAGGTTCGAGTACACCTCCACGTGCAGCCCGAGCGAGAGCCCGAGTTCGGCGAACGCTCGCCACTGCGGGTGAACGGTCGGCTCGCCCCCGATGAGCTGGACGGTACGGATGCCGAGCCCGGCAGCATCCACGATGACCCCCCGCCAGTCCTCGGGGGTCATGGTGCCGTGGGTCGCCTGGGGGCTGGACTCAGACAGACAGTGCGTGCACGTGGGCTGACACCTACCGGTGATCTCAAGTTCAAGCGACTGGATACCGGCGAGGGGTTCGCGGGTCCGGGGCTCGATGAGCGTGGTCATGCTGTGTTCCTCCCGTGTCGTCATGCGTGTGGGAACCGGCCGACTAAACCGTGATCATTGGCAGTTGACCAGGGCGGGGCCCCACTCCGCCGCAGAGCGAGTCGCGGCCCCCTACGCACGGGACCTATGCGGCGAGGCGGAAGCCTTAGAGGCGGAAGGGCGAAATGCGGGAGCCGCGAACAAGGGCAGCCTCGGAGAGGTCACGGCGGGGCTCGCCCCACGCTTCGAACTGAGCGGTGAGCCACCTGGAATCCACCTCCCAGGTACGACAGATGTTCTGCATGGATGCCCCCGCCCGGTACGCCTCCACCACGTCAGCCCGGTGGATGCTCAGTTGACGCCGTGCGGAGTGGACTTCGGATCTTGAACGACGGCGCACGCGGCTTCCTTGGCTTACGGGGCGGGCATTGATCGGGCGCTGGTCGCCTACGGCACGGGCAGACCGGACAGGCCAGCCGGCGAGCGTCACCAGCAGGCCGGCGGCGGGATCGAGCACAGTGAGCACATCCGGACAGCCGGATTCCAGCAGCCTTATTGCCTCCTCCTGTTGGTCCGGGTCCTCAGCCCACGCGCGGAGCCCGTTCGGAACGGCGGGGCCCCGAAAGCTGATCGGCCGGACGTCCCTTGCGCCGGTCGGCGGCGGCTCGGAGGCTCCAGAGTCATCTGCAAGTCGAAGTGCTCGCCGCCGCAGCCACCGGAGCGCGAGCCGACGATTCACCATGGTGGCCCCGCCGAGCGAAACAGCTTTGCGGCCAGTCGTTGCGGTGATCTCCGCTATGTAAGAGAAGCCGGTCATGTGGCACGCTGCCCGGCGCGAGGCTCGATCACGGCCTTTATCGCCGCGGCTGCCGCTTCCATGAACGCGGTCAAGTCGGCAGCGTCCGCCAGGTACTCGGCAATCGCACGGTCCAGCTCGGCGCGGAACAGCGCGCGGGTCTCGGGGTCCGATGCGACGCAGTCCAACTCTGCGACTAGGCCGTCCGGCCGGTGCCGGTGCGGGGTGATCGCGTCCAGGAACCGCGGAAGCCGGTTCCGTAGTCGGATCTCCGCGGCACCCGCAGCAAGAAAGAGCCGGACACGTAAGCGGGTCACAGGGCTTCCCCCCGACTCTGCCTGTTCGCGAGGGCAGTCCTTGCGCTAAGGCGTTCTATGGCGTCCGCAGGGCGTACGCGCTGGGGATCGGCTTCCCACTCGACTCCGCCACGAATCGGCCGAAGCGACCAGTGCGAGCCGGCGAGCCCCCGGAACTCCCCAACTCGGTCCGCGTGTCCCATGTCCACCAGGAGTGCCCCCACGGCGGGTACTAGCGGGTCTGTCACCACTGTCCTTGATCCCTTCCGCATCGGCTGTTCGCTCTAGGCAACAGCCTGGTTACGCACGGCGGTACTGTTGGGAAGCGCACAAGGATTAAGAGCGTTAAGCGCTTAGAGCCACCGTGCATGGGGAGTTGAACGAGCGTGGGGACCAGCGAGCCAAATACGGCCTTGGAGCGGCTGTTCCGTGAGACGGGTTGGTCGTTGCGGCAGTGCGCGCAAGCGATCAACCGCATCGGGACCGAGCAAGGCACTCCGAAGCAGTACCGTGCGCCTTCCATTCACCAGTGGCTGAGCGGGAGCGTGCCGCGTGAGGGAGTGCGACCACTCATCCTGGAAGCGTTCGCACGCAAGCTCGGGCGTCCCGTCACGCACCTTGAAGCGGGCCTTCCCGCATGCAATGAAGGTGAGGAGGCGGAGCCCCATGGCACAGTTGACGGGATCGTTGATCTTGGAAGGCTGGACATGGACCCTTCCCGCCGAAGCGTGGTCAGTGCCGCTCTCTTCTCTGTTGCCCTCACCGTGCCGAATTGGCCGGATGTGGTGGGGCGCATGGAATCTTCCCAGCATGGAACCCGGAAGCGCCTGGGAATGTCCGACGTAGCAACGGTCTCCGCAATGACCGAGCAGCTTTCATCCATGGATGACCAGTTCGGAGGCCGAACTGCCAGGCCGCTCGCTGCGGCATTCCTGGTGAACACCGTTGCTCCGTTCCTCCGAACCGATGGGTCGGAGGACGTACGTAAGGCGATGATGTCTGCGGCGTCCGATCTTTGCTACCTCACTGGATACATGGCCGTGGATGAAGGCTTGCACGGACTCGCCCAGCGCTACTACCTGAAGGCGTTGGAACTTGCCGGGGCTTCGGAAGATCACCTGACGTTCTGCACCACTCTTCGGGGCATGAGCGTGCAGGCCGTAGACCTCAACCAGGGCCCGATTGCCATGCGGCTAGCCGATGCCGCCGCAGCGTCATCCCTGCAAGCCGGACCCCGGATGCGCGCCTTCCTGGCTGGTCAACAAGCCCATGCAGCCGCGCAAATCGGCGACCACCGATCAGCGCGGAAGTACCTTTCAGAAGCCGAAGTCGCAATGGACCGAGCGGAGTCTCGCGGAAAGGCTTTCGGCTCATATGATCCTGCCTCGCTCAACTATCACACGAGCCAGGTGCGTTTTGAAATGGGAGACTTGACGGGGGCTGTAGCCGCCATGCAGGAATCAGACAAGTTGCGGCACAGCATCTATCGACGGACGCGCGTCAAGGAGCGGGCGATTCTTGCAGAGAGGCAACTGACCATCGGGCATCTTGAAGCCGCGTGCTCTACATGGGGTATGGCTCTGGACGACTACCCGCAAGTCAACTCCGGCCGAATCGACAAGCGGATTGCGAGCATGTTCAATCTCATCAGCCCGCACCTCAAGAACCACGATGCGCAAGCGCTGTATGAGCGCGCACGGACGATTGTCCGTCCCCAACTGATCTCTGCATGACGAAAGTCCCGTCGTGCACCCGAGTTGGAGAAACAGCCGGGCTCGCCTCGATCGTTCGTCAGTCCTCGTCGGATCGCTGACAGGACCCCGTGCTTGCGAGGTGCTGAATTGCGTGGCTGGGGCAGGTTGGCGGCCCGGCTGTCGCGTCGGGCGGGCGCCGGGCTCCACGGCCCCGGGGGTGTCGCCATGGCTCGTCGGGACGCTCGGAGTTGTTGGTCAGCCGGGGTTCGGAAGGGCTACGAGTCGCTGGATCGCGCGGGTGATCACGTCTGTCCAGGGTCATCGGGCGGTGAAGCGGAGCTGGCGGCGGCGGGCGTTGGTCGTGAAACTCTCCGGCCCCGATCCACCGCCGAAAGATCGTTGCTCTGCTTCGCGGCCGCATTCCATACTGACTGCCGCCGCCGGAGATCCTGGCGGTGTTCAAGGGGGAATCATGCGTATTGCTCGCAAGGCAGGCGTCGCGTTGGCCGGTCTCGTGATGGCCGGTGGCCTCGCCACCGCGACATCCGGCTCGGCTTCCGCCGCGGCGGACGAGGTCTGCGGGTACCCGTCCGTCGATGTCTTCAACGATGCCGGCAAGTGGGCCGGTTCCGCCCAGTGGAGTGCGAACCCCGGCTGTGGCGTGAAGGGGGACACCCTCGGCGCTTTCGACGCCACCGCCGACGGATATGGCGTCGTCGCCCATCTGAGCGCGCCCGACGGCAGCATCGCCGAACGTGTGGTCAGCACCTCCGGCCACAATTCGCCGTACACCGCGTGGAAGAGCGGCAACCTGCCCGAGGGCCATCAGTACGTCATGTGGGCCTGCCTGACGAAGGGCGGCGTCGTGTCCCACTGTTCGAAGACCAAGACCGTGACCTCCTGACGCTCGCGTCCGATGACTGCTTGCGTCTGACGGCCCGCGTCTTCTTCGCCGGGTGAGCCCGGCCGCCGCGGTGGATTACGCGGTGGCCGGGCCTTCGGCCGGGAGCCGCTGGTGTCGCCCCTCGCGGGCCGGCCGCCGTCCTGCGTCAGGCCGCCGGATCTTCTCACTGCCCCGGGAGCGTCCCGGTGATCGCGGTGACGGCCATGCGTACCGCCCGGTCCGTCACCGCGACCGGGTCGTCGCCGTTCTCGACCGCCGTCGTCGCCGCGTTGACGATTCCCTGCAGAAGCAGCGCGGTGCGCCGCGGATCCTCCTCGCCCAGCTCCGTCAGTGCGCCGATCAGCGGGGTGAGCAGCTCCCGGTGGGCCCGCACCGCGCTCTCCCGCACCACCGCCGTGTCCCGGACCCCGGCCAGCGCCTGGGCGATCCGGTGCTCCCCGTCGCGCACCAGGGCCAGCTGCGACGACACGTAGGCGGCGATCTTCTCCTCGGGCGTACCGGCCGCCGACATGCCGGCCCGGATGGCTTCCGTCCAGCGGGGCATCGCGTCATCGACGACCGCGGCGAGCAGCTCGGGCCGGCCGGGGAAGTACTTGTACACGCTGTTGCGGGCGAGACCCGTGGCCTTTGCGATCGCGGTGAAGGTCACGGCGTCGGCGTCACCTCTCTCCAGGAGTTCGCGTGCCGCCCGCACCAGGGCCAGCCGCTGCTGGGCATGGTGCTCGGCGACCGTGGCGGCTCTGATCCTGGGCACCGTCCCAGTCTAGAAGCCCGGACGGCCGTAACGACCCCCACTTAGGGACGCGGCGTCGCTATCCACTAGTTTGGCGACACACCGTCCCTAACATCGATCCATCGAAGGGAACCGCCGTGTTCCTCGCTCTGTTGGAGCTGCGCGCCGCCCGAGGGCGCTTCCTGCTCATGGGATCCGTCGTGGTACTCGTCGCCGCACTCGTCGGCATCGTCTCCGGCTTCACCACCGGCCTGGGCGACGACACGATCTCCGCGCTGCGCCGCCTGCCCGCCTCGCAGCTGGTCTTCTCCTCCGACGCCCGGTCCGACCAGTTCGCCCGCAGTCTCCTCGACGAGAAGACCGCCGCCGCCTGGAGCAAGGACGCGGACACCGAGACGACTCCGCTGGGGGTCTCCATCACCCGCGGCACGACGAACCGTGGCGCGGAGGTCGACCTCGCCGCCTTCGGCGTCGAACCCGGCTCCTTCCTGGCGCCCTCCGTCACCGAGGGCGACGGCCTCGCCGGTGCGGCGGCGGACAGCATGGTGATGTCCGCCAAACTCGCCGACGAGGGCGTGCGCGTCGGCGACACCCTCGTCATCGACCGGCTCGGCATCGAACTCCGCGTCGTCGGGCGGACCGAGCGCTCCAGCTACGGGCATGTGCCCGTCGCCTACGTCCCGTTGAAGACCTGGCAGCGCATCCGCTTCAGTACCCCCGGCGCACCGGCCTCCCGGACCACCGCGATCCCCGGCCAGTTCAGCGCCCTCGCCCTGCGCACCCCGCCCGACGGGTCCTCCGTCACCGACCTCGACGCGCGGTACTCCACCACCACGCTCAGCAAGGAGAAGGCGTACGAGGCGGCTCCCGGCTACACCGGGGAGCGCGTCACCATGAACTCGATCCAGGTCTTCCTCTACCTGATCGCCCCGCTCGTGGTGGGCGCCTTCTTCGCTGTGTGGACCGTGCAACGGCAACCCGAACTCGCCCTGCTGCGCGCCATGGGCGCCTCCCGCAGAAGGCTCCTTGCCCACACCGTCCTCCAGGCGGCCCTGGTCGTCGTCCTGGGTACCGCGGCGGGCGCCGTGCTCGCCGCAGCGGTCGGGCTGCTGGTCGGCGAACAGGTGCCGTTCAGCCTGCCCGCCACGACCCTCGTCGTCACCATGTGCACCGTCGCGGCCGTGGGCCTCGTGGGCACCGCCCTGACCCTGCGCCGGGTCACCCGAGCCGACCCGCTGACCATGCTGGGAGCCAACCGATGAGCCTCGAACTGACCGGTGTCACCGTCACGTTCGGCCGCACCGACGGCCTTACCACCGTCTTCGACAGCCTTGACGTCACCTTCGCACCCGGCCGGATGACGGCCCTCGTCGGCCCGTCCGGCTCGGGCAAGTCCACGCTGCTCGCCGTCGCGGGCGCGCTGTTGCGGCCCACCTCCGGGCAGGTTCTGCTGGACGGGGAGGATCTCGCCGTGCTCTCCGACGCCCAGCGCGCCAAGGCGCGCCGGGAACGGATCGGCTACATGTTCCAGAGCGGCAACCTGCTCTCCGGCCTCACCGCCACCGATCAGCTGCTCGCCGCCGTGTACATCAGCGGCGAACGCCCGCGCGCCCATCGCTCCCGCGCTGAGGAGGCCCTGACCCGGGTGGGGCTCGGCCACCGGCTGCGCCACCGACCCGAACAGCTCTCCGGCGGCGAACGCCAGCGTGTGGCCCTGGCCCGTGCGCTCTTCCTCTCGCCGAAGCTGCTGCTGATCGACGAACCGACGGCGGCCGTCGACCGTTCCCAGGCCGGGGACCTGGCCATGCTCCTCGCCGAGCGGGCCCACCAGGACAACTGCGTCACGGTCGTGGCGACACACGACCCGGCCGTGGCGGAGGCCGCCGACCGGGTCGTGGACATGGCCGCACTGACCGCCGGCGCGGCCCCGGCCGATCTCTGAGACGCTCCACTACGCGCGAGCGTGCGCGCGACCGTCCGCCCCAGCTGATCCCGGCCTGGCGAAAGCCCCGCTCCACCCCCGTCAGGGCTGCCGGGCGCAGGACGCCAAGCGGCCGGCGAGCGCGAGGACGAGGTCGCGCAGTTCATCGGGGCGCTCGATGACGAACGGCCGGTCCAGTGACGCGAGTACCGGCGGGAGCCAGTCGAGCTCCTCCACGCGCAGGCCCACGCGCATCCAGGGTCCGTCCGCCGGATCCGCGCCCGCCACGGGGGTGACCTCTTCCAGGGTCGCCACGCTCTCCGGGAGCCGGGCGCGGATCTGCTCGGCCGTTCCGTGGATCCGCAGGGTCACCTCGTAGCGGTACTCGGCCGTGGCGAACCCCGACAGCACGCGCTGTGCGGGATCGAGTCCGGCGGGCACCTCGAACGAGCCGGGCAGGGTCCTCGCGCCCGTGATGCGGTCGAGCCGGAAGGTCCGGTCCTCGCCGATCGCGGGGTCCGCGCCCGTGACGTACCACCGGCCCGCGTGGGCGACGATCCCGTAGGCGTGCAGGGGGCGTTCGCTGCGTCGGCCGTCGCGGTCGGTGTATCTGATCGTGAGCGGCCGGCGGTGACGTACCGCGTCCGCGACCGTGAGCAGCACCTCGGCATCCGGATGGGCGAACTCGCCGGGCGCGGACGTGAACGCGAGGGATTCCAGGACGGTGTCCAGCCTGCGGGCCACCCGCTCGGGCAGCACCCTGCGGATCTTGGCCGCCGCCGTCTCGCTGGCCGTGTCCGCCGTCGTCATCAGCCCCGTCCGGCGGCCCGCGACCAGGCCGAGCAGCGCGGCCAGGGCCTCGTCGTCGCTGAGCATGAGCGGAGGCAGGCGGTATCCGGGGGCGAGCCGGTACCCGCCGTAGCGGCCCCGCACCGCTTCCACCGGCACGTCGAGGTCGATCAGCTGGTCCACGTACCGCCGCACGGTCCGGCCGTCGACGCCGAGCCGGTCGGCGAGTTCGGCCACCGTCCGGATACCGCCCGACTGCAGCAGCTCCAGGAGGGTCAGCACGCGCACGGTGGGTCGGGACATGTACGGAGTCTAATGCGCATGCCGGACGGATACCGGGCGGATTCTGTCCCCTATTCGTCCTAGCCTGTGGAGCGCAAGGCCTCAACCGGCACCGGCACCGGAACCGACACGGGCACCGACCTTCCGACCTGGGAGAACACCATGGACTTCGTCTCGATCCGCATCATCACCGACGACATCACGCGCCTCGTCGAGTTCTACGAGAAGGCCACCGGGGTGACCGCGACCTGGTCCACCGAGGACTTCGCCGAGGTCGCTACTCCCGGCGCCACACTCGCGATCGGCAGCACCCGCACCGTCCCGATGTTCGCCCCGGGCTCCGCCCGCCCGGCGGACAACCACAGCGTGATCCTCGAGTTCCTCGTCGACGACGTGGACCGCGTGTACGAGAACCTGACCGGCTTCGTCACCGACTTCGTCAACGAGCCCACGACGATGCCCTGGGGAAACCGGGCGCTGCTCTTCCGCGACCCCGACGGCAACCTCGTCAACTTCTTCACCCCGGTCACCCCGGCCGCCATCGAGAAGTTCGCCCCGCGGGCCCGTCGCTAACTCCGGGCGGGGAAGGCCTCGTCGAGTGTGGGTAGCGAGAGGTGGTCGGTCGTCAACGCGTCCAGAACGTCGTCGAGGCGCAGGTAGCGGCCTTGATGGACCGCCGGTGTGACCTTGCCGATCGTGCCGGCTTCCTTGAGGCGGAAGACGGTCCACGGCCGGGCGAACGGACTGTCCAGCGGCTCGCCGTCGCGCGTGATCCGACGCGTCTGCGCGGACGTGGCCCGCGTGCCGTCGATCTCCTGGTTGACGGTCTCCACCGCGTCGACACCGAAGACCAGACCCGTACCGCCCGGCCGGTACATCACGAGCATCTTGGGGCGGGCCAGCCCGACGTGCTTGCTGTCCAGCGGGCATACGTACGCGCTGTGAGCGGCGAGATCGCCCATGGCCTGCTTGTTCCCGGGCACGATCACCGCGTGCTCCTGGAGGGAACGGAACCAGCCGAGTGCGGCCGCCTCCTCCCAGATGAACTTGTTGCGGTTGCGGGCCACCGGATCGGCGGCCAGCCCCCTGGACGCCATGCGTTCGATACCGCGCGGCGGCCGCGACACCAGTTGCCCGAAGTCGGCCCGGGTGATCACCTCGGGCATCTCGTCGAACCAGGACATGGATTCAGACCGCCGCGTGTCGGAGGGACGTGGACCGTGCGGGGCGGGTGGCCACCTCGACGCAGGCGTCGGCCCCTTCGCCGCTGCAGCTGCTCCTGGACCGGTCGAGTTCGGTCATCATCATTCCCCCTGCCGCCTGTTCGATCAACTGCTGGGACTGTTCCACCGCTCCGTGCGCAGCCGTGCACCGTTGCGTACAGACATCTTGTATCCCTGGTCACGGTAGGTGTCGGCGCCGACGCCTTGCGTACGGAATCGGAAACTTCACCCGACCTGATGCCCGCGCGAGCCCCGGTCGTCGCGGCGGGGGAGCGGCCTGCGCTGACGTGTCCGCCGGACTGGCGTTCGTCACCCGCCGCCCAAGTCCCTTTCGTGGGTGCGGAACTGCTGTTCGGGCCGCTGTCGGGTGTGGTGGACCGGGAGACGCGTGCTGTAGCGTGATCGCGTCATCACGCTCTGTGTGTTTCTGTGCACAGGGCGGCCCCCGGGGCCAAGGAGCAGCTCAAGGCCGAGGAGTTCGGGCACGGGTGGCGGCGGCAACGTGAGGGAGGCCTGTGGGTGACCGATCAACTCTTCGCCAATGTGCCCCTCAGCGCTGACGAGGCCCGCCGATTCCGGGACGCCTGGCCGGAATCGCCGCAGGCGGGACCGAGTAGTCACCATCCGGCGGTCGGGCGTCCGGGTACTCGGTCGGCCGGTGGTCACCTACCGGTGGATGAAGAACATGAGAAGAACTCACCCCGCTCACCCTCCGAAGCGCCTGCCGAACAGGCTCTGTGCGAACGGGTGGTTGAGGCGACGGTTGACGCCGCCGACGCGCTCGCGGAGGTCTCCGATCCCGAAGTCGCCGAGGCCGAGCGCGTCCTGCTCTCCCTCCGGCACGCGCACCCGCAGTTCCACCTCGGCGTCCGCGAGGCCCGTGGTCTGGCCGAGGCGGCTGCCGGGCGTCCGCCCCCGCGGCGCCCGCGCCCCGGCCGCCTGTCACCCGTGACGGACCGGGGTGGGAGCACGTGTGCCGGCCCCGGGGCGACGAGACGGTGTGCCCGCCGTGTGCGCAGGAGGCCGCGTGGCGGGCGCACTCGGCCAAGTGGGCCGTCTACGCCCCCGATCGGGACGAGGGGGACTTCGAGGCTCCCGAGTCGTTGCCCTGGCGGGAGCGGGTCGCGGCGGTCCTCGCGGAGGACGCGGCCGGCGGCGTCGACTGAGGCGTACGGCCGTTCGCTGGTGTGGCGGTTCCACCGCTGACGCGGTGGAGCGAGGAGAGTGGGCCCGGGGGCCTGGACGGACTGAGGAGGACCGGTGGTGGATGCCATGGTTGACCGATGGGACGGAGTTCGGGCGACGAGGGACCCGGTGCGGAGCCGTGAGCAACTGATGGCGGCCGCGCGTACCTTGTTCGCCGTGTACGGGTACGCCCGTACCTCCGTCGAGGATCTCTGCGCCGCGGCGCACGCACAACCACGCGATTTTTACCGCGAGTTCGAATCGCGTGAGGCCCTGCTCGTCGACCTGTACGACGAGGTCGCGATCGGCGGGATGCGTGCGGTCGAGGTGGAGCTCTCGGCCGAGGGCATGGAGACCTGTTCGACGGAGGAACGGATCCGCAGACTCTTCGGCGCCTATGTGCGGGTCGTCACCCGGGACGCGCAGGCGGCGAGGGTGGCGTTCGTCGAGGTGCTCGGGGTGAGCCGGGCGATGGACGACCACCTCGCGATGTGGCGGTCGGTGTGGGTCGAGTTCCTGACCCGCGAGGCCGAGCGCGCCGCGGAGCGGGGCCATGGGGCGGACGGTGATCTCACGGTCGTCGTGAAGGTGCTGACGCGTTCCGTCGACGAGCTCCTCGCCCACCACGGGCGCCGCCCGCGCCAGGTGCCGGGGGACTGGCTGGCCAGCGAGCTGACCAGGATGTCGCTGGCCATGATGGATCCGGGCGTCGCTCCCGAGGCCTCCGCATGACAAAGCCGGTTGCCGGACCGGCAACCGGCGGCATGATGGAGGGATGGCAGCACATGAGCACGCGGCGCAGGACGACGGCACGGCGGACGGCGACTTCTCGTCCGTCCTGACGGGTGTGGGGCCGCGGCTGCGCGCGCTGCGGACGGAGCGCGGTACGACGCTGGCCCAGCTGAGCGAGACCACCGGGATCTCGCTCAGCACGCTGTCCCGGCTGGAGTCCGGCGGCCGCAAGCCGACCCTGGAGCTGCTGCTCCCGCTGGCGAAGGCGTACGGGGTGCAGCTGGACGAGCTCGTCGGCGCGCCGGACACCGGCGATCCGCGGGTCACGTTCCGCCCGTTCAACCGGCACGGCATGACGTTCGTGCCGCTGACCCGGCACATCGGCCGGGTGAACGCGTACAAGCAGGTCATGCCCGGTCTGACGGGCCCGCCGGGTCCGGTCGAGCAGCGGGTGCACGAGGGGTACGAGTGGCTCTACGTGCTGTCGGGGCGGCTGCGGCTGGTACTGGGCGAACACGACCTGGTGCTGAAGGCGGGAGAGGTGGCCGAGTTCGACACGCGTACACCGCACTGGTGGGGCAACGTCGGGCCGGAACCGGTGGAGTTCCTCAGCCTGTTCGGACCGCAGGGGGAGCGGATGCACGTACGGGCGAAGCCGACGGAGAAGCAGTGACGGGCCGGTCCGCCGCCGGGACGTACGGGCGGCCCAGCCCCCATGCCCGGTGCATCGCGTCGGCGTAGGCGGCCGCGAGCCGGTGCTCCCCGGACGGTCCGGGATGCGTGCCGTCGTAGGTGTCCGTGTGGATGTCGTAGCCCGGCGGGCGGGACGCCAGCAGGATCGGGGACATCGGTTCGTCGAAGTCGGCCACGGCCTTGGCGAGGAGTTCGTTGAACCGGTCGCACTCGGCGGCGAAGGGCGCGTCGGACTCGGCCCTGATGTTCGGTATGACGGGGAGCAGTACGCACCTGACGTGCGGGTTCGCGGTGCGGGCCGCCGCGAGGAACGCGCGGGCGTTGCGGGCGGTCTGCTCGCTGTCCGTGTAGAAGCCGAGGTCTATCAGGCCGAGCGAGACGAGCAGGATGTCCGCGCGGTGCGCGGCGACCGTGTCCGCGATCACCGGGGCCATGTGCAGCCACCCCTCGCCCCATCCGGCCAGGTGGTGGCGGGCGGCGGCGGGGAAGGCCGGGGCGCCGTACGCGTACGAGGCGGGGGTGCCCGTGCCGGTGTCGTAGAGCCCGGTGCGCGGGCCGACGATCGCGTACGGTCCGCCGAGGGACGCTTCGAGGTGCTGCCACATGCGGTAGCGCCAGGTGAAGTCGCCGGCGCGCCCGATGGTCATGGAATCGCCGACGAACATGAAACGCATGGCGCCATCATGGCCGATCATGGCTCCGGCCTGCGACGTGACGATGGACACTTGTGCCATGCGCTCGTATCGACTGACTGCCTTCGGCGCCGCCGCGCTCCTGTCCCTCGCGGCGGCGGTGCCCGCCGTGGCCGACGACGGCGGGGCGGACCGGAGCTTCACGATCAAGGACCCGCGGATCACCGAGTCCAGCGGACTGGCCGCCAGCCGGGCCCACCCGGGGATCTACTGGACGCACAACGACAGCGACGACGGCCCGTACGTCTTCGCCGTCGACTCCCGGACCGGGAAGACCGTCGCGACGATCACCATGAAGGGCGTCGGGGAGCCGCGCGACGTGGAGGCGATCTCGCTCGGACCGGACGGGAACCTGTACGTCGGTGACATCGGCGACAACCTGGACGGCAGCTGGGACCACGTCTGGATCTACCGCTTCCCCGAGCCGAAGGAGCTGCGCGACGCGACGGTCCGCGCGACGCAGTTCGACGTGAAGTACGCGGACGGGCCGCGCAACGCGGAGTCGCTGATGGTCCACCCGAAGACCGGGCGCGTGTACATCGCCTCGAAGAAGGAGGGCGGCGGCGGGCTCTACGAGGGGCCCGCGAAGCTCACGGCCGGCTCGGACAACATCTTCCGGCGGGTCGGGGAGGTGCCGTGGGTGACGGACGGGGCGTTCTCGCCGGACGGCAGGGAACTGGTGCTGCGCTCGTACTTCAGCGCGCGCGGCTACGCGTTCGCGAACGGCAGGCTCGGCAAGGACTACCCGGTCGAGTCCCCGCTGCTGGGGCAGGCCGAGTCGGTCACGTACACGGCCGACGGCTCGGCACTGATGTACGGCTCCGAGGGCGAGCAGAGCGATGTGGTGCGGGTGGACCTGAAGAACGGCGGCGAATCGGGCCGTACCGGGGTGAAGTCGCCGTCGTCCGCCGGGGCGGGGAGCGACGGCGGCGGCGCGCCGGTGAAGGGCACCACGCTGACCGGGATCGCGGTGCTCGCCGGGATCGGTCTGCTGCTGCTCCTGGGCAGGCGGCGCAGGAAGGGCTGACAGCCGCGCGGACGCCCGCCACGCCCGGAGCCCGGCCCCTGCCCAGAAGTAAGATCATCCGATCATGACGACTGACGCCGGGCCTGCGCCCTTCTCCACCCCCCGCCTGGACGCCGAGCCCCTGCGGGTGGCGCACGCGGACGAGATGGCGTCCGTACTCGCCGACCCGGCCCTGCACACCTTCACCGGCGGCGCCCCGGAGGACACGGACGCCCTGCGGATCCGCTACGCCCGCCAGTCGGCCGGCTCCCCGGACCCGGCCGAGCGGTGGTGGAACTGGGTGCTCAGGGTGCGCGGCGACGCCTGCCTGGTCGGCTACGCGCAGGCGACGGTGAACCTGACCGACGCGCAGGCCGAGATCGCCTGGGTGATCGGGTCCGGATGGCAGGGCCGCGGCTACGCCAAGGAAGCGGCCGCGGGCCTCGTGGCGCACCTGCTGGACGGGGGAGCGGTGCGCACGGTCGTCGCCCACATCCACCCCGACCACGCGGCCTCCGCCGCGGTGGCCGCCGCGGCGGGGCTGGTGCGGACCGAGGAGTGGGAGGACGGCGAGGTGCGGTGGCGTCTGGCCGCCGGATGAGCCCCCGTCCTCAGGCCCCGGACGGGACCGGGCGCGGGTGGTCGCCCGTCGATCCGTCGATGAGTTCGCGGACGATGTCCATGTGCCCGGCGTGCCGTACGACGTCCTCCAGCATGTGGATGAGCACCCACCGCATCGACACCGTCCGCCCGTTCCACGACGTGCCCGTCACGTCCAGGTCCGTCTTCTCGATGGCCCGGTCGGCGGCGGCGCGGGCGCGGTCGTAGAACGCCAGGATGCCGGCGGTCGTCTCGTCCGGGGCGACCGTCATGTCCTCGGTGGCCGGGTCGAACCAGAGCTTCTCGACCTCGTACCCGAACGATGCGCAGAACCAGCCGTACTCCACGGTCGCCAGGTGCTTCACCAGCCCGAGCAGGTTCGTCCCCGTCGGCGTCATCGGGCGGCGCACCTGCTCGTCGTCCAGCCCTTCGAGCTTCCACAGCACCACGTCACGGTGCCGGTCGAGGGCGGCGTGCAGGGATTCCTTTTCGCTGCCGGTGTACGGCACAGGGGAGTTCATACGCGGAAGCTAGCAAGTGGCACTGACAACGCGGCGGGGCGAAGACCGGTCCTCGGGTCTCAGCCCTCTGACGGTTCCCGCGGCGGCTCCTGCTCCGTCTCCTGCTCCTGGGACGGATCGGGCTCCTCCGGTGGCTTGGGCCTGGGCTTCGCCTTCGGGCTGGGGCGGCCCGCCGCCACCAGGGCGGTGACGTCGAGCGTGACCTCGGCGCCGATGGAGTCGGGGAGCGTGACCTTGTGGCCGGGCGCGTACACCTCGTGGTTGTCGTACCCGCCGGGGAGGGGTTCCGTGAGGACGTGGACGCGGCCGTGCCTGCGGTCCAGGATGACGTACACGGGGATCTTGGCGGCGGCGTAGGCGGTCACCTTGTTCCGCAGATCGTTCTGGTAGTTGCCTGAGGTGACCTCAAGGACGAGGCGGAAGGCACCGGGGTCGTAGCAGTTGTTGTCGTTCGGGTGCTCGTCGAAATCGGCGTCGACGACTGCCAGGTCCGGGATGGCGTAGTCGGAGGGGCCGCCGGGCAGCCAGACGCCGACAGCCTGAAGGACCTTGGACTCCCCACTGTGGAGGCCTGCCGCCAGGAAGGGGACCATGAGCGAGGTCAGCGCATTCGCGTGCGCGCCGTCCGGCGATGGGGCCACGGTGATGACGCCTCCGATGATCTCGACGCGGTGACCCGGGAGCTGCTCCGAGAGCCGGTTGGCGCTTTCGAGCAGTGACTCCGGCTCCTGCCGCTCCTGCCACTTCGGCCGCTCCGGCTCACCGTCACAGGGGTGCTCGACTGCTGCTGCAGACATTGAGGGCCTCCTGAAAGGGCTGATGTCGAGAACATCATCGTAGGACTGTGTGCCCGTTCGCGGCGTGTACGCCCCGCGTCACCCCGGCGAGTGAAGCAGAAACGGCCCTGCATACGTGATCACGTATGCAGGGCCGTTCCGACGCGTCAGCGGTGAGCGCTACAGCTTCTCGATCACGTAGTCGACGCACGCCGTCAGCGCCTGGACGTCCGACGGGTCGATCGCCGGGAACATCGCCACGCGCAGCTGGTTGCGGCCCAGCTTGCGGTACGGCTCCGTGTCGACGATGCCGTTGGCGCGCAGCACCTTGGCGACCGCGGCGGCGTCGATCTCGTCCGCGAAGTCGATGGTGCCGATGACCTGCGAGCGCTTGGCCGCGTCGGTGACGAACGGGGTCGCGTACTTGGAGTCCTCGGCCCAGCCGTACAGGTGGCCGGAGGAGGCGGCCGTGCGGCCGGTGGTGAAGTCCAGGCCGCCCTGGGTGTTCATCCAGGTCAGCTGCTCGTTCAGGAGGAACAGCGTGGCCAGGGCCGGGGTGTTGTACGTCTGGTTCTTCAGGGAGTTGTCGATCGCCGTGGGCAGCGAGAAGAACTCCGGGATGTGGCGGCCGGAGGCGTGGACGCGGGAAGCGCGCTCCAGTGCCGCCGGGGAGAAGACGCCGATCCAGAGGCCGCCGTCGGAGGCGAAGGACTTCTGCGGGGCGAAGTAGTAGACGTCCGTCTCGGTGATGTCGACCGGCAGGCCGCCCGCGCCGGAGGTGGCGTCCACCAGGACCAGGGAGCCCTCGTCGGCGCCCGCGACGCGCTTGACCGGGGCCGCGACACCGGTCGAGGTCTCGTTGTGGGTGAAGGCGTAGACGTCGACGCCCGCCTCGGCCTTCGGGTCCGGGTGGGTGCCCGGGTCGGAGGCGATGACGGTCGGGTCGGCCAGCCACGGGGCGAGCTTGGCGGCCTTCGCGAACTTCGAGGAGAACTCACCGAAGTTGAGGTGCTGGGACTTCGACTCGATCAGACCGTGCGTCGCGATGTCCCAGAAGGCGGTGGAGCCGCCGTTGCCCAGGATCACCTCGTATCCCTCGGGGAGGGAGAAGAGGTCGCGCACTCCGTCACGTACCGCGCCGACCAGGTTCTTCACCGGAGCCTGGCGATGCGACGTACCGAGCAGGGACGTTCCGGTGGCGGCCAGCGCGTCGAGCGCCTCCGTCCGCACCTTGGAAGGACCGGCGCCGAAGCGCCCGTCGGCGGGCTTGATGTCAGCGGGAATCTGGATGTCGGCCACGACTCGGAGCGTAGCCGTTCGGTACGGCGGCTACGCATCCTGTCCGTCGGATGAGACGCGCGATCCGGTTCGTGGACCCCGGAGCGCGCGTCCCGGACGGGCCGGCTCAGCCCAGTTCGACCGGGAGGTCGAACAGGTCGTTCTGGGTGACGATCGGCTTGTTCCGCAGCTCGGAGGCCGGTACCGCGAGGTCCAGCTCCGGGAAGCGCTCGTAGAGCGCGGGGAGTGCGACCCCCGCCTCCAGCCGGGACAGCGCCGCACCCGGGCAGATGTGCGGGCCGTGACCGAAGGCGATGTGGCGGTTGGGGGAGCGGGACGCGTCGAACTCGCCCGCGGTCGGCCCGTGCTGCTGTTCGTCCCGGCCCAGTGCGCCGAAGGACACGATCAGCGCCTCGCCCTTGGGGAGGACCTTGTCACCGACCGCCACGTCCTCGGTCGCGAAGCGGATCAGGACGTGTGACGTCGGGGTGTTCCAGCGCAGGGTCTCCTCGATCACGTTCTCCCACGGCACCTCGCCGCTCAGTACCTGCTTGCGCTGCTCGGGGTGGGTCTCGAGGGCGACGACGGCGTTCACGATCAGGCTGATCGTCGTCTCGTGGCCGGCCGCGATGATCAGCTGGAGGGTGTTGACGATCTCCTCGTTGCTGAGGTGGTCGCCGTCCTCCGAGGCCGCGATCAGGGCGCTGGTCAGGTCGTCGCCGGGCTCGGCCCGCTTGCCGTCGACGATCTTCGTGAAGAGCGCGCCGAGGTCCGCCATCATCTGCGGGACCTCCTCCGGCGGCGTCTGCGTCGAGAAGAACTTCTCGAACAGCTCCTTGAGGCGGGGGTGGTCGGCCCCGTCCACGCCCATCAGTTCGCTGATGACGTTCATCGGCAGCGGGTACGCGAACTCCGCCTTCAGGTCGACCTTCTCGCCCTTGGGCAGCGCCGCGAGGCGGTCCAGGCTCGCGGTCGTGAGCGCCTCGATGCCCGCGCGCAGCCGCTCCACCCGCTTCACCGTCAGGGCCTGCGCCACCAGCGTGCGCAGCCGGCGGTGGTCGGCGCCGTCGACGGTCAGCATGGAGCGGCCCGGGTTGGCGAGGCCGATCAGCGGCCAGTCCAGGGGTATCTCGCCGCGCTGCCAGGCGCCCCAGACGTTGATGTCCTTCACGATCCGGGCGTCGGTCAGCAGTTGCCGCGCCTCCGCGTGGTGCGTCACCGCGTAGCAGTGCACACCGCCGGGCAGTTCCACCTCGGCGAGCGGCCCCGCGGCACGTAGTGCGGAGCTCTCGCCGTCGAGGTCGGCGACGAAGGGGTCGAGGACGATCCGGGTCATTGCTGGCCTCCGTTGGCGGGTCCTGCGGCGGGGGTGGGAGTGAAGGCGACTGGGAGGTCCGTCAGACCCCGCAGCCAGGGGGAAGGGCGCCGGGTGAGCTGGTCGGCGGGGACGGCGAGGTCGATGTCCGGGAGGCGGTCGAGGAGTACCTCGATGCCGGTACGGGCGATGACCTCGGCGGTCTCCTGGGCCGGGAAGGGGCAGCGGTGCTCGCCGTGGCCGAAGGAGAGGAACGCGTTGTTGCCGCCGGTCAGCGCGGAGCCGTCGGTGCGGACCTGCGGGTCGGAGTTGGCCGCGGCGATGCCCAGCAGCAGCAGGTCGCCCGCCTGGATGTGGCGGCCCCCGAGGTGGGTGTCGCGCGAGGCCCAGCGGCCCGCGACGTTCTGCGTCGGGGTGTCCTCCCAGAGGACTTCGTTCATGGCCTCGGCGACGCTGTGCCGGCCGCCCGAGAGCGAGGCGGCGAACCGGTCGTCGGTGAGCATCAGCCGCAGCGAGTTGCCCATCCAGTCCGCGGTCGGCTGGTGGCCGGCGGCCATCATGACCATCAGGTCCTGGGCGATCTCCTCGTCCGTGAAGCCGCCGGGGTCGGCCAGCATCCGGGTGGCGACGTCGTCGCCGGGTTCGGTGCGCTTGTCGGCCAGCAGCTGGAACATCGACGTGCCGAGGTGCTGCTGCCCGGCCAGCGCGCGCTCCCGGCCGTCGATCATGTCGTTGATCGAGCCGACGAGCGCGTCGCCGACCTCGTCGCTGAAGCCGTAGATCCGGGCCAGGACGCGGGCGGGGAGCAGCATCGCGTACTCGGCGATGATGTCGGTCCCGCCCGTGGAGCAGAACCGGTCGATCAGCTCGTCGGCGAACTCCTCCGCGTACCGCTTCAGCGAGAAGGGGTCGACCGCCTCCAGGGCGTCGCTGATCATCCGGGCGCGCTCGACGTGCCGGGGGCCGACCGTGTAGAGGATCGACGGCTGCTTGCGGCCGATCATCGGCAGCAGCGGCCAGTCGTCGGGGATGTGCTCCCACTGGTTCCACAGGTCGGAGTCGCGGCTGAACAGCACCGGGTCGCTGGTGAGCTGGTGCAGTTCGCGGTAGCCGAGCACCAGCCAGGCCGGGACGTCGCCGTCCAGGACGACGGGTGCCACGGCGCCGTGGTCCCGGCGCATCTCCCGGTACAGCTGGGTGGGTTCGGTCTGGAACCGTGGTCCGGACAGTGGCGCGCGGCCGTGCGCCGGGCAGCCCGGGGGCGGTTCGGTGGGCTGGGTCACGTGGTGTGCTCCGGGGTCTTCTCCGGCGTGGTCTCCGGACGGGTGGCGGCGGAGGAGCTGGCCGTGCCCCTGGAGAGGGCGTACAGGTGCTCCACCAGCGTGATCAGTACGTACTTGCTGGAGGACCGGTCCCGGGCGTCGCACTCCACGAGCGGTACGTCCTCGGAGAGGTCGAGCGCCTCCCGGATCTGCTGCTCGGTGTGGAAGCTGCCGCCGAAGTCGTTGCACGCCACGATGAACGGAGTGCCGTGGTGTTCCAGCCGGTCGATGGCGTACCAGGAGTCGGCGAGGCGCCGGGTGTCGACGAGCACGACGGCACCGAGCGTGCCGGAGAACAGCCGGTCCCACAGGAACCAGAAGCGCTCCTGGCCGGGCGCGCCGAACAGGTACAGCACCGAGCGTTCGTCGAGGGTGATCCGGCCGAAGTCGAAGGCGACGGTGGTGGACGTCTTGGACTGCACGCCGTCCAGGTGGTCGACCGCCTCGCCCGCGCGGGTCATCGTCTCCTCCGTGTTGAGCGGACGGATCTCGCTCACGGATCGGACCATGGTGGTCTTGCCTACCCCGAAGCCACCGACGACGACGATCTTCAGTCCGTTGTCGGCCGTGGCCTGCAGGGCGGCACGGTCAGAGGTTGCGGAGTCCAACGAGCACCTGTTCCAGGATGTCGGGGTCGGGGAGCCGGTCCGCGACGCGTGCGGTACGAGGGTGGCGGGCGCTGATCCGGCTGGTGTCGAGCAGGTCGCACAGCAGGATGCGCACGATGCTGACGGGCAGGCTCAGGCTCGCGGCGATCTCGACGACCGCGGTGGGCCGTTCGCACATGCGCAGGATCGCGACGTGCTCCGACTGCATACCGGCGGCCGGTTCGCATTCCGAGACGACGAGTGTCACCAGGTCGAAGGCGGCCGAGTCGGATCGGCTGCGGCCACCGGTGAGGGTGTAGAGCCGGTCCGGGTCGTCGTCCCGGCCGGGACGGGGGCGCGGCGTCATAGGGCCGCGTTCTCGGAGGCCCCGGGGGCCTCTGCGGGCTCGCGCGGCGGGGCGACGAGGTGTTCGCCGAGCTGCTCGACGAGCTCGCTCATGTTGTGCCCGACGAGGCCGACGTCGGCGTCCTCGGAGGCGACGACGGCGAGGTGGGCGCCCGCACCCGCCTCCACGATGAACAGCACGCCGCCGTAGAACTCGGCCATCGCGGACCGTACGCCGCCGGTGCCGTCGCCGAACTCGACGGACGCGCCGTGCGACAGGCTCTGGATACCGGCCGAGATCGCGGCCAGCTGGTCAGCCTGGTCGACGGAGAGCTCGGGGGTACGGCACAGCTTGAGGCCGTCCCTGGACAGCACGAGGGCGTGGCGGGCGCCGGGGGTGCGCTCAAGGAGCCCCTCCAGCAGCCAGTTGAGCTTCTCGTCCGTGGTCGCGGTCATCGGGTGTTGCCTTCCGGGTGCGGTGAGGTGGGCCGTACGGCCTGGCGGAAGCTGCTGAAGCGGGCTGCCTGGGCCTTGGGATCGGACGTACGGGTCCGGGGGTTCGTTCCGTCGGTTGCGTCGGCGTCGGCCGAGGCCTTGGCGCGGGACTCGGCGGCGGCCAGGGTGCGGCCGCGGGAGCGCTTGGGAAGGCCGCTGTCACCGAACCGGGGGAGGCTGCCGGTGGTGTCCGAGGCGGTGCCGGAGTCGGAGCGCGGGATCTCCTGGGTGCGGGAGCCGTCCCGGGTGCCGTCGGCCGGATCGGTGGCGTCGGTCCTGACCGCTGCTCCGGTCCTGTCGGGCCCGTCGGTCCGGTCGGTCCCGTCGGCTCCGGAGGCGTGGACCGGCTCGGGCTCACGCGGGGCTGCGGCCGCCGGACGGGCGGCGGGTTCGGGCGCCGGCGCCGAGGCCGGGGTTCTGGTGATGATCTCCTGCGGCAGCATCATCAGCGCGCCCGTGCCCCCGCGCGCGGAGGGCCGGAAGGAGACCGTCAGTCCGTGCTTGCGGGCCAGCCGGCCGACGACGGCGAGGCCGAGCCGGGTGCCGGAGAGACCGGTCAGGTCCTGGTTGGCCGCGGAGACGGCACGCTCGGCGCGGCGCAGCTGCACGTCGCTCATGACCAGGCCGCTGTCCTCGACGGTCAGCACGATGCCGGCCGGCACCTCCTCCACGTACACGTGGACCTCGGCGGTGGGCGGCGAGAAGTTCGCCGCGTTGTCGAGGAGTTCGGCCAGTGCGTGCATGACGCCCTCGGCGGCGTGCCCGGCGATGGCGACGTCACTGGTGGAGTGGAGGCGGATCCGCTGGTACCCGCTGATCCGGCCCATCGCGCCGCGCAGGATGGACTCCATGACGATGGGCTTCGCCCAGCGGCGTCCGGAGCGCGCGCCGGTCAGCACGGCGATGGAGTCGGCCAGCCGGCCCGCCTGGGCGGTGCGGTGGTCCAGGTGCAGCAGGTCGCCCAGGACGTCCTCCGAGGCGTGCCGGTTCTCCATGTCGCGGAGGTCGGCGAGCATGCTCGTAGCGAGGGCCTGCATCCGGCCCGCGGCGTTGGCGCACGCGGCGACGGCGGCGGAACGCTCGGTCTCGCTGCGCGAGACGCGGGCCTTGAGCTTGGCGTTCTCTGCGGTGAGGCGCTCGGCGGCGGCCGCGGCCTGGGCGGTGAGCCGGTCCCGCTCGGCGGCGGCGGCCGATTTCATCCTTGCCGTCTCGGCGGTGAAGCGCTGGGCGTCGTAGGCGGAGGCGGAGACCATCCGGGAGGTCTCGGCGGTGAACCGGCTGCTCTCGGCCGCGTGCATCTCGCGCAGCCGGCGCGCGGTGGCGCGGGCGTTGACGGAGGTGGCGACGGCGGCGGACAGCAGCACGGCGGCGGCACCCGCCCCCCACGCCACCGCGGTCCTGGCCGAGTCGGGGGCGGCGACGGCTGCCCAGAGGCACAGGGATCCGGTGATGGCCAGCGTGACCAGCAGGGCCAGTGCGGTCGGCTTGGTTGAGGGGCGCAAGCGGAGTCCTTGGGACGCGGACGGTGACGGACGGGACGGTTCGGGCAAGTCGGCATGGCGGGGATCAAATGTGACAACTGGAACAGATGATTCCCAGACAAGTCTGAGTCACTATATGAGAATTGACGATCTGTTTGGGAAGAACTTGTGGTGCTCTCTGTTGCGTATATGTTCGAGCGCCCGACAGATTCAGACGTATTGACGTATTCGGCGGAAACGCGGAGGCCCGGAGGACCAGCGGCCCCGACCGGCGGCATCCTGGCCGGATGGCACCTCGTGAGTCAACAACAGGCCCCGACGCGGGCCCCGAAGCCGGTCCCGACCGCACCGCGCTCGCCGGTGAGCTGCGGTCGGCCGTACGCGGTGACGTCGCGTTCGACGCCACCGCACGGGCCCTGACGACGATGGACGCGTCCAACTACCGCCGGGTGCCGCTCGGCGTCGTCGCCCCGCGCGACGCCGACGACATCGCCGCCGCGCTCGCCGTCTGCCGCGCGCACGGGGTGCCCGTCGTGCCGCGCGGCGGCGGTACGTCCATCGCCGGGCAGGCCACCGGTACCGGCGTCGTCCTCGATCTCACCCGCCACTTGCGGTCGGTCGTCGAGCTGGACGCCGGGTCCCGTACGGCCGTGGTCCAGCCGGGCGTCGTCCTGGACGACCTGCGGGCCGCCGCCGCCCCGCACGGGCTCACCTTCGGCCCAGACCCCTCCACGCACAGCCGCTGCACGATCGGCGGCATGATCGGCAACAACTCCTGCGGCTCGCACTCGGTCGCCTGGGGCACCACCGCCGACAACGTCCACGCCCTGACCGTCGCCCGCTACGGCGGCGACACCCTCCGCCTGGAACGGGGCGCGGCCGGCCCCGCCGGGCTCCCGGAGCTGGTCGCCGCGCATCTCGCCCTCCTGCGCACCGGATTCCCCGAACTCCCGCGCCGCATCTCCGGGTACGCCCTGGACGCGCTGCTGCCCGAACGGGGCCCCGACCCCGCCCGCGCGTTCTGCGGCAGTGAGGGCACGCTCGGCGTGGTGACGGAGGCGACGCTGCGGCTCGTCGAGGCGCCCGCCGCCCGCGCGCTCGCCGTACTCGGCTACACCGACGAGTCCGCCGCCGCCGAGGCCGCCCCCGGCCTCCTCCCGCACCACCCGCTGACCGTCGAGGGCATGGCCGCCGACCTCGTACGCGAACCGGCCGGGCTGCCGCGCGGCGCGGCCTGGCTCTTCGTCGAGACGGGCGGCGCCACTCCGGCGCAGGCGCGGGCGCACGCCGAACGGATCGCCCGGACCGCGTCCGCCGACGCGGTGGACACCGCCGTCGTCACCGACCCGGCCGGGCAGCGGGCGCTGTGGCGCATCAGGGAGGACGCCGCAGGCACCGCCACCCGGACGCCCGGGGGCGGTGAGGCCTGGCCCGGCTGGGAGGACTGCGCCGTGCCGCCCGCCCGGCTCGGCCCCTACCTCCGCGACTTCCGCGCCCTGCTCACCGAACACGGGCTGCGCGGCACCCCGTACGGGCACTTCGGCGACGGCTGCATCCACGTCCGCATCGACTTCGACCTGCTGAGCGGCGAAGGCGTGGCCCGCTTCCGCCGCTTCTCCGAGGAACTCGCCTCACTCGTCGTCGCACACGGCGGATCACTCTCCGGCGAACACGGCGACGGACAGGCCCGCGCCGAACTCCTGCCGAAGATGTACGGGAGTGAACTGGTCGCCGTCTTCTCTCAATTCAAGGATCTCTGGGACCCGGACGGCGGCATGAACCCCGGCATCCTCGCCCGCCCCGCCCGGCTGGACGAGAACCTGCGCTTCGACGTGCTGCCCCGCGAGCCGGTCGACGTGGCCTTCGGCTACCCGCACGACGGCGGCGACTTCTCGGCGGCGGTGCGCAGATGCGTCGGCGTCGCCAAGTGCCGTACGCGGGAGGCCTCGGGCCCCGACGTGATGTGCCCGTCCTTCCGCGCGACCGGCGAGGAGGCCCACTCGACCCGCGGCCGCGCCCGGCTGCTGCACGAGATGCTGGCCGGCCCCGCGGGCGGGGTGATCACGGACGGCTGGCGCTCGACGGAGGTACGGGACGCGCTCGACCTGTGCCTGTCCTGCAAGGGCTGCCGCAGCGACTGCCCGGTGGGCGTCGACATGGCCACGTACAAGGCGGAGTTCCTGCACCACCACTACCGGCACCGGCTGCGCCCCGCCGCCCACTACACGATGGGACGGCTCCCGGCGTGGCTGCGCCTGGCGTCGCCCTTCGCGGGCGCGCTGAACGCGCTGGCCCGGGTGCGGCCGCTCGCCGCCCTCGCCAAACGGCTGGCCGGGATCGCGCCGGAGCGCGGCATCCCGGTCCTGGCGCGCGAGACGTTCACCCGGTGGCTGGGCAGGCGCTGGGGCAAGGGGACGTTCCTCTTCTCCAGCGACGAGGTGGCCACCGTCTGGCCCGACACCTTCACCGAACACCTCTCGCCCGAGGTGGGCCGGGCGGCGGTGAAGGTCGTGGAGGCGGCGACGGGCCGCCGGGTGATCCCGGCCGGCCGCGGACTGTGCTGCGGCCTCACGTACGTCTCGACGGGGCAACTGGACCTGGCCCGTTCGGTGATGCGCCGCACCCTGGACCGGCTGACCGGCCCGCACGACTCCCCCGTGATCGTCCTCGAACCGAGCTGTGCGGCCACCCTCCGCGTCGACCTCCCGGAACTCCTCCCCGACGACCCCCGCGCCGCCGAACTGGCCGCCTCGGTCCACACCCTGGCCGAGTACCTGGAGAAGTACGCCCCCGACTGGCAGCCCCCGCACCTGGACCGCCCGGTCACCGGCCAGACGCACTGCCACCAGCACGCGGTCCTGGGCGACGGACCGGACCGCCGGCTGCGCGAACGGGCGGGCCTGACCGGCGAACTGACCGGCGGCTGCTGCGGACTGGCCGGCAACTTCGGCTTCGAACGCGGCCACTGGGATGTCTCCACGGCCTGCGCCGAGGACGCGCTGCTGCCGGCGGTACGGGAGGCGGCGCCGGGCACGGAGATCCTGGCGGACGGGTTCTCCTGCCGCACCCAGTTGGACCAGCTGGGCGGGGTGCGGGCCAGGCATCTCGCGGAGGTGCTGGCGGAGGGGCTGGAACGAGGGAAGCCCTAAGCCGGTGCGTGCACCGGAAGTCCGAAGTCCGTTGCGGCTCGGGCCAGTTCACTGTCATACGTGACGAAGGCGGTGAGGCCTACCCGGAACGGATCGGCGGTGGCGAGATGGATGGAGTCCAGGGTGCCCAGCCTGCGCGCCTGGTAGGCGGTGGCCCGCGCCAGTACGGTGCTGGTGAGGTCGATGAGATAGACGCCCCGGACGGCCTGTGCCGTGAAGTAGGCGATGCGCTGAGGATCGGCTCCGGCCCGGTGCAGTGTGCGGGTGATCTCCAGACGGGCCAGATCGCTCGTGAGCAGCTCGGTGCCCTCGGGCAGCCCCGCGCGCCATGCGCGCAGGGCTGCGGATTCCGGCTCCGGCTTGATGAATTTCATCAGTGCGCATGAGTCGAGGTAGATCAACGTCGACGCTCCTCGTCGCGCTCCGAGAGGAGCAGGCCGGAGAGGCTCGGCAGCTCCGGTGCGAGGTCGGGCGCCAGGTCCGGCATGCCCTGCTCGGCGGGGGGAGTGGCATCCCCGGACTCGATCATGCGGCGGAGCGGATCGGGTGTCTCGGTCTCGGGCACCATGCGCAGGACCGGTACGCCGCGGTCGGTGACGAGTATGGGCACGCCCGAGCGCACCAGGGCCACTGCCCTGGACGGGTTCTGGTTGAGTTCGCGAAGCCCGATCGTTTCCATGCTTCGAATGTAGCTACATTATGTAGCTACAGCAACAGGCGGCCACCCGATCCAGCTGGCCCGTACCGCCGCCGCAGTGGCCGAAGTCGTCCATCTCGCCGGCCCACGGATCGACGGATCGACGACCCGCCGGCCGCGGGAAGTCCCTCACCCCGCGACGTCCCGCCCCACGATCTCGCGGGCCAGCGCCGCGAGATCGCCGAGCGCCGGATGGCCGGGGGCGTCCCGGCGGGCGAGCAGGACCGGCACGGTCGGGGCGTCGGTGAGCGGCCGGTAGACGACACCGGTGTGCGGGTGCATGGCGGCGGTCGAGGCGGTGGAGACCCCGGCGCCCCGGCCCGCCGCGATGGCGGTCAGCCAGTCGTCGGTGTTGGCGACGGTGAGGGTGGCGGCGGGCCGCGCGGACGGCGGCCACAGGTCGGGGGTGGTGGTGCCGGAGACGGTGTTCAGGACGACGGTGCCGGTCGCCAGATCGGCGAGCCGGAGCGCGGCGCGGGCCGCCAGTGGGCCGTCCGCCGCCACGGCCGCGACGCGTTCCTCGTCGAACAGCACCTCGGTGAGGAGGCCGGGCGCCTCGACCGGCCCGCGCAGCAGTGCGGCGTCGACCTCGCCGCGGGTCAGGCCGGCCGTGCGGTCGTCGATGCGCAGGAGTTCGAGCGGGGTCTGCGGATACCGTTCCTGCCAGCTGCGGAGCAGCGGTGTGGTGTACCGGCCGAACGCGGACCAGGCGTGCCCGAGCCGCAGCGGCCACCGCCGCAGCCCGCCGGGGTCGAGCGCCTCGTCGAACGCGGCCACCGCGGCGGCGGCCTTGTCGCGGAAGGCGACGCCCTCGGGGGTCAGGTCCAGGTGGTGGGTGGAGCGGTCGACGAGGCGGATGCCGAGGTGCCGCTCCAGGGCGGCCAGGGTCCGTGAGACGGCGGGCTGGGTGAGCCGGAGCCGGGCGGCGGCCCGGGTGACGCTGTACTCGTCGGCCACGGCGAGGAACGCCCGCAGATGACGGATCTCGACCCCGCGCCCGGCGCTCCGGCCCGTGTTCCGGCCTGTCTCCGTGTTCCGGTGCGCGCCCTGTCCTGTACTCATGCGCGGGAAGCATAACGGGAGCCCAGTCGGCATTTCACGCGCCGCGCGGAGGTGCCTACGGTAGAGGGATGAGTTGCGCGGGGGGAGTGCAACATCTTCAATTGGGCAGTGCAGTGTGTTGCACTGGATTGTCTCTGCCGTATTCGTGAACTCAGGAAGTCGGGCCACAGGTGAACGACCAGGGCACCGCCGCAGAAGCGGCCGCAGCAGTCGCCGTCCCGGAGGCCGTCACCGCCCTCGGTGAACCGGGCGAGCCGGGCCGGGCCGGCGGGCGCCGAGCCGCGCTCGCCCCCGTCGCGCTCGTGGTGGCGGGCGGCCTCTCCGTCCAGTTCGGAGCGGCGGTCGCGGTCCTGCTGATGCCGAAGGCCGGCGCCCTCGGTGTCGTCACACTGCGGCTGGCCGCCGCCGCGCTCGTGCTGCTCGTGGTGTGCCGGCCCAGGCTGCGCGGGCACTCGCGCGCGGACTGGGGCACGGTGCTCGCGTTCGGCGTCGCGATGGGCGGCATGAACACGCTCTTCTACCAGGCCGCCGACCGCATCCCGCTCGGCGCGGCCGTCACCCTGGAGGTGCTGGGCCCGCTCGCCCTCTCGGTCTTCGCCTCGCGCCGCCTGGTCAACGTGGTCTGGGCGGGCCTCGCGCTGGGCGGGGTCCTGCTGCTGAGCGGCGGCGGCTTCGACCGGCTCGATCCGGTGGGCGCCGCGTACGCCCTCGGCGCGGGAGCCATGTGGGCGGCGTACATCATCTTCAGCGCCCGCACCGGCCGCCGCTTCCCGCAGGCCGACGGACTGGCCATGGCGATGGTGGTGGCGGCGCTGCTCTCGCTGCCGCTCGGCATCATGGAGTCGGGCTCGAAGCTCCTGGTGCCCAGCACGCTCGCACTGGGCGCGGCCGTCGCGGTGCTGAGCTCGGTCCTCCCGTACACCCTCGAACTGATGGCGCTGCGCCGACTGCCCGCACCCACCTTCGCGATCATGATGAGCCTGGAACCCGCCATCGCGGCCACGGCCGGCTTCCTCATCCTCGACCAGGCGCTCTCCACCACGGACGCCCTGGCCATCGCCCTGGTCATCGGGGCGAGCATGGGCGCGGTACGCAGCCAGGTGAGGGGCCTGCGGAAGCCGCGGAGCGGCTGAGCGGAAGCTACTCCGCGGCCTGCGCGGCGACGCTCCGGACGGCCTTGACGGCGAGCTCGGTCCGGTCGACGTAGATGTAGTGACCGCTGTCGGCGGCGGTGCTGAGCTTGCTGCGGCTGGAGACCGCGGTCCACTTGCGCTGCCCTTCGGACCACACCTTCTCCAGGCCGTCCCCGTACACGGGGAACTGGCCGAGGTACTTGGTTCCGTGCTGGATGACCTCCACCGGGATGTCTCCGGCCGAGCGGACCTCGGCGTCGGGGAAGACGAGCTTCTCCCGGTTCTGCCCCTCGCCGGCCGCGGCGGTCTGCGCGCGGAGGTCCGCGCTGTCGCCGGTGGCTGACTTGGGGATCACCTTCTTGATGTCCCCGTTCGAGGTGGGCGACGTGGCGTCCATCAGCACCAGTCCCCTGACCCGGTCCTGGTGGTCGGGGGCGTACCGGGCGGCGAGCAGCCCGCCCAGCGAGTGCCCGGCCAGGACGACGGATGTGTCACCGGCGACCTGGTCGAGCACGCCGGTGAGGATCTTCCCGCTGGCGGCGATGGTCTGCGGGCCGGCCGGCGCGTCGCTCGCGCCTTCCCCGAGCCGGTCGTAGGAGCAGACCCGGTCCTTCTCGCTCAGGGTCTTCCGGAAGGCGGCGGTCTTCTTCAGCCCGTCGTCCAGCCCGGCCAGGACGACGACGACCGGCTTGCCGTCGACCTGGCTGCCGGAGCAGGAGACGTTCACCGAACGGCCCTCGACGCGGATCTTCTTCGTTCCGGAGAGCCCGTCCAGGGCGGGCTTCGACAGCGAAGGGTTGCCGTCCAGTCCTTCCAGGAAGCCCTCGTCGTCGTCGTCGCACGCTACGAGCCCCGCACAGGCCGCGGTGATGCACAGTGCGGCCAGGGCGGTCTTCCTGATGATGCGCGCCATTTCGTCCTCCGAACAGGAAAAGGGGCAGGGGGTCCGCATCGGTTGCTGTGATGCGTCGTCGGCCCTGACGCTACGGAGACGGCGGCCTCGAATCATCACCCTGCGGAGCGCACCTGCGGGTAGCTCGCACGGGGGACAGGTGCCCGTGGTCGAACCCGAAGATCTTGGCGCTCAGGAGTTTGCATTTGTCATGTTCGGTACATCTTTTCCTGGGGGGCTATGCGGGTAGACCCCCAGGTCTACTCGCATAGACGCACCCGCTGTCACCCCCTGAATCGCCACGACTCATTCAGCAGGAGACCGCCTTGACCACATCAACACCCCTGCGCACCACCCTGATCGGGGTCGCGCTGGCCGCAACCGTCCTGTTGCCCCTCCAGGGCACCGCGTTCGCCGGACAGAACGACCGGGACGGTTCCGCCGCCACGCCGGTGTCGTCGGTCGCCGGTATCGAGGACGCGACTGCGCGTTCGCTCGCCGTGGCCCTCACCGATCCGGCCTGGGGGAGACAGGTCCGGGACGCGGCGCTGGCCGACGACTCGGTGGACCTGCGGGCGCTGACCCGCACGTCCACCACCGTCGCCGGTGCACGCCTCGCGCCGCAGGTGGCGGCGGCCGACCGGGGCGTCCGTGCTGCGAAGGGGCTGGGCGGACGGGTCGGTTCGCTGCTGCGGGTCGGCCTGGCGGACGCGTCGATGAAGGCCTCGCTCAAGGGTGGCGTGGCCCCCTTGGTGGCCGCCGCGCCGTCCGACGACGACGCGTCGACGTTCACCGCGTACGACAGTGAGGGCGCCGCCCACGAGCTGTCCCTCGCCGCCGCCCCGGACCGGCCCGTCTACCTCGTCGACGTCGACGGCGCCAAGGCCATCACCGAGGGCTTGAAGGTCGTCAATGAGGCGCTGGAGGCGAAGGGCCTCCATGTGCCGGTCCCGGCCGCCCGGCTGAACGCCGCCGCTCCGGCGGTCGACGAGGGGATCGACACCACGCTGATCAACTCGGTTCGGCTCTCCGACGACAAGGAGCCGTGGATCAAGGGTGACGCCGAGATCTTCACCCTGGTGACCGGCTTCGGCAAGGACGGTACGCCGCGCGTCGACACCGTCGAGATGCCGTACCTGAACAAGGACGCCACTACGTACTACCCGAACCAGGTCCTCGTGAACTGGTCGAACTACAAGTACGAGATGGCCGACGCGGTCATGATGGAGGACGACGGCGACACCAACTACCAGGCGCTCGCCAAGGCCCTCGTCACGGCCCTGCTGACCATCACCGACCAGGGGATGTACATCCCCCTGGCCGACGCGCTCCTGGACGCCATCCCCGCGTCCTGGTGGACCGACGACCCCGACTACGTCGACTCCTGGTACACCCTGGCCAAGGCCACCACGGGTACGCGCAACGGCGCGGCGGCCAACGGATGGATCAACGTGTCGCCCTACCACGTGGCGGCTCTCTGACCGCTGGTGCCTGTCCCTTCTCGTGCCCGGAGCGGCTCTCCTCCTGGAGAGGCCGTTCCGGGCTCGGCCGTTCCGCGCTCTACGCAACTGCCTGCGGAAACGCGGAATCCCGCACGCCATCCCTGAACGCGCCGACCGAAACGGCGAGGCCGATTGACGAAACTGTCGCGTTGGCCATGTACATGACGTCATGCTGGAGCTGCCTCATGAGACCCACGAGGCGATCAGCTTCCGCAACTCCCCCCACATTCCCCGGAGGTTGTACATGCGTCGCCGCTTCGCCACCTTGCTCGCCACGGCCGCCCTGTCGCTCCCGCTCGCCCTGCTGCCCGCCGTATCCGCTTCCGCCGCCCCGGCGGACAAGCCCCAGGTCCTCAGCTCCTGGACCCAGACGAGCGCCTCCAGTTACCACGCCTGGAACGCCGCCCGCAACAACCAGGGCGCCTGGGGCGCGTACGGCTTCGACTGGTCCACGGACTACTGCAGCTCCTCGCCTGACAACCCGTTCGGCTTCCCCTTCCAGACGGCCTGCGCCCGCCATGACTTCGGCTACCGCAACTACAAGGCCGCCGGCACGTTCTCCGCCAACAAGGCCCGCGTCGACTCCGCCCTCTACGAGGACCTCAAGCGCGTCTGCGCCGCCTACTCCGGTGCGACGCTGACCTCGTGCAACGCCACGGCCTGGACGTACTACCACGCGGTGGACATCTTCGGCGTCGCACCGGCGAAGGCCGGTGCCGGCAGCGTGACCCGGTCCGCCTGACCCGCCCCGCGGCGCGGAGGCTCGGGCCGGCCCGATCGCGGCCCGAGCCTCCCTCACCCACGTCTGGATCGGTGACGCCCCCGCCACCGTTCACGGTCGGCCCGCGGCCTTCAGCATCTGCCCGACCGCGGTGACGATGACGTCCGGGCGGCCGTGGGTGATGTCGTGCGAGCTCTTCGCGGCGGTCACGAGGCCGCGGTTCGGGGCGCCCTTCACGAACTCCTGCTGGGCGTCGCGCCAGAGCCGCGCGTCGTCGGGGGTCTCGAACGGGATCTGGTCGCAAGCGCATTTCCGGTCGATGGGTCTGCCCGCCCGGTACGTGACTGTCTGAGGCCCCGGTGGCACGTGGGGGTACCCCCTCCGGTGCCGGGGACCTGCTGGGTATCCGCCGGGTATCCGCCGGGTGCCTGCCGGGTGGGCGGCCCGGGGGGAGACGTCCCGGAGAAACCGCTCGGCAAAAATAATGCAAGCATGCTTGATTGTTTTCTGTCCCGCTGGCAGGCTCCGGGGCACACCGCCACGCCCCGAGGGGAGCGCACCGTGTCCGATGCTTCAGCCGTGCTCGACGATCTGCGTAGCGAGAGCGAGGAACTCGACCTACTGGTAGCCGGGTTGAGCGCCCCGCAGTGGGCCGGGGAGACTCCGGCCGCCGGGTGGACCGTCGCCCACCAGGTGGCCCATCTGAGCTGGACCGACGAGGTGGCGCTGCTCTCCGTCACCGACCCCGGGCAGTTCGGGGACGAGGTCGCGAAGGCGATGCGGGATCCCGAGGGCTTCGTCGACGAGGCCGCCGGTGAGATCGTGGCGGCGTACGCCCCAGGCGCCCTGCTCACCCGCTGGCGCGCCGGGCGCGAGCGTCTCCAGGAGGCTCTGCGGGCGGCCCCGGCCGGGACCCGGTTCCCCTGGTACGGGCCGCCCATGAGTGTCGCCTCCATGGCGACCGGGCGGCTCATGGAGACCTGGGCGCACGGCCAGGACGTGGCCGACGCGCTCGGTGTCACCCGCACCCCCACCGCCCGGCTGCGGCACGTCGCGCGGATCGGGGTACGGGCCCGGGACTACGCCTTCTTCGTCCGGGGGATCGAGATGCCCGGCGAGGAGTTCCGGGTGGAACTGGAGGGACCCGGCGGTGAGTTGATCGCCCACGGGCCCGAGGGTGCCGCCCAGCGGGTCACCGGTCCGCTGCACGACTTCTGCCTGCTCGTCACCCAGCGCGCCCACCGCGACGACCTCGCCGTCCGCGCCGAGGGGGCCGACGCCGAGGTGTGGCTCGGCATCGCGCAGGCCTTCGCCGGGCCCGCCGGACCCGGACGCGCCCCGCGGCAGGAGACCGGGAAGTGACGGACGCACCCGCACCCGTGCCTGCATCCGCGTCGCACGTGACGGACGCGCCCGCGCCCCCGCCGCTGCGGATCGGCAACGCCTCCGGGTTCTACGGCGACCGCTTCGACGCCGTGCGCGAGATGCTCACCGGCGGCCCCCTCGACATCCTCACCGGCGACTACCTCGCCGAGCTGACCATGCTGATCCTCGGCCGCAGCCGGCTCAAGGACCCCTCGCGCGGCTACGCCACCACCTTCCTGCGCCAGCTGGAGGAGGGACTCGGGCTCGCCCGGGAGCGCGGGGTGCGGATCGTCACCAACGCCGGCGGACTCAACCCGGCCGGACTCGCCGACGCGGTAAGGGAGTTGGCCGACAAGGTCGGCGTGCCCGTGCGCGTCGCCCATGTCGAGGGCGACAGCCTCCCCGTACCCGACGGCTACCTCACCGCCAACGCCTACCTCGGCGGCGACGGCATCGCCGCCTGCCTGCGGGCCGGGGCCGAGGTCGTCGTCACCGGGCGGGTCACCGACGCCGCGCTCGTCACCGGGCCCGCCGCCGTCCACTTCGGCTGGGGCCCCGGGGACCACGACGCGCTCGCCGGAGCCGTCGTCGCCGGGCACGTCCTGGAGTGCGGCACCCAGGCCACCGGCGGGAACTACTCCTTCTTCCGCGGCCACGACCTGCGGCGGCCCGGCTTCCCCGTCGCCGAGATCCACGCCGACGGCACGTCCGTCATCACCAAGCACGACGGCACGGGCGGCGTCGTCGACGTCGGTACGGTCACCGCCCAACTGCTGTACGAGACCGGCGGCGCCCGGTACGCCGGACCCGACGTCACCGCCCGCCTCGACACCGTACGACTGGCCCAGGAGGGCCCCGACCGGGTCAGGATCTCCGGGGTGCGGGGTGAGGCCCCGCCGCCCACCCTCAAGGCCGGACTCACCCGGCTCGGCGGCTGGCGGAACGAGGTCGTCTTCGTCCTCACCGGACTCGATGTCGAGGCCAAGGCACAGCTCGTCCGGGACCAGGTCACGGACGCCTTCGACCGCGCCGGACGCCGGCCGGAAGAGGTGCGGTGGGAGCTCGCCCGTACCGACCGGGCCGACGCCGCGAGCGAGGAGACCGCGAGCGCGCTGCTCCGGCTCGTCGTCCGCGACCAGGACCCGGACGCCGTCGGGCGGGCCCTGTCCGGTGCCGCGATCGAGCTGGCCCTCGGCAGCTACCCGGGCTTCCACGTCACCGCCCCGCCCGGAAAGGGCGCGCCCTACGGGGTGTTCGAGGCCCGGTACGTACCGGCGGGAGAGGTGACGCAGGTCGCCGTGCTCCCGGACGGTCGGCGCGAGGCGCAGACAACGCCCGCGCGGACACAGGTCCTCGCGGACGTCGAACAGCCGTCACTGCCGGAGCCGTTGGCCGCCGGGCTGCCCACCCGCAGCGCACCGCTCGGTCGTCTCGCGGGCGCCCGCAGCGGCGACAAGGGCGGGGACGCGAACGTCGGGGTGTGGGTGCGGAGCGACGAGGCGTGGCGGTGGCTGGCCCACGAGCTGACCGTCGAGCGCTTCCGCGAACTGCTCCCGGAGACCGCCCCGCTCACCGTCGTACGCCATGTCCTGCCCCACCTGCGCGCCCTGAACTTCACCGTCCACGGGCTGCTCGGCGAGGGCGTCGCCGCCCAGCACCGCTTCGACCCGCAGGCCAAGGCGGTGGGGGAGTGGCTGCGCTCGCGCCACCTGGAGATACCCGTGGCCCTTCTGGGCAGCGCCGACGCACCGGAGGTGCACGCATGACCGTCCTGCCCACCGGGCTCGACACCGCGAGCCCCGAATACAGCGCGAACCGCACGGCCATGCTCGACAAGCTCACCGAGCTGGACGCCGCGCACGCCAAGGCACTGGAGGGCGGCGGTGAGAAGTACGTCGAGCGGCACCGCTCGCGCGGCAAGCTGCTGGCCCGCGAGCGCATCGAGCTCCTGATCGACGAGGACACCCCGTTCCTGGAGCTGTCGCCGCTCGCCGCCTGGGGCAGCGACTACGCGGTGGGGGCCTCGCTCGTCACCGGGATCGGGGTGGTCGAGGGCGTGGAGTGCCTGATCACCGCCAACGACCCGACCGTACGCGGCGGCGCCTCGAACCCCTGGACGCTGAAGAAGGCCCTGCGCGCCAACGAGATCGCCTTCGCCAACCGGCTGCCCACCATCAGCCTCGTCGAGTCGGGCGGCGCCGACCTCCCCTCGCAGAAGGAGATCTTCATCCCCGGCGGGGCGCTCTTCCGCGACATCACCCGCCTGTCGGCCGCCGGAATCCCGACCGTGGCCGTCGTCTTCGGCAACTCCACCGCCGGAGGCGCGTACGTCCCCGGCATGTCCGACCACACCGTGATGATCAAGGAACAGTCCAAGGTGTTCCTCGGCGGTCCGCCGCTGGTGAAGATGGCCACCGGCGAGGAGAGCGACGACGAGTCGCTCGGCGGCGCCGAGATGCACGCCCGCACCTCGGGCCTCGCCGACCACTTCGCCGTCGACGAGCAGGACGCCCTGCGCCAGGCCCGCCGCATCGTCGCCCGCCTCAACTGGCGCAAGGCACACGGCGATCCGGGCCCGGCCGAGCCGCCGAAGTACGACGAGGACGAGCTGATCGGCATCGTGCCCGGCGACCTGAAGGTGCCCTTCGACCCGCGCGATGTCATCGCCCGGCTGGTCGACGGCTCGGACTTCGACGCGTTCAAACCGCTCTACGGGACCAGCCTGGTCACCGGCTGGGCGCGGCTGCACGGCTACCCGGTCGGCATCCTCGCCAACGCGCAGGGCGTGCTGTTCAGCGAGGAGTCGCAGAAGGCCGCCCAGTTCATCCAGCTCGCCAACCAGCGCGACATCCCGCTGCTGTTCCTGCACAACACCACCGGCTACATGGTCGGCAAGGAGTACGAGCAGGGCGGCATCATCAAGCACGGCGCGATGATGATCAACGCGGTGTCGAACTCGAAGGTCCCGCACCTGTCCGTGCTGATGGGCGCCTCCTACGGCGCCGGGCACTACGGCATGTGCGGCCGGGCGTACGACCCGCGCTTCCTGTTCGCCTGGCCCAGCAGCAAGTCCGCCGTCATGGGCCCGCAGCAACTGGCCGGGGTGCTCTCCATCGTCGCCCGCGCCTCCGCCGCCGCGAAGGGACGCCCGTACGACGACGAGGCGGACGCCGGACTGCGCGCCATGGTCGAGCAGCAGATCGAGTCCGAGTCCCTGCCGATGTTCCTGTCCGGCCGGCTGTACGACGACGGGGTCATCGACCCGCGCGACACCAGGACCGTCCTCGGGATGTGCCTGTCCGCCATCCACACCGCACCGGTCGAGGGCGCCCGCGGCGGCTTCGGCATCTTCCGGATGTGAGGCCACACATGATCACCACTCTGCTAGTCGCCAACCGCGGTGAGATCGCCTGCCGCATCTTCCGCACCTGCCGCGCGCTCGGTATCGCCACCGTCGCCGTGTACTCCGACGCGGACGCCGACGCGCTCCACGTACGGGAGGCCGACACCGCCGTACGGCTGCCGGGGGCCGCACCCTCCGACACGTATCTGCGCGGCGATCTCGTCGTGGCCGCCGCCCTCGCGGCGGGCGCCGACGCCGTCCACCCCGGGTACGGCTTCCTCTCCGAGAACGCCGGGTTCGCCGCCGCCGTGCAGGACGCGGGGCTGGTCTGGGTCGGCCCGCCGGTCAGGGCCATCGAGCTGATGGCGTCCAAGACCCGCGCCAAGGAGCTGATGGCCGCCGCCGGGGTCCCGCTCCTCGCCCCCGTCGACCCGGCCGCGGTCCGCGCGCAGGACCTGCCGCTGCTCCTCAAGGCGGCTGCGGGCGGCGGCGGCCGAGGGATGCGGATCGTGCGCGAACTCGACGAGCTCGACGCTGAGTTGACGGCGGCGACGGCCGAGGCACTGTCCGCCTTCGGGGACGGCGAGGTCTTCGCGGAGCCGTACGTGGAGCGCGGCCGGCACGTCGAGGTCCAGATCATGGCCGACGCGCACGACGGCGTCTGGGCACTCGGCACCCGCGACTGCTCCCTCCAGCGCCGCCACCAGAAGGTCATCGAGGAGGCCCCCGCACCCGGCCTCGACGACGGGCTGCGCGACCGGCTGCACGACGCCGCCGTCGCCGCCGCACGGGCCGTCGGCTACCGGGGCGCGGGCACCGTCGAATTCCTCGTCACCGACGACGGGCGGCCGTACTTCCTGGAGATGAACACCCGCCTCCAGGTCGAACACCCGGTCACCGAAGCCGTGTTCGGCCTCGATCTCGTCGCGCTCCAGCTGCGCACCGCGGAGGGCGAACCCCTGCCGTCCGCCGCACCCCCGCACCCCGCCGGGCACGCCGTCGAGGCCCGGCTCTACGCCGAGGACCCGGCCCGCGACTGGCAGCCACAGACCGGAGCACTGCTCTCGCTCGACGTACCGGACGAGCCCGGCGTGCGCCTGGACACCGGATACACCGGCGGCGACACCATCGGCGTGCACTACGACCCGATGATCGCCAAGGTCATCGCCCACGCCCCCACCCGCACCGAAGCCGTACGCCTCCTCGCCCGCACCCTGGAACGCGCCCGCGTCCACGGCCCGGTCACCAACCGCGACCTGCTCGTACGCTCCCTGCGTCACCCGGACTTCGTGGCGGCCCGCCTGGACACCGGCTTCTACGAACGCCACCTGAAGGCGCTGACCCCCGCACCCGATGAGGCGGCCGTCCGGCTCGCGGCCACCGCCGCCGCCCTCGCGGAGGCGGCCCGCAACACCACCGCCACCGCCGGTGTCACCCGTTTCGGCGCCTGGCGCAACCTCTCCTCGCAGCCCCGCCTCAGGCACTACCGCAGCGAACCGGACGGCGCCGAGCACGAGATCACCTACCGCACCACCCGCGACGGGTTCGCCGCCCCCGCGGAGGGCGTCCGTGTCGTCTCCGCGAGCCCCGGCCGCGTCACCCTCGAAACGGAGGGCGTCACCCGGCACTTCGACATCCACGGCCGGGACGACCGGCGGTACGTGGACACCGCCACCGGCTCGTACGCCTTCACCGCGCTGCCCCGCTTCACCGACCCCACCGAACGGACCGAACCCGGCTCCCTGCTCGCCCCGATGCCCGGCACGGTGGTCCGTCTGGCCGAGGGGCTGGCGGCCGGGTCCGCCGTCGAGGCCGGGCAGCCGCTGATCTGGCTGGAGGCGATGAAGATGGAGCACCGCGTCCTCGCCCCCGCCACCGGCACCCTCACCGCGCTCCACGCCGCACCCGGCCTCCAGGTGGAGGTCGGCGCACTGCTCGCAGTCGTCACGGACGACGCACCCGCACCTGTTGAGGAGACCGCATGAGCACCGTCCTCGAAACCGAAGAGCACCAGGCCCTGCGCGCCGCCGTCGCCGCCCTCGGGAAGCGGTACGGCAGGGAGTACTCCATCGCCCTCGCCCGCAAGGGCGAACACCCGCGGGAACTGTGGTCCGAGGCCGGCAAGCTCGGCTATCTCGGCGTGAACCTCCCCGAGGAGTACGGCGGCGGGGGCGGCGGCATGGCCGAACTCTCCATCGTCCTGGAGGAACTCGGCGCGGCCGGCAGCCCCCTGCTCATGATGGTCGTCTCCCCGGCGATCTGCGGAACCGTCATCGCCCGCTTCGGCACCGAGACCCAGAAACAGCAGTGGCTCCCCGGGCTCTCCGACGGCACGCTGTCCATGTCCTTCGGCATCACCGAACCGGACGCGGGCTCCAACTCGCACCGCATCACGACCACGGCCCGCCGCGACGGCGAGGAGTGGGTCCTCACCGGCCGCAAGGTCTTCATATCCGGCGTCGACACCTCCGACGCGACCCTCGTCGTCGGCCGCACCGAGGACGCCAGGTCCGGCAGGCTCAAGCCCTGCCTCTTCATCGTCCCGCGCGACACCCCGGGCTTCGAACGCACCGTGATCGACATGGAACTGCACGCGGCCGAGAAGCAGTTCGAGCTGGTCCTCGACGAGGTACGGCTGCCCGCCGACGCGCTCGTCGGAGGGGACACGTCCGGGGCCGATGCCGGTCTGCTCCAGCTCTTCGCCGGCCTGAACCCGGAGCGCATCATGGGCGCCGCGTTCGCCATCGGCATGGGCCGGTACGCCCTCGAACAGGCGGTGGAGTACGCGAAGACCCGCACCGTCTGGAAGGGCGCGCCCATCGGCTCCCACCAGGCCATCGCCCATCCGCTCGCCCAGGCACACATCGAGCTGGAGCTGGCCCGGCTGATGATGCAGAAGGCCGCGAAGCTCTACGACGACGGTGACGACGCCGGCGCGGGCGAGGCCGCCAACATGGCGAAGTACGCCGCCGCCGAAGCCTGCGTCAAGGCCGTCGACCAGGCCGTCCACACCCTCGGCGGCAACGGCCTCACCCGCGAGTACGGCCTCGCCTCCCTGGTCACGGCCGCGCGGGTCTCCCGTATCGCGCCCGTGAGCCGCGAAATGATCCTCAACTACGTCTCCCACCAGACCCTGGGACTCCCCAAGTCGTACTGACCGGCCCCGGCCCCGTCCCGGGCCTTCCGCATCCCCGTCCGCAGCGGCGATGCCGACCCAGTCCACCACCGAACGGCCACCCGGCGTCCCCGCTGACCCAGCGGCGGGCGCCGGCCAGGCCGTACCCGCGTCGAAGGGAACCGTCATGGTGTTCCACAGCGAGTACGAAGACGTTCCGGCCCTTGAGACACCCATCCACGAAACGGTCCTCGGCGGCGCCGCGGCCTTCGGTGACACCGTCGCCCTGATCGACGGCACCAACGGTCTCTCCGTCACGTACGCACAGCTCGACACGTTCCACCGCCGCATCGCCGCCCACCTCGCCGAGGCAGGTCTGCGCAAGGGCGACGTCCTCGCCCTGCACAGCCCCAACACGATCGCCTACCCCGCCGTCTTCTACGGCGCCACGCGCGCCGGAGCCGCGGTCACCACCGTGCACCCGCTCGCCACCGCGGAGGAGTTCGCCAAACAGCTGAGGGACTCCGACGCCCGCTGGATCGTCACCGTGTCCCTGTTCCTCGACGTCGCCCGCCGCGCGGCCGAACTCGCGGGCTCCATCCGGGAGATCTTCGTCTGCGACCAGGCCGAGGGCTACACCTCCGTACTCGACATGCTCGGCTCCACCGCCCCCGAGCCCGAGATCGCGTTCGGCCCCGACGACGTCGCCGCACTCCCGTACTCCTCCGGGACCACCGGCGTCCCCAAGGGCGTCATGCTCACCCACCGCTCCATCGGCACCAACCTGGAGCAGCTGCGCCCCTTCGTCCCCATGGAACCCGGCCACACCATCCTGGCCGTCCTGCCCTTCTTCCACGTCTACGGGCTGACCGCCCTGATGAACGTCCCGCTGCGCTGCGGGGCCACCGTCGTCGTGCTGCCCCGCTTCGACCTCGACCAGTTCCTCGGCGTGATCCAGGAACACCGCATCACCGGTCTCTACGTGGCTCCGCCGATCGTCCTGGCCCTCGCCAAGCACCCGGCCGTCGGCAACTACGACCTCTCCTCGCTCGAGTACATCGTCAGCGCCGCCGCACCCCTGGACGCCGACCTCGCCGCCGCCTGCTCCGCCCGCCTCGGCGTACCGCCCGTACGGCAGGCGTACGGGATGACGGAACTCTCGCCCGGCACCCACGTCGTGCCCCTCGACATCGAGCACCCGCCGCCCGGAGCCGTGGGCAAGCTGCTGCCCAGCACCGAGATGCGGATCGTGTCCATCGAGGACCCGGGCAAGGACCTCGGCACCGACACCGACGGCGAGATCCTGATCCGCGGCCCGCAGGTGATGAAGGGCTACCTCGGCCGCCCCGACGCCACCGCCGCCATGATCGACGCCGACGGCTGGGTGCACACCGGCGACATCGGACGGGTGGACGACGACGGCTGGCTGTTCGTCGTCGACCGGGTCAAGGAACTCATCAAGTACAAGGGCTACCAGGTCGCCCCCGCCGAACTCGAAGCGCTCCTCCTCACCCACGAGTCCATCGCCGACGCGGCCGTCATCGGTGTGTACGACGCCGACGGCAACGAGATCCCGAAGGCCTTCCTCGTACGCCAGCCGTCCGCCCCGGACCTCACGGCGGACGAGGTCATGGCCTACGTCGCCGAACGCGTGGCCCCGTACAAGAAGGTCCGCCGCGTCGAGTTCGTCGACGCGGTACCGCGCGCGGTCTCCGGCAAGATCCTGCGCCGCGAACTGCGCGACCACGAGAAGACCCACACCGCCCCCGACACCCCGGAGAAGACCCCATGACGCTCGCCGCCCCCACACACGAGCGCGGCATCACCACCCTCACCCTGGACTCGCCGGCCAACCGCAACGCGCTCTCCGCGCGGCTGGTCGGCGAGCTCTCGGCCGCGCTCGCCGCGTGCGCCACCGACGACACGGTCCGTGCCGTCGTCCTCACCCACACCGGCAACACCTTCTGCGCGGGCGCCGACCTGAAGGCACCGGCCGACCCGCACGCCTTCGTCGCCCTCATGCGCCGCATCGTCACGCTGCCGAAGCCGGTCGTCGCCCGCGTCACGGGCCACGTCCGGGCCGGCGGCCTGGGCCTGCTCGGCGCCTGCGACATCTCGGTCGCCGGGCCCGACTCCTCCTTCGCCCTCACCGAATCACGCCTCGGGCTGGCCCCCGCCGTCATCTCCCTGCCCCTGCTGCCCCGCCTGGACCCCCGCGCCGCAGCCCGCTACTACCTCACCGGCGAACGCTTCGACGCGGTCGAGGCCGCCAGGACCGGCCTCGTCACCCTCGCCGCCGAGGACGTGGACAAGGCGCTCGTACCGGTACTCGACGGACTGCGCAGGGCCTCGCCCCAGGGGCTGGCCGCATCGAAGGAGCTGGTCACGGCTACTGTGCTGGAGACTTTCGACCAGGACGCCGAAGACCTGATCGCACGCTCCGCCGCACTCTTCGCCTCCGACGAGGCACGGGAGGGGATGACGGCCTTCCTCGAACGACGGGACCCCGCATGGCGGCTCTGACACCCCCCAAACAGGACCGCAGCCGCGCCACCCGCCGCGGCCTCCTGGAGGCCGCGGTCTCCTGCCTGGCCGAACACGGCTGGGCAGGCTCCACCGTCTCCGTCGTCGCCGAACGCGCCGGGGTCTCGCGCGGTGCCGCCCAGCACCACTTCCCCACCCGCGAGGACCTGTTCACCGCCGCCGTCGAGTACGTCGCGGAGGAGCGCTCCGCCGCCCTGCGCGCCCTCCCCGACCAGGACCGCGCGGAGGTCGTCGCCGCCCTCGTCGACCTCTACACCGGCCCGCTGTTCCGCGCGGCCCTCCAGCTCTGGGTCGCCGCCTCCAACGAGGAACAGCTCCGTCCCCGCGTCACCGAACTCGAAGCCCGCGTCGGCCGCGAGACCCACCGCATCGCCGTCGGCCTCCTGCGCGCCGACGAGAACCGCCCCGGCGTACGCGAGACGGTCCAGGGCCTCCTGGACATGGCCCGCGGCCTGGGCCTGGCCAACGTCCTCACCGACGACACGGCCCGCCGCCGCCGCGTGGTGACGCAGTGGGCGGCGATGATCGAGGACGCGCTGGGCGGCTGAGCGCGGACGATGTCACAAGCCGGGCCACCGGTTTCGTCGTTCAGGGAAACGGCCTCCCGCGAGGGAGCACCGAGCACCACCGTTCCCCACTGAACCGAACGAATCGGAGACATCGTGTACGCCGCCTACCTCACGGCCACCATCCTCGGCGCCGTCTTCAACGGAGCCGCCGCCGTCACCTACCTGATCGGCCACGAATACCCCAAGGCCCAGGCGGACATGAAGGGCATCCACCGCAGATGGGTGCCGGTGCTGGGGTCGCTGCTCGCGGCGGGCACCGTGGGGCTGCTGGCGGGACTCGCCGTCCCGCTCCTGGGCACCCTCGCCGCCGCCGGCCTCATCCTCTACTTCATCGGCGCGATCATCGCCCACCTGCGGGTGGGCTCCCGCGACATCGTGGGCGGCATCGTCTTCCTCGCCACGGCGGCGGCCGTCCTGGTGCTGGGGCTGCTCGACCACGGGGCCCGGTAGCCGCGGCACGGATATCCTGATCCGTCCTGAACACGCCAGGGAGGACCCGCACCATGAGCAGCACCACATCACCCTTTCCCGCCCGGATCGAGCTCACGGGGGAGGGCCTCGTCCTGCGCGACTGGACGGAAGCGGACCTGTCCGCGATGCCGGACCTGTTCGACCACGCCGACATCGCGCACTGGACCCCGATCGTCACGCCCTTCGACGAGGAGGCCGCCCGGACCCGCCTGGACAAGGCCCGGCGCCTGCGGGAGGAGGGCTCGACCATCCTGCTCGCGATCACCGTCGACGGCGGCGCCCCGCTCGGCGAGGTCATGCTGCGACGCGCCCCCGAGGGCACGGAACTCGGCTACGCGGTCGGCCCGGCCCACCGGGGCCACGGTCTGGCCGCACGGGCGGTACGGCTGATGGCCGCGTACGCCTTCGAGGAGCTGGGGGCGGAACAGGTGATCCTGGAGCTGGAGGCCGACAACGCCGCCAGCGTCGGGGCGGCCACGAGGGCGGGCTTCAGCCTGCTCGACGTACCGCTGATCGAGGGCGAGGAGAAGGGACGCCCCTACGTGCTGCAGACGTGGGGCCTGGACCGTCCCTGACGGTGTGGGGCGCCGCCCTATTGCGGCCCGCCGATGGCGAGCGCGAGCTTCCACATGCCGGTCGAGGGGTTCACTTCCCGCTCCTTGCCGTCCGGAGCCAGCAGCCTCGCCCGGCGGACCGCCTCGCGCCAGCCGTCCTCGTAGTGACGGAAGTCAAGGTCCGTCTTGGAGTACCCGCCCGGCGTGTGCTTGTTCAGAATCGGAACGAGTCGGTCGTAGGAGGGTGCGTGCTTGCGGTGATCGGTGAAGTGCAGCAGCAGCCACACTTCGAAGCACGGGTTCGACAGCGCGATCCCGATGCGATTGCGGTCGGCTTCACGTAGGGCCTGATCGATATCGGTGAACTCGTCGACATCCAGGACGCACCACGCCTCGTCGTAGGCGTCGTCTGCCGTCTCCAGCAGTTTCACCGTGTGCGCGACGACTTGGGAGGGAGCCTTGGGATGCTTGACGATCTTGATCGATACGGCTGGATTCCGGGCCGCGTGCTTGAGGCCCTGGACATAGGCGTGTTCTGTCACCTCGGCGCCGCAGACGACCAGTAATCGCAGGCGGGGGGAGCGTAGCTCGGTTCTCCTGCCGAGCTGGGAATCCCGTGAGGGACGCTTGCGCCCGTCCGGCTTAGGTTGCCGCGCCATTCTGTTCCCCCCGTGTGGCCAGTGCCTTGGCAAGGCTCTCGTCGATGAACGGCACTCCGCCGTAGCTGCCTCCCAGGTAGCGTCGCTCGTGGTTCTCGCCGGCGCGTGGTTTGAACTCGGACAGGGCGAACAGTCTCGTCTCCCCGTACCGGTCCTTCTCCACGAACCACACCTGGTCCCGCTTGAGGATGTCCTCGCCGTCGACACGGCCGAGCAGGCTGGCGTCGTGGGAGGTGAAGACGAGTTGTGCGCCGCGCGGGTTGGTCTCCGGCTCCTGGAAGAGCTTGATGAGCTGGGTGGTGAGCAGTGGGTGAAGACTGGAATCGATCTCGTCGACGACGAGCGTGCCGCCTCGGCGCAGTACGGACAGAAATCGCGGGGCCTGCTCCAGCAGCGCCTTGGTGCCCGCGGACTGCTCGTGGAGTTCCATGCGGACTACGCCGGTGCGCCCGCGGTGGCCGATCCACGGTCGCACGGTTTCCCGCGGCCCCCGTTCCGCCAGCCTGGCGAGCTCACGCTGGGGTACCCGTCCGCCGTACAGCCGACGCAGGGCTTCCTCGTCCAGGACCTGCCGTTCGGTGCCGTACGCCTCGATACCCAGGTCGGCAGAGCGCAGGAGAGCCAAGAGGCCGGGAGTGTCCCAGGCCGGTCCCGGCGTCCCCGGAGCGATTCCCAGTGGTGAGCGCATGCGGCCCTCGCTGAACTTCAGGCCTGTCGCGAACCAGTCGTAGACGGGGCGGAAGTCCTGCTGCTTGGAGCGTGCGGCCATGGTCAGGAACAGCACATTCGATTCGGTGATGTTCTCGACCAGTTCCAGTTCACGTCGGGCCTGTGTGTCACCCGGATTCACTTCGCCCTCGGAGCGCTCGAAGATCTTGCGCTTCTTACCGAGCGGGTAGCTGTAGAGCCATTCGTCGAGGACTTGCTCGTCGTCGATGCTGAAGCCGTAGGTGTAGCGCACCCCGTCGAGCGAGAGATCCACCACGTACCAGGACGGCTCGTCGCTAGCCGAGGCATCCAGGCGGAACGCGCTGCGGGCGATGCCCCCACCGGGCTCCGCGTCGCGATGCGAGTTCAGGACCATCCCGGCCATGTACCCCAGTGCGCCCACAAGGTTCGATTTCCCTGCGGCGTTGGCACCGAAGAGGCCCGCCACGGGGACTGCGGCCCAGTCCGTACCCGTAGGACGGTCAGCGTCGTAGGCGGGATGAAGCTGGAGTTCTTGTTCCTCGCGGATCGAGCGATGGTTCGACATTCTGAAGTTCAGCAGCATGTGGACCCTCCCCTCTGTGATTTTCCGCCTATGTGCGCAAGTGAAACGCGCAATAGGGGGTCTGGCAACCTCTAGCAAGGGATTTCGCGGCTCTTTAGCCCTACAGGCTCAGTCGTGGGCCACGGCAAGTGGAGGCGAGGCGGAACGAGCGGATTCGGCTCAGGGTGCTTTGAGGAGGTCGCGGAGTCCGGCGACATGGGCGCTGACGTCGCGTTCGGCGGGCGAGCCCGCCTGGGTGTTGGTGGTGGTTTCGGGCTGTCGGCAGGGGTGGCAGAGGCCGTCGGGGAGTGCTTCGGGGCGGCCGGGGGTGCCGCATTCGGTGCATTCCATCATCACGCGCCGGGCGGGGGTTCCGGTGGGCGGCGGTGTGGGGGTGGTGGGGAGTGCGGGCGGGATTTTGTCGTGGAGGCGGCGGCGGACGAAGCCGACGGGTGAGTCGACGTGGGCGGGGAGTCCGGCGGTGAGGGCGCGGGTGAGGTAGTCGGCGTCCACGCCGCGTGCGAACCAGCGCTCGGCCAGGGCTTCCAGGGCCGTGCAGTCGGCGGCGGAGAGCGCGAGGCGTGCGTCGGCCCGCCCGATCCCGGCCAGCGCGAGGTACGCGGGGGTGTGGGCGGGGACCGTGTCCCGCGCGGGCTGGGGGGCCGGTTCCCGTACGGGCTCGGGGGCCGGCTCGGGAGCGGGTGCGGGTGCGGGCGCGGGCTCGGGTGCCAGGTGGTTCGTCCACCATTCGTTGTCGTGCGAGGTCCGTGACCAGTAGGTCTGGAACACCCAGCGCACCTGGTCTCCGCCGCCGATCGCGCACCGTACGCGCCGCAGGTGTCCGGCCACCGACAGCGCGGTCAGCGCGGAGGCGACGGCCTGCTGCCCGTACAGCGGGATCTGCTTGGCGAGGGACTTCACGCTCATCGTGGCGCCCTCGGGCAGCCGCTCGATGAACGCGGCCACGTACTGCTCCCGAAAGGGCAGCAACGCGAAATCAGCGGCGCGGGAGGGATGTTCGTCCGGAACGGATCGCTTGCCGTAACCGGGATGGGCCATCGGGTACGGGGGCGACACTGCGGACGCGGACACGGCGGGACTAAAGTGCTCAACAGCCACGAGATCGTTTCCTTTTGTTGCCGATCTTGGAGGTCAGACCCCGGCCGGTGTTGGAACACCGTGTCGGGGTCGTTTAGTTCTCGCACCGTAGACAGTCGCCACGCACCGTCGCAAGCTGTCACCATTAGTCATACTTGCTGGTCGTGACGGGTCAGGGAGGTCGGGAAGGTTTTCCCAACCACCCTTCTTTCCCTACCGGTTAAAAGAAGGCGCTCGAATCTCGCAGCTCGAATCTCGCAGCTCGAATCCCAAGCCCCAAGACCCGGGCCGACCTGCCCCTTCATACGCTCGAACGAGTGAACCGCCCCTCTCGAAGCCCGGGACCCGAGCCCCGAGCTGCGAGCTTCGAGCCACGAGCCTCGTGGCCGGGACGGCCGGCGACAGGGCACCCGTACAGATTTCCTGTACGAGTGCGCCGAGGCGTGAACCACGGACAAGGGTGGGAGTGGGGACCGTATGCACCCCAGTAATCGGCAGCGCAAGAACGCCTCGGCCATGAAACTCGTGGGCAAGCTGCTCGGCCTGTTCCGCGTCGCGGCGGGTCTGACGCAGGCCCAACTCGCGAATGCGGTGGGAGTGCAGGTGGAGACGATCGCCTCCATCGAGCAGGGCCGCCGCTCGCTCCTCCCGGACCTGGCGAGCCGGCTGGACCAGTTGCTGGAGACGAAGGGCGCGCTGGCCACGGCGGTGGAGAACATGCCGGAGGTCGACCTCGTACCGGCCTGGGCCGAGCAGTACATGGACCTGGAGCGGACAGCGCTGGCCCTCTCCTGGTACGACAACCAGGTCCTGCCCGGACTGCTCCAGACCGAGGCCTACGCACGGGCGGTCTTCCGCAACCGGGTCCCCGTGTTCAGCGAGGAGAAGATCGCGGTTCAGACCGCTTCCCGGCTGGAACGCCAGGAGATCCTGCACCGCAGCGAACCGCCGACGATCAGCTTCGTCATCTGGGAGCCGGTGGTGAGGCTTCAACTCGTCGACGACGAGACGCATGTGGAGCAGCTCCGCCACTTGCGGACGTGTGGAACGCTGCCGGGGGTCAGCCTTCAGATTCTCCCGCTGAGCCACCGGACCCATGCCGGGCTCGCCGGTCCGTTCACGCTCCTGGAAACACCGGACTATCAACAGGTCGCCTACTCCGAGACCCAGCGCGGCAGCCTGCTCGTCGCCGACCCCGATGAGATCAGCATCCTGTCCCAGAAATATGCGATGCTGCGAGCTCAGGCCCTCAGTCCCGAAGACACCCTGGGCCTGTTGGACCGTCTGCTGGGAGAGCAATGAGCACTGCACGCGCGTGGTTCAAGTCCAGCTACAGCAGCGACGAGGGCGGCCAGTGCCTCGAAGTCGCCTACGAGTGGCGGAAGTCCAGCTACAGCGGCGACGAGGGCGGCCAGTGCCTCGAAGTCGGCTACGCCTGGCAGAAGTCCAGCTACAGCGGCGACGAAGGCGGCGCCTGCGTCGAAGTCGCCGCGCACCCCGCCGCCGTACACGTCCGCGACTCCAAGCACCCCGAGGGCCCGGAACTCGCCCTCCCGCCCGCCGCCTGGGCCGCGTTCACCGCGCACGTGGGCCGCTGAGGCGCTCGACGACCACCGAGCCCCGCCCCTGTGCGGCATCTCGGTCGGCGAACCGCTGCGGTGGTCCGCCGACGAGCCGTGCCGGTCTGCGACGAGCCGGCGCTCAGGCAGTGGCGGAGAGCCGTCTGCGGGACACGCGGCCAACTCCCCAGGCCAGGAGCAGCGCTGTGACGACGATGGCGGCTCCGATCGGTGAGCCTGCCGGTGCGGTGGCCCATGGTGCCCCGGCCATCAGGATCGCGAGGATGTGCCGGGGGCGGACGTCCGGAGCCGCTGTGCGGATGGCGATCAGCAGCATGGTGGGGCCGAGTTGCTGGATCGCTCCGAGAAAGAAGGCGCTGTCACCCGAGACGGCCGCGTACAGAGAAGGCAGCCAGGTGATGACGGCGTAGGCCGAGGCCAGCCGACAGTCAATTCTCCCTGGGCCGACCGCCGCGGGCATCGCCGTCACCAGGGCCAGGAGCGGGATCAGCCAGGCGGACCCTTGAGCCCCGGCGAGCAGTGCCACGAGGGACAGCGCCCCCAGTGTCCGGGATGCCGACCAGCGTCCCAGGCAGGCCATGGCCCCGGCCACCAGCACGGCCGCGTACACCGCTGTGCCGAGGAGATTCACCCCGTCCGTGCTCGCGTCACGCACGGCGTCCGCCACGGTGGTGGTCAGCCCGGCGGCGGCGATCGACCCGGCGGCCGCCAAGGCGTACGGGGCGGTGGCCACCAGGAAGCGACCGGCACGATCGCTTGATCCGGTGCGCGTCCGCACACGCAACGCATGTGCCGCGATGTCCAGTTGCTCCAGACGTCCGGCTGTCGCTGAGGCGCCCTCGGCGGTGTCCCGGTACATCGCCAGGATCTCGGCGCCGTGGCTTGCCCGGTAGCGGCGCGGGTACAGGGACAGGACGCGGGGGGAGCGCAGGGAGTCGGTCATGCGGGGCCTCCGGCCGGGGCGATGGTGGCTTGCTTGAGGCGTCGGGTGGCCTCGCGGGCGTGGGCAGTGATGTGCCGGACCTCTGCGGCGAGGGTGTCCCGTCCGGTGCGGGTGAGCGTGTACGTACGCCGGAGCCGACCCTGGACCACCTCCTCCGAGAAGACCTCGATCAGGTCTTCCCCCTGCAGGCGTTCAAGAGACCCGTAGAGCGTCCCGGTGCGCAGCCGCACGCGGCCCTGAGAAATCGCCAGAATCTCCTGAGCCAGCGCGTAGCCGTGCCGGGGCCTGTCGGCCAGGGCCGTGAGGATGAGCAGGGTCGGTTCCTGCATGGATCTGCCAATGTCGACCATGCGAGTGACCATAGTACGGTCACCTGACTATTGAACAGCGAGGTGACCAGGGCAAGGGCCCTCCGGCGCGTGCACCACACCCTCGGCCTAGGTGGCCGCACACGGTGGGTCGTAGGGCAGCTCGGGAACGTACCGGCTCCACTGCTGTCGGCTCAGGGCGCCGGAACTCCCGGCGCAGATCCGGTTGATGGCGGACTTGGCTCGCAGGTCCCAGAGCGTGGCCACACCGTCGTCCGTGGTGGCGGCCAGGGTGTGACCGTCCGGGCTGAACGCCAGAACGGCGACGGCTCCGGTCTCCACGGTCAGTGGCCGGCCGATGGCGGTGGGGTGGTCGGGATCGGTGACGTTCCACAGGTTGATGGTGCCGCTGTCGGTGGCGCCGGCCGCTGCGAGCGTGTGCCCGTCCGGGCTGAACGCCACCGACCACATGCTGCCGTCGGGCACGGTCAGGGGGCTTCCCCTGCGCGTGAGGTGGTTGGGGTCGGTGGCATTCCACAGGGTGATGGTGCCGCGGCTGTTCCCGGTGGCGAGCGTGCGGCCGTCCGGGCTGAACGCCACCCAGGTGCTGGTGCCGGTCGGCTGCTTGATCGGCTCTCCGATGCGGATGCCGAGGTCCGTCGTGCTCCACAGTCCGACGGTGCCGTTGCTGCCGTCGCCGCCGGCCGCCAGCATCGTGCCGTCGCGGCTGAACGCCAGGGACTGGACGGACGCGGTGCCCGAATTGGAGATGTTGGACGGGTAGGCGGGGTTTGCGGGGTCGCTGATGTCCCACAGGGCGATGTGGCCGAGCTCGTTGTCGCCGGCCGCGGCCAGGGTATGCCCGTCGGGGCTGAACGCCAGGGAGAAGATGAGCCCGTCCGCCCCGGTGAGGGTCTTGGGGATGCGCACGGGATGACTGGGGTTGGTGGTGTTCCACAACGTGACGGTGCCGCCGCTGTCGCCCGCGGCCAGGGTGTGCCCGTCCGGGCTGAACGCCACCGCGTCGACCGGGTGCTTGGGGCCGGTGAGTGGATCACCCTGGGGAGCGGGGTTGTTGGGGTCGGTGGTGTTCCACAGCGAGACGGTGGCGTTCTGGTTTCCGGCGGCCAGGGTGTGCCCGTCGGGGCTGAACGCCACGGACGCCACATTGCCGCCGGCGCCGATGATCCGGGTCGGCGGCAGATTCCACAGATCGACGTTGCCGTCGCTGTTCCCGGCGGCGAGCGTGCGGCTGTCGGGGCTGAACACCACGCTGGTCACCGAGTCGCCGGGACCGGTCAGCGGCCGGCCCAGAGGGCCGATGGTCCCGGGGTGGGTGACGTTCCACAGATGGATGGTGTGGTCGGCGCTTCCTGCGGCCAGGGTATGGCCGTCGGGGCTGAACGCCACCGACATGACAGGCCGGTCGGGACCCGTCAGCGGCTTGCCCAGGGGGGTGAGGTGGCCGGTGTCGGAGACCTTCCACAGACGGACCTTGCTGTCGCCGGTGCCGGCGGCCAGGGTGCGGCCCCCGGGGCTGAACGCCAGGGAGTCGACGCGCTGCCCGGCCTTCAGGGTCTTGCCGATCCGGCCGGGGTGGGCCGGGTCCGTGGTGTTCCACAGACTGATGGTTCCGGCCTTGTCGTTGCATGCTGCGGCCAGGGTGTGCCCGGTGGGGCTGAACACGATGCGATCCGAGTAGACATCTGGGCACTTCAGGTTCAGGGGCGCCTTCGCGGGATCGACGTGGTCGGGGCGAGTGACGTTCCAGAAGCTGATGAGTCCGGCGTGCCATTCGGCGGCCAGGGTGCGGCCGTCGGGACTGAACACGAGCGACTCGACGGCGCCCATGGCGTCCAAGCCCTGAATGGCGGGACTCTTCAGCCGGCCGAGCCCCACCGGGTGACTGGGGCTGGTCAGGCTCCACAGGTCGACGAATCCGCCGGAACCGTTGTCGCCGTTGTGGTTGGTGTGGCCACCGACGGCCAGCACTCGGCCGTCCGGGCTGAACGCGAGCGACAGGATCGAATCGACAGAACGGTCCATGGGTACAGGTCGGCCCAGCGACACCGGACGGCCGGGATCGGAGACGTCCCACAGCCGGACGAGGTTCTGGTAGACGTTCCCGGCCGCCAGCATGTGCCCGTCGGGGCTGTAGGCCACGGTGTACACCGCGCCGCGCGGGCCGGGAAGCCGGGTGGCCAGCGGGATGTTCTCGGTCGAGATGAGCCGGGACGCCGCCTCCGGGGTCGGGTCCATGCGGTGCGCGGTCAGCGCGAGTTGAGCGGACAGTGAGGGATCGCTCTGCGCCAGTTGGACGGACGTGGAGGCGACGGCGGCGTTGACAGCCTTGTCGCGGGAGCGCAGGGCATCGGTGGCGGAGTCCCGGGCGTGGGACTCCTGCCGGAAGGCGAACACCGCGGCCATCGAGGCGAGCACGGCCAGGGTGGTGATGGTGGCGACCGCGGCGCGCCGGAGCTGTTGCCCGCGCCGCTGATGGTGGGCGGCGGCCGCCAGGAAGGCCCGGTCGACGGCACTGAGCTCCGCCCCGTGCGTGTCCGCCCAGGCGAGGGCCGTCTCCAGGCGGATGCCGCGGTACAGCGCGGCCGCCTCCCGGCCCGCCTGCTCCCAGAGCGCGGCCGCCTCCTCCAGATCCTGTCGTACGAGGTTCCCGTTGCGGTCGTGCTGGATCCAGTCCTGCAACAGGGGCCAGGCGCGGATGAGCACCTCATGTGTCATCACCACCGTGTCCCGGTCCCGGGTCAGCAGTCGGCCACGGGTGAAGTCGTCCAGCACCCTGATGGCCGCGCCCCGGTCCGGCGCGTGACGCAGCAGCTCTTCGTACCGGACGCGCCGTCGGCTGTCGTCGGCGTCGCGTCCCACGATGACCAGCCGCAGGAACACCCAGCGCGCGGCCTCGTGGCAGGCCAGCGGCAGAGTGTCGTAGAGCCGGTCCGCCGTGTTGGCGATGGCGCCCTGTATGCCGCCGGTGACGCGGTATCCGTCCACGGTGAGCGTGTGGCCGTGGCGCTGCTGCCAGGTGGCCCGCAGCGCGTGTGCGAGCAGCGGCAGCCGGCCCGTGGTGTTCCTGCCGCTCGGTCTGCCGACCGCGCCCAGGTCTGCCAGCAGCACTTCGACCAGGCCGTCTTCGACGGTGAGCCCCACGTTGCCGGCCGGGCGGCGGATCGCGTCCTTGAGTTCGTCCTCCGTCATCGGCTCCAGCAGGACCGGGCCGGCCCGGAGTGCCGCCATGAGCTGCGGATGGGCCGTGCACGCGGCATAGAAGTCCGCGCGCACTCCCAGTACCACGACCGCACCGCCCGTGGGCCGGGCCAGACGGTCGAGCACGTCGATGAGCCACTTCCGTTCGGCCTCGTCGTTGCAGGCCGTGAAGATCTCCTCGAACTGGTCGACCACGACGACCAGACCCGCCGAGGGGGACTCCCCGGCTTTGGTGATCTCGCGCAGCTCGGCAAGGCACCGTGCGGGATCGGCCCGCCACTCCGGTGCCGTGCGCTGGGCGGTCTCGGCGTCGAGGCCGGCGGCCGCCGCCAGCGCCAGGGCCGGGGTCGCCGTCGGGGTCAGCAGCAGCCGTGGCCAGGCGCTCGAACCCGCCACCGGGAGCCGGCCGGCGTCCAGGGCCGGCAGTACCCCGGCCGACAGCAGGGACGACTTCCCGGCCCCAGAGGGGCCGATCAGCACCAGGGGGCCGCCCTCCCGCAGCCGGGCGTCCATCCGCTCGCACACGAGGTGAACCATGCGCTCACGGCCGTAGAACCACTGCTTGTACGGCCCGCCGAACGGGGCCAGGCCCGGGTACGGGCAGAGCACTTGGTCGGAGCCGGGGCCGGGTACGGTTCTGCGCCCCTCGTCGCGGTGATGAAAGTGGAGGTCGCGGCCGACCTGGTAGATGTCGCCGCCGTCGGTCGTGCTCGCCTCCAGGTGTTTCGGCTGCCAGAGGGGTGGCCTGTCCGGGGGCGGGGCCCCGGTGCCGCGCTCCGTCACGCCTCTCCGCCCCTGGTGACGGTCATGTCCCGGCCGGCCAGGAACGCGTCGCCGTCGGAGACGTGTGCCTCCAGCGTCATCGAGCCCGTGATCTGCTGTTCCTGGGTTCCGGCGACGCTCAGTTCCTCGCCGAGCAGCGCGCGCAGCTCCTCGACGGCGTCCGGCCGCGTGGCCAGGAGCCGGATGAGGCGGGCCTGCCACTCGGCGACCAGGAGCCCCTGGAGTTCCTCGCCGCCACCCGTCCGCCGCGCCTCCAGCAACTCGCCCCGTGCGTCGGCGAGTTCGTCATCGACGCGCTCCGGGTGCGCGGACCGCCACAGCGACAGGACCGAGGACCTGACCGCGGCCCAGCCGTCCGTCGTCAGCAGATCGATCAGGCGCGCCGCGGCCGCCGATGCCAGGCCGGCGAGTTCCACACTCGTGTCCATGTCTTCTCCTTGTCCCTTACCGTCCGTGGGCCGCGATAGCGGTCATGGTCAGGTGGGAGGCGATGAACACGTGGTCGCCGCCCACTGCCCACTTGAACCCGACGTCCGGCTGCCCGGGGTCGTTGTATTTCCACCGGGCCCTGCCGGTGGCCGCGTCGATGGCCCACAGCGTCTTGGCGCCATCGGTGGCGAAGACGGTGTCGGCCGAACACTGCGCGTCCTTGCCGCCCAACCCGGAGGAGGCAGCGAACGAGTTGGCGCCACCCATGTCGTTGGCCCCATCTAGCGTCGCGACCCACTGGATCGTGCCGTCGGCCGTGGCCAGGGCGGCCAGGTCGCTGCCGACCGGTACGAAGACGGTCGCACCGTCCGGGCTGGAGAACGGGGTACCGATACGGACCTCGTCCCCGCTCTTCGCGTCGAAGCGCTGATGCCACTTCTCGCTGCCCGTGGCCGCGTCGACGGCGAACAGCTTGTTGCCGTTGCCGCCGGCGAAGAGGAACAGCCCGTCGGCGTAGCACGTCAGCGGCCAGCCGGTGGTGAAGTAGAACGCGTCGCGCTGGACGGGGACGTTCCAGCCGCGGGCGCCCTTCCGGCCGGCGTCGATCATCTGGACGCGGCCGGGCTTCTCGCCCGGAACGGCCGAGGTGGCCAGCAGGTGGGAACCGGTGGGCGGCACGAGCACGTTGTTGATGTCGGTGCCCTTGACCCGCCACAGTCCCTTACCGGTCGCGGCGTCGAACGCGCGGATGTAGCCGGTGCTCGGAGCCTTGTCCGAGTACGACTTCGATGTGTCCATCACATTCCCGCACACGTACACGGTGTTCCCCGCGGCCGCCACATAGTGGCTGGAGTACAACGTCAGATGCTTGCCGCCGCCGGGCTCTGCGTCGGCCATCTTGGTCGCCCACTTCACCTTCCCGCTGCCGGCGTCGAACGCCGCCAGCAGGCCTGACTTACTCGGTGTGTCGCAGAGCAGGTAGAACACTCCGTCCGCGTACGCCGTCGGGTACGTGGACATGCTCGTGCCGAACTGGTTGGTCGTGTTCAGCTTCTGGAACACGGAGTCCCCGGTCTCGGCGTCCAGGAAGGACGTGGCGGCGTCCGTGACCACCATGACCACCTTGTCGGACGCCTCCAGGCAGGTGGGAGCGTTCTTTCCGGTGCCTGACCAGGCCTTGGTGGCGTCGGGGCCGTCCAGGACGATCTGCGCCGGTCCGTCCGTCGAGGACGGCGACGCGGCGGAGGCCGACGGGGAGCGCACGCCTGACGGAGAGGCCGGCCGCGAAGTGGAGCCGGCCCGGCCATCGGGCGCCGGTGACGAGTCGCCGGAGAAGGCGAGTGCCGCCGCTCCTCCGCCGAGTACGGCCACGCCCCCGGCCAGACCGATGATCAGCTGCCGGCGGCTGACACCCGTGCCGGTGGTCGCCGGCGGCGGAGGAACCGGGTCCCGGGCGCCGCCCCCGGCGGACGCAGATCCCACGGCCGCGGCCGCGGCGGCCATGTCGGCGGTTACCGCCGGCGGCAGCCAACTGCATTGGAGAGCAGGCAGGTTCTGATGCCGCAGGTAGTCGACGAGCTGTTCGGCGGTGGGACGGTCCGGCGGGTCCGGGTACAGGCAGCCGCCGATCACGTCGCGCAGCGACACCGGGAGGGTGCCCGTGTCCGGCCTGTCGCCGCACGCCGCGAACAGCACGGTCGACCCGAGGTCGAACATGTCGTCCGTCGGGGCGGGCGCCGGGCTCGCGGTGGCCCCCGCCATCCCCAGGGCGGAGATGCGGGGCCCGTCCATGGTCAGCAGCACCGATTCCGGGGTCACCCCGCCGTGGACCGTCCCGGCCGCGTGGAGCACGGCCAGGGCCTGGGCGAGGCCGTCGGCGAGCATCCGCAGGGCAGGTTCGGACAGTGAGTCGTGCCGGTCCACCGCCTGCCGGAGCGGCAGCCCGGCGGTGAACCGGGTCGCCAGCCACGGAACCGACGCGTCGGCGTCGGCATCCACCACCGGTACGAGAAAGGCACCGGACAGGGCCCGTGCCGCCTCGACAGCGGCCCGGAACCGGTCCCGGAACTCCGGGTCCGCGGCGAGCGCGGGCCCCACGACCGTGACCGTGACGAGCAGCCCCTCGTCCGTGCGGGCCGAAAAGACCTCGTTCCCGCCGACCGCGCCCTGTGGTGCGAGCAGCGTGTACGGCCCGATCCGGTGAGCACCGTCCGCTCCGGGATGATTCATCGTCCGCCCCTCACGCCGGCCTGATCGTCTGATCACGGGCCGCCTGGTAGGCGTTGCCGCCGCCGGACACATGGGCCGTCATCGTCATGGACGGCTCCGCGGCCGGCGCCGTGCCGCGCCCGGGTCCGGAGGCGGTACGGGGCAGGAGATCGGTCACCGCGTCGCCCAAGTGGTCCAGCCCGTCCGGCAGATGGGTCTCCGGAACGCGGACGAACTGCAGATGCCCCAGCTGCGCGATCTCGGCCGGCAGCACCGAGGCGTCGGGCAGCGTCGTCGCGTCACCCAGAAGGACCGGGACGACGCGGTTTCCCGCCCGCAGAGCTGTCGCGATCTCCAGCCGGACCCAGTCGTGAGCCCGGTCCAGGAGCCGCACACCGTCCTCGCCCCGCGCGTCGAGCCACCCCGGCCCGATCAGTACGCACATGAGCTCGCACTCGGCGGCCTGCCGCCGCAGGATCTCGGCGTAATCGGCCCCGGGCGGGATCGACTGGCCCGACTTGAAGATCTCGGCGGCACCCAAACGGTCAGACAGCGTGCGGTAGACGCGGTCCCGCATCCACCGGGAGTCCGCCTTGCGAAAGCTGAGGAAGATGCGCGGCACAATTGCCCCCTCTCTGACGAGCCTTGACGTCAGGATCGTGCTCACCCCGGGTACGGAGTACACGCTCGGCCGCTATTCGCCGGGGATTGAATAGCGGCCGCGAGGCTCCGTACGCTGGCGGGTATGGATCCGGCGGACAGCGCGGCAGGGACGGTCCCGGCAGGGGGATCGCCCGGCACGCCGCTGCCGCCGGGCGACTTCGGCGTCGTCCTGGCCACACTCCGTGCACGTCAGGGGTGGAGCGTGCGCGAGTTCGCCCGGCGCGCGAACGTGTCCGAGGGGCAGATCTGCAACCTGGAGAGCGGGCTGCGCAACCCGACGCCCGCTGTGGCGGCGGCCTGCGACGCGGCCTTCGGCACCGGCGGGGAACTCGTCGAGCTGGCCGGGGCCGGCCGCCGCGCCGCCCGGTTCGAGGACGTCGTCGAGGCCGGTCCCGTGGTCGCCGGATACGAGCGGGTCCTGCGGGACCTCAAGGACATCGGCAGATCCACCGGCCCGAGGTTCGTCACCGCCTCGATGAAGTCGATCACGCACATCCTGACGGACGCCGGACCGCACGCCGTCGGCGAGCAGCGGGCCGAGATCTGGCTGCTGGCATCGAGGTTCGCCGAATACACGGGGTGGATGGCACAGGAGGCGGGAAACCCCGCGGAGGCGTTGCGCTGGACGAACCTCGCCGTCCGCTGGGGCGCGCAGGGCGGGGACGAAACGGTGGCCGCGTACGCCCTGGTCCGCAAGGCGTTCATCGCCCAGCACCGCGGCGACACCACTGCGGCGATCGGATTCGCCGACCGGGCCGCCGGGCACCCGGCCGCCAACCCGGTGATCCGCGCGCACGCCGCACGACGCGCGGCCCTGGGGCACGCGCGCCGTGGCGACGCGGTGGCCTGCCGGGAGGCGCTGGAGCGGTTCAGCAGCCACGCCGCCGAGGTCATCGGCCACCGGACCCCTCACTGGGGCCCGCGCGTCGAGAACGGCAACCCCCGGCTCATCGAGGCGTCCTGCATGCTCAGCCTCCGCCGCTTCGACCTGGCCGCCGACCTCTTCGCCGCCGAGCACCGGCCGGCCGCCCCGGCGGACAGCAACTCCCAGGCCCGCTTCGCGGTCCGGCAGGCGACAGCCCTGGCCGGTGCCGGCCGCCTCGACGGCGCCTGTCAGATCGTCGAGGCCACGCTGCCCGTGATCAAGCGCATCGACTCGGCCACCGTCCGCGCGGAGCTGGGCCGTTTCGTGGAACAGGCCCGGACCCGAAGAGCCAGTTCGGGCCAACTCGCCCTCATCGAAGCGTCGGCGGACCTCGCGAGCGGCTGACCGCCGAGGGCGGCCGACCGCTCGGCGGGCCGGGCGATAGAGTTCGCACGTGCGTTGATCTTTCGGGCGGTGGCCAAGCGCCACCGCAGAGGGTGCGGGCGACCCCGACGAGCCGGGGCCGCCGACTGGCATACCCGTCACACAACACCGGAGATCACGCAATGACTGCACAGGAGCCTCTCGGCTACGACGCGTTTGTGGAACTCGCCGCCGCTGATTCATCCGTTGTCGGCCTTGTCCTCAAGGGTTCCCGGGCGCACGAGGGCCTGGCTACCGAGCACTCCGACCACGACCTGTACGTCGTTCTCGCTGATGGCGCGAAGTCGGACCTCACCCAGTTCACGGGGCACCGCACCCCAGAACTCGACCTCGTCATCCTCTTCCTCGACGAGTTCCGCACCGCCGGAATGCCCGGCTTCGAGCGGTACGCCCTCGCCCGCGCCCGGATCGTGCTCGACCGACTCGATGGAGTCATCGCCCGGATCCTGGCCAGCAAGGCACGGCTCGGCGTCGGCGAAGCCTTCCGAGAGGCGGGCGAATGGCTCGATGCCTACGCCAACTCGCTCTATCGCTCGGTAAAGAACGACCGCGACGGACATGCCCTCGCGGCCCGACTCGACGCCGCCGACAGCATCCGGTTCCTGCTGGAGCTGCTTTTCGCCCTAGACCGGCGTCCCCGTCCCTACAACAAGTATCTGGAATGGGAGCTTGCCCGATTTCCGCTGCCCGGCTGGGACACCGGGCTGCTGCTCGACGCTGCAGACCACATCTCAGGCACGGGCGATGTGTCCACGCAGCGTCGTCTCTTCGCCCAGGTCGAGGCAGTGGCCCGGCAAGCTGGACATGGCGCGGTGCTGGACGCATGGGGTGATGACCTGCACCTGATGCGACCGCAGAAGTAGCGTGCCGCAGGGGTCCAGGCACCATCGCTCTTGCCGATCGAGGTCTTCGCAACAGGCCTTAGGCCGAACGGCCGATGCGCGCACGGGCGCCCCCTCGTTAGGCTCCGTCGCCGAGCACCGGCCGGCCCACGGCCGGTCCGCGCCCGTCAGGAGGTCGCCCCATGCCCGCCAACGCCGCGGCGCACGTACGCATCGCCCGCCCGTCACGCGATCTCCGGGCCGCCGAACGCTTCTGGGTCTCCGGGCTCGGCCTCGACATCCTGTACCGGCACGAGGCCGACGGCACGCCGGGCCGACACGCGTTGCTGATGGCCGGCTGGCCGGACGCGGCCTGGCACCTGGAACTCGTACACGACCCCGCCGCCCCCACCGCACCGCGCCCCACCCCCGAGGACCTCTGGTCGTCTACCTCGGTGAACCGGTGCCGGACACCCTCGTGGAGCGGCTCGAACTGCGCGGCGGCAAGCGGGTACCCGCGCACAATCCGTACGGGGACACCTGGGGCGTGACAGTCCGGGACCCGGACGGATATCTGCTGGTGCTCTCCACCAGGAACTGGTCCAACTCCGCGGCTCCGGCCGGGCATGCCGTCAAGGACGAGATGCCCGGCGCGCACTGACACGGGAACGGCTTGTCAGTTGGTCCAGAGGACCGGGCTGTCGCTGTACGCGTCACCCTCGTCGAACGAGGCGGCCGTGATGGGCGTGGTCTTCGTGGCGCTGAGCGAGCAGGTCTCGTACGAGGCGCCCTTGGTGGTGAAGTCGCGGGGTGCCGTCTCGTTGTCGCACTTGCCCGGGAGGTCGCCGATCAGGACGATGCCCGTGGGGCCGCGGTCCTCCAGCTCGCCGCGCAGCTTCAGCGACGCGTACGCCAGATCGGTGCCGCCGACGTTCTCGACCTTCATCCGGATGTAATAGGGCGTCATGCCCTTCGCCTTCGCGCCGAACCCGGCCATGTCGGCCTCTGCGCCCTTCTCGATCGCCGTGACGGTCACGGCGATGGTGCCCTTCTTCTCGGTCCCGTACGTGAACGGCAGAACCGCCTTGTCGCCGATCTTGAGCTTCGTGCCCGGCGCGGTGGTGTCGCCCCCGGCCGGCGCCGCACCGTCGTCGCCGGTGCTCGCCGACGGGCTCTCGCTGCCCGGGTCGGACGATGCCGGGGCGGACGCCGAGGGCGAGTCCTGCGCCGACGACGACGCGTCCTCGTCGTCATTGCAGGCCGTGAGCCCGAGCGCCATGGTGCTGAGAGCGACCGCGAAGAGGATGCGTCCCTTGTGCGTCAATGTGACCTCACTGGCAGTGAGAGCTGCCCGAGAGGACAGCCCGTACGTTCAACGGCTGGACGGCGCGACGACGGCAGTGCGTCACCGAAGCGCGCCGCGACGCATCCCAGAGTGCGGCGGCAATGACACAGGCATGACACAGGCGTGCGACGGGTGCGGCACGGCGACGCCCGGACGCCCGCGCTGACGGCGGAGCGGCGGGCGCCCGGCTGGTCGCTGAACCGTGTCGAGTCGGGGCCCGGCGTGCAGGGGGCCTCGACGTCCTCAGTTGCCCAGGTCCGCCAGCTGGTCGAAGCCCGGGATCTCCCGCGGGCTGCGCGTCCCCGGCCCGATGTACGTGGCCGAGGGCCGCACCAGGCGGCCCGTCCGCTTCTGCTCCAGGATGTGCGCCGACCAGCCCGCCGTACGGGCACACGTGAACATCGACGTGAACATGTGCGCCGGGACCTCCGCGAAGTCCAGCATGATCGCCGCCCAGAACTCCACGTTCGTCGCCAGCACCCGGTCCGGGCGGCGCGCGTGCAACTCCTCCAGCGCGGCCTTCTCCAGGGCCTGCGCCACCTCGAAGCGCGGCGCGCCCAGCTCCTCGGCCGTGCGCCGCAGCACCCGGGCGCGGGGGTCCTCCGCGCGGTAGACGCGGTGGCCGAAGCCCATCAGGCGCTCGCCCTTGTCGAGGGCCTTGCGCACGTACGCGGCGGCGTCCCCGGTCCGCTCGATCTCCTCGATCATGCCGAGCACCCGGGACGGTGCGCCGCCGTGCAGCGGGCCCGACATGGCGCCCACCGCGCCGGAGAGCGCGGCGGCCACGTCGGCGCCGGTCGAGGCGATGACGCGGGCGGTGAACGTCGAGGCGTTCATGCCGTGCTCCGCGGCCGACGTCCAGTACGCGTCCACGGCCTTCACATGGCGGGGGTCCGGCTCGCCGCGCCAGCGGATCATGAACCGCTCCACGACGGACCCCGCCTTGTCGATCTCGCTCTGCGGGACCATCGGCACCCCCTGCCCGCGCGCCGACTGGGCGACGTACGAGAGCGCCATGACGGCCGCCCGCGCGAGGTTGTTGCGCGCGGTCTCCTCGTCGATGTCCAGCAGGGGTTTCAGCCCCCACACGGGGGCGAGCATCGCCAGCGCGGACTGCACGTCGACCCGGATGTCACCGGAGTGGACCGGGATCGGGAACGGCTCGGCCGGCGGCAGGCCGGGGTTGAACGCCCCGTCGACCAGCAGCCCCCAGACGTTGCCGAACGACACATGGCCGACGAGATCCTCGATGTCGACCCCGCGGTACCGGAGCGAACCGCCTTCCTTGTCGGGTTCGGCGATCTCCGTTTCGAACGCGACGACTCCTTCGAGTCCGGGTACGAAGTCGGACATCAGGCGGCTCCCTCGGATCGGCGGCTCTGGACGGGCCCCGAAGGGCCTGCCCCTCGATACTGGCGGGTTCCGACGTGACCGGGAAGCGTGACATCCGGCACAGCTCCCCGTTCTCTCCCGGAACGGTTGGTGACCCTCCTCGCCGGGCAGACTCGGCCGCTGCGGCAGGATGAGCGTGTGTCCACCGCAGATTCCTCCTTCGATTCCACCACCGATCCGGCCGCGATGCGCGAGCAGTACCGTTCCGAGAGCTTCACCGAGGACAGCCTGGCCGCCGACCCCATGCAGCAGTTCGCCCGCTGGTTCCGGCAGATCGCCGCAGGTGGGATGCTCCACGAGCCGAATGCCATGGTCGTGTCCACGGCAACGCCCGAGGGCGTGCCGTCCTCCCGCACGGTGCTGCTGAAGATGTACGACGAGCGCGGCTTCGTCTTCTTCACCAACTACGAGTCCCGCAAGGGCCGCGAGCTGGCCGCGAATCCTCATGTGTCGCTGCTCTTCCCCTGGCACCCGCTGGCCCGCCAGGTCATCGTCACCGGCACCGCGGCCCGCGTGGGCCGCGAGGAGACGGCCGCCTACTTCCGCACCCGCCCCCACGGCTCCCAGCTCGGCGCCTGGGCGAGCGCGCAGTCCACGGTGATCGGCTCCCGCGACGAACTGGTCCGGCGCTACGAGGAGCTGGCGGCCCGCTACCCGGAGGGCGAGCAGATCCCGGCACCCCCGCACTGGGGCGGCTTCCGGGTCGTTCCGCGCACGATCGAGTTCTGGCAGGGCCACGAGAACCGCCTGCACGACCGGCTGCGCTACGTACGGGAGGCCGAGGCCGGCAGCGGTGACGGGACCTGGCGCGTCGAGCGGCTGTGCCCGTAGGGCGGGTCCGGACCCGTGTCCGCCCCCGGACACGCAGAAACCCGCAGGCTCTGGTCCCTCCTTGCGGAGGAGCCGGCCGGACTTACCGGCGAGCCTGCGGGTCGGTGACTGCTTGGGATTGGCCGGCGACCGGCCTGCACTGCAAAGAGCGCGACGACGGGCGTCAGCCCGCAGTCACCTCACGAGTCCGAAAAGAAATCACTTCCGGAGCACCTCCCTTCATGTGTACCCGCAGCCTAGGAACCTCCCCGCGGGCCGCACAACCGAATTATCCGTGCCATCGATTTCGGTGAAGTCGCTGTGTGCTGGGTCACGTTCGAGTTCAATGGTCTGACGTGCAGCAATGCCGGACACGTCCTGCGAGGGGTACGGGATGAGTGCTTCCAGGAGCAGCGGAACCACCGACGCCCTCGGGCCCGAGGAAGGCCCGGAGGGCCGGCCCGACGGGACGCCGGACGGAGTGCCGGAGGCCGGTCCGGGCGCGGTGCCGGGCTCGGAGCTGCTGGCGGCCCTGCTCGACGGGATGGACGCCGCGCTCTGCGCCTTCGACGCGGACGGCACCGTCACCCACTGGAACCGCGAGGCCGAGCGGATCCTCGGCTGGTCCGCCGAGGAGGCCGTCGGGCGGCCCGGGTTCGCCGGATGGGCCGTGCGACGGGCGGACGCGGACGAGGTGCAGGGGCGGCTGATGGCCGTCATGGACGGGCCGGGGCGGCAGGTGCACGAGTTCGCGCTGCTGCGCAAGGACGGCGGGCGGGTGCTCGTGCGGACCCAGTCGGCCGGGGTGCGGGGCGCGGACGGGAAGCCCGCCGGGGTGTACTGCGCGTTCAGCGAGGTCCATGCGCAGATCGACCTGGAGCGGGCCATCGCGCTGAGCGAGGCGCTGTTCGAGGACGCGTCATGGGGCGTCGTCCTCGTCGACGTGGACCTGCGGCCGACCGTCGTCAACGCCCACGCCGCCCGTGCGCTCGGAGGCGGCCGCACGACGCTGCTGGGGCGGCCGCTGGGCGAGCTCATCGTGCAGGGCGTGGAGGACCTGGAGGGGGCGCTCCAGCACGTACTGGCCGCCGGCGCCCCGCCCGGCCCCGCCGAGCTGTGGGTGACGCTGCGGACGGCCGAGGGCAACCGGCGCCGCTGCTGGCGCAGCGGCTTCCTGCGGCTGGCCTCACCGCTGGCGGAGGAGCCGGTGCCGCTGGGCGTCGGCTGGCTGTTCCAGGACATCACGGACACGAAAGTGGCCGCCCAGGACGCGGACCGGGTGCGCTTCCGGTCCAATCAGCTGCACCGGGCCTCGCGGTCGGCGGCCGAGTGCGAGGACCCCATGGAGGCGGCGACCACCTCGCTCGACTACGCACTCGCGGGCTTCGCCGACCACGCGCTGGTCGACCTGGTGGCGGGGGAGCGGCTGGTCCGCGCGGCGGCGACCCCGTCCGACGCACCGGGCCCGTGCCTGCCGGTGGCCTGCGGCGGCATCCCGCTGCGGTACGTACCGGGCCACCCGGCCCTGCGGGCGGTGGACCGCACGGGCTCGGTACGGGCCACGGCGGGGGCGGAGCGGGCCGCCGGGGAGTGGGCGGCCGAGCGCCAGTGGCCGGACGGCTCGGTGCACGCCCTGTGCGCGGTGCTGCGGAGCCGGGGGCGGACGCTCGGCGTGGTGACGTTCCTGCGCTCGGCGAACCGCGCCGCCTTCGAGCGCCCGGACGCGGTGTACGCGGAGAGCGTGGCGGACCGCGTCGCGGCCTCGGTGGACCTGTACCAGTCGCTGGGGGCGGGGCCCGGGGGGATCAGCCCGTCCGGCGGCTGAGGGCGGAACCCTCGCGCCGGAGGCGCCCCCCAGGGCCCGGTCAGGCCCTCAGTGCCGGTAGAAGATCCGGTCCGCGTACTGCGTCATCACGCGGCCGTTCCACTCGTGGCCCCCGTCGACGTTCCCCGACCGCAGCAGCGGCGGCTCCACGCCCCGCTCCAGCAGCCGTTCCGCCGCCGCCGCCATCATCGCCTGCATCACCGCGCTGGTGACCACGGTCGACGCGGGCGCGAACGGTGCCTCGATGCCGTCGACGTTCAGCTCCGCGTCACCGATCGCGATCTTGCTGTCGAGAACGATGTCGCAGTGGTCCCGCAGGAAGCCGCCCGAGCTGTGCCGGGACCGGGTGCCGTCCGCGTACGCGACCGAGGTGACGCCGATGACCTTCACGCCCAGCGCACGCGCGTTCATCGCCATCTCCACCGGCAGCGCGTTGCGCCCGGACAGCGAGATGATCACGAGGATGTCGCCCGCCCGCGCGGGGCTGGAGTCGAGGACCGCGCCCGCGAGGCCGTCGACCCGCTCCAGCGCCGAGCCCAGGGTCGCCGGCATGACGTCGACCCCGAGTGCGCCGGGGACGGCCAGGAGGTTCATCAGGGCGAGTCCGCCCGCGCGGTAGACGACGTCCTGGGCGGCGAGCGAGGAGTGCCCGGCGCCGAAGGCGAAGAGCCTGCCACCGGCCTCGACGGTGTCGGCGATCGCGCTGCCGGCTGCCGCGATGTTGCCGGACTCCTCGTCGCGCACCCGCTCCAGCAGGCCGATCGCGGCGTCGAAGAACTGACCGGCCAGCTTGCTTTCGCTCATCTGAGGAGGGCCTTTCCGGCGGGAGGAGGGGTGACCTGGGGCGTCCGTACCGCCGATCACGTTGCGGTCTGGACCAGTGACATGTCAATACCGCGAGGGGCGCTCCGGCCCACTCCGATGCACCGCATCGGACCGACGAGGCACGGTTGTCGGTGGTATGGGTCAGAATTGGGTGAGGGCCAGCGCACGATTGCATCGAGGGGCACGAATGTCCGGACTGATCGACACAACGGAGATGTATCTCCGCACCATCCTCGAACTCGAAGAGGAAGGCGTGGTCCCCATGCGCGCCCGGATCGCGGAACGGCTGGACCAGAGCGGTCCGACGGTCAGCCAGACGGTGGCGCGCATGGAGCGCGACGGCCTGGTTCAGGTCGCGGGCGACCGGCATCTGGAGCTGACGGAGGAAGGGCGCCGACTGGCGACCCGCGTGATGCGCAAGCACCGGCTCGCCGAGTGCCTGCTCGTCGACGTGATCGGCCTGGAGTGGGAGCAGGTCCACGCCGAGGCATGCCGCTGGGAACACGTGATGAGCGAAGCGGTGGAGCGGCGGGTGCTGGAGCTGCTGCGCCACCCGACGGAGTCCCCGTACGGGAATCCGATTCCGGGCCTGGAGGAGCTGGGCGAGAAGGCCGAGGCCGATCCGTTCCTCGACGAGGGCATGGTCAGCCTGTCGGATCTCGACCCGGGCGCCGAGGGCAAGACCGTGGTGGTCCGCCGGATCGGTGAGCCGATCCAGACGGACGCCCAGCTGATGTACACGCTGCGGCGGGCGGGCGTGCAGCCCGGTTCCGTGGTCAGCGTGACGGAGTCGCCCGGCGGAGTGCTGGTCGGCAGCAGCGGGGAGGCGGCGGAGCTGGACACCGAGGTGGCGTCGCACGTCTTCGTCGCCAAGCGCTGAGGCGTCGCCACGTACTGATTCACCGCCGCGCGCCCATGCGCCGGCAAGCACCGAGCGGCAGGCGGCCGGTGTCCGGTTCACGCCCCCAGGCGGTGCCGGGCACCGGCCGCCGCCGTCTCCTCCCCGTTTTTCCGGCCGGAATTGCAGCGCTCGGACGGATCGCGTGCCAGGCTGTGGCTGAGGGATACCTGAGAGTGTCGGCCACCTGGCCGCGCGGTCGGGGAGGGGAGCAGGGTATGCGCCCGTCGTGCTGGCAGGTCCGGCCTGCGCACCGGATGAGACACGCACCCACGCCCGCGCCCGGCCCCGGTCCAGGGCCCCGTGAACGATGGATGGCCCCGGCGCCTCACAGCGCCGGGGCCTGTCCTCCCCTGTTCCGACCTGGAGCCCCGAGCTCTTCAGGTCGGTCCCTGCGGGCCCTCATCCCCGAGTGGCCCGCCTCCCGGAGAAGATCTCCCCTCAGGGGCCGACGTCAATCCTTGGAAGCGGTCACTCGAACGAGCGGTGTTGTGTGCCGGAAGCCAGTTTTCGAATAAGAGTTCGATACTCTGGCGGGACGCGACCACGTGGTGATCGAGGGACCAGAAGGGGGTGCCAGAACATATGGTGCGGCGCATCGATGTGACCGGAAGCGACGGCGTACGCCTCGCGGCCTGGGAGTTCGCCGATCCGCCCAAGGAGCGCGCGGAGAGCGAACGCGCCCCCGGCGTCTTAATGCTTCACGGCCTGATGGGCCGGGCCTCGCACTGGGCCTCCACCACCCGCTGGCTCGCCGAGCGGCACCGCGCGGTCGGCCTCGACCAGCGCGGCCACGGCCGCAGCGACAAGCCGGCCGACGGCCCGTACACGCGCGACGTGTACGTGGCCGACGCCGAGGCCGCGATCGAACAGCTCGACCTCGGCCCCGTGACCCTCGTCGGGCACGCCATGGGGGCACTCACCGCCTGGCAGCTCGCCGCCAAGCGCCCCGACCTCGTCCGCGGGCTGGTCATCTGCGACATGCGGGCCTCCGCGCTGGGGGCGGCCTCGCAGCGGGAGTGGGAGGACTGGTTCACGTCCTGGCCGGTGCCGTTCGCGACGCTGTCCGACGTACGGAAGTGGTTCGGCGAGGACGACCCGTGGGTGGAGCGGCCCAACCCGTCGCGCGGCGAGTTCTTCGCCGAGGTGATGGCCGAGCGCGGCGACGGCTGGCGGCCCGTCTTCTCCCGCCGGCAGATGCTCCGGACCCGCGCCACCTGGGTCCTCGAGGCGCACTGGGAGGAGCTGGCCCAGGTCGGCTGCCCGACCCTGGTGCTCCGGGGCCTCGACGGCGAGCTGGGCCGGGCGGAGGCCCAGGAGATGGTCCGGGTGCTGCCGCGCGGGCAGTACGCGGAGGTGGCCGACGCGGGCCACCTCGTCCACTACGACCAGCCGGAGGGCTGGCGCGCCGCGGTCGAACCCTTCCTGGAGCAGCTGGCCGAGGACAACCGCGACGACCGGGAGCCGGTGGCTCCGTAGGGATCCGGAGCACGGGAACCCCGGAGCCCCGTCCGTCACCCCTTGCTGACCGCCGCCAGGATCTCCGGCAGCCGGTCCGCCGTACGGGGCGCCGCCACCCGCAGTCCGGCCCAGGCGATCAGCGCCCCGTACGCACCACCCACCGGCAACAGCAGCCACAGCCACTCCTCCGCACCGGCGAGATGCAGCCAGATCGTCGCGCCGATCACCGGCGCGCACAGCAGCGCGGCCGAGACCATGCCGCCGAAGATCGAGATCCAGGCGAGCCCGGCCTGACCGGGCGCCACGTTCTTGAACGCGCCGTCCTGCGGGATCGAGTACGGGAAGTTCGCCGAGGCCACCGCGCCCGTCGCCAGCATCGCGCCCAGCAGCGCGAACGACAGCCCCATGACCCCCGGCAGCGCCCCCCAGTCCCCGAGCACCGCGCACGTCAGCACCGTCACCAGCACCGTGTAGGGAAGGGTGATCAACAGCAACGCCAGGGCGCGCGCCCGCAGTTCCAGGTACGCGTCCCGGGTCGAGGAGATCGCCGCGGCCACCATCCAGAACGCGGAGGTGTCCTGCCCGAACTGGTTGTACATCTGAATGCCGAGCATCCCGGCGGCGAAGCAGGCGAAGTAGACGGAACCGGTGCCCTGCAAGGCGTTGAGCAGCGGCACGATCAGCCCGATCGCCAGCGCCGTCACCCACGCGGCCTTGGTCTTCGGGTCCCGTGCGACGTACCGCAGGCTGCGCTGCATCACCGTCCCGGTGCGCCCCTCCGGGAACAGCGCCCACAGGCCGGAGCCGCGCGAACCCGGCTTCGCGCGGTTCGGCTCCGCGGCGGCGAGCGTCGAGCCGTCCGGCGCCGTCATCAGCTTCACCAGGCTGCGCTGCCACAGCCACACCAGCAGGGCCAGCGCCGCCACGGAGAGCAGCAGCTGAACGGCTGCCCGGCCGTACGAGCCCTGGGACGCGGACTCCACGGAGCCGATCGCCGAAGCGGGCGGCAGCCAGCGCACCACGTCCGCGGCCGGGTCCAGCGCGGAGAGGCCGCCCGCCCGGCCGAGCCGCTGGGCCCCGAAGTTGACGGCCTGGATGCCCACCGCGATCACCAGTCCGCTGAGCACCGCCAGATCGCGGCCCTTGCGCGAGGTCAGCAGCCGGCTGTTGGCCGTGGCGACGGTCCGTGCCAGCGCCACGCAGACCAGCAGGGTCAGCGGGGCCGCCACGACCGCGAACACCGCCGCGCCCGCCCCATGGGCCAGCGCGATCACCGAACCGGCCGTCAGGCAGAGCGTGAACAGCGGGCCGATCCCGACCAGCGAGGCCATCAGCAGCGCGGCGATCAGGGGCCTCGGCCGCAGCGGCAGCATCACCAGCCGGCTCGGGTCGAGGGTCTCGTCCCCGGCGGCGAAGAACAGCGGCATCACGGCCCAGCCGAGCGCCAGCACCGCGGCCAGCAGTACGACGAGCGATTCCGCGTGGGCGTTGCCGCGCAGCGCGATCAGCCCGATCAGCTGGCCCGCGGCGATCAGCAGGGTCACGACGACGGACGCGATGTACGCGGCCCGCCGGCCGGCCGACTGCCGCAGCCCGTTGCGCAGCAGGGTGAGCTTGAGCCGTACGAAGACGGGGACCAGGGCCGTACCGTCCATGCCGCCCGTCCGGGGCCCGGATCCCGCCGGGGCGTCGAGGACGCTCATCGGGTGCCGCCCAGCCAGTCCAGGGCGTCACCGTTGTCGCGGCCGCCCGCGCCGACGAGCTCCAGGAAGGCGTCCTGGAGCGAGGGCGCGTCGCCGCGCACCTGCGCCAGGGTGCCCTGGGACCGGATGCGGCCGGCCGCCATGACGGCCACCCAGTCGCAGAGCGACTCGACGAGCTCCATCACATGGCTGGAGAAGATGACGGTCGCCCCGGAGCGGGTGTAGCGCTCCAGTACCCCGCGGATGGTCTGCGCGGAGACCGGGTCGACTCCCTCGAACGGCTCGTCCAGGAAGAGGACTTCGGGATTGTGCAGCAGCGCCGCCGCCAGCCCGATCTTCTTCCTCATGCCGGTCGAGTAGTCGACGACCAGCTTGTGCTGGGCGCCCGCCAGATCCAGGACGTCCAGGAGCTGGGTGGCCCGGCTGTCCGTCTCCGGACCCGGCAGCCCGCGCAACCGGCCGGTGTAGCCGAGCAGTTCACGTCCCGAGAGGCGCTCGAAGAGCCGCAGGCCCTCGGGCAGGACCCCGATCCGGGACTTCACCTCGACCGGATCGCGCCAGACATCCCGTCCGCCGACCTCGATCCGGCCCATGTCCGGGCGGAGCAGCCCGGTGACCATGGACAGGGTGGTGGTCTTGCCCGCACCGTTGGGACCCACCAGACCGATGAACTTGCCGGCGGGCAGCTCCAGATCGATTCCGGCCACCGCGGTCTGCTCGCCGAACCGTTTCCAGAGCCCCTCCACGCGCACCGCGGGGGGCGTCACCCGCGGTGTGTCCGCCTCGGGGGCCTGCTCTGCTCTGTCGGTCTCGCGCCGGTCCGGCATCGTGCACGCCCTTCGAAGTCCCCGTCTGTGGGGGCCACCCTACGAAAGGCGGGTCCGCGCGTCGGCTGCTTCCCTGCCGCAGGCGTAGGCGAGCGGGCTGATGAGCTCCTCCACCTCGGGCAGCCAGCGGTTGGCGGTGGTGGGGCGGCGGGCCCATTGCACCGCGCCGCTGCCGCCGACCCGGGTCGGCGGTGCCGTCACGTAGTGGCCCTCGCCGCGGCCCCGCAGATCGATCGCGGCGGCGCTCCAGCCCAGCCGCCGCACCAGCCCGTCCGCCTTGGCGGCGGCGCCCGGCAGGACGAGGAACTGCATCCGGCGGTCGGGGGTGCGGGTGACCGGCCCGAGCGGCAGGCTCAGCCGCTCCATCCGTGCCAGTGCCAGGAAGCCGGCCGACTCCGGGACGTCGATCGCGTCGAAGGCGCGTCCGGTCGGCAACAGGATCGCCGCCCTGGGGTGTTGGGACCACATCCGGTGGGCCGCCGCGCCGCTTCCGGTGGCCTGGCCCGTCCAGTCGGCCCGGGTGGGATGGGCGCCGGGAGCGGTGCAGCGGGCCTCGCCGCACGAGCACCACTCCGTCCCGTCGGCCGGTTCCAGCCAGGTGCCGGGGCACACGTCCCAGTGCCGCTCCTCGGTGTACCGCACGGCGGCGTCGAGCAGCGGCTCGGCTCGCTGCTGGGGGACCTGCGCGGCTTCCTTGACTCCGATGGGCTCTTCCACGCACAGCACAACTGCCCCCACCACCTGGGGTTACGGGCGGGAGTGCGGGCGGTTGAGGGCGCTTCGCGGCCGTCATGCGGGGCGCATCGAGGCATGGGCGGGGGCGCGCGGTAGGCGTCACGGCGAAGGAGGGGTAACCAGATACGGGAATTCCGGCACAGTTCGTCTCTCATCCTAGGGCGCTTGCTGTGACGAAAGATGCAAGACGCCGTGAAAGTGACCAACACGATGAATCGGTGCATTTCTCAGTCATATGTCGGGCAGTGATCCCGCAATGATCACTGCGGCCTCAGGGGGACAAACATGGCAGCCAGGCCTCTCGTCGCACGCCAGCCGAACGAACGGCTTCAGGCGCTTATTCAGGAAGCCGGATGCTCCAACGCGGGCCTAGCCCGGCGCGTCAACATGGTCGGGGCCGAACGCGGGCTCGACCTCCGCTACGACAAGACGTCGGTGGCCCGCTGGCTGCGCGGACAGCAGCCGCGCGGCAGGGCGCCGGGCATCATCGCCGAGGCGCTCGGCCGCAAGCTCGGCCGTACGGTCACGATCGACGAGATCGGGATGGCCAACGGCAAGAACCTCGCCTCCGGCGTGGGTCTGCAGTTCGCCCCGACGGTGATCGGGGCGATCGAGCAGGTCTGCGAGCTGTGGCGCAGCGACGTCGGCCGCCGCGACTTCCTCACGGGCTCCGCGGTGGCCTCCTCCGCACTGGTCGAACCCAGCCGGGACTGGCTGATCAGCGGCGCGGACCCGCAGGTCGCGCGGACGGCCGGGGCCCGGGTCGGGATGCCGGACGTGGAGGCGGTGCGGGCCATGACGGCCGCGCTGGTCGACCTCGACCACCGCTTCGGCAGCGGCCATGTGCGGCCGGTCCTGGTGCACTACCTGAACAGCGTGGTCTCCGGGCTGCTTTCGGGTGCGTACCGCGAATCGACCGGGCGGCAGCTGTTCGCCGCGGTCGCCCGACTCACCGAGCTCGCCGGGTACATGGCGATCGACACGGGTCAGCCGGGGCTGGCCCAGCGCTACTACATCCAGGCGCTGCGGCTGGCGCAGGCGGCGGGCGACCGCGCCTACGGCGGCTATGTGCTGGCCGCGTCGATGAGCCATCTCGCGGCCCAGCTCGGCAATCCGCGCGAGATCGCCCAACTGGCCAGGGCCGCGCAGGAGGGTGCGCGCGGACGGGTCACACCGAGGGCGGAGGCGATGTTCTACGCCGCGGAGGCGCGCGGCCACGCCCTCCTCGGCGACGCCGGCACCTGTCAGTCGGTGGCGGGCCTGGCGCAGGCGGCGCTGGACCGCGCCGATCCGGACAGCGGTGACGATCCCGACTGGATCGCGCACTTCGACCACGCCTATCTGGCCGACGAACTGGCCCACTGCCACCGCGACCTCGGCCAGGCGGAGGCGGCCGCGCGCCGGGCGAAGGAGTCCCTGGACGGCCACCCGGAGTCCCGCGCCCGCCGGCGCGGCATCGGACTGGCGCTGCTGGCCTCGGCACAGGTGCAGTTGCGCGACGTGGAGCAGGCCTGCCACACGGGAACGCGGGCCATGGAGCTGCTGAGCTCGGTGCGCTCCAGCCGGGGCGCGGAGTATCTGGAGGATCTGCAACAGCGGCTCGTGCCGTACGGGGACGAGCCCGCGGTACGGGAGTTCGGCGCCCGTCTGGAGCTCCAGGCGGCCTGATCCGAGGAGGTGCGGCCGGGGCCCGTACCGGCCGCCCGAGCGGCGGGTGGTGTCCGGCTGCCCCATAACTGCGTCCTGAGGCCGCTGGATGTTACAGCCGGTGCGAAGGGGAAGTGAGTGACCTCACGCGCTTGGCGAACGGCGGCAACCACCCGATAGCGTGAGCCGACGATTCCATAGGTACACACGTAGGAGTCCCGGTGACACAGAGCGGACAGGGCGACGAGCAGCACCTCCCTGCTGTACGACCCGCGCACGAGGGTGTCGTGCTGCCCGCGGGGGGTGGCGAGCCCTGGACACCGGGGGGACCCGCGGACCAGTCGGCCCCCGCGGAAGGGCAGCCGTGGGGCCAGTCCTGGGGCCCACAGGCGCCACAGGGCCAGGCACCGGGAGAAGGGCAGGGCCCGTACGGGCAGGACCAGCAGGCGCCCGCGTACGGCCGGCAGCCCTCGCCCGACTACGGGCAGCAGCAGGGGCCGTACGACCAGGGGCAGTACGGGCAGGACCAGCAGGCACCGGCGTACGGCCAGGAGCAGCAGCACGGGCCGCAGGGGCACCAGCAGGGGTACCAGGGACCGGCGTACGGCCAGTCGCCGCAGCCGCTGCCGCCCGCCCAGCAGCAGGGCCCGTACGCCCAGCCGCTGCCGCCCGAGGCGGTGCCCGGCATGAGCATGGGCGGGGACGCGGACGCCACGCAGTACATCGCGCCGGTGCCCTCGGGCCCCGCGCCGGGCGGGCTGCCGCCGGAGAACCCCGCGGAGTCGACCCGGTACCTGGGCCAAGGACAGCAGCAGGGGTACCAGCAGCCGCCGTCCGGTGGCCACGCCGCACCGCCCGCGCAGGGCGGCCAGGACTCCGACGCGACCCAGTTCATACCTCCGGTGCCCGGTGGCGCGCCCTACGGCATCAGGCCCGGGACCCCGGGTGAGCGGCCGCCGCCCGCCGAGTTCGACAACCTCTTCCGGAGCGACGAGCCCGCCGGCTCCACGCAGCAGATGCCCCGCTTCGACCCCGCGCAGCAGATGCCCCCGCAGCACCAGGGCTCCCAGCAGCCCCCGCAGGCGTACCAGCAGCCGCCCGCGTACAGCGGTCCCGAGGGCGGTCTGCCGCCGGAGGGGCGTGACGAGCGGCGCAAGCGGCCCGCGCACGTCCCGCTGATCGCCGCCGTCGTCGTCGGCTGTGCCGTGATCGGGCTCGGCGCGGGGGCGCTGCTGAGTGGCGGAGGCGACGACAAGGACAGCAAGCAGCCGGTGGCCTCCGCGAGTTCACCCGCCGCGGAGTCCTCCGAAGAGGCCCCGGCCGACCCGGCGAAGCCGCAGGCCGAGGAGCTGGACAAGCTCCTCGCGGACAGTAACAACAGCCGGTCCGCGGTCATCAACGCGGTGGAGAAGACCAAGACCTGCACCGACCTGGACCAGGCCGTGGCGGATCTGAAGGGCGCCGCCCAGCAGCGCCGCGACCTGGTCACCCGGCTCAAGGACCTGTCGGTCGACAAGCTGCCGGACAACGGCCGGCTGACCGCCTCGCTCACCAGGGCCTGGCAGGCGTCCGCGTCCGCCGACGACCACTACGCGGCCTGGGCCGAGCAGGCCAAGAGCAAGAAGGTCTGCAAGCACGGCACGGCCCGTTCGACCCCGCAGAAGGAGCAGGGCAACGTGCGGAGCGGCGAGGCGAGCAAGGCCAAGCGCGAGGCGTCCGGGCTGTGGAACACCATCGCGAAGAAGTACGGCCTGACCGAGCGCGAGGCCACCGCGCTCTGAGCACGGCGGTGAGAGGGGGTGGGCCGGGTCCGCCCACCCCCTCTCAGCCGGTCGCGCTCGCGTCCGCGAGGGTCTTCGTCACGTCCACGAAGCCCTTCTTGTCGGCGACCAGCTTGCCGTCGCGCACGATCTGGAACGTCACCTTGCTGTTCACGATGCGCGGGTACGCGTCCGAGCCGAGCATGTCCTCGTAGCGCCAGCGGAGCTCGGGGGTGAGGCCGCCGGTGTCGACGCGGATGCCCTTGTCGAGGGCCTTGGTGATCTTCCATGCGGTGATCCCCGGCTCGTGCAGGGACTCGACGATCGACCTCAGTGCGGTGTAGGCGATCCAGGTGGTCTGCACGCCCGTGTCGTCCGGGTCGATCCGGTTGTCGTCGAAGGCGTGCTCGCGGATCACCTGCCGCATCCGGTTCCAGCGGGCGTCGCCCGAGTCCGGGTACCAGCCGGTGACGTACGCGCCCTCGAACGGGCTGTCGCGGCCGCCGGTGCGGTCGATGAGCGGCTGGCCCACGCTGCCGAGCACCGAGGAGATCCTGACCGCCGCGTCCGGTGGCTCCAGCCGGCGGAAGGAGTCGAAGAAGGTCTCCGTGCGGTCGCCGAGCACGGCCGTCACGCATCCGCCGGCCGCGCCCGCCGCGTCCAGCGCCCGGCCGGCCGAGTCGTCGTACGAAGTGGCCGTCTCCGCCGCCCGGATGTCGACCGGCGCGGGCCGCCGCGCCTCGGTGAGACCGGTCTTCAGGAGCCAGGACTGCCCGTCGCCGCCCAGCGTGTCCGGCCGCACCAGCGAGACCCGGTCGCACCTGCGGGCCAGTTGCTTGGCGTTGCCCGCCAGCAGCGCGGACTGGCCGCCGGTCACGGGGTAGGACGCATAGCTGCGGAACTCCTCGTCGGAGGCGCCGTATCCGCCGATGTACGGAATCCCGGCCACCTCCAGCGGCGCCATGAACGCCCGCCCGTGGCGGCTGTACGAGCCGACGACCGCGACGGCCTTCTCCGCGACGGCCCGCCGGGCGCAGTTCCCCGCGCCGACCGAGGTGTCCTCCTCGTCGCAGGTGACCACCCGCAGCCTGTGCCCGTCGAGCCCGCCGCTGCCGTTGACCCAGCGGGCGTACGCCTGCGCCATCGCGGTCATGCCCGCCCTGTTGGCCGCGTCCGGGCCGGAGGCGCCGCTGGGCGCCCAGGTGACGACGGTGACGGGCTCCCTGGAGTCCCCCGACACCCCAGGGAGCGCACCGCAGCCGGACGTCAGCAGGCCCCCGGCCGCCACTGCGCTGATGAGCAGCCTCGAAGGGCGGGAAGCGATGGGGCGTTGCCGTCCGGTCATGCGCACAGACGATCCCCGCCCCGGGGTAACGCCGCAGTGTGCCGTGTTCAACGCTCGGTGACATCCGGGTGAATTGCAGGGGGCCGCACGGAAGGCCGGAAAGGGAACGTACGATCGACAGCTGTGCAGCAAGGTTCCGAGAACACTTCCCGTCGCGGCCGTCGCTCCTCCACCATGGGCGGCATGCCGCTCAACGACATTCCGTGGTGGCGCTGGCGCAGCAACGTGCGCTCGGCGCTGCACATGCTCTCCGACCCCGTCTTCCATCACGAGTGCTGGCTGGCCGGCCGGGAGGGATACGGCGACGTCACCGACGCCGTGTACCGCCTGGTCGAGGACACCTGGCTCGACAACTGGTCCGCCGAGAAGTACGTCGGCACGGTCTTCCGGGACTCCGGCGAGGCCGCCCTCGTCGACGTCGCGGTGCTGCGGGTGCTGCGCATCATGCACCAGGTCGGCGCGGACGCCCCGGTGTCGGCCTATCTGGAGCACCACGGCTGGCCGGAGGCCGTCCGGGCCGCCCGCGAGGCCCATGTGCTGCTCGCCTCGAACGACGGCGAGGACCCCGATGTGCAGCCGCGCTCACTGGACGTGCTCCGCATCATGACCAGAACGGCCTGAGATCCGGGCGGTGTGGCACCCTACGGGGATGACCGCGCCGCAGCCCGCCGATTCCGTTGCCTCCGCTGTCCCGGACGCCGCGTCCGAGCAGTACGTCCTCACGCTCTCCTGCCCGGACAAAAAGGGCATCGTGCACGCCGTGTCGAGCTATCTCTTCATGACCGGCTGCAATATCGAGGACAGCCAGCAGTTCGGGGACCACGACACGGGTCTGTTCTTCATGCGCGTCCACTTCTCGGCGGACAACCCGGTGACGGCGGAGAAGCTGCGGGCGAGCTTCGCCGCGATCGGTGACTCCTTCCGGATGGACTGGCAGATCCACCGGTCCTCCGACCGGATGCGGATCGTGCTGATGGTCAGCAAGTTCGGCCACTGCCTGAACGACCTGCTGTTCCGCTCCCGGAGCGGGGCGCTGCCCGTCGAGATCGCCGCGGTCGTCTCCAACCACACGGACTTCGCCGAGCTCGTCGCCTCGTACGGCGTGCCCTTCCGGCACATCCCGGTGACCAGGGACAACAAGGCGGAGGCGGAGGCGCGGCTGCTGGAGCTGGTCCGCGAGGAGGACGTGGAGCTGGTCGTGCTGGCCCGCTACATGCAGGTCCTCTCGGACGATCTGTGCAAGCAGTTGAGCGGCCGGATCATCAACATCCACCACTCGTTCCTGCCGAGCTTCAAGGGCGCCAAGCCGTACCACCAGGCGCACGCCCGCGGCGTGAAGCTGATCGGTGCGACAGCGCACTACGTGACGGCCGACCTCGACGAGGGGCCGATCATCGAGCAGGAGGTGGAGCGGGTGGGCCACGGCGTGACGCCGGACCAACTGGTCGCCGTCGGGCGCGACGTCGAGTGCCAGGCGCTGGCGCGCGCGGTGAAGTGGCACGCCGAGCGGCGCATCCTGCTGAACGGCCGCCGCACCGTCGTCTTCCCGTAGACCGGGCCGCTCGGACGGCCCGGTCTCACAGCCTGCTGAGCGAGGCCGCCGCGAGCAGCACGTCCTGGATCGCCTCGCGGTCCCCGCGCTGGCCGGCCGCCGCCTCCACGGGCAGCACATGACCCGCCACCAACTGGCAGAACTCGGTGCCGTCCAGCGCGACCTGCGCCACCGCGTGGTCCGGGGAGCCGATCGCGGCCGGTGAATCCAGTGCGATGTACCAGTCGCCACCGCCCAGGCCCTCGACCTCCAGATGGAGCGAGCGGCCCGGGGAACCGGCCGTCACCAGATGGCGGACCGGGCCGGCGAGCCCCGCCCGCCGCCGCTCCGCCAGGGCGGCGGGCAGCATCCGGGCCGCCAGGTCGATCATGCGGTGGAGATGGGCCGCGGAGGGCGGCTCGTACGGATAGTTCACCGCCTCCGCGATGTCACCGCCGTGCACCCAGCACTCGAAGGCCCGGTCCAGCAGGGCGTCCTGCAACGGCAGCGCGAAGTCCCCGTAGGAGACGGAGAGATCGGAGACACCGCGGCCCGCGAAGGACACGGTACGGATGAGGGTGTGGCTCTGGTCCCGCCACGGCTCGCGGACCGCGCGGGTCGGCGGCCGCCGGGCGGCCGACCAGTAACTCTCGGTCCGCGCGGTGGGCGCGAGTGCCGGTCCCGGGCCACGGCGCGGAATGCCCGGAACGCTGTCGGCGAGCGGGTCGTCGAGGCCGAGGGCGGTGCTGACCAGCCCGTCGACGGTCATCAGGTGGCCGATGACCCCGGCGACCGTCGTCTTGCGGTTGGTCGCGCGCTCGCCCTCGAACCACTTCAGCCGCACCGGGGCATGCCACTCGGAGGTGCCGATGTCGCGCAGCAGCGCATCGAGACGGGCGGTCTCCGCGTCGTACGGGCCCACCCATCCCGGCACCGGGATCTTGGCCGGCCGGCGGCTCAGGCAGTTCTCCAGGACCCGCGACCGGAGCAGCGGATCGAGGTCCAGACTGGTGTCGGTGTGCAGCAGCCCGACCGCGTCGCGCAGCCGCAGCGCCTCGTCCGCACAGGGGGCGCACTCCGTGAGGTGGGCCTCGACCGCCTCGGTCTCCTCCGCGGAGCAGGCGGCCAGCGCCCACGCACCGAGGAGGGCTTTCAGCACACGGTGCGGGAGCACCAGGGACGGCGGGCCCGGCGGGTCCGGTCGCGGCGGTACGGATTCCGGCTGGGACGCGGGTGGTGGCGATGGCGGTGGCGTTGCGTGCCCCAAGTCGAAGTCGTCCGCGGCTGCCCGCGGGCCCGGTATGCGACGGGCGCCCCGCACCTCGTCGTCCTGACTGTTCCACTCGCGGCCGTCGCCGTCGAGCCCTTCCGCGTCGTCGGTCACAGCCGCCGCCCGTATCCGGGCGGTGAGGAACCCTCCAGCGGCCGGGTGTGGGCGGTGGACAGCAACTGGAGCCCGAGCCGCAGCCGGCGACGGGCCTCGTCCTCTGTGACGCCGAGGTCGGCCGCGGTCTGCCGGTAGTCCCGCCGCTGTATGTACGCGAGCTCCAGCGCGGCCCGCAGCGGTGCGGGCATGGACGCGACGATGTAGTCGGCACGGGCGGCGGCCGTGGCCCGGTGCACCCGTTCCTCCAGATCGGCCGGATCCGCGCGGACCCCGCCGTCCTCCACGTCCTCGTACGTCTCGGCGGCGGCGGTGCTGCGCAGCCGCCGCACGGACTGGCGGTGGGTGAGCCGGGCCACCCAGGACCGCATCGAACCCTGCTTCGGGTCGTAGGCGTCGGGGTTCTCCCACACGTACCCGAAGACCTCCCGGGTCACCACGTCCGCGGCGCTCTCGTCGTCGAGCATCCGGTGGGCCTGGCTGTGCACGAGCGAGGCGAACCGGTCGTAGAGCTCCCCGAGGGCGGACGCCTCTCCGCGTGCCAGCCGCTGCTGCATCATGCGGTCCCAGCGGGGTGGTGCGTTATTGGCCATGAGACCCCCAGCCCTGTGCCCGTCTTCGTGTACGCCTCGTCACACCGAATGTAGTCGGCGGTACTGACAAGGCACGCTCTTTGTGACAAGTACGTCCGCGCGTGCGCCCTGGATGATAGGGAATGCGGCCCCGCGATGCAGGAATCAGACCCGAAGTGATCCTTTCTGCCTGAAACCCTTCTGTGCCTTCTGGGGGGAGGCGGTGTTTCATGGAGGGTGCCCCGGGGCAGCCGCGAGGAGGAACGCAAACTTCCGGATCGCGAATTCCCCGGAATCCCCGGAACGAGAGGCCCAGTCGCGTGACAAAGCCATCCCCTCCTGGAAACCACCCCACGGCTGCCGCCGCTCACGCCCACTGGCCGGCCCCGGAACGTTCCCGGAAGCCACTGAGCGTCGCCGAGAGCGAGCAGGGCGGCTGGACCGTGCTGCACATTCGCGGTGAACTGGATCTCGTGACCTCACCGGCGGTCCGCCAGTCCGTCCACGACGCGGTCGCCGTCGGCCGCCACGATGTCGTGCTCGATCTCTCCGAGGTCTTCTTCTGCGACTCCAGCGGCGTCGGCGTGCTGATCGCCTCCCGCCGTCTGATGCGCTCCTGCGGGGGCCGGCTGCGGCTCATCCTGCCCGCCCGGGGCGCGGAGGACGGGTCCCACGTCAACCGGGTGCTCGCGGCGCTCGGTGTGCGCCGGCTGTTCGAGGTGTACCCCGACTGGGACTCGGCCGTCGACGACGCGGCCCAGCCGCTCTCGGCCTGAATTCGTACCGCTCGTCACGGTACTGAAGTCGGTAAGTGACACGTGAACGCCGTGGGCGTCGTACGCTCCCCGCATGGACAGCGCAGAGTATGAGCGCAAGATCGCATTCCGCTTCGCCGCCTTCGACCAGGACGGCAATGGGTACATCGATCGCGCGGACTTCAACGCCGCAGCGGCCCGTCTGCTCGCCGAGTTCGGTACGACGGCCCGCTGCGACAAGGGCCAGGCGCTCTACAGCGGGGCCGAGGCGTTCTGGCAGGGCATGGCGGGCATCGCGGACGTGGACGGGGACCAGCGCGTCAACCGCGCGGAGTTCGTCGGCGGTGCGGTGAAACGGCTCCGGGACAGCCCAGACCGGTTCGCGGAGATCGCCCGCCCCTTCCTGCGCGCGGCGCTCGCCGTGGCCGCCCAGGACGAGGGCCTTCCGGCCGCGGTGCCTGCCGTGGAGCGGGCGCTCCGGGTGCTGGGCGCGAGCCCGGACGCGGCGGCGTTCGCCGCGCAGAGCCTGGACGCGGACCGGGACGGGCGGGTCGCGGAGGCGGACGCGGTGGCGGCGTTCGCCGCGTACTTCACGGTGATCGAGCCCGACGCGTAGCCCTCGGCCGGGCGGGCGCGCGGGTCCTTGGCGTGCGCTGGTCCGGGGTGCGGGTTTGTGTCCTCAATCGCCGGACGGGCTGGTTGGTGCGGGTGCCCCCGCGGGGTGCGCCTGGCGTGCGGGTGGGGGTTCGGTGCCCCTCCGGGGCGTCTC
>NZ_JBIVTZ010000010.1:143474-365136 GCF_044756945.1 Streptomyces sp. NPDC091387 | reverse complement strand
GCGCGGGCCCCCATTTCAGGCGCCCCCCCCCCCCCTTGGTGGTGGCCGGCGTTTACCCCCCCCGCGACCGCCCCCCCCCCTCTCCGGGTCCCCGGCGGGGGGGGGGGCCCCCCCCGGCCCCCGACTGCCCAGTGGCCCCCTCGGGGGCTGCCTGATTCTCCAGGGGGAGAGTTGCGCAGACACGTCAGAAGAGCGTGTGTTTCGACCGTCGCCACGGCAGCCGCCGTGGCGCTCGCGGCCGGGTTGACCACCCCGGCCATGGCCCGCGACAGCAGCCCGTCGCGGCCGGCGGACAGCCCGTCCGGCGCCCGGCACCAGCTGACGCTCATCACCGGCGACCGCGTCACGGTGGACGCCGAGGGCCAGGTCGTGAGCTTCCGCCCCGCGGCGGGACGCGAGCACATACCCGTGCAGCGTCAGATACGCGACGGGCACACCCTGCTCGTCCCGGCCGACGCACACCGGCTGATCGCTTCCGGAAAGCTGGACCCCCGGCTGTTCGACGTCACGGAGCTGAACCGGGCGGAGAACCGCAGGGCGCAGAAGTCGGGCCTGAAACTGATCGTCGCCTACCGGGGCACCGGGGCCACGGCCGCGAAGGCCGAGATCCAGGACGCGGGCGCGACCCGGGTCGGGCCCGTGCTGAAATCGCTGAACGCCCAGTCCGTGGCCACCCCGCGACAGGACGCCGCGGCTGTCTGGCAGGCGCTCACCGCCAGGCCCTCGAACAGCGCCCAGCGGACCACGGCCGCCGGGATCGACCGGGTGTGGCTGGACGGTGTGCGCCGGGCGAGCCTCGACAAGAGCGTCCCGCAGATCGGCGCCCCGACCGCCTGGAAGGCGGGCTACACGGGCAAGGGCGTCAAGATCGCCGTCCTGGACACCGGTGCGGACGCCACCCACCCGGATCTCAAGGGCCAGATCCTCACGTCGAAGAACTTCGCGGGGACGCCCGACGCGTTGGACCACTTCGGCCACGGCACCCATGTCTCCTCGATCGCGGCCGGCACGGGTGCGAAGTCGGGCGGGAAGTTCAAGGGTGTGGCCCCCGACGCCAAGCTCCTCGAGGCCAAGGTGCTCGACGACGACGGCTTCGGTGACGACTCCGGCATCCTGGCCGGCATGGACTGGGCGGTCGCGCAGGGCGCCGACGTCATCAACCTGAGCCTCGGCGGCACCGACACCCCGGGCATCGACCCGCTGGAGGAGGCGGTCAACAAGCTCTCCGCTTCCAGCGGCGTGCTCTTCGCCATCGCGGCGGGCAACGAGGGCGACCAGGCGGGCACGGTCGGCTCCCCCGGCAGCGCGGACGCCGCGCTGACCGTCGGCGCGGTCGACGACCACGACCGGCTGGCGGACTTCTCCAGCCGAGGACCCCGGGTCGGCGACAGCGCGATCAAGCCCGATGTCACCGCTCCCGGCGTGGACATCACGGCGGCGGCCTCACCCGGCTCCGAGATCGACAAGGAGGTCGGCCAGAACCCGCCGGGGTATCTGACGATCTCCGGTACGTCGATGGCGACCCCGCACGTCGCGGGCGCCGCGGCGCTCCTCAAGCAGCAGCACCCCACGTGGAAGTACACCGAGCTCAAGGGTGCGCTCACGGCCTCCACGAAGCCGGGGAAGTACAGCCCCTTCGAGCAGGGCTCGGGCCGGATCGCCGTCGACCGGGCGATCACCCAGTCCGTCGTCGCCGACCCGGTCTCGGTGAGCTTCGGCCTCCAGCAGTGGCCGCACACCGATGACGTGCCGGTCACCAAGCAGGTGTCGTACCGCAACCTCGGTACGGCCGATGTCACGCTCGCGCTCACCGTCCAGGGCACCGGCCCGACGGGCAAGCCGGCCCCGGCCGGCTTCTTCACCCTCGGCGCCACCAAGGTGACCGTCCCGGCGGGCGGCACCGCCCAGGTACCGCTGACCGTGAACACCAAGCTCGGCGGCACGGCCGTCGGTGACTACTCCGCGTCCCTCGTCGCGACCGGCGGCGGGCAGACCGTCCGCACCGCCGCCGCCGTCGAGCGCGAGCGCGAGTCGTACGACCTCACGCTCAGGACCATCGGGCGCGACGGCAAGCCGGCCGCGTTCACCACGGGCGACGTCTACGGCATCGGCGACGCCGAGGCCGGTCTGTGGGAGTCGCCCGAGGTCGTCGACGGCAAGGCGAAGCTCCGCGTCCCCAAGGGCGGGTACGTGCTGAACTCGGCCGTGTACGTGGACCCGGAGGACTTCGGCAAGGGCGTCGACTGGCTCACCCAGCCGTACCTGAACGTCACCAAGAACACCACGGTGACCTTCGACGCGCGGCTGGCCAAGCCGGTGGACATCACCGTTCCGGCCGCCGGCGCGAAGCCCCTGCTCGCCTCGGCCGACCTCCAGGTCGAGACCGCGGACAACGCCTACGGCTACGGCTGGCTGCTCGACTCGTACAAGCCGCTGCGCACCGCGCACATCGGTCCGAAGGCGACCGCCGTCCAGCTCTCGCAGCACTGGTACGGCAGTTGGGCCACCAAGAGCGGAGCGACCCGGTACGACATCGCGGTCGGCGGCCCGGTGAGCCGGGCGGCGACCGGCTACCACCGCGCGTTCAGCAGCGGCCAGCTGGCCAGGTTCACGATCCGCTCGGGTTCCTCCGTCAAGGGCAAGACCGGCGACATCTTCGCGTCGGGCTATGTGTCCGGCGCGCTCAGCGGCTGGGCGGCGATGACGACCCAGAAGCTCCCGTCGACCACCACCGCCTATGTGTCCACCGCCGACAAGGTGGAGTGGGGCTTCGACTTCGATCAGAGCGGCGCACCCGACGAGGACGGCTTCCCGCAGACCGACGCCTCGTACTCCCTCGGCGCCCCGCAGACCGTCAAGGCGGGCAAGGCGTACACGAAGACCGTGAACACCGCGGTGTTCGGCCCGTACGTCAACGCCGACTTCGGGGTCTTCCGTAAGGGCAACGGCCTCACGGGGTCGCTGCCGCTGGTCGCCGACGGCCACCGGAACGTCGGCGGCTCCACCTACAGCTCGGTGAAGACCGTGCTGTACCGCAACGGCAAGGTGCTCGTCCGGAACGACGACCCGCTGGCCGGCGAGAACTCCTTCACCGTGCCGGCCGCGGCAGCCGACTACCGGCTGACCACGTCGGTGCGGCGCGGCGCCGATGTCGCTTCCGTCTCCACCCGGATCGACGCGAGCTGGACCTTCCGGTCCGGCCGGACCAAGGGTCTCGCCGCGCTGCCGGTGTCCATGGTCCGCTTCACGCCCGACGTGGCGCTGGACAGCACGGCCAAGGCCGGGAAGTCCGTCTCGGTGCCGGTGACGGTGCAGGGCGCGGCCGCCGGGAAGAACCTCAAGTCGCTCACGGTGTACGTCAGTTACGACGCCGGGAAGACCTGGAAGAAGACGGCGGTCAAGAAGGGCAGGATCTCCGTGAAGAACCCGGCCAAGAAGAAGTCACTCTCCTTCAAGGCCGATGTCACGGACAAGAAGGGCAACAAGTCGTCGGTGTCCATCTATGACGCCTACTTCGGCAAGTAGCCGGTGACCGGCGGAACACAGCCGGCGCCGACCGCGTGAAAGCGGCCCGCCGGGACGGTGAGACACCGTCCCGGCGGGCCGTTCGCGTCGGCGGGCGCGGTTACGCGATGCGCTCGCGCACCACCGGGGTGGCGGTGAACTCCGTGCCCGACGGGGCGATGTCGTACGCGTCGGGCAGCGCCTTCAGCGCGTAGTCGAACTTCTCCGGGGTGTCCGTGTGCAGCGTCAGCAGCGGCTGGCCGGCCGTCACCGTCTCGCCCGGCTTGGCGTGCAGTTCGACGCCGGCGCCCGCCTGCACCGGGTCCTCCTTGCGGGCGCGGCCCGCGCCGAGGCGCCAGGCGGCGACGCCGATGTCGTACGCGTCCAGGCGGGTCAGTACGCCGGACGACGGGGCCGTCACGACGTGCTGCTCGCGGGCGACCGGGAGGGTGGCGTCCGGGTCGCCGCCCTGGGCGGAGATCATCCGGCGCCAGACGTCCATCGCGGAGCCGTCCGCGAGGGCCTTCTCCGGGTCGGCGTCCTTGAGCCCGGCCGCGTCCAGCATCTCGCGGGCGAGGGCCAGGGTGAGGTCGACGACGTCCTTCGGGCCCCCGCCGGCCAGCACCTCGACCGACTCGCGGACCTCCAGGGCGTTGCCCGCGGTCAGACCGAGCGGGGTGGACATGTCGGTGAGCAGCGCGACCGTCCGCACTCCGCTGTCGGTGCCCAGGGCGACCATGGTGGAGGCCAGTTCGCGGGCGTCCTCGATCGTCTTCATGAAGGCGCCGGAGCCGACCTTGACGTCCAGGACGAGTGCGCCGGTGCCCTCGGCGATCTTCTTGGACATGATCGAGCTGGCGATCAGCGGGATCGCCTCGACGGTGCCGGTGACGTCGCGGAGCGCGTACAGCTTCTTGTCGGCGGGGGCGAGGCCGTCGCCCGCCGCGCAGATGACCGCGCCGGTGGTGTCGAGGACGTGCAGCATCTCGGCGTTGGTGAGGTGGGCGCGCCAGCCGGGGACGGACTCCAGCTTGTCGAGGGTGCCGCCGGTGTGGCCGAGGCCGCGTCCGCTGAGCTGCGGCACGGCGGCGCCGCACGCGGCGACCAGCGGGGCGAGCGGCAGGGTGATCTTGTCGCCGACGCCGCCGGTGGAGTGCTTGTCGGTGGTGGGGCGGGAGAGCGCGGAGAAGTTCATCCGCTCGCCGGAGGCGATCATGGCGGCGGTCCAGCGGGCGATCTCCGTGCGGTTCATGCCGTTCAGCAGGATCGCCATGGCCAGCGCGGACATCTGCTCGTCGGCGACCTCACCGCGGGTGTACGCGTCGATGACCCAGTCGATCTGCTCGGGGGTCAGCTCGCCTCGGTCCCGCTTGGTGCGGATGACGGAGATGGCGTCCATGTCCTGGAGTCCTTCCGGCCGGTACGTACGCATGAGTCCCGTTGACTCTACGCGCATAGAGGATAAGAGCACCGCCGGGCGGGCAGGTTTCCCGGCCCGCCCGGCGGCGGCGGTGGTGCGGCGTGCGGCGCTATCCGAGGTGGGACGGCCCGAACGCCTGCGGGAGCATCTCGTCGAGGGTGCGGAAGCCGTCCGGGGTCTCCAGGACGAGTTCCGGCCCGCCGAACTCGTACAGCAGCTGTCTGCACCTGCCGCACGGCACCAGGATCTCGCCCGCCCCGTCCACGCAGGTGAAGTGGGTCAGCCGGCCGCCGCCGGTGGCGTGCAGCTGGGAGACCAGTCCGCACTCGGCGCACAGCCCGATGCCGTACGAGGCGTTCTCGACGTTGCAGCCGACGATCGTGCGGCCGTCGTCGACCAGGGCGGCGACGCCGACCGGGTAGCCCGAGTAGGGCGCGTACGCCCGGGACATGGCTTCCCGGGCCGCGGTCCGCAGGGCGTCCCAGTCGGCCCCTGCCACGGCGGTGGCGCCGGCCCCGGCGGTGGGCGTCACTTGCCCTGCCCCTTGCGGTAGCGCATGCCGTCCGCCTTCGGCATCCGCAGCCGCTGCGCGGAGAGCGAGAGGACGAGCAGCGTGACGACGTACGGGGTCGCGCTCACGAACTCGGTGGGCACGGTGTCCGTACCGAGGTACCAGACCAGGACCGCCGCGGCGATGACCGCGCTGACGACGCCCTGCACGAAGCTCTTGCGGTAGAGCTTCCAGGCCGCGATGCCGGCCAGGACGACCACGAGCAGCAGGAGCAGCGCGTGGACGGACTCGCCGCCGTTGCGCAGCTGGAGCGCGTCGGCGAAGCCGAACAGGCCCGCGCCCATGGCGAGTCCGCCGGGCCGCCAGTTACCGAAGATCATCGCGGCGAGACCGATGTATCCGCGGCCGCCGGTCTGTCCCTCGTTGTAGATGTGCGAGGTGACCAGGGAGAGGAAGGCGCCGCCCAGTCCGGCCATGCCGCCGGAGATGATCACCGCGATGTACTTGTACCGGTAGACGTTGACGCCGAGCGACTCCGCGGCCACCGGGTTCTCGCCGCAGGAGCGCAGCCGCAGGCCGAAGGCGGTCTTCCACAGGACGAAGAACGTCAGGACGAAGAGGAGCACGGCGACGATCGTCAGCAGCGACACGTTGGTGACCAGGCCGCCGAGGACGCCGGCCAGGTCGGAGACGAAGAACCAGTGGTGCTTCTCGACGGTGTGCAGCCAGTCGGAGAGGCCCGGGATCGTCACCGAGGTGATGTCGTCGGCCGGTGGGGACTGCTTGGGTGAGCCGCCCTTGAGCGCCGCGTCGCCCGAGTTGAACCAGAGCTTGGCGAGGTAGGTGGTGAAGCCGAGCGCCAGGATGTTGATGGCGATGCCGGAGATGATGTGGTCGACGCCGAAGGTGACGGTCGCCATCGCGTGCAGCAGTCCGCCGAGCATTCCGCCGACGACACCGGCGAGCACGCCGAGCCAGGGGTTGGTCTGCCAGCCGGCCCAGGCGCCGAAGAAGGTGCCCAGGATCATCATGCCTTCGAGGCCGATGTTGACCACGCCGGCCCGCTCGGCCCAGAGGCCGCCGAGACCGGCGAGGCCGATCGGCACGGCCATCGCGAGGGCCGCGCTGATCTGTCCGGCCGAGGTGACGTCCTGCGCGCCGGTGATGGCGCGCACGGCGGACAGCGCGAGCAGCACGCCCGCGATCATCAGGAGGATGACGGGGAAGGAGAAGCGGGTGCGGCCGCCCTTGCCGCCGGAGACCTTGGGGGCCGCGGGGGGCGGGGTGGAAGTCGCCGTGACGGTCACGCCGACACCTCCTGCTGGTCGGAGTTACGGGCGGCCTGTGCGGCGAGTTCCGCGCCGACCTTGCTCTGCTGGCGCTTGAGTCCGTAGCGGCGGACGACTTCGTAGGCGATGACGACGCACAGGACGATGACGCCCTGGATCACGCCGACGATCTCCTTGTCGTACCCCTCGAACTCCAGCTTTCCGGTGCCGCGTTCCAGGAAGCCCCAGAGCAGCGCGCCGAGCGCGATGCCGACGGGGTGGTTGCGGCCGAGGAGCGCGATGGCGATACCGGTGAAGCCGATGCCGACCGGGAAGTCGCCGCTGTACTCGTAGCTGTCGTTGAGCAGCGTGGGCATGCCGATCAGGCCTGCCACGGCGCCGGAGATGAGCATCGAGGTGACGACCATCCGCTTGACGTTCACACCGCTGGCCTCGGCGGCGGAGCCGGACTGGCCGACGGTGCGCAGGTCGAAGCCGAACCGGGTGCGCGAGAGCGTGAACCAGTAGGCGACGCCCGCGACGACCGCGACGACGACGAAGCCCCAGACGGGCGTCGGGGTGGTCGGGAACGTGAAGAAGTGCGAGGACTCCGGGAGCGGCTTGGTGGAGATCTTGGTGCCGGCCTCGTCGAGGTGCCCGAGGCGGTTCTGCTGGAGCAGGTAGCCGATGATCGCGGTCGCGATGGCGTTCAGCATGATCGTCGAGACGACCTCGCTGACGCCCCGGGTGACCTTGAGGACACCGGCGATCCCGGCCCACATCGCGCCGACGATCATCGCGGTGAGGATGATCAGCGGGATCTGGAGGGCGCCGGGCAGGGTCAGCGCGCCGCCGACCGCCGCGGCGAAGAACGCGGCGAGGCGGTACTGGCCGTCGACGCCGATGTTGAAGAGGTTCATCCGGAAGCCGACGGCCACCGCGAGACCCGCGAGGTAGTACGTCGTCGCCTTGTTCAGGATGTAGACCTGGCTGTCCGACTTCACCCCGTAGTCGAACATGATGCCGAAGGCGCTGAACGGCTCCTTGCCGGTGGCGGCGAGCACGAGTGCCGTCACCAGGAAGGCGACCACGATCGCGAGTACGGGGGCCGCGATCCCCAGGAGCAGCCGCTCCTTGTCGATCTTCTTCATCGGTCCTCTCCCCCGTCCCGGGGGTCGGTGTCGTCCGTGGTGGGGGCGGCGGACCCGCCGTCGCCCTCGGGCACTTCGAGGTGGCCCTCGGCCGCGCCCGTCATCGCCGAGCCGAGTTCCTCCGGGGTGACGGTGGCGGGGTCGGCGTCCGCGACGAGTCCGCCGCGGTACATGACGCGCAGGGTGTCGGAGAGCCCGATCAGCTCGTCCAGGTCGGCGGAGATCAGCAGCACGGCGAGCCCCTCGCGGCGTGCCTCGCGGATCTGGTCCCAGATCTGGGCCTGGGCGCCGACGTCCACGCCCCGGGTCGGGTGCGCGGCGATCAGGAGCTTGGGCGAGTGGCTCATCTCGCGGCCGACGATCAGCTTCTGCTGGTTGCCGCCGGAGAGCGAGGCCGCGGTGACCTCGATGCCGGGGGTGCGCACGTCGTACTCGCGCACGATCCGCTCGGTGTCGGCGCGGGCGGCCTTGAGGTCGAGGAAGGCGCCCTTGCTGTTGGGGCGCTCGGTGACGTGGCCGAGGATGCGGTTCTCCCAGAGCGGGGCCTCCAGCAGCAGTCCGTGCCGGTGGCGGTCCTCGGGGATGACGGCCATCCCGTCCTCGCGGCGCTTGCGCGTCGGCGTGCGGGAGATGTCCGCCCCGTCCAGGGAGAGGGTGCCCGCGTCGAGGGTGCGCATGCCCATGATGGCGTCGACCAGTTCGGACTGGCCGTTGCCCTCGACGCCGGCGATGCCGAGCACCTCGCCCTTGTGGATGGTGAAGGTGATGCCGTCGAGCACGGCACGCACCACCCCGTCCGGGTCGGTGGCGGTCAGCCGCAGCCCGTCGACGGCCAGCATCGGCGTGTCGGTGACGGTCGACTCGCGGGTCTCCGGCGACGGCAGCTCACTGCCGACCATCAGCTCGGCGAGCTGCTTGGCCGTGGTGTGCGCCGGGTCGGCGGTGCCCACGGTCGTCCCGCGCCGGATGACGGTGATCTCGTCGGCCACCGAGAGCACCTCGCCCAGCTTGTGCGAGATGAAGATGACGGTCAGGCCCTCGGCCTTGAGCTCGCGCAGGTTGTCGAAGAGCGCCTCGACCTCCTGCGGTACGAGGACGGCGGTGGGCTCGTCGAGGATCAGGGTGCGGGCGCCGCGGTAGAGGACCTTGAGGATCTCCACGCGCTGGCGGTCGGCGACACCGAGGTCCTCGACCATCGCGTCGGGGCGGACGCCGAGACCGTAGGAGTCGGAGATCTCCCTGATCCTCGCGCGGGCCCGGTCTCCGATGCCGTACAGCTTCTCGGAGCCGAGTACGACGTTCTCCAGGACGGTGAGGTAGTCGGCGAGCATGAAGTGCTGGTGCACCATGCCGATGCCGCGGTCGATGGCGTCGCCCGGGTTGGAGAAGGTGACCTGTTCGCCGTCCACCGCGATGGTGCCCTCGTCCGGCTTCTGCATGCCGTACAGGATCTTCATGAGCGTGGACTTGCCGGCACCGTTCTCGCCGATGAGGGCGTGGACGGTGCCGCGGCGCACGGTGATGTCGATGTCGTGGTTGGCCACGACCCCGGGGAACCGCTTGGTGATGCCGCGGAGCTCCACGGCATGGGGACTGCTGGACGCGTTGATGGCGCACTCTCCTTGACAGGAGCGGAGGGCGGAGGCGGTGGGGTGCCGATTGCGGGGGCGGAAAAAGGTACCGCGCCCGAGCGGGCGCTACGCGCGTAGCGCCCCCGAATCGTTGGCCACCCGTTCACAGGTGGCATACCGGGGCCGTGACCCCCGTCGCGGGGGTACGTGAATCGGGGCCCGGACGAGCAGCCGAAGCCGCTCGTCCGGGCCCCGATCGACGGGCCGGATCAGGTCGTGGACTTGACCTTGATGGTGCCGTCGACGATCTTCTTCTTCGCGGCGTCCAGCTTGGCCTGGATGTCCTTGAGGTGGTCACCCGTGTTGGTCAGGCTGACACCGCCCTTGGCCAGGGAGTAGGTGTTCGTGCCGGTCAGCGGCTTGCCGTCCTTGACGGACTTGACCAGGTCGAACACACCGGTGTCGACGTTCTTGACGACCGAGGTCAGGATCGTTTCCTTGTACTTCGCCAGCGCCGGGTCCAGGGCCTGGTCGGAGTCGACTCCGATGGACCAGGCGCCCTTCTTGCCCGCGACGGCCTCGATCGAACCGGCACCCGAGCCGCCCGCGGCGGCGAAGATGACGTCGACGCCCTTGTCGAGCATGCCCTTGGCGGCTTCCTTGCCCTTGTCGGGGCTGCCGAAGCCGGACAGGTCCGAACCGGTGGACAGGTACTGGATCTGCACCTTGGCCTTGGGGTTCGTGTCGGTGACGCCCTGCTGGAAGCCGGCGGCGAACTTCTTGATCAGCGGAAGGTCCACACCGCCGATGAAGCCGACCTGGCCGTCCTTGGACTTCAGCGCCGCCGCGACACCGGCGAGGTAGGAGCCCTGCTCCTCGGTGAAGACGATCGAGTCGACGTTCTTCACGTCGGAGACCGAGTCGACCAGACCGAAGCTGACCTTCGGGTACTTGGGCGCGATCTTGTCGACCGCGTCCTTGTAGGCGAAGCCCACGGCGATGACCGGGTTGTAGCCGCCCTCCGCGAGCGACTGCAGGCGCTGCTCGCGGTCGGCCGGGGTCTCACCGTTCTTGGCGGTGAGCTCCTTCGTCTGGGCGTCGAACTCGGCCTTGGCCTTGTCCAGGCCGCGGGCCGCGGAGTCGTTGAACGAGTTGTCGCCCCGGCCGCCCACGTCGTAGGCCATGCCGATCTTCATCCCGCCCTTGTCGGAGCCGGTGGACTCGTCGGACGAACTGCCGCACGCGGTGGCGGTGAGAGCGAGCGCCGCAGTAATGGCACACGCGGCGGTGATCTTGGATACCGGGCGCAAGGGAAGGCTCCTTCAAACCTGACCGAAGCGCCTCTGCCGGCGCTGGTTTCGCGGCGATCGTAACGCGCGTAGATGTCAGATAAAGCCCTGTACGGAAGCCGTTATCGGATCGTCGCGAACCGGGGGTGACCTGTCCGGTTACAGATGATTACCGTCCAGTAACGCAGAGGCGGTAAAGAGCTCCACGGCCACGGTGATCGCTTCCTCGTCCGCGTCGAAGTTGCCCCGGTGCAGGTCCAGCCCGCAGGTGTCGCCGGGCGTCCGCACTCCGAGCCGCGCCATCGCGCCCGGTACGTGCTCCAGATACCAGGAGAAGTCCTCCCCGCCCAGACTCTGTTCGGTGTCCTCGATCGCATACGATCCGCGGCGGGCGGTCATGGCCCCGGCGAGCAGATCGATCGCGGCGGCGTCATTGACCACGGGCGGGACGCCCCTGATGTAGTTGATCACCGTCTTGGCCCGGTGCATTCCGGCCACCTCGTCGATCGCGGCGTGCACCAGATCGGGGGCGGCCCGCCAGGCCGCCAGATCCAGGCAGCGGACGGTGCCCGACAGCTCGGCGTGCTGCGGGATCACGTTGCAGGCGTGCCCGGTCTCCAGCCGCCCCCAGGTCACCGCGAGCCCGGCCCGCGCGTCGACCCGGCGGGCCAGCAGCGCGGGGACCTCGGTCGCCACCCTGGCGGCGGCGGTGACCAGGTCGGTGGTCAGGTGCGGGCGGGCGGTGTGGCCGCCGGGCCCGTCCAGGGAAAGCTCCAGCCGGTCGCAGGCGGAGGTGATCGCCCCGACCCGCAGCCCGATCCGCCCCACGTCGACCTTCGGGTCGCAGTGCACCCCGACGATCCGGCCGACTCCCTCCAGCACCCCCGACTCGATCGCGTCGGGCGCCCCGCCGGGCAGCACCTCCTCGGCCGGCTGGAAGATCAGCCGCACCGGGTTGGGCAGCAGCCCCTGCCGGTCCAGCCCGGCGAGCACGAGACCGGCGCCGAGCACGGCGGTGGTGTGGACGTCGTGCCCGCAGGCGTGCGCCCGGTCGGGCACGGTGGAGCGGTAGGGGACGCCCGTCTTGGTGTCCGGGATCGGCAGCGCGTCGATGTCCGCCCGCAGCGCCAGCATGGGCCGGGTGGCCTCGCTCCGCGTCCCCACGTCGCACATGAGCCCGGTCCCGGAGGCGAGCACCCGGGGCTCGAGGCCCGCCAGCTCCAGCCGGGCCTTGATGGCCGCGGTGGTGCGGAACTCCTGGTTGCCGAGCTCGGGGTGCATGTGCAGATCGCGCCGGAAGGCGATCAGCTCGGCGCGCAGCGCTTCTGGCAGCGTGCCGGGCAGGGCCTCTGCTGCGGGCGGCTGGGCTTCACAAACGCTGGACGTCGAGTGGTTCACTGGTGAAGCGTAAAGCCGTTCCCCCTCCAACTGACCATGAAACAAGAAAAGTTCAGCCACATAGGCGAACTAAATGACCGGGTCACGGCGTGTGGGCCGACACCGAGGTGGGTAAACTCCCGCGCGCTCTCACGGTGGAGCCGTGATCACCTCGCGGGCGCTCCGGGTGAACTTCTCCCGGCTCCTCTCCACCGCGTCGACCGCGTCTTCGAGGCCGGTGCGGTACCCGTCGTCCGGCAGCCCCTCGCGCACCCCGTGGAGCGCCCCTTCGAGGTGGGCCCGCAGGGACCGCACGTCCGACCACACGTTCACGGCGTCCTCGGCCACGGGCTCCGGCCCCATGAGGTCGAGCCGGGCCTGCGCCTTGTACAGCGCGAACACCGCGCTCCCGAGCTCCTGGACCGCCGCGTCCAGCACCTCGACCGCCGGCGGGGTGTCCCGGGCTGAAGCCGGCACACCGTCCTGGTGCGCGATCCGGTGCAGCACGTCGTCGACCGGCTCCGCCGCCTGCATGAACGCGAGGTACGCCTCACGGCGTTCACCCCGCAGCGCCCGCCCGTGCTCGACCAGCCCCTGGTCATGCGCCTGCCGCCGGGCGGACGCGTACGTCAGCCCGGAGGTGCACAGGGTTCCGGCGACGCCCAGCCCGGTTCCCAGCAGGGCCGCCCACGCTTGGTCCATGCGGTCCATTTTCTGCGATACGCCGCCGGACGCGGCCTTTTCGCGGATATTCGCTCCTCCTAGACTCGGGAAGGCAGACCAGACGTCACACATGGACGATCCCGGACCATGGCTTGGAGGACGGACAGGTGGCCGCAGCATCACAGCCCCCGCCGGACGATCCGGCGGCGGATTCGGCAGCGCGGTTCGCCCACGGGTTACGGGCCCTGCGCAGCGCGGCGGGCACGCCGTCGTACCGACAGATGAGCGCGCGTACGGGCCAGTCGCCCGGCGCCCTGTCCGACGCGGCGGAGGGCAGCCTGCTGCCACCCCTCGAAGTCGCCCTGGCCTACGCGGAGTTCTGTGGCGGCGACCGCGGGGAGTGGGAGCGGCGGTGGCTGGCGGCGAACGCCGGTTCCGGTACCGCGCCCCGGCGGGGACGGCGGCGGACGGTCGTCGCCGTCGCGGGTGGTGTCGTGCTCGCGCTGGCGGTCACCGTGGCGGTCCTCGCGATCCGGCCGGGGCACGAGGCGCCACCGCCGGACGCGGCCGGCGGCTCCTCCCGCTTCTTCGCCGACGACGACGCCTTCAACCAGCGGCATCCGCGTCCCCGTCTGTCGCCCGACTCCGCGCGGATGGTCACCGGCCTGCTCGCCACGGGCCGGGTGGAGCTGTACACCGGCACGGCCGGCTCCCTGGTGTACCGGGCCACGTCCGGCACACGGACCTACGACGTCACTCCGCGCAAGCACGTCGGCCAGTGGGGGGCCAACCCCTTCGACGGTGCCGCCTTCCCCTGGGACCCGTCGTGGAAGGCGCCCGCACCGGACCGTGAGTGGACGGTGGTGATCGGACCGGACGGGCGGGCGATGGAGTGCTGGCGGACCGAGGTGGTGGACGGCAGGCCGAGCTGCGAGTGGGGAGCCGTCTCCGACACCCGGGGCTCGTCGGTCTCGGAGAAGGGCCGGGAAACGGGCAGCGGCCTGTCCCGCCTCGCCGGACTGATCACCCGCGCGGACTGGAAGGCCGGCCGCATCGATCACGCCCTGAGCTTCGGCACCCCGGACAACAACGGCCGGCACGTCCTCCCCGCGGTCGGCAGCGACGGCAAGGGCCAAGGGCTGTGGCGCGCGGGGCAGTTCATCTGGCTGGACCCCTCGTACGACATCGACGCCGACACCTCGCTCAAGCCGTACGAGCGGATGATCGCGAAGGCGCTGCAGGAGTACGGCGCGTTCAATGTCAAGAACGCCCGCGAGTTCAGCTTCACGTCCGAGTTCGGATCGCGCGCCCCGGGCGACAACGGCGACGCGTACGCCTCCCTCGGCCACATCAGGTTCGCGGAGTACCTGCGCGTGGGGACGGTCGAGCCGCCGTCGTAGGAGGCCACGTCTCGAACATGTCGCTCATGGACCGGCCGTCCGCCGCGACGAACCCGACCGCCGGATCGGTCACCGCCTGACCGGGGATGACCCGCGTCTCCCTCGGGGCAGATTCGGGGGCGGCATGGAGGAGACTCTCCCGGGCCGTACCGGTCCGAACCGCCTGTACACCCCATCGACTGGCGGCTTACGCTGCGTCGTTGCCGTCGGACGTGGACACGCGTCCGGCATCACGTGAACGGTTCCTGGGGGGGCCGTCGGACGAGGGGGGCCTCAGCAGTGCTCGGCACGGTGGAGGAGCGCGTTCAGTCATGCCCGGAGTGCGGGGAGGAGATCCGGACGGACCAGAGGTTCGTACCGTGGTGTGCCGCCTGCGACTGGAATGTGGACCCGGGTGAGCCCGAGGAGGCGGGCGGGCGGCTGGAGGCCCTGCGGCGCAGGCTGGCCCGGGAGCACGGGGAGCGGCTGCTGGCCGAGGTGACGACGGACGAGGCCCTGCGCCCCCGGCGCGACGCGGCGAGCGTCCTCGCCCTGGCGCTGGCGTCGGCCGTCCACGGCTTCACGGCCGCGCTGTTCGTCGGCGGAGTGCTGCTGGTCGTTCTCGGCTGGGGCGGCGCGCTCCCGGCCCTCGGCGCCCTGTGCCTGCTCATCTCCTGGCTCCTGCGCCCCCGGTTCTCGCGCCTGCCCGAGGACGAACAGGTGCTGTACCGGTCGGACGCGCCCGAGCTGTTCGCCCTGATCGACGAGATCGCCGGGACGGTGGGGACGACCGGGGTGCACGCGGTCGCGGTCAACGGAGAGACCAACGCGAGCGTGTCGACGTACGGCCTGCGGCGCCGCAGGCTGCTGACCATCGGTCTCGGCCTCTGGGAGATGCTCACCGCCGGTCAGCGGATCGCACTGCTGGGCCATGAACTCGGCCATTACGCAGGCGGCGACACCCGGCACGGCCTGGTCATCGGAAACGCGCTCGCCTCGTTGCGCACCTGGCTCTACCTGCTGAGCCGGATCGAGAGCCCCACGGTCCCCGAAGCCGTGCTGAACGCCCTCTATCTGCTCCCCCGCGGCGCGGTGCTCGGCGCCGCGATGGCCCTCGACCACCTGACCCTGCGCGCCACCCAGCGCGGCGAGTACCTGGCCGACTCCTTCGCCGCCCGGTGCGGCTCGACGGAGGCCGCCGTCGGGCTGATGGACGCGCTGATGGTCTCCGGCTCCGCCGATGCCACCCTGCTGCGCGAGTCCAACGCGCTGCGCGGCCACCGCGGGGCGGCCGGTGACGCCGAGAGCGGCCTGTGGGACCGGCTGGCCGCCCATACGGAGTCCATTCCGGCGAGCGAGTACGAACGCCGGCGCCGCCGGGGCGCCCTGCGCGGGCACAGCGTCGACTCCACGCACCCCCCGACCCACCTGCGCCGATCCCGGCTACTGGCCGTCGCCGCCCTGCCGGCGGCGGTCACCGTGGACGCGGCGCGCGGTTCCGCGGTGCGGACCGAACTCTCGGGGGCACGGAAGCTCGTGGCGCGCCGCATCCTGAACGGCGGGTAGGGCCTGTATGGGGTTGTCACGCGGAAGGAGGAGCGGGGCTGGGTGCGTGCGGTCGCAAGGCGCCGAAACGCTCTTGTGGCGGAGCTACCAGGGCGTTTCGGCAACGCCGCGAGCGTGCGTGCCCAGCCCCGTGACGCCGCGGGACAACCCCATACAGGCCCTGGTTCCGGCCGGGGCGCGCGTCACCCACGAGATGATCGGTGACCGTCCGCGACGCTCGACCCGGTCGCGTCCTGAGCGCTCCCGTGCAGCCGGTTCCCACGGCTCACGGCGACGCACACAACGTCCCGCAGCGACTCGGTGAGCCGGCCTGCGAGGTAGCGGACCTGCCCGGGGTCGGCCTCCGGATCGGCCAGCATGTCCCGCGCGTGCTCGATCAGCCCCATTCCCATGCCGAGCTGTACCGCCTCGATCCGATCCGCTACCCGGGACACGGGGCCGGGTGCCTCAGGATCGGTGATCAGCAGACACGTCCTGCCGTCGGCGCCGGTCCAGGGCAGCACGCGGGTGACAGGAATCGGCATGGAGAGCTGCTTTCGTCGAAACGGCACGCTTCCGATGCCGAAGAAACCAGGTCTGCCCGCAGGGCATCACCAGGGACACTCCGTGCGACTTCCCGCCCGATGGGCGCTCCACCATGCCGTGCGAAGGTCGAGCCGCCGTCCTCGCAGGAGTCCGGGACCGCCGTCAGTCCGGCAGCCCGCGGCGCACCGGGAAGAGGGCCAGTCCGATGCACAGGGCTCCCACTGTCAGCAGGTCCAGGCTCACGGCCATCATGGCGGTCCCGGCCAGCACCAGCATTGGGGACCAGGCCGGGACGTCGTCGCGGCGGAGGAACGCGAGCAGGGTGACGAGCGCCAGCAGCCCGAACCAGAACAGCATCGGCACCGCTGTGTAGACCACCGGCATCACACCGGGCACGTCCTGCACCTTCTCGAACATGTCGCTCATGGCCTCGTCGTCCGCCGCGACGAACCCGACCGCCAGGTCGATCACCGCCTGGACCGCCACCGCGGCCACCCCCAGCAGCCCGGCCCCGGCCGCCACCCGGACCCCGGCCCGTCCGGCGCCCCGTACCCCGTCCGGCGCCCGCAGGCCCCGGAAGACCGGAACGAACGCGAGCACCCCGGCCAGGAACAGCAGGTGCGCCACCGACCACCACACCCCGGGCCCGTAGTCCCCCACCGCCCGCCCGGCCAGCCGCACCAGGCCGTAGCCGGCCATCAGGGCCGGACCCAGGAGGAACTTCCTTGCGATGAAGCTGTCCTGACGTAGCGTCATGTCCGTGGTCTGCATGCTTCGATGATCGTCTCGGCGTGTCCCTGGCCGCTATCGGGGATGGCCCCGGGCCGACCCTGGTCCGGATGCCCGCGGCACCTGGGGGTGGACTCGGGGTCGGCGGCCGGAGCGGGTCCGCTCGCCGCGGTTCAGGGTTGGTCAAACGGTTGGTCCGCCTATCGATCCGGCCCTGCGAGGCAGCCGTGGAAGCAGCGCGTCAGTACAACGTCCATGAGGCCAGGACGCACCCTTCGACCGGATACTGATCGCGCAGGCTCGGACCGAGGGGATGACCATCCTGACCCGAGACAAGTGGATCCCCTCCTACGACGTACAGGTCATGCCCGTCTGACCCTGCCAGGCCGGCTGGGCCAAGTCCGCCCGGCTCATGCCTCCCTCGTCACCGCCGTCGCCCTCCACGGCGCCAGCCGCTGGACGTCGCGGGCCGTCTCCGTGACGCCGGCCAGGAAGCCCTGGGCCCGCGGGGACGCCGTTTCGCGGAGCCACTCCGGGGCGATGTCGCAGACCGCGACCTTCACCTCGGTGCCGACCAGGGCCAGGGGCAGGGTGTGGACCACCGTGGAGGGGAAGCTCAGGACCGTGCGGCCGATCGGGCCGCGGCGGGCGATGAGTTCCAGGGGGAGGTCGGGGCGGACGATCTCCAGGCCGGTGGCGGCTTCCAGGGCGTGGAGCTTCTCGGTGGATTCGCGGCGGTGGGCGAAGTAGCGGGTGGCGCCGTGGGTGCGGGCCAGCTCGGCGACCGCCTCCAGGTACGGGGCGCGGTCGACCACGCCCGTTTCCACCAGGGAGGTGCCGACCAGGTCGGCGCCCTTGGTGAGCAGCGGCGGGCCGAAGCGGGAGCGGGTCCAGGAGAAGGTGTTGGGGATGAGGGTGATGCCGGGCGGCGGTATCACCGGCATCGCGGTGAAGAGTTCGACCTCGCGGGCCGCGGACGGGGTGAAGCGGCGCCGCGCGGTGGCGGTGACCGGGGCCAGGGCCAGGTCGCGGGGGCTGGATCCGCCGCGGCGGTGCCAGCGGGTGAGGCGTTCGCCGCGGGTGATCTGGGCGACGAACTCCATGGTGGCGGTGCCGTCGTCGACCACGGTGAGGCGGCGCGGCCGCACCAGGGTGAGCAGCAGTTGTACGTAGCGGGAGAACGGGTCCCCGATGACGATGTGGTCGGCGTTGCGGACGAGCCGGGTCAGGGCGCGCAGCGACTTCAGGGGGGTGCCCGAGTCGCCGCGCGCCTCCTGCCAGCGCACGGTGACGCCCTCGTCGCGGGCCAGCTCCGCCATCCGGCGCAGCTGGCCGCGCGACATCGGGTCGACCGGAGGGAGGACGACGACGGTGACGTCCGCGAGGACGCGGCCGCCGCCTCCCTCTGTGTAGGCCCACTCCAGGACGTTCAGGAGCTGGACCGGGCTCTCGACGAAGGCGAGGTTCACCGGTCTGCCCGTCAGACCGCGAGCGGCTCGGCGGCCTGGGCCGTCTCACCGCTCTCCGCGACGACGCCCGGGACCCGGCGGAGCTTCTTCATCGGGCCGAGCTCCGACTCGTACACCTTCTTGACGCCGTCGCCGAGGGACGCCTCGATGGTGCGGATGTCGCGGACCAGGCGGGTGAGGCCCTGGGGCTCGACGGACGCGGCCTGGTCGGAGCCCCACATGGCGCGGTCGAGGGTGATGTGGCGCTCGACGAAGGCGGCGCCGAGGGCGACGGCCGCGAGGGTGGTCTGCAGGCCCGTCTCGTGGCCGCTGTAGCCGATCGGGACGTTGGGGTACTCCTGCTGAAGGGTGTTGATGACCCGGAGGTTCAGCTCCTCCGCCTTCGCCGGGTACGTCGAAGTGGCGTGGCAGAGAAGGATGTTGTCCGAGCCGAGCACCTCGACCGCGTGACGGATCTGGCGCGGGGTGGACATGCCGGTGGAGAGGATCACCGTGCGGCCGGTGGCGCGCAGCGAGCGCAGCAGTTCGTCGTCGGTGAGGGAGGCGGAGGCCACCTTGTGGGCGGGGACGTCGAACTTCTCCAGGAACGTGACGGCCTCGGTGTCCCACGGGGAGGCGAACCAGTCGATGCCGCGCTCGGCGCAGTGCTCGGAGATGGCCCGGTACTCGGTCTCGCCGAACTCGACGCGGTGGCGGTAGTCGATGTACGTCATCCGGCCCCAGGGGGTGTCGCGCTCGATGTCCCACTGGTCGCGCGGGGTGCAGATCTCCGGGGTGCGCTTCTGGAACTTGACGGCGTCGCAGCCGGCCTCCGCGGCGGCGTCGATCAGCGCGAGGGCGTTGTCGAGGTCGCCGTTGTGGTTGATGCCGATCTCGCCCGTGACGTAGACGGGGTGGCCGGGGCCCGCGGTGCGGTCGCCGAGGGTGCGCAGTCGTGAGGTGTTCATGAGCGTGGTCCTTACTCGGTGGGGGTGGAGCCGGTGGGGGTGGAGAGGTGGTCGGTGAGGGTGGGGCCGAGCAGCCAGGCCGCGATCTCGCGGATGGCGCCGAAGCCGCCGGGTGTGACCGTCACGGCGCGCGCCGCGGCGCGTACCGAGTCGTGGGCGCTCGCGACGGCGACGGGCCAGCCGGCGAGTGCGAAGCAGGGGAGGTCGTTGACGTCGTTGCCGACGTACATGACACGTTCGGGGGCGATGGACTGCTCGTCGCACCACTGCTTGAGCGCGAGGTCCTTGCGGTCGATGCCGTGCAGGACGGGGACGCGGAGTTTGTGGGCGCGGGCGGCGACGACCGGGTTCTGTTCCGTGGAGAGGATCAGGAGGGGCAGGCCCGCCCTGCGCAGCGCGGCGATGCCGAGTCCGTCGCCCCGGTGGACGGCGACCGTCTCGCGGCCGTCGGCGTCGATGAGGACCCGGTCGTCGGTCTGGGTGCCGTCGAAGTCCAGGACGACCGCGTCGATGTCGTCGCGGGTGGGCAGCGGCGCCGGGTCCAGGAGCGGGGCCAGGGCGCGAGCGCGGGCCAGGTCGTTCGGGTCGTCGATCTCCAGCACCCGCGCCGGGTCGGTGCGCACCAGGGCGGTGTGGCCGAAGAAGCGGTGGCGGTGGGTGCGGAAGCCGGCCGCGTCCATCGCGTAGGCGGCGCCGGTCTCGAGGAGGTCCTCGGGGCGGTCCTGCCGGCGGGGGCGGACCGACTTGTCGTGGTTGACGCCGTAGTTGTGGTCCTCGACCGCGCTGCCGTCGCGCCACAGGAAGCCGTGGAACGGGGCGACGGTGACGGCCGTGTCGGCGCCGTCCCGGGAGACCGCGGCGGCGACGCCGTCGATGTCCTCGCGGGCGACGAAGGGGCTGGTGCACTGGACGAGGAGGACGACGTCCACGCTCCGGCCGTGCTCGGCCTCGTAGCTGTCCATCGCGTGCAGCACGGCGGCCTCGCTGGTCGCGGTGTCCCCCGCGATGGCCTCGGGGCGCCGTACGCAGTGGACCCGGGCGCTCTCGCCGAGCGCTTCGCCGGCGGCGCGGACGGCCTCGGCGACGGCCGGGGCGTCGGTGGTCACGACGACGTCCGTCACCTCGGCCGACGCCAGGCAGGCGCGGACCGCGCGGACGACCAGTGGTACGCCGCCGACCTGGGCGAGGTTCTTGGCCGGTACGCCCTTGGATCCGCCGCGGGCGGGGATCACGGCGAGCACGGTGGGCGGTGTGGTGGGCTGCGTCATCGCTGCTCCCGGGGGTGTCTTGGTAGGGGTGTTCACAGCTCGCCCATCCGCCGGATGACCGGGGCGACCCGCTGGACGCCGTGGCGGTACGCGCCCCGCGCCGCGTCCCGGACCGCCTCGCGCACCGCTCCCCTGACCCGGCCGGTCTCCCCGGTCGCGGGGGCGCCCGGCAGCGGGTGGCCGTCGGGGGCCAGGTGGTGGCGGGCGAGGATGCCGGGGAGGTAGCCGGGGGCGGTGGCGGGCGTGTAGTAGGGCGCCGGGCCGGGCAGCCGGTCCTTCGCCAGCAGGGCGGCGACCCGGGCGCGTGCGGTGTCGTAGGCGGCGTCGTAGCCGCCGTCGGCGGCGACGCCCTGGCCGGACAGCCAGTGCTCGTCCGGCTCCGGGTGGGCGCCGCCGTCCAGGTGGTCCCAGGAGGTGAGCAGGCCGGAGCCGATGAAGTGGTGGTTGCCGAGGGTCTCGCGGACCCCGAGGTCGGTGAGGACGGCGGTGGGGATGCGCCGGTGCAGGGATTCCAGGGCGGCGGTCGAGGAGACGGTGACCAGCAGGTCGGTGCGGTCCAGGACCTCGCCCATGTGCCCGTACACCAGGCGGAAGTTGGGCGGGAGCCCGCCGGGCAGCCGCTCGGCGAGCCGCTGGTAGGGGAGTTCCTCGATGTGGGTGGTGTGCTCGCCCGGCTTGGAGCGCAGCTTCAGCAGCACCTCGCGCCCCGGGTGCAGCCTGGCGTGTTCGACGAGCCTGCGCAGCAGGTACGTACGGTCGGCGCGGGAGGCCGGCACGGAGGGCTGGGCGGCGAACACGACGGTGTCGCGGCCCGGTTCGGGGGTGTACGGGGCGCCGCCGAGGAACGGCAGGGCGGCCTCCGTGACGGCCGAGGCGTCGGCGCCCACTCCCTCGTACACCGCGCGGAAACGCTCCGCGTCGTGGCGGGAGTTGGCGAGGACGACGTCGGCGCCGTGCCGCAGCAGCAGCCCGTCCGCGAGCTTCTCGTAGACGACGCCGACGTAGCCGGTGACGACGACGGGTCTGGCGGGCAGCCGGAGTGCGGCGAGGCCGTGCAGCATCGCCTGGACGGCGCCGCCGACCAGGGCGAGGACCACCAGGTCGTACCCCTCGTCGCGCACGGTGTGCAGGAATTCGGCCGCCGTCACCTCGCGCACCCGGTCGGTGGCGATGCCGACGTCTCCGACCTCGGCGAGCTGGCGCGGGGTCGGGGTCGCCCGGCCGCGCAGCAGCAGTCCGCTGATCTCCGCCCGGGGCGTGCCCGCACGGCCGTCGCCCGAGGCCAGCCGGCGCGCGGTGAGCGCGCCCCACTTCCATCGGGTGTCGGAGTCGGCGAGCACGGCCACCCGGAGCGCCGGGGGCGGCGCGTCCGTGGATTCCGGTTCTGCCGGAGAAGTCGAATTACTGTGACGAGGGGGCACGTCCAAGAAGGTAGGAAGGCCCGGGGGTGCGCAGCCCAACGTGACAGCAACAAAGGGTTAACAGCCCACCGACGATTGCCCAACCCGCCGCCGGACCGCTCGAACGGGCCGGAAAGGCACCCCCGGGTGCTTACCGGTTCATCATTTCGACGGGTGCCGTTCACCCCGCGTCCGTACGGCCGCAAGGGCGAATGCCCGGCCCGGAACTAGCGTGATGCGGGTGGTTAAGCTCTCCGTCATCGTGCCGTTCTACAACGTGCAGACATACGCCCCCGACACCCTGAGAAGCCTGCGGGCGAACGCCCGCGAGGACTTCGAGTTCATTCTCGTCGACGACTGCTCGACCGACGGGACCGCGGACATGCTGCGCCGCGCGCAGGACGAGATTCCGGGGGTGGTCGTCCGCAGACACGAACAGAACGGCGGACTGGCCACCGCCCGGAACACCGGTCTGGACGCGGCCCGCGGCGAGTACCTCGCCTTCCTGGACGGCGACGACTGGCTCGCCCCCGGTTTCTACGCCGAACTCCTTTCCAGGACCGAGGCGTTGGGCTGTGACTTCGTCCGTACCGACCATGTGCAGGCCGACGGCAGGACCCGTACCGTCCAGCGCGTCCCGCACGGTCCCAGGGGCGAGGTGATGGCGCCCCGGGACGCGATCCTGCCCGCCGGGCGCAGCACCTCGGTCGACTACGCGTACGCCTGGGCGGGCCTCTACCACCGCCGGCTGCTGGACCGCGGGCTGCTGCACTTCACGGACGGTCTGCGCACCGCGGAGGACCGGCCGTGGATCTGGCGGCTGCACCGCGAGGCGGATTCCTTCGCGGTGCTGGGACTTCTCGGAATCTTCTACCGACGCGGCGTCGCCTCGTCGCTCACCCAGATCGGTGATATGCGCCAGCTCGATTTCATTCGCTCGTTCGACCAGGTCGTACGGGAAACAGCGGCGGACCGCGATGCGCGGGAACTCCTGCCGAAAGCGGTCCGGAACTATTGCGCGATCATTTCCCATCACATGGGTTCGATCGAAAGATTCGAACCCGCTGTGGCGCGTGCGCTGAAATCGATGAGCGCCGGCGCTCTCGGGCGAATGCCGCAGGATGTGCTGGACGAGGCCCTGGACTCGATGGACGTCAAGCGCGCGACCCTGCTGCGCCGGCTGCGCCGCCGGTCCGCCGCGAAGGAGGTGGCGGCCGCGTGAGCAGCAGCCGGGCCCGTACGACGCAGATCTTCTTCGCCTCCACCCTCTACGGCACGGCCACGCTCGCCGCCGCCCTGGACGCGGGTCTCTTCGCGGACGCGGGCCGCCGCGTCCTGCTCGTCTCGAACAACGCGGCGATCCCGGAGACGGCGACCGCTCTCGACGCGATGCCCGGGTTCGAGGTGCTGCGCGGCCGGTTCGACGACGTCGTGTCGTGGAACGCGACGATCGCCCCGCACCACCCGGGCGGCTGGTCCCCGCGCCCCGACGACGTACCGCTGTGGGAGCGGCATCTGCGGCTCGCCTGGGGACTCGGAGACGACGCCGTCGAGATCGCCGTGGAGTCGATCCAGGTCGACCCGGCCATGGCCATCGCCCAGATCTTCACCGGCGCCCCCATCGACGTGTACGCGGACGGGCTGATGAGCTACGGCCCGACCCGGAACAAGATCGACCCGCTGGTCGGCACCCGGGTGCGGCGGCTGCTCCATCTCGATCTGGTGCCGGGGCTGCGGCCGCTGCTGCTCACGGAGTTCGGCGTGGCGCCGCGGATCGTGCCGACCGAGGCCTTCCTCGAGGTGCTCGGTGAGCTGGGCGACGCGCCCGACGTCGCGGCGGGCGTGCCGTCCGCGCGGGCGCCCGCGCTGCTGCTCGGCCAGTACCTCTCCGCGCTCGGCCTGATCAGTGCGGCGGAGGAGGAGGAGCTGCATCTGCGGATGATGCGCGGCGCGGTCCGGCTCGGCCACACCCGGCTGGTGTTCAAACCGCATCCGACGGCCCCGGCCCAGTGGTCGCGGGGGATGGAGGCGGAGGCGGAGCGGCTCGGTGCGGAGCTGACCGTGCTGGACGCGGGGGTGCTCACCGCCCCGGTCCTCGCCGAGGTGCTGTACCGGCGGATGCGGCCCGCCCTGGTCGTCGGCTGCTTCTCCACGGCGCTGCTCACGGCGTCCGCGTTCTACGGGCTGCCGGTGGCGCGGGTCGGCACGGAGAAGCTGCTCGACCGGCTGACCCCGTTCGAGAACAGCAACCGGATTCCGGTCACGCTGGTGGACGCGCTGGTGCCGGACCTGGAGGACCGGGGCGCGGGCGCGGCGGTGCCCGCGGTGGCACCGGACGGGCTGAACGACCTGGTGAGCGCGGTCGGCTTCGCCATGCAGCCGAAGATCTATCCGGGGCTCCGCCCGGTCGCGGAGCGGTATCTCGCCGGCCGTCCCGCGGCCGCGACCCGGCGCTACTTCAAGCGCAGGCGGCTGACCTCGCTCGCGCTGCCGGGCGGGGTGCCCGAGCAGCTCGCGTTCCTGCCGCGGAGCGCCGCGGTGCGCCGGGTGGCGCGGCGGGCGAAGGCGCTGCGGCCGGGCGCGCGGCGGTGAGCCGGGCCTGAACCGGGGGCCGTTGACAGCGGGTGAGGGGGCGGGGCGCCGTTCGGCGGCCCACCCCCTCACCCGTTGTGCCGTTCCGCTGTCAGACGCGCACGCCGGCCTGGATCAGCTGGAGGTCGGCGGCGTTCGCCTCGGTGACCTTCCACAGTTCCCGCTGGCGTCCGTGCACGTCGGCCACCGCCGCCGCGTGGTCGTCCAGCAGTCCGGCGGCCCGCTCCACGAGCCGCGCGCCGAGGTGGCGGTCGTGGACGGAGATGCCCCACTCGGGCCGCTCGATGTCGGACAGGAAGTACGCCATCTTCGGGTGCGAGATCAGGCTGATGACCGGTGTACCGCAGCCGAACGGGATCATGCCCGCGTGCCCGCGCATCCCGATGACCAGCTTGGTCCTGGCGTAGGTGTCCCGGATCGCGTCGTTGCCGAAGTCGTACATCGGGATCACCGGCAGCGCGATGCCGTGCTCGCGCCGCAGGTCGAACGCGATCCGCTCGTCGTCCAGCGAATGGGCCACGCACTTCACCTCTGCGCGGGCGCCGAGCCCCTTCACGGCGGTCGCCATCTCGGCGAGGAAGTGCCCGTAGTCGTGGCCGAAGCGGAGCCCGGAGCGGTCGTACGCGGCGTTGATCAGCACGGTGTCCTCGCGCCGCGCGGGATCGGTCCAGCCGTCCACCAGGTGCCGGGTGACGGTGGTGGGGCAGGGCTGGAAGCGGACCTTGTCGTGCAGCGAGGCCGGCAGCAGCTCGCGGACCTTCCGGATCGATCCGTGGTTGCGGAGTCCGAAGAACGCGGAGCGCTCGACCAGCTTGCGCAGCGAGGAGAGGAAGCGTTCCCGGCCGTGGCCGTACGCCTGGCCGTCGAAGGCGTTGAAGCCGACCGCGTACACCATGACGGGTACGTCGATCCGCTCCAGCATGTCGTCGGGGACGTTCCACTGCCAGCCGCTGTTGCCGTTCGGAGCGGTGTCCGGGATGAAGAGGCCGCCACCGCCGATGACCAGTCCGCGGCGGGCGTTGACCCGTTCCAGCGCGGCCTCGTCGAACAGCCGGTGGGCGTGGACGGAGTGCCAGCGGGCCGGGCCGGTGTCGCGGCCGAAGGCGAGGCGGACGCTCGTAGGGAGCAGCTTGTCCCCGGCGTTGCCCTGCCGGTCCATGTAGAAGGCGACGTGTGCGAGCTGGTCGGCGGCCGGTCCCTCGTCGGGGGCGGCCGCCTCGCTGGTGCGCTTGTACATCAGGCGGTTGGCCCGGTGGGTGGGGTCGACGCCGAGCCCTTCGAGGGCGTACCGCGCCGCGCTCGTGTCGTCGCCGTGGATCCAGGCGATCTGGGCGAGGCGCGAGAAGGCGGTGGCGGCCCGGTTGGGGGCGGCGGCGGCCAGCAGGAGCTGGGCGCGGGCCTCCTCGTAGCGGGAGAGGCTCATCAGGGCGTGGCCGAGCACCTCGTGCGGCCAGGCCTCGTCGACGGGGATCCGGACCGAGCCGAGGAGTTCGGCCGCCTCCTGGTACTCACCGGCGACGATGTGCGCGGTGGCGACCCGGCGGGCGCTGTCGGGGTCGGCGGTGCGGCGGACGTGCGGGGTGCCGTAGTGCACCAGCAGGTCGTGGTGCTTGGCGCCGGGGAGGGCCAGGTAGGCGGCGTGGAACTCGGCGCCGGACAGCTCGGACTCGCGCCAGCGCTCCTCGGCCTGTCCGTACCCGGCCTCGCCGCCCTGCCACGGCTTGTGCCGGCCGGTGAAGTGCAGGATCGCGGTGGTGTCCGGCACCGGGAGGTCGCCGGAGAGCCGCCGCTTGACGTAGTTGTAGCGGGAGTCGAGCGGTACGAAGTCGCCGTCGAGCACGGCGTTCAGGATGCCCTGGTCGTGCTTGTCCAGCTCGTAGTCGCCGCTGCGGCCGGTCTCGTCGATCCGTGCGCAGAACGCGTCGCTCAGGTACTCGCGCTGGATGACCAGCAGCCCGCTGTTGAGCTTGTGCTGCCCGTAGAAGAACTGCGGAACGGCGGCGAGTCCCTCGCGCAGCCGCAGCAGTTCGTCCAGGGCGCCGAGGACGACCATGTCGGTGTCCAGCGTGATCACGGTGTCGTAGTCGCGCACCCGGAAGACGTCCAGGATGAAGTAGGCCTTGCGCACCAGGTAGTTGTCCTGGTCGCCCTTGGCGTACGTGTCGTAGTGCGCGGCGTCGACCCGGCGGAAGTCGACGCGCGGGTGCAGTTCCCGGATGCGGGCGACGGACGCGGGGCGCAGACCGTCGTGCAGGACGATGAAGTCCTCGCAGACCCCCGGGTTGGACAGGGCGAGGCTGCGCAGCAGGGCGAGGAAGCCGGGCAGGTAGTTCTCGTCCACGAAGCTCGCGAAGGCGACCCGGCGCTTGCCGGTGAGCGCGTTGGCGGGGAGTGTCTCGGCAGGGGGCGTCGTCGTCATCGCAGTCGGATCCTCGTATCGGTGACGCTCTGGGCGCGTTCCATGACCCACGCCTTTTCGCTGGTGTACTCGTGCACGGAGGTGATCGGCATCTTCATCGCGGCGGGCAGCCGGTAGGCGCCGCTCTCGTAGAAGTCGAAGCCGATCAGGTCGAGCCGCGGGCTGACGTCCAGGTGGTCCAGCAGCCACAGCATGTTGAATCCGCTGGTGGGGATGGACGGCCAGACGTCCGTGCCGACCTTGCCGATGTCGCGCAGCGGCCAGCGCAGCGACTCGTCCCCGAGGTACCGCTGGGCGCCCGGCACCAGCCGGTTGCGCAGCGAGTACTTCCAGTCGCCGGAGAGCCCGCCGAACACCAGCCGGGTGTGGACCTCGCGGTCCCAGTTGAAACCGTGCTTGTGGATGGTGACGTGGATGTCGGTGCGGCTGCCGGTGGCGGCCGGGTCGATCCGGTAGGAGTTGAAGCGGACGACCAGGTCGTACGCGTCGATCTCGGCGCCCATCGAACCGGCGCCGACGCGCTGCGAGTTGGCTATCAGACAGATCGACTTGCCCGCGATGTGGTTGCGGAACTCCCCGAGCGTGACCCATTCGACCCCGCCGAAGGTGGGGTCGGCGACCGGGCCGCGCATCCGGGTCCGGCGCTGCCCGGCGTAGAGCGCGATCAGCTCCGTCAGGTGACCGGCGCCTTCGCCGCCCGCGGTGGTGCGGGGAGCGCCGCCGCTGCCCGGCGCCCCGGCGGCCTCCAGGGCGAGGCCGAGGTACTGGGCCAGGGCCTCCTGGATCTCCGGCACCGGCGCGCCGGACCGCTCCTGGGCCAGGAGCGCGCCGATCAGCCGGGACCGCGCCCGGTTCCGGTCCCCGCGCGCGTGCAGCGCCAGGCCCTCGGCCCAGGTGTCGGTGACCGGCTCCCCGGCGAAGCCCGCGGCCTCGGGGCAGTCCCGCTCCAGCATCCGCAGCAGTTCGTCCTGGCGCTCCGCCCCGGCCCGCAGCCCGGCCGTCCTCGCCGCGATCCCGAAGCCGTCGTCGTCGGTGAGGGCGAGGTAGCGCTCGTACGCCTCGACGGCGTCGCTCTCCGCGCCCATCGCCTCCAGGACGCGGGCCCGCAGCCGCCAGGCCGCGCGGGAGCGTCTGCGCTGGGTCAGCACGGTGTCCGTGACGAGGACCGCGAGCTTCAGCTCGTCCTCGTAACCGCAGTCCAGGGCCTTGTTGCCGACGGCGAGCAGCGGGTCGAGCAGTTGGTCGCCGAGGATCAGGGCGGGGCCGGCGGGGCCCTTGGAGGTGCGCCGCAGCAGGGGCGCCGGGGCGGCGGCGGGCGTCTGCTCCATGGTGGCGTGGGTGGCGAGCAGGTTCCGCAGGGCCTCCGCGAGCGCCGTGCGCCGCCGGTCGAGCCCGGCGACCAGCTTCCCGCTGTGGGCGGCGCAGGCGCGCAGGCAGGTCTCCAGCTCCGTCGGCCGGACGGCGGCGAGGGACCCGGTGCCGTCCTCGGACGGGTCCGGGTCCTGTGCGTCGCGCTGCCGTGGCCAGCGGGTGCGGGCTTTCGTCATGGCGCTCCAAAGCGTCTGCTGCCCGTGGGGTGAAGGGCGTAGGGAGGCGGACGGATGTTCGTCAACCGTTCGGGGTTCCACGGCACGCTAGGAAACCTGAACGGCCGCGGGATGAACTCGCCCTGTCGGCGGGGGAAACTGCTGCCGCCCGCCCGTTCCCGGTGATGACCTGGCGGGGGCCGTCGAATGAAGGGCCGCGGACCATCAGGTGAACCGCCCTTTCCCGCAAGGGATTTCACGATGTTCGATGACATATTCGACCCACCATGAGGACTCCGCCGATTCTTCGATCGCCGCGCGGCCGGGGCGCCGCGCTGGCCGCCGTGCTCACCGTCGTCACCGTCTGCGCCGGCGACGCGATGGCCCGCGGCTACCCCTTCGGCCCGCGCACGCGTAGCGTGAACGACCTGGGAAATCAGTTCGTACCGTTCCACGCCCACCTCTGGGACCTGCTGCACGGCAGAGCGGACGGCGGTCCGCTGCTGAACTGGCAGTCCGGCTTCGGCACCAGCTTCCTGCCGGACCTCGGTACGTATCTGAGCAGCCCGTTCGCGCTGCTCGTCGGGGTGTTCCCGAGGGACCGGATCGACCTGGCCGTCTACGTGGTCACGCTGGTGAAGACGGGCGTGGCGGCGGCGGCGATGACGTGGCTGCTCACCGCGTTGCGCCGGGGGCGCGGCCGGGAGTGGGCGGCGGCCCTGCTCGGCGCCTCGTACGCGCTGTGCGGCTGGTCGGTCGCGGAGGCCGCGTACAACCCGATGTGGCTGGACGGGCTGATCGCCTTCCCGCTGCTCTGCCTGGCCGGCGAGTGGGCGCGGACCGCGCGGCGGCCGGTCCTGGGAACGCTCCTGGTGACGCTCGCCTGGGTCTCCAACTTCTACACCGCGTACATGGCCACGCTCGGGGCCGCGCTGGTGCTGGTGGTCCGGCTGCTGCTGGAGGACGGGACGTCACGGGAGCGGGTGCGGGGGCTGGGGCGCGCGGTACGGACGGTGCTGCTGGGCATCGGGCTGGCCGCGCCGGTCCTGCTGCCGGTCTTCCTCGGCACCGAGCACGCCTATCCGGGCTGGACGCGGGAGTTCGCCCCGGCCGCCTGGCCGGATGTCGCGGCCCGGCTGCTGCCGGCCACGTACGGCTTCTTCAGTCCGGCGGTCTTCCTCGGCACGGCCGCCCTGCTGCCGGCCTGCGCGCTGGCCTTCCACCGTGCCGTGCCGCGTGCCGAGCGGTGGGTGTGGCCGGGGCTGGTGGCGGTGGTCGCGCTGTCGCTGCAGTGGGGGCCCACCCATCTGCTCTGGCACGCCTTCGCGACGCCGAACGGCAGCCCGTTCCGGCAGACGTTCGTGCTCTCCGGTCTCCTGGTGATCGCCGCCTGGACCTCGGTCGCCCGCGCCTGGCCGGACCGGCGGGCGCTGCTGGGCGGCGGCGGGGTGCTGCTGCTGATCGCGGCCGCGGCCGCGCCCAGCGCGCTGGTCACGCGGTGGACGTATCCGCTGTTCGCCGCGGGTCTGGTGGCGGCGCTCTGCGCTCTCGCGCTGGTACGCGGCGGGAGGTTCCTGGCGCTCGCGGTGCTGCTGCTGGTGGGGGCGCAGGCCGGGCAGGCAGCGGCGACCACCGCGTACGCCGACCGGCAGCGGCTGCGGCTGCTCGACGACTACGCGCCCTGGGGCGAGCGCCAGCGCCTCCAGGCCGACGCGGTGGCCGGCGCCGACGGCTGGCCGCGCTACCGCACGGAGCCGGGCCAGGAACAGACCACCGCCAACGACCCGCTGGTGGTCGGCGGCCAGGGCGGGGCGTACTACAGCAGCCATACGCCCGACGTGACGACCCGCACCTTCCTCGCGCTGGGCGGCGGCTGGACCTCCCGCGGCCGGGCGCTGCAGGGCCTGGACAACCCGGTGACCGACGCGGTGTTCTCGGTCGGCGCCCGGGTCCACGCACCGCGCGATCCGCACCAGGTCTGGAACCGCCCCGACGACCGGCCGGTGACGGTGACCCGGCAGGACGTCCCGCCGCTGGTGACCGTCCGGCCGTCCGGGTCCGGGGGCGCGGCTCCCTGGGGGCGTTCGCCGTTCCGCAACCAGGAGAGGCTGCTCGGCGCCCCGGTGTACACGTTGCCGCCGACCGTGCTGCGGTCCGCGGACGGTGCGGCCGCCGCGGACCGGAACGCGTCCGCGTACGAGGTGCGGTCCGGCACGTACACCCTGAGCGCGAGCTGTCCGGCCGGCAGCCGGGTGTTCCTGTGGGCGCCCGACCTGTTCGGCACCGCCCGGCTGGGGGCCGCCGGTGAACCGGCCGATCTCCGGGGCGACCTGCCCACGCGCCGGGCCGCGATGCTGCCGCTGGGTCCGGGCGCGGGCCGGATCGCCGTGACGCTGCGGGCGGAGCGGGACGGGACCGTTCCGCACGGGTCCGTCGGCTGTCTGGATCCGGGGCGCCTCGCCTCGGCGGTGGCGGGGCTGAAGCGGACGGGCGCGACCCGGGTCACCGTGTCCGGCGGCGGGGTGCGCGCCGAACTCCCGCCGCACGCCGAGGGGATCGCCGTGCTGGCCGCTCCCAGGATCGCGGGCTGGAGCTGCGACGGGCGCCCGGCCGGCTCGTACCTCGGCCTCGTCGCGGTGCCGGTGGACGGCCGGACGGCGGTGGACTGTTCGTTCCGGCCACCGGGGCTGCGGGCCGGGACGCTCGCCGGGGCCGCCGCGCTGGCGGGCCTGCTCGCGACGGCGTTCGCACCGGCGGTCCTGGCCCGGACCCGGCGGCGGCGCGCCCGCCCGTAGGGCCCGGCCGGGCGGGGACCCTCAGCGCACCCCGTACCGCGCCTCGACGCCCGCGACGATCAGCCGGAGCCCGTCGTCGAAGCGTGCGTCGTAGTGGTCGAAGATCTCGGAGCCGGCCGCCGCGGCGAGCGGGTAGCGGTTACCGCGGCGGCCCGCTCTCGACGGGCCGGGCGGGCGTCCTGGAGGCCGACGACCGCGCCCCCGACGGGCCCACCGGCGACCGGCGGCTGTTCGACGTCTTCCGGGGCCCGCACTTCACGCTGCTGGCGATCGGCACCGACGCGGAACTGCCGCAGTCCGCGGGGCCGGCGCTCTTGGTGCACCGCACGGACGCGTACGAGGCGTACGGCAAGGGGCTGTTCCTGGTCCGGCCGGACGGCTACATCGGCTGGGCGAGCGAGGACACGACCGGGCTCGCCGCGTACCTGGCACCGCTGGGCCTCGGACCGCGGCTCGGCCGAGGGGCCGCCGGGTGACCTCCGGCCGGACGGTCAGACGCTGCTGAGCGAGAGCTTCGCGGCGAAGCCGAGGAACAGCACACCCGCCGCCGAAGTGGCCCCCGCCGAGAGCCGCTTGCGGCGGCGGAACGCGGCGGACAGCCGGGTGCCGCCGAATATCAGCATCGTCAGGTACAGGAAGCTCGCGGCCTGGAGCAGGGTGCCCAGCAGCAGGAACGAGAGCGCCGGGTAGGCGTACCCGGGATCGACGAACTGCACGAAGAACGAGATCAGGAACAGGATCGCCTTCGGGTTGAACAGGCTGACCACCAGCGCCCGGCGGTACGGCCGCTCCATCGCGCCCGCGGCCCCGTCCGGCTCGCCCGTCAGCTCGGCCACCCGCCGGTGCCGCTCGCGCCACATGGACACCGCGGCCCGCAGCATCCCGAAGGCCAGCCAGGTCAGATACCCCGCCCCCGCGAACTTCACCACGGCGAAGAGCACGGGCGTCGTCCGCAGCAGCGAGGAGGCCCCCAGCGCGGACAGTGTCATCAGCACGGTGTCCCCGGTCCACACCCCGGCCGCGGCCACATAGCCGGTCCGCACCCCGCGCCGGGCGGCGACGGACAGCACGTACAGCGAATTCGGGCCCGGCAGCAGAACGATCAGCACCAGACCGGCGAGATAGGTCGGAAGGTCAGTGACACCCAGCATGAAACGGAGTGTCGCACGCGAGTACGACAGTCCGGCCCCGGGGTGGCGGGATCAGAACGCGTCCACCGGCACGTACACCCCCCACACCTCCCGGAGCGCGTCGCACACCTCGCCCACCGTGGCGCGGGCCCTGAGCGCGTCCTTCATCGGGTACAGCACGTTGTCCGTGCCCCCGGCCGCGCTCCGCAGGGCGGCCAGTGCGGTGTCCACCGCGTCCCCGTCGCGCTCGGCGCGAAGCCGCGCCAGCCGGGCCGCCTGCCGGTCCTCGATCTCCGGGTCGACGCGCAGCGGCTCGTACGGCTCCTCCTCGTCGAGCCGGAAGCGGTTGACGCCGACGACGACCCGCTCGGCGCTGTCCGTCTCCAGGGCGACGCGGTAGGCGCTGCGTTCGATCTCGTTCTTCTGGAAGCCGCGCTCGATCGCGCTGACGGCGCCGCCCATGTCCTCGATCCTGAGCATCAGCTCCAGGGCCGCGGCCTCGACGTCGTCCGTCATCCGCTCGACGACGTAACTGCCGGCGAACGGGTCGACGGTGGCCGTCACGTCCGTCTCGTACGCCAGGACCTGCTGGGTGCGCAGCGCGAGCCGGGCGGACTTGTCGGTCGGGAGCGCGAAGGCCTCGTCGAAGGAGTTGGTATGGAGGGACTGGGTGCCGCCCAGGACCGCGGCGAGGCCCTGCACCGCGACGCGCACCAGGTTGACCTCGGGCTGCTGGGCGGTGAGCTGGACGCCCGCGGTCTGGGTGTGGAAGCGCAGCATCAGCGACTTGGGGTTCGCGGCGCCGAACTCCTCCTTCATCACCCTCGCCCAGATCCGGCGGGCGGCCCGGAACTTGGCGACCTCCTCCAGCAGCGTCGTACGGGCGACGAAGAAGAAGGAGAGCCGCGGCGCGAAGTCGTCGACGTCCATGCCGGCCGCGACGGCGGTACGGACGTACTCGATGCCGTCCGCGAGGGTGAAGGCGATCTCCTGCACGGGCGAGGCCCCCGCCTCCGCCATGTGGTAGCCGGAGATCGAGATGGTGTTCCACTTCGGGATCTCGGCCCGGCAGTACCTGAAGATGTCGGCGGTCAGCCGCAGCGAGGGCCCCGGCGGGAAGATGTACGTGCCGCGGGCGATGTACTCCTTGAGCACGTCGTTCTGCACGGTGCCGGTCAGCTGCCGTGCGGGCACTCCCTGTTCCTCGGCCACCAGCTGGTACATCAGCAGGAGCAGAGCGGCCGGGGAGTTGATCGTCATCGAGGTGGAGACCCGGTCCAGCGGGATCCCGTCGAACAGCACCCGCATGTCGTCGACCGAGTCGACCGCCACGCCGACCTTGCCGACCTCGCCGGACGCGAGGGCCGCGTCGGAGTCGTGGCCCATCTGGGTGGGCAGGTCGAAGGCGACGGACAGGCCGGTGGTGCCGTTGGCGATGAGCTGCTTGTACCGGGCGTTGGACTCGGCGGCCGTACCGAAGCCCGCGTACTGGCGCATCGTCCACGGGCGGCCGGTGTACATCGACGGGTACACGCCGCGGGTGAACGGGTAGCCGCCCGGCTCCCCCAGTTTCTCCGCGGGGTCCCAGCCGTCGAGCGCGTCCGGCCCGTAGACCGGCTCGATGGGCAGTCCCGACTCCGACTCGCGCGTCATCCGCTCCGCCTCCCGCCGGTCACCGATGCGGAACCTGAGGCCCTCGGGTGCCCCTCAACGATTTCCCCATCATCCGCGGGATTCGGCAACCGCGCGGAGCGGGAATCCGTCCCATGGGATACCGGAGACCCGAGGGGGCCGAGATGATTCGCACCAGAAGGACCGGACGCGGCCACGCGCCCGGGGGTAGCAAGGGAGCCGCGGCGACAGCCGCGGCCGTCGCCGTACTCGCGCTGACCGCGGTGACCGCCGGGTGCGAGCCGCAGGCCGCGGGCAGCACCCCGTCCGCCCCGGCGCCCGCGCCGACGAGCGGCAGGCCCACCGAGGACGACGCCGAGCCCGGCGCGGACAAGCCGACGACACCCCCCTCCGCGAGCGCGGAGCCGAGCGCGCCGTCGACGTCCGCACCCCCGCCCGACCCGCAGGGCAAGGTGCTGATGGCGAGCGGCGCGCAGGGCAAGCAGGTGCGCGAGCTCCAGGCCCGGCTGCGCCAGATCGGCCACTTCGACCGCAGCCCCACGGGTTACTACGGCACCGTCACGGTCGCCTCCGTGCAGTCCTTCCAGGGCAAGCGCGGACTGTCCCGTACGGGGAAGGCGGACACGCTCACCTGGCAGAAGCTGCTCGGCATGACGCACGAGCCGACGGCGGCGGAGCTGAACCCGCCGACCACGCGTCCGGTCGCGAAACCGGACAAGCGCTGCATGACGGGCCGGGTGATCTGCATCAGCAAGAACAGCCGGTCGCTGTCCTGGATGATCGACGGCAAGGTCCTCTCGTCGATGGACGTGCGGTTCGGCTCGCAGTACACGCCGACCCGCGAGGGCACCTTCTCCGTCTACTGGAAGTCCCGGCACCACGTGTCGACGCTCTACGACTCCCCCATGCCGTACGCGATGTTCTTCAGCGGCGGCCAGGCGGTGCACTACTCGTCGGACTTCGCGGCCCGCGGCTACAACGGCGCCTCGCACGGCTGCGTCAACGTCCGGGACGAGGGGAAGATCGCCTCGCTGTTCGCCCAGGTCCGCAAGGGCGACAAGGTCGTCGTCTACGGCTGAGCGCCGGGCGGGGCCGGAGTACGCAGGAGGTGAGGGGCGCGGGCGGGACCGGGGGAACGTGTCCCGCCCGCGCCGATGCGCCGAGCCGAAGGTACGGGGGGAACCCCGGCTCAGGACGCGGCCGATGACCAGTCGGCTCACTCAGTACTGCGTCCGTGCCCCGAAAAACGTCACACCCGGTGGCGGGCGGGGTCAGCGGGCCGCGACGGGGGTGCCCGGCGCCGCCGGCTGCGAGGCGCCGACGTCCGACGCCGGCTCGGTCCCGGGGCCCGTTCCCGGGTTCGTCGCGGGGTCGGTTCCGGCGAAGGCGGTCGACGGCTGCGGGGAGACCGGGGTGAACCCGATCGACGGGAGGGGGCCGGAACCGCCGGACGGCGAGTCGCCGTCGCCGCCCGAATCGCCGCCACCGTTCTGGCTGCTGCCCGACCCGTCACCGGCCTGGTCGAGCATCCGGTCGCAGAACCGGTCCAGGTTGCGGGCGCCCTTGGCCAGCGCTTCGAGGCGGCGTCTGCGGTCGTCGTCGAGCTTGCCGTCGCGGTAGTCGCGGCAGGCCTTCAGGGTCTTGGCGTACCAGGCGTCCGAGGTGTCGTCCTGGGAGGTGTCGGGCTTCCCCGCGCCGTCACCGTCCTGGCCCCCGGCGGCGTCCGAGGAGCCGCCGGCCGGGTCCTCGTGCTTCCCGGTGCCGGTCCCGCCACCGGCGGCGGGGGCGGTGGGGCCGCTGCTGCCGGGGCCGCCGGTGCTCTTCCCGCCGGAGCGGGCCGGGTCCGGGGTCTTCGGCGGCACGCTCTCCGCGCTCGCCGAGCCGGTCGGCGGCTCGGGCGTCCCGTCGTCGGCGGTGAGGCCGGAGCCGAGCTCCTCGGGCGAGGCGGCGGCCGACACCGACGTCGCCGGCGAGGGGGTGTGCCGGCCGAAGGGGCCGGGCAGCACCCCGGTCCCGGCGGCCACCGCCACCCCGCCGATCGCACAGCACGCAAGGGAGGCGACCAGGCCGAAGCGGATGGGCCGGCTCCAGCGCGACGGGCGGCCACCGCGGAAGCCCGCGGACCCGGACCCGTTGCCGGAGGTGGCCCTGCCTATGTGTACGGGCGCGAGCATGCCGGAATCGCCCATCCCGTCCAGCCCGGCGGCGGGCACCCGGCCGGTGCGCGCGGACGCGGAACGGATACCGGACGCGGCGCGGGGGGCGGCCCGGAAGGCGGCCAACGCGGCTTCCTCTCCCGGGAGTTCACCGGTGGCCGGGCGGGCGGACCGGGCCGCGGCGTCCAGAGCGGCCGCGAGCCTCCGGGCGTCCTGTTCAGGCCGGCCGTCGGCAGGATCGACCGGTTCGCCGCGGAGCAGTCTCTCCGCCGCTTCCTTGTCAAGCCATTCGTAGTGCTCGTCGGCCATCACATGTCCTTCTGCGTCCACGGACGCGAATGCGTCACACCGGCGGGCGCCACCAGGCCGGTGTGGGAGGGGCGCTGCGCGGGTACGGCACCGAGTTCCGCCGTGCGGCCGGCGGCGCTGCCGTGCGGGGACTGCGCGGGGGACGAGGCGTCGACCGGATGCCCGGTACCGCCGGGACTGCCGGTGCCACCGGGGCCGCCACCGGGGCCGCCCATGCCGTCGGGGCTGCCCGCACTGTCCACGCTCTGCGCGCTGTCCGCCCGCAGCAGTTCGGCGAGCCGCTTCAGCCCGCGGTGGGCGGCGGTGCGTACCGCGCCGGGCCGCTTGCCCAGCGTCAGCGCCGCGCTCTTCGCGTCGAGACCCACCACCACGCGCAGCACCACGGCCTCGGCCTGGTCCTGCGGCAGCTGCGCTATGAGCGACATGGCGCGGCCGGTGGCCAGGGCCTCGATCGCCTCCGCGGCCGTGTCGGACTCGGCGGGCTTCTCGGACAGTTCCGTCTCGTCGCCGCCGGCCGAGGGCCTTCTGCCGCGCATCCGCAGATGATCCAGGGCACGGTTACGCGCTATCCGCGCCGCCCATCCCCGGAACCGGTCCGCGTCACCGCTGAACCGGTCCAGGTCGCGCGCTATCTGGAGCCAGGACTCGGACGCCACGTCCTCGGCGTCCGGCTCCCCCACCAGCGTCCTTATGTAGCCCAGCAACCGCGGCTGCACAGCGCGGTACACAGTACGGAAGGCGTCCTCGTCCCCGTCCTGTGCCGCGAGCACCGCGGCAGTAAGCCCCGCGTCGTCCCCCAGCACTCCTCAACCCGCCCTGCTGTCCTGAATCGCAGCTGGTCACCACTGCCGCGCCACCCTGCGCGACTCAGCACGCTACGTCCTTCGCGGGCATCACGTCCATGACTTGTACAACCCGCAACATTCCACGGCCGGGCCGCGGTGTGACAGAAAACGCGGTCACGACGCTGAGATGAGTACGGGGTCGTCCTGCGGCCCCGCGGAAGACGACCGGGGCCTCTCCTGTGGGGGGTGGCGGCCCCGGTCGTCGTTCCATTTCATCGGTCTGACCAGGCAATATGCGGGTCGCGGGTCCGCTCCATGACCAACGCATCCAGGCGTTCACCCGATCGGCCCCAGGTCAACACGCCGCACCGCCCCTTGACGCGTGTTCCGGGCCCCCGCCCTCAGACGCTTTGCCTATGGGGACATCGCAAGCCGTGGAACCAGGCATGCCCGCACGCGGGATAGTCAGATAGCGACCAAGCACGAGAGGCCGCCGACGCATTGGCGGGGATGACAGCCCTCCCGCCAGTAGGCTTGTTGGACCCGCTCGACGAGCTTCCGGAGACCGCATGCTGACTCGCATCGAAGTCCACGGGTTCAAGAATCTCCTGGACCTGTCCATCGACTTCGGACCCTTCACCTGCATCGCGGGGGAGAACGGCACCGGCAAGTCGAACGTTTTCGACGCCATCCAGTTCCTCTCGCTCCTCGCCGACCAGTCGATGATGGAGGCGGCCCAGGAGGTTCGGGGCGTGCATGGCGAGCGTCAAGGCGACCCGCGCGACCTCTTCTGGAAGGGCTTTGAGCCTGGCAACCACCGGATGCGGTTCGCTGCCGAGATGATCGTTCCGCTGCACGTGCAGGACGACTTCGGCCGGGCCGCGAAGGCCAGCAGCACCTTCTTGCGGTACGAACTGGAGGTCGGCTACCAGGAGCCGTCCGGACTCGACCGCTTCGGGCGCCTCACGCTCCTCCACGAGACGCTGGCACACATCACCAAGGGCAAGGCTGCGCAGCACCTTCGCTTCCCTCACAGTGCGAAGCAGTTCCGCGACACAGTCATCCAGGGCCACCGTAGCGGCGCGCCTTTCATCTCGACGACCACCGAAGCCGACGAGTCGATCGTCAGAATTCACCAAGACGGTGGCAGCCGGGGCCAGCCCAAGCCGGCTGCGGCATCCCGGGCGCCGGCGACAGTGGTCTCCACGATCACCAGCAGCGATGACCCGACCATTCTCTCGGCTCGCCGTGAGATGCAGTCCTGGCGAAGGCTTGCCCTGGAACCATCCGCTCTACGCCGGTCCGACCGATACGTGGACCCGCACGTGATGGGCGCCGACGGCTCCCATCTGCCGGCGACCCTCTTCCGCGTGGCCCACGACACTCCCGGTGCGGATCCCAGTCAGGTATACGCCCGGGTTGCGGGACGCCTCTCGGACCTGACCGGCATCCATGTCCGTGATCTGGAAGTCGATCAAGACGAGGTTCGGCAACTCCTCACGGTCAACGTGCACGAGGTGGCTGGCATGACACTGCCTGCGCGCAGCCTCTCCGAAGGCACCCTGCGCTTCCTGGCACTCTGCGTTCTGCTCGAAGACTCCTCCGTGCGTGGACTCATCTGCATGGAAGAACCCGAGAACGGCATCCACCCAGCGAACCTCAACGCCATGGTCGACTTGGTACAGGATCTTGCCGTGGATCCGTCGGAAGAACCCGGCACGGACAACCCATTCCGGCAGGTGCTGATCAATACGCATTCACCCGGTGTCGTACAACTCGTCGGCAACGAGGATCTTCTGTTCGCCGACACCGCAATGCACAGAGGCGAGAACGGCACTCTGAACCGCGCACTGCGCCTGCGTCCACTCGCCGGTACCTGGCGGGCCAATAAGGTGACGAGCGGCGGTTTCGTGACGAAGGCTGACATCCTGCCCTATCTCACTACGCCCGTCGGAGCACAGCTCACGCTGAGCGGGGACGCCGCGTGACCGCTCGTGTCCTGTTCATCGGTGAAGGCAGCAGCGACAACGGCCTCGTCCCACATATCGAATCGATTGCCGTTCGTAAGGGACTCGACGTCTCGGTCACAGTCCCCGACTTCGGTCTGCTCCGTCTGCCGACCGGGCACTCCGTACCGGACAAGCTCCGGGCCGCCCGCGCACTCGGAGGGAGCTACGACTTGGCAGTGGTGCAACGGGATGCTGACCGAGGTCCTGTCCAGCACCGCAAGGACGAGATCGAAAAAGCGGTGGACGCCGAGTGGCCCGGCCTTCGGCACGTCGCCGTTGTGCCCGTCCGCATGCTGGAAGCCTGGCTCCTCCTCGACGAAGGGTGTCTGCGTCAAGTCGCCGAGAACCCTCGCGGCCGCGTCGGTCTTGATCTCCCCAAGGGTGTCGCGGCGGAGAATATCGCCGACCCGAAGCAGCTCCTCAAGGAGTCGCTCGCTCGGGCGAGCGAGTACAAGGGGCGCCGCCTCGCCCAGTTCCAGAAGCGCTTCTCTCAGCACCGGCTGCGCATGCTGGAACTCCTGGACCCTGAGGGCCCCGTCACCTGCCTTCCGTCGTGGCGTGCTTTCGTTGAGGACCTCGACGCTGCATTCGAGGTCCTCAACAGGTGACCCGCACGCGCACGCTCCGCCATTCCGTGGCCGCTGAAGTGCGCCGACTTGGTGCAGGAGTCGTTGTTCACGTGCCGCACGGAGTTACTGGTGGTTCTCGACCGGCTTGACCGCCGCACCTTCCTCGTCCTCGGCGCAGAGCCACTGGCACACCACCCTGGGGACAGGTGCGTCGCTCGAACCCCACAGCAGCGAAGCTGCCGTTCGCGATCTGCGCTCGTACGCGCACCAGCGGCTGACGGCCAAGCCTGAACAGCCTCCTCGGACACCGGACAAGCTGGGCAGATCGCATGACCAACGCGTGACCAACAGCGCCCGAGCACAGACACAAACGCCTGGAAGCGGGCCGAGGCAGCCGGAGGCCAGGAACCCCCTCCTGGACGACAAACTTGCAGTTCAGATGGGTTCTTCGATTGGTTACGACCGGGGGTGGCGGCCCCGGGTTCTCGGGTTCGCCACTCCATTCGTGGGTGGCGAAGACGACAGTGAGGAAGCCGTTGGGGGCTTCGACACCCCAGGCACCGTGGACGATGTGGGCGACCTCGAGAGATTCGGGCTTCACGGTGAGGCCCGTTTCCTCGTAGAGCTCACGGACCGCGGTCGTTCCCGCTGCGTTGAAGGAGCACGACGCGATGGGGCCCTCTTGCCGGCCAGCCGTCAAAGACCGCGGCCTGGCACCGATACGGACGCCCTCGCCGTCCTCAACGTCCTCGCCCATGCGGGCCGCCCGGCACACTCCACAGCGTGTCGTCCGATCAGCCCCGCCCCGGCAGGAAAATGTGGGGGTATGACGACGCAGCTCGGACTTCCCGAGGACATCCAGGCCTGCCTCTTCGACCTCGACGGGGTGGTCACCAGGACGGCGGTGGTGCACGCCGCCGCCTGGAAGGCGACCTTCGACGCCTTCCTACGCGAGCGGGACGGAGCGGGCTTCCGCCCCTTCACCGACTCCGACTACGACCAGTACGTCGACGGCCGCCCCCGTGCCGACGGCGTCCGCTCCTTCCTCGCCTCCCGGGGCATCGAGTTGCCCGAGGGCACCCCCGGCGATCCGCCGGACACGCAGAGCGTCAACGGCGTCGGCAACCGCAAGAACGAACTCCTCCTGGAGAAGATCCGCACCGACGGCGTGGAGCCGTACGAGGGCACGCTGCGCTACATCGACGCGGTCCGCGCCGCCGGACTCGCCACCGCGATCGTCTCCTCCAGCGCCAACACCCGCGATGTACTGCACTCCATCGACGCCGAGCGGCTGTTCGACGTACGGATCGACGGTGTAGTGGCCAGGGAACGGAAACTGCCGGGCAAACCACACCCCGACACCTTCCTGGCCGCCGCCCGCGACCTCGGCGTCGAGCCGTCCCGCGCCGCCGTCTTCGAGGACGCGCTGTCCGGCATGGACGCGGGCCGATCCGGGCACTTCGGCTTCGTCGTCGGCGTCGACCGCGTCGGGCAGACCGACGCCCTCTACGCCCACGGCGCCGACCGTGTCGTCAAGGACCTCGCCGAACTCGGAGACCACGCATGATCACCAACCGGACGTACACCGTGGAGCCCTGGCGCGTGCGCGAGACGGCGCTCGACCTCGACCTCCTGGCGCAGAGCGAGTCCGTCTTCGCCCTGTCCAACGGGCATGTCGGCTGGCGCGGCAACCTTGACGAGGGCGAACCGCACGGCCTGCCCGGCAGCTACCTCAACGGCGTGTACGAACTGCACCCGCTGCCCTACGCAGAAGCGGGCTACGGCTACCCCGAGTCGGGCCAGACCGTCATCAACGTCACCAACGGCAAGCTGCTGCGGCTGCTGGTCGACGACGAGCCCTTCGACCTGCGCTACGGGCGGCTCGGCAAGCACGAACGCACCCTGGACTTCAGGCGCGGCGTGCTGGAGCGGAGCTGCGAGTGGACCTCCCCGGCCGGTACGACTGTCCGCGTGCGTTCCACTCGCCTCGTCTCCCTCACCCAGCGCGCCATCGCCGCCGTGGAGTACGAGGTCGAGCCCGTCGACAGCCGGACCAGAGTGGTCATCCAGTCGGAGCTGGTCACCAACGAGAGCCTGCCCTCCTCCGACGGCGACCCGCGGACGGCCAAGGCGCTGCAGTCCCCGCTGGAGCAGGAAGAGGACCAGGCCATCGGATCGCGGCTGCGCCTGGTCCACCGCACCCGGCACAGCGGCCTCAGGGTCGCCGTGGCCGCCGACCACGTCGTGGACGCCCCCGGGGAAATCACCACCAGCAGCGAGAGCAACACGGACGTCGCCCGCCTGACCATCACCTCCGTCCTGGAACCGGGACAGCGGCTGCGGGTGCAGAAGACCGTCGCCCACGGCTGGTCGGGCACCCGCTCCCGGCCCGCGATGAGCGACCAGGTCGAGGCCGCGCTGGCCGCCGCCGCCCATGGCGGCTGGGACGAACTGATGGCCCAGCAACGGGCTTACCTGGACGACTTCTGGGCCCGCGCCGATGTCGAGGTGCACGGCGACGAGGAGATCCAGCAGGCCGTCCGCTTCGCCCTGTTCCATGTGCTGCAGGCCGGCGCCCGCGCCGAACAGCGCGCGATTCCAGCCAAGGGGCTGACCGGTTCCGGATACGACGGCCATGCCTTCTGGGACACCGAGATGTTCGTGCTGCCCCTCCTCACCTACACAGCGCCCAAGGCAGTCGCCGAGGCGCTGCGCTGGCGGCAGGCCACCTTGCCCGCCGCCCGGGACCGCGCCACCCAGCTCGGGCTGCGCGGCGCCGCGTTCCCGTGGCGGACCATCGACGGCTCGGAGGGCTCCGCGTACTGGCCGGCCGGCACCGCCGCCTTCCACGTGGCCGCCGACATCGCTCACGCCGCGGTGCGTTACACAGCGGTGACCGGCGACACCCACTTCGAACGCGATACCGCCCTGGAACTCCTGGTGGAGACGGCCCGGCTGTGGCGCTCGCTGGGCCATCACGACAACCGCGGCGTGTTCCACATCGACGGCATCACGGGGCCGGACGAGTACAGCGCCGTCGTCGACGACAACACGTACACCAACCTCATGGCCCGCTCCAACCTCCTCGCCGCGGCCGACGTGTGCGAACGCCATCCGGAGGAGGCGGCCCGGCTCGGCGTGGACGAGGAGGAGAGCGCCGCCTGGAGAGACGCCGCCGAGGCCGTGCACATCCCCTACAACGAGGAGATCGGCGTCCACGAACAGCACGCCGGCTCCACCCACGACCAGCGCTGGGATTTCGCGGGCACGGGCGCCGACCAGTATCCGCTGATGCTGCACTTCCCCTACTTCGACATCTATCGCAAGCAGGTGGTCAAGCAGGCTGACCTCGTGCTGGCCATGTACACCTGCGGCAACTGGTTCGACGCTCAGTGCGACGACGACCAGATGGCCGCGAACTTCGCCTACTACGAGCCCCTGACCGTACGGGACTCCTCCCTGTCCGCGTGCTGCCAGGCCGTCGTCGCCGCCAGGACCGGACACCTGCGGCTGGCCTACGACTACGCCACCGAGGCCGCCCTGATGGACCTGGCCGACTTGGAGCACAACACCCGCGACGGACTGCACATCGCCTCACTGGCCGGTACGTGGATGGCACTGGTCGCCGGATTCGGCGGCACCCGCCGGAACGGCGACAGTCTGCGCTTCACACCCCGACTGCCCGAGAAGTTCAGCCGCCTCGCCTTCCGGCTCCAGTTCCGCGGCCGGTGCCTGCAGGTGGAGATCGAGCCCGACAAGGCGACGTACTCGCTGCTGTACGGCGACCCCCTGACGATCCACCACCACGGGACGGAGGCACAGGTGAACGGGGAGGGGCACGTCACCCTCGCCATCTCCCCGCCGAAGCGGCGGCCCACCCCCGAACAGCCACCGCACCGCCGTCCGGGAGCCACCGACCGGTGGGGCCCGGAGCAGGGATGAGACGGCGCGACTGGGCGAGTAGGACGCGTGGGCGACCGGGACGAGGGTGACGTGGTGGTGCCGGCCCTGCCGGCTGCGGCCGTCGGTCCGGCCAGGGGCGGCGGCCCCGGTCGTCGTTCCGGCCTTCCCGGCTTCGGCCTGGGGGTACACGGGGCGCGGGGCCTCCGCGCGACCGCCGTGTGACCGGCGAGGCAGCACGCCCAACCGGAGCTACCGCAGGTCAATGCTCCTCGGCGACCAGGTGATCGACCCCGTCGAGCTCGCCGTCCCCTCGTCCGCGACCGGCGTCAGGCTGCTGCGGCTCGGCCGGGTCAACTGACCGCCCTTTGCGGCCTGGTGCGGTGAGACGGTTCACATGGTTTTCAGAGCGGCGCTCGCCTCTGGCGCGTGCAGCGGGCTGAAGTGCGGGTTGATGGCGAGGGCGGTGGTGAGGTCGTCGCGGGCGGCGTCGGTGTTGCCGAGGGACTGCTGGATCATCCCTCGGTGGTAGTGGAAGAGCGCGTTGCGGGTGCCCAGGGTGAGCGCCTTGTCCGAGACGGCGAGGGCTTCCCGGTCCTGGCCGTTGACGTGGAGGGCCCAGGCGAGGGCGTCCTGGGAGTCGAGGAAGGGCCGGCTCCTCACGCTCTTGCGGGCGAGGGCGAGGGCTTGCCCGTGGTCTCCGTGGTCGGCTTCGAACAGGGCCGCGTCGGAGTCGAGTGTGACGCCGTTGGCCGCGAGGAGTCTCTGTTCGGCGCGGAAGATCCCGTACTGCTGCTCTGCTTCCTTCGTGCGGCCGAGCGACTGGTGGAGCTCGCCGAGCTGGAGCACGTATTCGGGAAGTGGCAGGCGTTGTCCGGCGCGGGTGAGGTCGGTGACGGCTGCGGTGTTCTTCCCGAGGGCGGCCTCGGCCCTGGCTCTGATCTGGAGCAGGGGGGCGTCGTCGGGGACGGTGCGCAGGCCCTCTTCGGCGTCGGTGAGTGCCTGGTGTGCGTCGCCGTTGTTGAACGCCATTTCGCTGAGGTAGTAGCGGGCGAACGCCTGGTCCGCGGGGCTGCCCGCGGATCGCAGGGCTCGTCGCATGTCGGTGCGCGCGGTGGTGAGGTCGCCCCGCAGTTCCGCGGCGTAGGAGGCGCGGGCCAGTGACGGCGTGCCGGGTTTGAGGTCGACCATCTTCTGCACGGCGTCGGCGGCCTCGGCGTAGCGGCCCAGCTGTGTGCAGGCGTCGGCGAGCGTCCCGTAGAGGGTGGCGTTGTACGGGTTGACGGCGATGGCGCGCTCGGCCCACTCCAGTCCCTGGGCGAAGTTGTGCCGGGCCGCTTCGAGTGCGGCCATGCCGCCCATCGCGGCGAAGTTGTCCGTGCTGTCGAGCGCCAGTGAGCGCTTGAGGACTGCTTCGGCCTTGGGGTAGTACGTCGGGTCGGCGGTGATCTTCGCCTGCTGGACGTAGTTCAGGCCGAGCGTGCCGAGTGCGACCGGGTCACGCGGGTTGCGTCGTGCGCGGTCCTGGAGCGTGGTGATGTCGGCAGCCAGCGGGTCGGCGCCGGTCGCGGGGCCGTGTCCGGCGTTGGCTTCGGGGGCGCCGGAAGTGCTGTGCGATGCGGGCCACGGGGTCAGCCCCAGTCCGCCGGCGAGGAAGAGCGCCACGGCGAGGACGGTGGCCACGGCGGCGGACAGCAGGACGCTTCGGTACGTGGGCGGTCGGCGGAGTCGCATGGTCTGTTCCCGCTCTGGAGGGGTGTGGAGGAGCCCGGTGGCTGGGGCTTTCTGCTGGATCAGGGGAGTACGGCACCGGACCCCGCGCGCCCGGCCTGATCCGGACGGGACGCTCTAGCCGGCGAGGGTGGCGTAGACGACGAGGTTGGCGAGGTACTCGCCCTGGGTCCGGTCGTAGGTTCCGCCGCAGGTGATGAGTCTCAGGGCCGGTGGTCCGGTGGTCGCGTAGACCTGGCTGTCGGGGAAGGCGTCCTTCTCGTAACTCCGCAGCGCCCGGACCGTGAAGGCGAGATCCGTGTGGTCGTCGCGGCGGACGGTTATCCGGTCGCCCGGCCGAAGGGAGGACAGGCCGTAGAAGGCCGCCGGCCCTGTGGCGGAATCGACGTGGCCGACGAAGACCGCCGCACCCGGGTCGCCGGGCCGCGGGCCGTCGCTCCACCATCCGACGTCCGCGGGATTGCCGGGGGCCGCGAGCGTGCCGTCCTGCTGGACGCGGAGGCCGGTGAGGGCCTTGTCCAGTCCGATCGAGGCGATGCGTATGCGCTGGGGCGGCGCCGCCGGTGAGGTCCCGGTGGCGGCGTCGGCCGCGCCCGGCTGGACAGGGACGACACCTAGGTCGACGTCCCTGATGCCGGCGGTCGTCGGTGCGAGGAGCGCCCACGTTCCGGCGCCGCCGAGCGCTATGCCCCCGACGACGGCCGCCGTCGCGATGATCAGGCGGCGGCGCTTCGGGTGCTGCCTCCGGTCGCGCCGCGGTCGCCCGCCCTCGGGTGCAGAGGGCGGGCGACCTGTGGTGGCGGGGCCGGTCATGCCTGGTTGGCGCGCCGCCGGCGCAGGGCCAGCGCTCCCGCACAGGCGAGGAGAGCTCCGCCGCCGACCGCGGTGACGGCCACGACGGGGAATCCGTCGCCGAAGGCGGTGCCGCCGAGGCCCGCCCCGACGCCGCCGTCTGGGTGCAGGGAGTCGGCCTGGTTGACGGCCGCGGTGTTGGGCAGCGCGACGTAGGGGAACGAGGTGCCCGGCCGGCGGTAGGGGGTGTCGACCGCGTCGCCCGCCGCGAGGCCGGTCACGATCTTGCCGGTCTGCGCGGCGCCTTCGAGTGCCTGGAGCGAGATGTCGACGACGTCGTCGTTCAGCCGGCGGCCGTTGGGGAAGCCGCCCAGGTCCTGGGCGAGAACACCGAGGCGGTTGGGCTTGGCCGTGACCGGCACGGACATGTTCAGCCGCAGCTCCTCGGCCGGGACGAACGCGGCCTTGTCGACGTCCGCGTTCAGCAGCTGGGAGTTCAGGTCCGCCTTGATCGGTCCGCACGCCTTGCAGACGCCGGTGAGGAAGATCTCGACCAGGTCGTTGCGCGGCGCGGCCGGTGCCGGAATCCCGTAGATGCTCTGGATCAGCTTGGGCACGATCGGGTCCTTGACCTTGTCCACGACCGGCGTGACGGTGTGGTCCATGTCCGGACTCAGCGCGTTGAAGGCGTCCTTGTACTTCAGCGGGACGACCACCTCGTTGACCAGCGGGTTGCCGAGGCGTGAGACCTGACGCCAGTCGGACTCGCCGCCCTTGTCGGGCGCGGTGCCCTTGGCGTCACCGGCCGAGGACGACGACTCCCCGCCCTTGCCGCCCGCACCGGCGACCGTGGCGCCCTTGCGGTCGGTGGTGGACCAGATGCCGATGACCGGGTTGCGCTCGGCGTCGCCCTTGAGTGCCAGATCCTTCTTGGGCACCTGGAGGGCGATGGTGTTGACGTTGTAGCCGGCGAGCGTGTTGTGCCCGGTCTCCTTCAGATTGCCTCCGTAGAGGAGGTCGAAGATCCGCAGGTCCAGGAAGAACGGGTCGGACGCCTGCCCCGCGAACGTCCGGCCTCCGCCCGGCACGTCGAGGACGGCCTGCTTGCGGAGCGAGGCGTAGTCGGGCATCGAGGCCCTGCCCACGTTCGACGGCGCCGCCGGGGCGTCCTTGAGGAGCGTCTTGGTGTTTCCGTGCGCGTCGGTCGCCGTCAGCGTGTACGTCTGGCGGAAGTTGAGCGTCGGGTCGTCCAGGGTCTTCACGACACCGGTGTTGTAGAGGAACTGGTTCGCGTCGTCCCGGATGTGGTCGGTGAACGCCCAGGTGTACGTGGTGTCGGGCTTGCCGTCACCGTTCCCGTCGATCTTGATGTTGTAGCGCGCGTCGTTGGCGAACGGGTAGAAGTTCGGCCCGCCGTTGGGTTCCTGGAAGGGGATCCAGTTGGCCACCAGCGTGACCGTGTCCGGCTTGTCGGGGCTGGTGAAGGCGTAGACGTCGGTGTTGTCGGCCTTCGGGTCCCCCGATGTCAGGGGCGCCTCTCGGTGGCTGGAGGCGGAGCTGGTGCCGGGCGCCAGGCCGGTGAGCGCCATGGCGCTCACCAGGGCGAGGGTTCCGGAGGCTGCGAGGGCCCGTTCGAGGCTGCGAGCCGGGCGGGTGGATCGTGAGGGGCGGCAGAACTGCATGGGCCATCCGTTTCCGGTGAGAGCCGCGGCCTTCCGGAAGGTGAAGGGAGGCGGCTGGGAGCTGCGCTCGAAGTGCCACCTGGGAGTACGCCGGGCCCATCCCGGAGGTGAGACCCACGCGGCAAGCGTCACACGACGTGACGAAGAGCTACGCCAAGGGCACCATGGGTGATGGGCCTCCGCACGGTGACGGAGCCGAACGAGCGCCCCCACAGCGGCGCCCCCTGCGTCGGCCCGGAGGGCTTCGCTGAGCCGCGTGAGTGACGAGCGGGCCGGGGCAGTCGGTCACGGAGGGCGAACGGGTACCACTGTGGTCCCGCCCGTCAGGCGGTCCCCCCATCAGCATGCAGGCTGCGCCGACCGCCCCGGCGTCCCTCCTGCGTCCCCTCGCCGGAGGCGAAACGGATGAACTTCCCGCTCGGAAGCGGCCCTGCGGTGACGACTCGCCGCGCCCTCGCGCGGCGTGCGGCCCTGGTGGCCGCCGCCGTGGCGTGGCTGTTCGCCATGGCCGTGCCCGCGGCCGAGGCGCATCCCCTCGGCAACTTCTCGGTCAACGAGTACGCCGGATTCACCCTCCGCCCCGACCGCGTCGACGTGCTGACGGTCACCGACACCGCCGAGATCCCCACGCTTCAGGCCACCCCGGCGATCGACGCGGACGGCGACGGCCGGGCGAGCAGCGGAGAACTCACCGCCTGGGCCACCACGCAGTGCGCCGCGACCTCCGCGAGGCTCACCGTCACCGTCCCGCGGCGCCTGGCCTGGACGACCCGGTCGGCGGCCTTCCGCTTCCAGCCCGGCCAGGGCGGTCTGCGCACCAGCCGGCTGGAGTGCCGCCTGCGGTCACCGCTGGACCTGACGGCGGGGCCGGTGACGCTGCGGGTCGACACGGGCGCGGACCGGAAGCGGGTCGGCTGGCACGAGATCACCGCGACCGGGATCGGAACCCGGCTCCGGCACTCCACCGTGCCGCGGACCTCGCCCACCCATGAGCTCCGCAGCTACCCGCGCGATCTCCTCTCCGCACCGCGTGGAGACACCACGGCGCGGTTCACCACGCTCCAGGGCGGCCGGACAGCGGGCGCCCCGCCCGGCAGCGCTCCGGAGGCGGGGCTCGGCGACGGCCTCACCGGCCGCGTAGAAGCGCTGTCGCAGCACCTCACGTCGATGGCCGGGGCACGCGACCTCACCCTCCCGATCGGTCTGCTGGCCGTGCTGCTCTCCCTCGTCCTGGGCGCGGGTCACGCGCTGCTGCCCGGCCACGGCAAGACGGTGATGGCGGCCTACCTCGCGGGCCGCCGCGGCAGCGTACGGGACGCGGTCACCGTCGGAGCGACAGTGACCGTCACCCACACCGCGGGCGTCATCGTCATCGGCCTCTGCCTCACCACCTTCTCCTCCCTGGCCGGCGACACGGTCCTGAACTGGCTCGGAGTCATCAGCGGCGCACTCGTCACCGTCGTCGGCGCCACCCTCCTCACGGACGCCGCCCGCCGCACCCGCCGCATCCGCCGCACGGCAGGCACTCCCGCCGCGCACCCGGCCGAGGTGTCACCACTGGCACTGGCCGGCGCGGGCACCCACGGCCACGGCCACGCCTGCACGACCGCCGAGACGCCCCGCACCCGAGACCACGCGAACCACTCGCACCCGCCGTACGAACACCCCCATGAGCACGACCACGAACACGGCCACGACCGCGAAAAGCCCCACCGCCACGGCCTGTTCGGGCACCACCACACACACGCACACGCACCGGCCGACGACGGCGCACAGCCGTTCACCACCCGCGGCCTCATCGGCCTGGGCGTCGCCGGAGGCCTGGTGCCCAGCCCCTCCGCACTCGTCGTGCTCCTCGGCGCCATCGCCCTGGGCCGCACCAGCTTCGGCGCGGCACTCGTCCTCGCCTACGGCATCGGCATGGCCGCCACGCTCACCGCCGTCGGGATCCTCCTCGTCAAGCTCGGCAACCGCGCCGAATCCCTCACCTCACGCCCGGCGTTCGCACTCATCCGCAGGATCGCCCCCTGCACCGGCGTCCTGACCGCGGCGCTCGTCCTCGTCGTCGGAATCAGCCTGGTGGCACGCAGCCTGCCCCTCGCCCTCTGACCGGCGGCCAATTGACGATGCCGGTATGAGCCCGGTGCCCGCAGGGTACGGATACGGCTGCTGTGTGGCCGTTCGGATCTGCAGGCGCCGGGACTCTGCGGCCGGGCGCCCCAGGGGGAGGCGAGCGGTGCAGGCTGATCAAGGAATTCTCGCGTTAATGGGCTCGGGCGAGACCAGCCCCACCATGGTCACGTTGCACCGGGAACTGGTCGCGCACCTGAGCGCGGATCCGGGGGCGGCGATCCTGGAGACGCCGTACGGGTTCCAGGTGAACCGTGACGACATCTCCTCCCGTGCCAGGGACTACTTCCGGCGCAGCGTCGGTCTCACCACCGCGGTCGTGTCCGACGCGGTCGCGGAGACCGTGTCGGAGGACGCGCTCGACGGCATACGCGATCAGGTCCGCAGGGCGGCCTGGGTGTTCTCCGGGCCGGGCAGCCCCTCCTACGCACTGGGCCGGTGGCGGGAGCAGGGGCTGGGGCAGGTCCTGGCCGACCGTGTGCGCCGCGGCCACGGCGTGACGGTGATGGCCTCGGCGGCCGCGTGCACCGTCGGGTTCGCCGCGCTCCCCGTCTACGAGGTCTACAAGGCGGGCCACGCCCCGGTCTGGCTGGAGGGCCTGGATCTGCTCGGTGTCCTCGACCTGCCGGTCGTGGTGATTCCGCACTACGACAACGCGGAGGGCGGCACGCACGACACCCGCTTCTGCTACCTCGGCGAAACCCGTCTGGCCTCCATGGAACGGCAGTTGCCCGACACGGCCGCCGTCCTGGGCATCGACGAGCACACCGCACTCGTCATCGATCTCGATGCGTCTGTCGCCCGGGTGTGGGGACGCGGTGTGATGACCATTCGCCGACGCGGCGTCAGCACCCTCGTCCCCTCGGGCACCACGCTGACGCTGGAACGGCTGCGCGCCCTCGCGGCCGGTACGGACGAGGGCGAGATCCCCACCCCCCGGCAACCGTCCGCCGGCCCCGACACGGCCGCGCGTCCCACCGGTCAACCGGTCACTCTCCAGGAGGCCGTGACCACCGCGGAGGCCCGCTTCGACGCCGCCCGCACCGCGCAGGACGCGGGCGCGATGGTGGACGCGGTCCTCGCCCTGGAGACGGTGATCGCCGCATGGGCCACGGACACCGAGGAGGATCTCGGCACGGACTGGGCCCGTACCGTCCTGCGCGGCATGATCCGCCAGCTCACCCGGCCCGCTCAGCAAGGCCTGCTGGAACCGGACGTGACCATCGGGCTCATCGCGGGCCCCCTGCTCGAACTGCGCCGGCGGCTCCGCGCCCAGGGCGCCTACGATCTCGCCGACGTCGTGCGCGACGCCCTCGCCGCGGCCCGCGTCCACATCCGCGACACCCCCGACGGCAGTCGGTGGCACTTCACCCCGGGCGAAGCACCCCGGCCGGTCACCCCGGACGGCCCCGCGCCGCCGCAGGCGTAGCGGCGGGCACACGCCGTGACCTCGACATGCAGGTGCGAACGAGTCGCAATAGGGTCGGCGAGGTCCGGGCCAGAGCCCGCCCTGCCGACCTTGGAGCCGCCATATGGGTGCTGCCGCACACGCCGCTCGCGGGGCGCACCCCTCCAGCCCCTGCGAAACGGGCAGCCCCTCGCGGTCGCGGGCCGACGCCGCACCCCCCACGACGGGACGCGACAGCGTGGATCCCGTACGGGACGCCACGCCTCCGCCCGTCATGATCGAAGCGCTGCTCCTGCGACACGACGCGGCCCATGGCTTCGCCTACCGCAGCCGGACCACGCCGCTCGAACGGCACACGAACCCCGACCACACGGCCCGCCGCCTCGCGGGCCTCAGGGATGACGACGATCGCCACCTCGTGCACTCGACCAGCTGGCGCGCCACCGAGGACGGCCACATCGTCCTGACCTACCTCATCCACCCCGACCCGGATCCGGCGCAGCCGGCACACGCCCTGGCGGATCCGCACGCCATCGCCCACGGCACCCGGCCCGCCCACCCCGCGCCTCCCGCCCTCGCGCTGGAGCACGTAGCGGCCCACGCGGTCAGGCACCTCGCGTTTCTCGGACGCACCGACCCCACCGTCGCCGCGCACCTCGCGGACCGACCCCACACCCTGCGGACGCTCGGCACCCTGCCGCCACTGCCCGCGGGCCAGTTCCAGGGGGTTGTCCTCGCGTCGAACGCCCGCGAGGCCTGAGGCTCGCCCACGCCCCGTGTGGCGAACGCGGGAAGCCGGGGCCGCGGCCCCGGGGCGGGCCCGCGCCCCCTCAGCCCCGGACGCGTGCGCGTCGCGAGACCGCCGCGCGCAGCACGCGCCGGCCCTCGGTCGACACGTCCATCACCTGGCGCAGCCCGGCTCCGGTGGGGGCCTCTTCCGCGATCTCGGCCAGCATCTCCAGGATGCGGAGCTGGCGCGCGGTCTCCCCGGCCAGCAGCGGTCCCGCCCCCTGTGGGTCGCCCGCCCGGCAGCGCTCGACCAGTTCCGCCGGGTCGGCGCGTTCGGCGTCGTGCCCGAGGTGGACCTCCAGGGCGAGCAGCGAGCAGGCGTCGGCCCAGTCGCGCAGTTCCGCGCCCGCCCGGTCCGCGGGCGCCTCGCCGAGCAGCTTCCGGATCCGCTGGACGGCCGGCTCCCCGCCGGGCAGGGCGTCCAGCGCCGCACGTGCCTCGGCCAGGCGGTCCGGCCAGGCCGCCCCGTCCGCGCAGCCGGCCCAGAGCGGGCGCAGCGGGTCGGGGCCGGCCCCCTCGGCGGACTGCGGCAGGCAGCGGTCGAGGCAGGCGGCCCCGCTCGCGGTCAGTCCCCGCTCATCAGCGGCGGCGATCAGTTCCAGCAGGCTCATCGGCGTCTCCCGTCGGCCCCCCTCCCCATGCCAGGACGCATGGGGACGCAGCGCTTCCTGTACCGCGTTCAGCGCCGAATGGCCGAAAATCGTCACCGCATGCGGCCGAAACCGCTTGCTACGGGCGGGCGCCGAGCGGGTACGGGCCGAGGGCGGCCCGCTCGCCCTGCATCCGGGTCAGCTTGCGCACGAACAGGACCGCGAAGACCGCGGCCACGACATCGAGCAGGTCGGCCACCACCATCTGCGAGGCGGCGCTCGCGATCTCCTGCGCCGACTCGGCCCGGTCGTACTTGCCGGAGGCGTACCGGCCGACCAGCAGCGAGAGCACCCAGGCGCCCCACCACAGGTTCACCGGAGTCCGGGAGACGTCGCGCCAGGTGCCGTCGGCGTCGGTCCCGCCACTCGCGACCCAGATGCCGCCCGCGACGCGGCGGGGCAGCCACAGTCCGGCAACCGGCACGAACCAGCCACCGATGGCCCAGCCGGGCCGCATCGGCTGGGCGCTCGCGTCGAAGATCTCGGCGTTCGCCCGGACCCGCCAGAACCACATGAGGAACGCGACGGCCGTGGCGGCGGTCGTGAGCATCTGCAGGATGCCGGCGCCCGCGGAGAACATGTCGGCGCGGTCGGCCTCCGCCTCCTCGACCGCCACGAAGCCCTGGTCGAGAACGCCGTCGAACAGGCTTCGGACGTTGAGGTCCGCGGCCACCGCCAGCAGGTCCGCCACGGCGACGACCACCAGCAGGACGACGACGGTCTTCGCGAGCGTGTCGGGCGAACGCAGCCACTGCTGCGGAGCGGTGAAGGCCGGGGCGTGCGGCGCCGGGGCGCCGGCCGACCGCGCGCAGAGCGCGCAGCGTCCGTCGGCGGTGACCGGTGGTCTCGTACGGCAGGTGGAGCACAGCATGAAGGAACCCCCCAGGGTTGTGGGCGCGAAGACATTCCGGGCGCGGATGAGAGACGGGCGCGCGCTCCTCCCCGAGGGCGCGCGGCATCCGGAACATAGCCCCAGGTCACCGCCCTGTCCACAGCGATTCCGGGGTCTGCCCCGGGTGCGGGCCGCGGTGCGGTCTCAGCCCTTGTCGATCTCTCCCGCCAGCTTCCGGAACCCGTCCCAGCTCAGCTTCGGCTTCCCCGGGTCCCACAGCTTCTGGGACGTCGCCCGCAGCGGCATCCGGATGCCCTGCGCCACCTGCGCCGTGGTCTGGGCCTGCGGCAGGTCGCCCCAGACGGCGAACCGGCCGCCGAGGATCTGGTCGGAGTAGCGCGCCGGTACGGGGGTGGTGCCGCGCAGGACGAGGGGGGTCCACTGCTCGTAGATGCGCTTGCCGGTGGGGTAGACGAAGTCGTTGGGCTGGCCGAGCACGTAGTAGAGGAACTCGTCGTTGAGGTTCGTCAGCTCGCGGCCCTCGTTCAGGTACTCCTCCGGCTGCCGGGCCCCGTACTCCTTGCCCGTCCAGTACTCGACCTGGATGTCCTTGTCCGCCTTGACGACGCCGTCGCGGAAGAGGCCGTCGTTCCACGCCTTGGGCTGTTTGCCGTGCGGGCGGACCACCGCCACGCGGTCGTTGAGCCAGCCGGTGGCGAGGTCGCCGATCCCGGCCTGCGGCCCGTACTTCTGTACGGCGGCGCGCTGGAGCTGGGGATAGGAGGCGGCGGGGTCCCGGGCCATCAGCGCGAGGTACTCGTCGGCGCCCAGCTGCCAGTACGTGCCGGGGAAGAGCTCCGTGAACTCGCCGAGGAGCTCGTCGATGAGTTTCGCCGAGCCGGGCTTGGAGATGTCGATCGATCCGGCCGAGGCCACGCCCGACACATTGCGCAGCTGAAGGTCGGTGTGGGCGCGCAGGACCGCGCCGAGGTGGCCCGGGGAGTCGATCTCCGGCACGATCTGGATGTGCAGCCGGTCGGCCAGGGCGATGATCTGCCGCACCTGCGCCTTGGTCAGGTGCTCGGGCGACACCACCTCGGGGTGGGTGTCGGACTGGATGCGGAAGGCCTGGTCGTCGGAGAAGTGCAGGCCGAACTGGTTGAGCTTGAGGTCGGCCATGTCGCGCAGCCGGTCCTCGATCCAATCGACGCTGTAGAACTTGCGTGCGATGTCGAGGTTGAACCCGCGCTGCGGGCGGTCGGGGCGGTCGCGCACCTCGCCCTCGGGCATGACGCCGTCGGCCCGTACCGACTGCTTGAGGGTGCGGGTCCCGTAGAAGACTCCCGCCTCGCCGGGTCCGCTGATCGTGACGCGGCCGTCGCGGGCCTTGAGCGTGTACGACTCGGGCCCGCCCTTGGCCGACGGGGTCAGGGCCAGCTCGACGTCGCCGGCGCGGGCGGGCACCTCACCCCGGTAGCCGATCTTCAGCTCGCCCGCGAGCAGCCGCCCCTCGTCGGCGAGCCCCTTGCTGCCCTTGGCGATCACCACCGCGCTGTCCTTGCCCGGCCGCCAGCCGGGACCGTGGGCGGCGGTGTGCTCGCGTACGGCGGGGATGGTGCGGGGCGTCGTCGAGAGCGGGTAGCTCCGGGTCGGGGACGGCGTGGGGGCGGCGGACGACGCGCCGGGCGAGGTCTGGGCCCCGGACCGGCGTGCGGAGTCGGAGCTGTCGGGCCACAGGACGACGGTGAGCGTCACCGCGGCAGCCGCGGTGACGGCCGCTCCGGCCGCGAGGGCGCCGCGTGAGAGCGACATCGGTCAGAAACCTCCGGTTTTCAGCGGGAAAGAGAGCAGAAGTAAGGAGATAGCCGGGCATTCTCCTCGCTATTTCGTCCATCAGTCATCCCGAAACCCTCCCGTCCGGGTGAAATTCGCGCATCCGTCGGACGGCCGCTGCCCGGCGTCGCTAGCTTTGAGGCACATTCGTCTCTCCCTTCACTCTGCATCCACCTGGTCTCTCCGGTTTCCCCCCACTCCAGGTTCACAGATGCCGCTGATTCGAGGAGCCAACGCTGTCCAGGTCCAGCGAGTCCCACGCCGGCCTCCCCGAGCAACCGCACCGGTCCGTCCGGCAGACCGCCGTGCCCCTGCAGAACCGCGGAACCGTACCCGATCGGACCGCTCCGCACGGCTTCGGCCTGCACCGTCTCAACGCCGCGGCCGCCGCCGACGTCGAGGCCGCGCTGCTGGACTGCTTCGGCAGCCGCCGCTGGGCCCAGCGGCTGACCGCCCACCGCCCCTACCCGGATCTGGACGCGCTGCTCGCCGCCGCCGACGAGGCGGGCTACGACCTCTCCCTCACCGACCGCGCGGAGGCGCTCGCCGCCGAGGTCTCCCCGGCGCTGCCGCCCGACGCGGCGCCCTCCGCACACCTCGCGCTGGCCGCGGCGCACGCCGCGTACGAGTCGAAGTTCGGGCATGTCTTCGTCATCTGCCTCGACGGTGTCCGGCCCGCCGAGCACCCCGATGAGGTGCTGGCCGGCATCCGGGCCAGGCTGGGCCACGACCCCGACCAGGAGCGGGTGGTGACGGCCGACGAGCTGCGGCGACTCGCCCGGGGCCGCATCACCGGGCTGGTCTCGAGTCAGTAACGGGTTACCGCCGGGTCCGGAAGGCCCGCGGCCCCGGCGACAGGCCCCCGCCTAGCCCGTCCGTGCCTGATTGATTGCCACTTTGATCACACCAGAGGCCCCGGCGCGAACGAACCGACAAACCGTCGCTACGATGGCCGGGGCCGGTGGACCGTACCTGGCCGGGTCAGACCGACAGTCAAGCCGGCCGACCCCCAATCCCCGCTCCCGGAGGGTTCTTCCGTGCCGGCTGGAACGCTGTACCGCGGCCGGGAAGGCATGTGGTCCTGGGTGGCTCATCGAGTCACCGGTGTCCTCATTTTCTTCTTCCTGTTCGTACACGTCCTGGACACCTCTCTCGTCCGTGTCTCTCCCGAGGCCTACGACGAAGTCGTGGCCACGTACAAGACATGGCCTGTCGCGCTCCTTGAATACGGCCTCGTGGCCGCGGTTCTCTTTCACGCGCTGAACGGTCTCCGCATCATCGCTGTGGACTTCTGGGCCAAGGGCCCGCGTCTCCAGAAGCAGATGCTCTGGACCGTGCTGGGCATCTGGATCGTGCTCATGGTCGGGGCCCTGTACCCCGTCCTCGGCCACGCCGTCCGTTCCATCTTCGGGAGCTGAGGCCCATGTCCACCGAGACTTCCGCGATCGGCGCGGTCGAAGGCGTCAGCCTCTACGATGCCGACAATCCGGCCCCCGTGATCGAGCCCCCGCGTACGCGGACCGGCAAGACCCCCAAGGGTTCGCGCACCAACTTCGAGATGTACGCCTGGCTCTTCATGCGCCTGTCGGGCGTCGTGCTGGTCGTCCTGGTCATCGGCCACCTGCTGATCCAGCTGGTGCTGGACGGCGGCGTGTCCAAGATCGGCTTCGCCTTCGTGGCCGGCCGCTGGGCCTCGCCGTTCTGGCAGATGTGGGACCTGGCGATGCTGTGGCTCGCCATGCTGCACGGCGCCAACGGTCTCCGTACGGTCATCAACGACTACGCCGAACGGGACAACACCCGCTTCTGGCTGAAGATGCTGCTGTACACCGCCACGGTGTTCACCGTCCTGCTGGGCACGCTGGTGATCTTCACCTTCGACCCGAACATCCGCTAGGCGCCGGGCCCGAAGGACCAGAGGTAAACCATGCAGATCCACAAGTACGACACCGTCATCGTCGGCGCCGGCGGCGCCGGCATGCGCGCGGCCATCGAGTCGACCAAGCGCAGCCGCACCGCCGTGCTGACCAAGCTCTACCCCACCCGCTCCCACACGGGCGCAGCGCAGGGCGGCATGGCCGCCGCGCTCGCCAACGTGGAGGAGGACAACTGGGAGTGGCACACCTTCGACACGATCAAGGGCGGCGACTACCTGGTCGACCAGGACGCCGCCGAGATCCTGGCGAAGGAGGCCATCGACTCCGTTCTCGACCTGGAGAAGATGGGCCTGCCGTTCAACCGCACGCCCGAGGGCAAGATCGACCAGCGACGCTTCGGCGGCCACAGCCGTAACCACGGCGAGGCCCCCGTCCGCCGGTCCTGCTACGCCTCGGACCGCACCGGCCACATGATCCTCCAGACGCTGTACCAGAACTGCGTCAAGGAGGGCGTGGAATTCTTCAACGAGTTCTACGTCCTGGACCTGCTGCTCCAGGAGGACCCCGAGACCGGGGTCAAGAAGTCCGCGGGCGTCGTCGCGTACGAGCTGGCGACCGGCGAGATCCACGTCTTCCAGGCGAAGGCGATCATCTTCGCCTCCGGCGGCACCGGCAAGTTCTTCAAGGTGACGTCGAACGCGCACACCCTGACCGGTGACGGCCAGGCCGCCGCGTACCGCCGCGGTCTGCCGCTGGAGGACATGGAGTTCTTCCAGTTCCACCCGACGGGCATCTGGCGCATGGGCATCCTGCTGACGGAGGGCGCCCGCGGTGAGGGCGGCATCCTCCGCAACAAGGACGGCGAGCGCTTCATGGAGAAGTACGCGCCCGTCATGAAGGACCTCGCGTCCCGTGACGTCGTCTCCCGCTCCATCTACACGGAGATCCGCGAGGGCCGCGGCTGCGGTCCCGAGGGCGACCACGTCTACCTGGACCTGACGCACCTGCCGCCGGAGCAGCTGGACGCCAAGCTCCCGGACATCACGGAGTTCGCGCGGACGTACCTCGGTATCGAGCCCTACACGGACCCGATCCCGATCCAGCCGACCGCGCACTACGCCATGGGCGGCATCCCGACCAACGTCCAGGGCGAGGTGCTGGCCGACAACACCACCGTCGTCCCGGGCCTGTACGCCGCGGGCGAGGTCGCCTGCGTCTCCGTGCACGGCGCCAACCGCCTCGGCACCAACTCGCTGCTCGACATCAACGTCTTCGGCAAGCGGTCGGGCATCGCCGCCGCCGAGTACTCCGCGAAGAACGACTACGTCGAGCTTCCCGAGAACCCGGCACAGCTGGTCATCGACCAGGTGGAGCGGCTGCGCAACTCCACCGGCACCGAGCGGGTCTCCGCGATCCGTCTGGAGCTGCAGGAGTGCATGGACGCCAACGTGATGGTGTTCCGCACCGAGCAGACGATCAAGACGGCGGTCGACAAGATCGCGGAGCTGCGCAAGCGGTACCTCGACGTGTCCATCCAGGACAAGGGCAAGCGGTTCAACACGGACCTGCTCGAAGCGGTCGAGCTGGGCAACCTGCTCGACCTCGCCGAGGTCATGGCGACCTCCGCGCTGGCCCGCAAGGAGTCCCGCGGCGGTCACTACCGCGAGGACTACCCGAACCGCGACGACGTCAACTTCATGCGCCACACCATGGCGTACCGCGAGGTCGCCGACGACGGCACCGAGTCGATCCGGCTGGACTACAAGCCGGTCGTCCAGACCCGCTACCAGCCGATGGAGCGTAAGTACTGATGGCTACCCCCACGATGGAAAAGGCCGACCAGGTCCCGGAGCCCGAGGCCGGCTTCGCCGACTCCCCGTACATCACCGCCACGTTCCGGATCCGCCGGTTCAACCCGGAGGTCTCCGAGGAGTCCCAGTGGCAGGACTTCCAGATCGAGATCGACCCGAAGGAGCGTGTCCTCGACGCCCTTCACAAGATCAAGTGGGAGACCGACGGAACGCTGACCTTCCGCCGCTCCTGCGCGCACGGCATCTGCGGCTCCGACGCGATGCGGATCAACGGCAAGAACAGGCTCGCCTGCAAGACGCTGATCAAGGACCTGAGCCCGGAGAAGCCGATCACGGTCGAGGCCATCAAGGGCCTCACGGTCCTCAAGGACCTCGTGGTCGACATGGACCCGTTCTTCCAGGCCTACCGCGACGTCATGCCCTTCCTCATCACCAAGGGGAACGAGCCGACCCGCGAGCGCCTGCAGTCCGCCGAGGACCGCGAGCGCTTCGACGACACCACCAAGTGCATCCTGTGCGCCGCGTGCACGTCCTCGTGCCCGGTGTTCTGGAACGACGGGCAGTACTTCGGCCCGGCGGCGATCGTCAACGCGCACCGCTTCATCTTCGACTCGCGCGACGAGGGCGGCGAGCAGCGGCTGGAGATCCTCAACGACCGTGACGGGGTGTGGCGTTGCCGCACCACCTTCAACTGCACGGACGCCTGCCCGCGTGGCATCGAGGTCACCAAGGCGATCCAGGAGGTCAAGCGCGCGCTGATCACGCGTCGCTTCTGACCCTCCCCGCGCACCATCGGCATCCAGGGCCCCGTCCTCCGCACGAACACTGCGGGCGGCGGGGCCTCCTGGCTGCACGGCGCGGCGCGTAACGGTACGGTCGTGCGGAACCGGACACGGTTCGCCGCCCGCGTCGCAGCAGGCCACCGGGCGCACGGCACGATCGAGAGCGGGGAACGTTGAGCGATCCGAATCCGTACGCGGACGACTCATACAAGTGGGGGCCTCCCCAGCAGCCGGCCGGTCCGCCCGTCGACGGCTACCCACAGCCGTTCCAGGAGGCGCCGCCCCAGCCCGGCTACGGCTACCCGGCAGGTCAGCCGGGGGTGCCTGGCTACGGGTACCCGGGGCCGCAGGGCATGTTCCCGACGGGCGCCGGCGCGCCGATGCTGTCGATCGGCGACATCACGATCGTGGGCGACTCCATCGTCACTCCGTCCGGAACGATGCCCCTCAAGGGCGCGGCGTGGACGGCCACGGACGTGTCGCACACCGAGGAGAAGATCCCCACGGTCGGGATCGTGCTCGCGATCCTCTTCGCCCTGCTCTGCCTGGTCGGTCTGCTCTTCCTCCTGATGAAGGAGAGGAAGACCACCGGATACGTCCAGGTGTCGGTGTCCAGTGGCGGCCGCCACCACTGGACGATGATCCCGGCCGTGCACCCGGGCACCTTCGCGATGGTGATGGCCCAGATCAACACCGCCCGCTCACTGAGCTTCTGACGGCCGGCCCGGGGCCCGCGGCGGGACGGCGCCGGGGGCGTCCTGGGGTCCTCCCCGCCGGCGCGGTCAGTCCCAGGCCGCGCCGCCCCGGTCCTCCGCGACCACCATGATGCGCCGCAGCATGGAGTTGAGCAGCCCGCGCTCGTCCTTGCCCAGGACACCGAGCAGCCGCTCCTCCTCGTTGCCGAGGACGTCCATCGCGCCGAGCCACGTCGAGCGGCCCTGGTCGGTCAACTCCACGTCCACGCGCCGCCGGTCCGTGACGGAGGGCGTACGGCGGACGAATCCGCGCCGCTCCAGCGCGTCCAGCCGGCCGGTGACGGAGGCGGGCGCGAGGTCGAGGTCGGCGGCCAGATCGGACGGGGCCGCCTCGCCGCCCCGGCCGGCGAGCTTGTGCAGGGTGTCGAACTCCTGACGGTCCAGGTCGAAGTCGACCAGGGACTGTTCACGCACCCGGCGCAGATGGACGGAGAGCTTCTTCATCCGGGTCACCGCACCCTCGACGTCCGGGTCGAGTTCCGGAAGCACCGGCTTCCACCGCTCCACGTGTCCGTCGGTCCAGTCCCGTTGCTCCATGGCCCTCAGCCTACGCCGGAGCCATGACTTGAACATGTTCAAAGTCAGGTCTACAGTCCATGACAACAGCATTTGAACGCGTTCAAGGGAGGGTGGGGCATGGACCTCACTGTTGTCGCGTACGTCATCTACCTGCTCATCAGCGTGGCGCTCACCATCTGGGTGGCCCGCACGCTCAGCCGCAACGGCAGGGTGTTCATCGCCGATGTGCTGCACGGGAACGAGAAGCTCGCCGATGCCGTCAACCACCTGCTGGTGGTCGGCTTCTACCTGGTCAACCTGGGCTTCGTGACGCTCTATCTGAAGAACTCCGACAAGGTCACCGACGCCCGCGAGCTCTTCGACGCACTCTCGGTGAAGATCGGTGTGGTGCTGCTCGTCCTCGGGATCATGCACCTGGGCAACGTCTATGTGCTCAACAAGATGCGCCGCCGGGGCCTGATGGAGCGCGAGCAGACCCCGCCCGTACCGCCGCAGGGCTGGACGGGTCCGGGTGTCGGTCCGTGGGCCCCGCCCGCCACCAAGGCGTGAGGGCCGGCCATGGCGGCCCGGACCGGTGGGCGGCGGCTCTCCGTCGAACGGCTCACCGTGCTCTACGACGCACAGTGCTCGCTCTGCGTCCACCTGCGGCAGTGGCTGATGAGGCAACGTCAGCTGGTCCCGCTCGACCTCGTCCCGGCGGACTCCGCGGAGGCGCACCGCCGCTTCCCCGGTCTCGACCACTCCGGCACCCTGGAGGAGATCACGGTGATCGGTGACGGGGGCCAGGTCTACCGGGGCACGTCCGCGTGGATCGTCTGCCTCTGGGCGCTGGCCGAGCACCGGCCCCGGGCCCACTGGCTGACGACGCCGGCCGGCCGCCCGTTCGCCAGGGCGACCGTCCTCGCCGCCGCGAAGTACCGCTCGCTGACGGCAGCGCCCTGCCGGGCGGACGGGGACGGGGCGTGCGCGGTGCGGGGGCCGGAGCCCGGCACGCGGTGATCCCGGATACCCTCGGGACCGTGGTGAAGGAAGAGAAGGACGTGAAGGAAGTCAAGGCTCCCAAGAGCGAGCAGACCCGCACAGTCATCCTCGAAACCGCGCTCCGGCTCTTCCAGGAACGCGGTTACGACAAGACGACGATGCGGGCCATCGCCCAGGAGGCCGGGGTCTCCGTAGGGAACGCGTACTACTACTTCTCGTCCAAGGAACACCTCGTCCAGGGCTTCTACGACCGGATCGCCGCCGAGCACGAGGCGGCGGTCCAGCCGGTTCTGGCCGGTGACAAGGACCTCGCGGTACGCATCCGCGGGGTCCTGCTCTGCTGGCTGGACGTGGCGGAGCCGTACCACCGCTTCGCCGCCCAGTTCTTCAAGAACGCCGCCGATCCGGAGAGCCCGCTCAGCCCCTTCTCCAAGGACTCCGTCTCGGCCCGCGACGCGGCGATCTCCATCCACAAGCGCTGCCTGGCGGGCGCGGGCACCAAGGTCGACCCCGAGCTGGCCGAGCTGCTGCCGCAGCTGATGTGGCTGAACCAGATGGGCCTGGTCCTGTACTGGGTGTACGACCGGACGGACGACGCCGAACGCAGCCGCCGCCTCGTCGAGCGCACCGCCCCGATCGTCGCGCGGGCCATCGCCCTGTCCCGGTTCCGGGTGCTGCGGCCGCTCGTGCGCCAGGTCCACGAGGTGCTGGAGGAGTTCCTGCCCGGAGCGGCGGGACGCGCGGCGGACCGGCCCGGCCCGCGCCCCACCGAGTAACGGCGCACTGAACCGAGGAGCGGCCGCCCCGATGACGCCGGGACGGCCGCTCCTTGGTGTACCGCGCCACTGGTCCGTGGCGGCCGGTCAGATCCAGCCGAGTTCCCACAGCCGCCAGATGCCGGTGCCGTCCGAGAGGTACTGCGAACCGGCCACGTCGGGCTTGGCGACGACGTAGTCCTTCTTCTGCCACAGCGGCACCAGCGGCACGTCATCGCCCACCAGCTTCTGGAGCTCCTTGAAGTCGGCCGAGGTGCGGCTGCGGTCGCTGAACTGCAGCGTGCTGCTGATCAGCGAGTCCATCTTCTTGCTGCTGTAGCCGTTGTGGAGGCTGGTGTCGCGGCCGACGAGCGGCTGGCTGAAGGTGTCGGGGTCCGGGTAGTCCGGGAGCCAGCCGACGGTGTACGCGTCGTACTGGCCGGCCGCGTAACCCTTCTGGAACGCCTGCCACTCCACGGCCTTCACCGTGACCTTGAACAGCCCGTCCGCCTCCAGCTGACGCCGGATCTCCCCGGTCTCCTTCGTGTACGCGTCGTCGTCGCGGTAGGCGAAGGTGATGTGGAGCGGCAGCTGAACGCCCGCTTCCTCCATGAGCTTCTTGGCGCGCTGGGGATCGGGCGCGGGGTACTCGTCGAAGAACGGGGTGCTGTGCCCGATGTAGCCCTGCGGGATCAGCGAGTACAGCGGTTCGACGGTGCCCTTGTAGACGTCGGTCACCAGCGGCGCGCGGTCGATGATCGACGCGATGGCCTGCCGGACCCGCTTGTCGGCGAGCGGTGCCCCGTCACGGACGTTGAAGACGAGGTTGCGGATCTCGGCGCTGTCCGCCTCGGTGATCCGCTGGTCCGCGTCGCCGGGGTTCAGCTCGGCGAGCGTGGACGGCGGGAGCTGCCGGTGCGTGACGTCGACCTTCCCCGACTTCCAGGCCGCCAGCAGTTCGTCCGACTGCTTGTAGTAGCGCACGGTGACCGGCCCGCCGGTCTTCTTCAGCGCACCCTTGTACCTGGTGTTCGGCACCAGTTCGGCGCTGACGCCCGGCTTGTACGACTTCAGCACGTACGGCCCGGAGCCGCTGACCTTGTCGTCGTCGCGCAGCTTGTGCTCCGAGTAGGCCTCGCTGTCGACGATCGAACCGGCCCCGGTGGCGAGCTTCTGCGGGAAGGTCGCATCGCGCGAGGACAGGTTGAACGTGATCGTCCGGCCCTCGGCCACCACGTTCTTGAGGCTCGGGTACAGCACCGACGGACCGACGTCCGTCTTGATGTTGATCATGCGATCGAAGGAGTACTTGACGTCCTTGGCGGTGATCTTCCGGCCGTTGGAGAACGACAGGTCGTCACGGAGCTTGCACTGGTACGTCTGGAGCTTCCCGCCGATGAAGCCGCAGCTCTCGGCCGCGTCCGGCTCGGGGACGATCGCCCCGGACTTGAACGTCATCAGCGACTGGTAGATGTTGCTGTATATCGCCCAGGAGCCGGCGTCGTAGGCTCCGGCCGGGTCGAGCGAGGTCACCTCGTCGGTCGTGCCGACGGTGACAGGGTCGTCCTTCGCTCCGTCCGAGGGAAGCAACTGCCAGGCGCCGACGCCTGCGATGACCAAAACCGCGAGAATCGCGAGAATCCGTAGTCGGATCGACCGCATTGCCGTGCTCTCCCTTAACAGCCCCACCTCGGCGTCGCGCTCAGATACGCAGATCGCCGCACGTTCGGGCTCAGCCAATCACACGATTTTCACATCTGGAAGAGGAAATCAGGGACACATAGCCTTTTGTTCGTTACTTGAAACCTTGGGCGGATAGGTCGAATACAGAGGGTTGGTAACCGGTCACCGAATTCACTGCGGACGGGCCCGGGAGCGCGCCGGAAGGGCTACGCACGCGTGGAGGCGAGTTCGACGACGGTGATGTCCGAGGGGGCACCGACCCGCACCGGCGGACCCCACGCCCCCGCGCCGCGGGTGACGTACAACTGGGTGTCGCCGTAGCGTTCGAGCCCGGCGACCGTGGGGTTGGACAGCTCCGCGATGTAGTTGCCCGGCCAGAGCTGTCCGCCGTGGGTGTGCCCGGAGAGCTGCAGGTCCACGCCGTGCGCGACGGCCTCGTCGATGACGACGGGCTGATGGGCCATGAGGACGGCGGCCCGTGACCGGTCCCGGTCGCCCAGGGCGCGGCCGAAGTCCGGGCCCTGCCCCTCGCTCTCGCCCCCGATGTCATTGACCCCGGCCAGATCGAAGCCGTCGATCTCCACCCGGGCATTCTCCAGCGGGTGCAGCCCCAATTCCCTTACGTGATCCACCCATTGGGCCGCGCCGGAGTAGTACTCGTGGTTGCCGGTGACAAAGAACGCGCCGTGCCGGGAGCGGAGTCCCGCGAGCGGTTCGGCGGCCGGACCGAGATCGGCGACCGATCCGTCGACCAGGTCCCCGACGACCGCGATCAGATCGGGCTGGGTCCGGTTGACCGTGTCGACGATCCGCTGGGTGTGCGCCCGGCCCAGGATCGGGCCGAGGTGGATATCGCTGACGACGGCGATCCGGAAACCGTGCGCGGAGCGGGGCAGCCGGGCCAGCGGGATGGTGACGCGCTTGACCCGCGGGCCGCGCAGCACCCCGTAGGTGCCGTACCCGACCGTGCCCAGTCCGGCGACGGCCGCGGCGCCCCCGACGGCCCGCGCGACGAAGAGCCGGCGCGAGGCGGAGCCGGCGGCGGGAGCGGGAGCCGGCGGGGCGGCCGTTCTGGTCTCCGTGGCGGAAGCGGCGGATGCGCTGGATGCGGTGGAGGCCACGGATGCGGTGGATGTGGCGGGTGCGGTGGTCGCGGTCTCCCCCGTCTCCCCCGTCTCCGTCGCCCGGCGCGCGAGCACCCGGCGGAGCAGGGGCCGTACCGCCTCGCCGACCAGCAGGGCCAGCGTCAGGTACAGCAGGGCCGCCAGCCACAGATAGCCCGGCCAGGCCAGCACCTGCTGGAGCCAGAAGGGCGCGCCCGTACGGCCGGAGACCAGCGCGCCGACGCTCAGCAGCGGCAGGACGTACGCCGCCACCGTGCCCGCCCGGCGCATTGGGCTGCCCACGGCTGTCGTGTCACCGACGAAGCGGCGCCACACATAGCGGTGCACGGCGACGAGCAGCGCGAGGACCGCGATCACCGCCAGAGCGAATCCCATGACTGCCACGTGTACTGAGCCCCGCCCTGTTTGTCCGTATCCGGTCCGTACGAGGTGCCGAGTGGCTACGCGGTCCGCTCGCGCGAGGCCCTGACGCCACGGAACCCGATCACGCCAACCGCCGTCCCCAGAAGAAAGGACGTGATGGCGAGCAGCAGATGCACCCAGAAGTACGCAGTAGGGTCACCCGCGTCGTCGAAGGCGAGACCGCTGCCGTCCTTCCACAGGTTCTTGACGAAAGTGATCCAGATGAACCAGCTCCACACCCCGAATGCGAGCAGGAACCAGGAGACGGGGCGGCTGAGCTTCATGGACTCAGTATCTCCGCCTCGCTCGGACCGGCTCGCCCGGGGTGGGCTGTCCTGGCGGGACGCACGGCGGGTCATACCGCCGGTGTCCATTTTCACATCAACTGCATGTACGTTTTTCACCGTGCCAGCTCTCAAAAAGACCGCGCTGGCGGTCACCTCTGCCGCTCTGCTGTCCGCTTTTGTCGTGAGTCCTGCCTCGGCGGTCGCCAAGGACGCCTCCGACAACGAGCCGAAGCCGCCCGCCGGTATGTCGAGGATCGGTGGCGAACAGCTGGGCCTGTCCGGCACCCAGGTCAATCTCGGTCCCGGCGCCCCGGTCCTGCCCAAGGACCTGACCGGCAGGTCCTGGATGGTCGCGGACGCCGAGAGCGGTGAGGTGCTGGCCTCGCACAACCCGCACTGGCGGCTGCCCCCGGCCTCCACGCTGAAGATGCTCTTCGCGGACACCGTGCTGCCGGCGCCGGCCCTCCAGCCGAAGACCCGGAAGTACACGGTGAAGGACGAGGACCTCGCCGACATGGGCGAGGGCAGCAGCCTGGTGGGCGTCAAGGAGGACCTCAGCTACACGGTGCACGACCTGTGGCTCGGGGTCTTCCTGCGTTCGGGCAACGACGCGGTGCACGTGCTGGCCGCGATGTACGGGGGCGTCCCCAAGACCGTCCAGGACATGCAGACGCACGCCGAGGAGCTGCAGGCCCTCGACACCACGGTCGTGTCGCCCGACGGCTACGACTCCCCCGAGCAGGTGTCGAGCGCGTACGACCTGACGCTGTTCGCCCGCAGCGGGCTGCAGAACGCGGACTTCCGCGAGTACTCCTCGACCGCGGAGGCGGAGTTCCCCGGCGAGCAGAAGAAGGGGAAGAAGCGCGAGAGCTTCGGCATCCAGAACACCAACCGGCTGCTCACCGGGGCCGACGGCGTCACTCCGTACAAGGGCATCGCGGGCGTCAAGAACGGCTACACCACGCACGCGGGCAACACCTTCACCGGTGTCGCCGAGCGCAACGGCAAGGTGCTGCTCGTCACCGTCATGAACCCGTCGTCCAACGAGACGCACGCCGTCTACAACGAGGCGGCGAGCCTGCTCGACTGGGGCTTCAGCGCCGGCGGCAAGGTCACACCGGTCGGCGAGCTGGTCCCGCCGAAGTCCGCGGAGACCGGCAACGGCACGGGCAAGGGTGCCGAGGCCGACGGATCCGCCGCGGCCAAGGGCAAGCACAGCCCGGTGAAGACCACGAAGGCCGCTGCCGCGGGCGGCTCCGGCGGGGTCGGGATCGCGCTGGGCATCGCCGGCGGGGTGCTGGTGCTGCTGGCCGGGGCCGCGTTCCTGGTCAACCGGCGCTGGCCGCTGCCGGACCTGGTGCGCCGCCGCCCTCGTCCCTGACCCGGCCGCCCGGGGCACTCCCGCCCCGGGTGAGGTCGCTCCGGGTACTCCCGCTCCCGCCCCCCTCCGCCTCGTCGTCCTGGTCGCCCCCGACGGGCAGGGGCTCCTCGGCGTCCTTGCTGGGCGTCGCCGTCCAGGCGGCGCAGAACAGCAGCAGCTTCGCGGTGAAGTTGATCCACAGCAGCAGGGCGATCGGCACGCCGAACGCGCCGTACATGCTCTTCGACGCGACGCCCTGGATGTAGCTGCCGAGCAGCAGTTTCAGCAGCTCGAAGCCGACCGCGCCGACCAGGGCGGCGACCACCAGCCGGTGCCGCCGCGGCTCCACACCGGGCAGCAGCGTCAGCAGGTAGAGCAGCAGCAGGAAGTCGGCGCACACGGCCACCAGCAGGGCGGCGATCCGCAGCAGCACACCGCCCGCGCCGTTCTCCGGAATGTTGAGCAGATCGGCGACCCGGCCGACGGCGACGGAGCCGACCGAGGAGATCGCCAGCGTCACCAGGGCCGCACCGCCCAGGCCGAGCAGCACCCCGCCGTCCTTGAGTTTACGGATGACCGGGTTGCCCTCGTCCAAGTCGTCCATCTCCCACACCGCGCGCAGGCAGTCCCGCATCGAGCCGACCCAGCCGATACCGGTGAAGAGGAGCAGCGCACCCGCCACCAGCCCGACCGTGCCCGCGTGGGCCACCAGGTTGTCGATGCCCAACTGGTCGGAGATGCCGGGCACCTGCTCGGCGACCTTGTCCTCGATCTTGTCGAGCTGCTTGGTGGAGAGCAGCGCCGCTCCGATCGCCGCGCCGACCGCGATCAGCGGGAAGAGCGCCAGGAAGCTGATGAACGTGATCGCTGCGGCAAGCCTCGCCCAGTGGACCCGTACCAGCGTTTCGTAACTGCGCCAGGCGTGCGTCTCCATCAGCCGGGAGACGAGCGGCCCGATGACGGGGAGTTTTTTCAGCCAGTCCATGACGTACGACTACCCTCCCCGGCACCGAAAACCGATGCCCGTTGCGGAGCGTGGGAGATGATGCCCTCTCAATCACCCATTTCGGTGAGTGTTGTAACAAATCCCTCAAAGGTGTTTTCTCGGGCGATACGGTCACCCCTATGTCTGTCGACACCGTGTCCCTGACCGGCTGGGGCCGTACCGCCCCGACGACCGCGCTGCGCTTCCGCCCCCGTAGTGACGAGGAGGCGGCGGCGACGGTACGCGGCTGCGGGCCCCGTGGCTCGATCGCCCGCGGCCTGGGCCGGGCACACGGCGACGCGGCGCAGAACGCGGGGGGTTCCGTCCTCGACATGACGGCGCTGAACCGGATTCGCGCCTTCGACGCCGGGACGGGTGTGGTGGTGTGCGAGGCGGGTGTGACCCTGCACCGGCTGATGGAGGTGCTGCTTCCGCTGGGCTGGTTCCCCCCGGTGACACCCGGCAGCCGGTACGTCACGGTGGGCGGCGCGATCGGCGCCGACGTCCACGGCGACAACCACCTCGCCGCGGGCTCCTTCTCCCGCCACGTCACGGAGTTCGAACTGCTCACCGCCGACGGCGGGATCCGCACGGTCCGCCCCGGCACCCCGCTCTTCGACGCGACCGCGGGCGGCATGGGCCTGACCGGGGTGATCCTCTCGGCCACGCTCCGGCTCCACCCCGTCGAGACGTCCCTGATGTCGGTCGGCACCGAACGGGCCGCCGACCTGGACAACCTGATGGACCGTCTCGCCACGGGCGGCCACCACCGCCACACGTCCGCCTGGGTCGACCTGACGGCCCGCGGCCGGGCGACGGGCCGGGGCGTCCTGACCCGGGGGGAGCACGCACCCCTGGACGCGCTCCCGGCGCACGCCCGGCGCACGCCGCTCTCCTTCCGCCCCGCCCAACTCCCCGCCTCCCGACTCCCGTCCGCCCACTCGCTCGTACCGGACCTCCTCGGCCTCGCTCCCGGCGGGCTGCTCGGCCGTACCTCTGCGGCCGTCCTGGCCGAACTCCGGTACCGCCGGGCGCCGCGGTCCCGCGCCGGTGGGCTCCAGCGGATCTCCGCCTTCTTCCACCCACTGGACGCCGTGCCGCACTGGAACCGGATCCATGGGCGCGGCGGCTTCGTGCACTACGAGTTCGCCGTCGGCCACGGACAGGAGGAGACGCTGCACCGGATCGTCCGGCAGGTCTCCCGGCGCCGGTGCCCGTCGTTCCTCGCCGCGCTCAGACGGTTCGGCGAGAGCGGTCCCGGCTGGCTGTCGTTCCCGGTGCCCGGCTGGGCCCTCTCGCTCGACCTGCCGGCCGCCCTGCCGGGGCTGGGCCGCTTCCTCGACGGCCTGGACGAGGAGGTGGCGGCCGCGGGCGGCCGGGTCTCCCTGACGGACGACTCCCGGCTGCGCCCGGACGTGCTGGCCGCGATGTATCCGCGGCTGGGTGCATTCCGGTCGCTGCGGGCCCAGTCGGACCCGGACGGCGCGTTCGGCTCGGACCTCGCGCGCCGGCTGTCGCTCTGACCGACGCCCCGGCTGTCGCGACGGCTGCGGCTGCCGCTCTTTCCTGCTCCCCCCGCCCTCCGCCTTCCTTAAGGAGCGTTTCCGTGAAGGATGCCTTCGGTGCCCCGCAGTCCCTGCTCGTCCTCGGCGGTACCTCGGAGATCGGGCTCGCCACCGCACGCCGCCTGATCGCCTGCCGTACCCGCACGGTCTGGCTCGCCGGGCGCCCCTCCCCCGCCCTGGAGTCCGCCGCGGCCGAGCTGCGCGGGCGCGGGGCCTATGTCCGTACCGTCGACTTCGACGCCCTGGACACCGAGTCCCACGAGACCACCCTCGGCAAGATCTTCACCGAGGGCGACATCGACATGGTGCTGCTCGCCTTCGGCATCCCCGGCGATCAGGAGCGCGACGAGGAGGAGCCGCTCTCAGCGGTCCGGGTCGCGCAGACGAACTACACGGGGGCCGTCTCCGCCGGACTGGTGTGCGCGGGCGCACTCCAGGCGCAGGGGCACGGCTCGCTGGTGGTGCTGTCATCGGTGGCAGGGGAGCGCGCCCGGCGTGCGGACTTCATCTACGGGTCGAGCAAGGCGGGCCTGGACGCGTTCGCCCAGGGGCTCGGGGACGCGCTGCACGGTACGGGCGTGCACGTGATGGTCGTGCGCCCCGGTCACGTACAGCCGGCCGGTATGGCGGTCGAGGGGCCGCTCGCGACGATCCCGTTCACCCGGACGCCCCTGGTGACCACGCCGGACGCGGTCGCGGCGGCGATCGTGACGGGTCTGCGCCGGCGCTCGGAGACGGTGTGGGTGCCCGGGGCGCTACGGGCCGTGATGTCGGCGCTGCGGCACGTACCGCGGCCGCTGTTCCGGCGCCTGCCGGTCTGACGCCGACCGGCCCGGGAACGGGTCAGGGGTGGAGGGAGGGCGCGTCCACGGAGCTGCCGCTCTGCACGGGCAGGGCGGGGGCGCCGCCGCCCGCCTCGAACGGGAACTCGTTGATCTTGCGCCAGACGCTGTCCGGGCCCTGCTCGTACAGCGCGAAGGAACCGCAGGTCCAGGCGGCCTCGTAGTCGCCGAGCTCCGCGTACGCCCGGTCCATCGCCTCTTCGGAGATGCCGTGCGCCACGGTCACGTGCGGGTGGTACGGGAACTGGAGCTCGCGCACCAGCGGACCGGACGCGTCCCGGACGCGCTTCTGCAGCCAGGAGCACGCCGAGGCGCCCTCGACGACCTGGACGAAGACGACCGGCGAGAGCGGACGGAAGGTGCCCGTGCCGGACAGCCGCATCGGGAAGGGGCGGCCACCGGACGCGATCGCGGCGAGGTGCGCCTCGATCGCGGGCAGGGTGGCCGCCTCCGCCTGGGTCGGCGGAAGGAGGGTGACGTGGGTGGGAATGCCATGTGCGGCAGGGTCCCCGAAGCTCGCGCGCCGCTGCTGGAGCAGGCTGCCGTAGGGCTCCGGGACCGCGATCGAAACGCCGAGCGTTACGGTCCCCACGTCGTTCTCCTCAATCCTCGATGGTCTGTTTTCAGCCACTGTCGGCCGCAAACTTCACGCCGCCAGTCTGCCGCCTGTGGAGGGGGTACCGCCAGGGTCCTTGGACTCAGTGCTTGGCGGGCAGAAGGCCCAGACGGTCGTAGGTCCGCGCCAGGGTCTCGGCGGCGACGGCGCGGGCCTTCTCCGCTCCCTTGGCCAGGATGGAGTCCAGCGTCTCGGTGTCGTCGAGATATTCCTGGGTGCGGGTCCGGAACGGTGTGACGAACTCGACCATGACCTCGGCGAGGTCGGTCTTCAACGCACCGTAGCCCTTGCCCTCGTACTTCTGCTCCAGATCCGGGACAGAAGTGTCGGTAAGGGTGGAATAGATACTCAGAAGGTTGCTGATACCGGGCTTCTCCGCCGGGTCGAAGCGGATCACCGTGTCGGTGTCGGTGACCGCGCTCTTCACCTTCTTGGCGGTGGCCTTCGGCTCGTCGAGGAGGTTGATCAGCCCCTTGGGGTTCGCCGTCGACTTGCTCATCTTCGCGGACGGGTCCTGAAGGTCGTAGATCTTCCCCGTCTCCTTGAGGATGTACGGGTCCGGCACGGTGAAGGTGTCGCCGTAGGTGCCGTTGAACCGCTCGGCGAGGTTGCGGGTCAGCTCCAGGTGCTGGCGCTGGTCCTCGCCCACCGGGACCTGGTCGGCCTGGTAGAGCAGGATGTCCGCGACCATCAGCATCGGATAGGTGAAGAGCCCCACCGTGGTGCGGTCGGTGCCCTGCTTGCCCGACTTGTCCTTGAACTGCGTCATCCGGGACGCCTCACCGAAGCCGGCCAGGCAGTTCATGACCCAGCCGAGCTGGGCGTGCTCGGGAACATGGCTCTGGACGAAGAGCGTGCAGCGGTCCGGGTCGACCCCGGCGGCGAGCAGCTGGGCGACGGCGAGCCGGGTGTTGGAGCGCAGTGCCGAGGGGTCCTGCGGGACGGTGATCGCGTGCAGGTCGACGACCATGTAAAAGGCGTCGTGGGACTCCTGCAGGGCCACCCACTGGCGGACCGCGCCGAGGTAGTTGCCGAGGTGGAACGAGCCTGCGGTGGGCTGGATTCCGGAGAGCACACGGGGACGTTCAGAGGCCATAGACATCATTGTCTCAGGTACGGAACGGATCTCGGGCAGCCGGTGCAGGAAAGGTGTGAGGACGTGGAGGGGGCCCCGGCGGCGGGAATCGCGGGCGCGCCGTGCGGTGAAGGTTTCCTCGCGGGTGATCCGACCGACGATACAAGTGGGCACACCAACCCGACCCGCACGACGAACGGAGATCCCGTGTCGACCACGGAAAACGCCATCGCCTCCGCCGAGGCGCACAGCGCGCACAACTACCATCCGCTGCCCGTCGTCGTCGCGACGGCGGAGGGTGCCTGGATGACCGACGTGGAGGGACGGCGCTATCTCGACATGCTCGCCGGTTACTCGGCGCTGAACTTCGGTCACGGCAACCGCCGCCTGATCGACGCGGCCAAGGCGCAGCTGGAACGGGTGACCCTCACCTCCCGGGCCTTCCACCACGACCGGTTCGCCGACTTCTGTACGAAGCTCGCGGAGTTGTGCGGCATGGAGATGGTGCTGCCGATGAACACCGGCGCGGAGGCCGTGGAGACCGCGGTGAAGACCGCCCGCAAGTGGGGCTACCGGGTCAAGGGCGTCCCGGACGGCATGGCGAAGATCATCGTCGCTTCGGACAACTTCCACGGCCGGACGACGACGATCATCAGCTTCTCCACGGACCACGAGGCCCGCGCGGACTTCGGCCCGTACACGCCGGGCTTCGAGATCGTGCCGTACGGGGACCTGACCGCGCTGCGGGACGCGATGACGGAGAACACCGTCGCGGTGCTGCTGGAGCCGATCCAGGGCGAGGCGGGGGTGCTGGTGCCGCCGCCCGGCTACCTCCCGGGGGTCCGTGAGCTGACCCGCGAGCGGAACGTGCTGTTCATCGCGGACGAGATCCAGTCGGGTCTCGGCCGGACCGGGAAGACGTTCGCGTGCGAGCACGAGGGCGTCGTGCCGGACATGTACGTGCTCGGCAAGGCGCTGGGCGGCGGCGTCGTGCCGGTGTCGGCCGTGGTGTCCTCGGCCGCGGTGCTGGGGGTCTACCGGCCCGGGGAGCACGGTTCGACGTTCGGCGGGAATCCGCTGGCGTGCGCGGTCGCGCTGGAGGTCATCGCGATGCTGCGCACCGGTGAGTTCCAGGAGCGGGCGACGGAGCTGGGCGACCACCTCCACCAGGAGCTGGGGCTGCTGGTGGGCGGGGGCGCGGTGGACGCGGTGCGGGGGCGCGGGCTGTGGGCCGGTGTCGACATCGCCCCCGGCCACGGCACGGGCCGGGAGATCTCCGAGAGGCTGATGGAGCGCCGGGTCCTGGTGAAGGACACCCACGGCTCCACGATCCGTATCGCCCCGCCCCTGGTGATCAGCAAGGAGGACCTGGACTGGGGCCTGGAGCAGCTCCGCGAGGTCCTGCGCGGCTGACCCGCGTCCGGTTCGGTACCCGGCGCCCGGCCGGGGCGCCGGCGCCCGCCCAGTAGAGTCCCCGTGTGCTCCTGGGGATGATCTGCGCGCTCGGTTCAGCGGTCTGCTTCGGCACGGCCTCCGTCCTTCAGGCCGTCGCCGCGCGGGCCGCCGCCGAGCCCGGGGCAGGCGGCGCGGGGGTCGATCCGGCGCTGCTGCTGCGAGCCGTACGGCAGTGGCGCTACGTCGCCGGGCTCGCGCTCGACGGCCTCGGCTTCGTCCTCCAGATCATCGCCCTGCGCTCCCTGCCCATCTACGCGGTCGGCGCGGCCCTGGCCGCGAGTCTCGCCGTCACCGCCGTCGTCGCCGCCCGCCTGCTCCAGGTGCGGCTGAGCTCCACCGAGTGGACGGCCGTCGCCGTGGTCTGCGCGGGCCTGGGCATGCTGGGGCTCGCTTCCGGCGGCGAGGGGCACCTGACCGGCTCGGACGCGCTGCGCTGGTCGATGCTCGGTATCGCCGTCGCCATCCTGCTGATCGGCACGACGGCGGGCCGGCTGCCCGAGCGGGCCCGCGCGCTGGTCCTGGGGCTCGGCGCGGGCTGCGGTTTCGGCGTGGTGGAGGTCGCCGTCCGGCTCATCGACGACGTCGCACCGTCCGCACTGCTGACCAACCCCGCCGTGTACGCGCTGCTGGTCGGCGGCGGTTCGGCGTTCCTGCTGCTCACCTCCGCGCTGCAACGCGGCTCGGTGACGACGGCGACCGCCGGGATGGTCCTGGGCGAGACGATCGGCCCCGCGCTGGTGGGCGTCATCTGGCTCGGGGACCGTACCCGCGAGGGCCTCGGCTGGCTGGCGATCACCGGCTTCGCGGTGGCCGTGGCGGGCGCCCTGGCCCTGGCCCGCTTCGGCGAGGCCCCGGCAAAGGACGTGGACGGCGCTGTGGTGAGCCCGGGGTAGGGGGGCGGCTGAGCAGGCCTGGTCTCCGCGAGAGTTGCCGACGTACCTGCTGGCTCAAAGCGCTGCCGTGAGTCGGCTCTGGTCCCGCCACGCCTTGGGCGAGACGCCGTAAGCCCGCTTGAACACCTTGCTGAAGTGGGTCGCGTCCATGAAGCCCCAGCGCCGTCCTATCGCCGCGATGGTCCGGAACCGGCCCTCCGGGCCGGTCAGCTCCCGGCGGCATTCCTCCAGGCGGTGTGAGCGGATCCAGTCCCCCAGGCTGACACCGGACTGGGCAAGTACTGCGTAGAGACGGCGGATCGAGATGCCGTGTGCAGCGGCGATCCGTGCGGCTGACAGGTCGCGATCAGCCAGGTGGGCTCGGACGTACTGCATGATCCGCAGACTCAGCGTCGCCTCCAACGGTGCGCGGGCCAGGTCCGAGTCGCCGAGCTGGGACGCCACGACCGCACGGAGCAGTTCGATGCTGGGCTCCACGACCGCGTCGGCGTACCGGCCCTGACGCATCCTTTCGCTGGTGGACAGGCGGGAGAAGTACGTGGAGGCGAGGACGGCGATGGGGTTGTCGGATCCGAGGGTCACAGCCGTGATCTCGTTCAGCGACCGGCTGGGCAGCGCGAGCGCCGTGCGGGGGAAGCGCAGAAAGTGCTGGTCGACACCCGCGTCGAAAAGAAGTGTGTAGGGAACGGTCGTGTCGTAGAGCGCGAAGTCTCCTGGTCTCAGGACTGCCTGGCGGTCGTTCTGCACCACCATGCTGGTGCCTGTCATCTGGAGGCCGAGGAAGACGGCCGGCTCCGAATCCTCCCGTGCCAGCCGTTGTGTCCGTCGTATCGTCAGTGCGCTCGCCCGCGCCGTGCACACGCTGATGTGCCCGATGGTATTCAGCTCGATATGGACCGACATGTCCTTGGGTGGAAGATGGTGGTCGATGTCGATCCGCACGACGGATTCCCAGACGGCCTGCCGGACCGTTTCCTCCCGATCCCGTGGTGCCACGGACGTGGTGTCCAGGGCCGCGCTCACGCTCATGGGGCTCCCCTTCGCCGCCTTCGGCCACGCGGGCCAGTCGTATTCCTTCCGGGCGATACGGGCAGGGCCTCGCGCCCCGCGCCGGGTGTGTGGCCCGACCGGATGGAATGAGGGGGCCGGCCGGGAAGGTGCCGACCCGGCCGGTCGTGACGCTCCGGCCTTGCGACACAGGCCGGGCAGGGCCGGTGCGATCCACCAGGCCCGACAACTTCACGATGGTGTCGCTCCCCCACCACGCCGCCTCTCAGAAAGATCGGTGCGATTGTCAGAATGACAGGGCCACGTCATGTCGCGCAATATCGCCACCCGCCACGTTCTGGGACACCGAGGTCGGCGCCGACCACGCTGTGACCGCCTCGGTGCCCGACCTCCCGGCGGCCCGGGCACCCGGGCCGCGGAAGGGCCCTGTGCGTGCACGAAGAGAGGTGGCGCCGGAAGATGCCCACTGCCGCAACGGCTCGCGGCGCGTCGCGGGCATCTTCCGGCAGGCCGTGGCACTCCGCACCGAGGAGTACCCCGCGGCTCAGGACCGGGCCCCCGTCTCCGCCGACCCACCAGAGCCCGTGCACACCTGACCAAGAACGGTGCACGCACGGCACATCCACCATGAATCGAACTGCCTAGAGTAATTGCGCAGCGATCGTTCCTTGCCTTGCATATCGAATCTCTCTGAGGAGCAGTATGCGTAAAGTGGCTTCACTGTTGACCGCCGTTGCCCTCGCGGCCGGGTTCGGCATAGCGGGTTCGGCTTCCGCCGCAGCCGCCAGTTACGACGGCAGCTGCGGCGCCGACAACGGCGGAGAAATCTGCCTCTACCGGGACGCCGGCTACACCGGCGGGATCTACGACACGATCCACTCCCTCAGTAACTACACCAGTTACTACACGTATCACGGCACTTCCATACAGCTCAACAACAGCGTCTCGTCGGCGTGGAACCGGGACCCCGACACCGGTGCCCGCATCTTCGCGAACGCCGGATACAGCGGCCCGCAGGTGTACCTGAGCGGGAACGGATACGTCTACAACATGGCGGAGGCCGGGCTCAATGACGTGGCCTCCTCGCACTGCTTCACCAACGTGAGCGGCTGCAGCTGAGATATCGCGTGTCGATTCCCTGAGAAATGCGTCGGGCAATCAAGCGCGATGAATTCGAGTAAATGATTCCCCGGTCGGTCGACCGGCGCGGGGCGCAGATCGCCATACTCCGGGACCTATTTGCCGGCGCACGCCGTCCGACCCCGGAAAACCGGGGCCGGACGGCGTGCACGCCGAATGCGAGGGGGAGGGACCGTGAGAGCAGAAGCGCGCACAGCGTGTTCGATATTCCTGTCGGTGATTCTTCTGACTGCCTGCCAGGCCGAGGACCACGCCCGAACTGATCACGGCACGGCGGCCTCGGAGTCTGCCCCCCGTTCGGTCGACGCGGGCGGCAGCGGGGCGTTTCGGACCGTCGCCGGTGCGCCCGTGCCCGTCCTTCCCCTGGGGCAGTACCAGATGACGCCCCAGGAGGAACGCGAAGTGGAACGGGGAGTCGAAATCCTGGCCGGGAAGTGCATGCGGAAACTCGGGCTGACCTGGCCTGTCGAACCGCCCTCGCCAGGAGTGGCGCACTCCCCGGACGAGAGACGGTACGGGATCGTCGATCCCGTCACCGCTGCTGTGTACGGATACCAGCTGCCACCGGCAGCGGGGGTGACCCAGGCGCAGGAGAGGGCCGGCGAGGAACAGGAAAAACGCCGCGAGCACTCGATCTCCGCCGCAGCGAGAAAGGCCTACACGGGCGAGGCCAGCCCGACGAGGCCAGGCAGCGGAAACGGCGGATGCCTCGGCGAGGCACGCGAAGCACTCGGCCTTCCCGCCCGGAACGACCAGTCCCGCGGCAGAGCCGTCTGGGCCGCCCAGACAGAGGCGTGGTCCAGAACCACGGCCGACGGCCGGGCCGAGAAGGCCGACGCCGACTGGCGCGCGTGTATGAAGAAATCGGGTCACTCCTACGCCACACCACACGTAGCAGCCGCTGACCCCAAGTGGTGGAAAGCGGGCGGCCCAGGCGCTTCCTCCGGCGCGCGCATCGTTTCCAAGGAACAGATAGCCGTGGCAGTCGCCGATGTCGCCTGCAAGCGACAGGTGCACTACACGAAGACGTGGCAGTCGGTCGAGGCCGAGTATCAGCGGCAGAGCATCCAGAAGCGTCTGCAAGCACTCGAATCCGAGCAGGCCGGAGTGCGGGTTCTGCTGGCCCGGGTGAGAGGGCTGACGGCCCAGCCAGTGCTCTGACCGGGTCATCAAGACGATCGCCCGCGACGGCTACGCGTGGTCGAGGCCGACGAGTGCTGAGGATGTCGGGCGCACCCGGACCGAGTCCTCAGGCGGCGCCGAACCCTCCGGCCTTCACGCCCGCCACGAACGAGACGAACGAGCCGGGGGCGGCGCGCAGGACCGGGCCGCTCACGTTCTTCGAATCACGGACCGGCACCACGCCATGCGCGGCGACGAGATTGACGGCCACCTCGACGCAGTCGCCGCCGTTGTCACTGTAGGAGGACGTGAACCATTGCGGGGTAGGCGTGGTCGTCACAAGATGTCCCTTTCTAGTGCTCTGACCGGATAGGTTCGCCGGAAGGTCTCGGTGTTCGTCATGGACGGGCCTCGCCAACCCTCCGTAGGCTGGTGATCGCCTACGAAGGGGGCGGGGTGAACGGTAATCCGCTGTACCACTGGATAGCGCTGGCAGTGTCCACGGCGCTCATGCTGCCGGTGCCGGTGGCGATACTGGCGCGGTGGACGCCGCCGTGGATGCGCAAGCGACAGGCCGGGATGCGGCTTCGTGCCTACGGCATTCTGTGCATCTACGCTCTCATGCTCGTCAACGGCATTCCTCGGATCGCCGACGCCTCATTCGAGACGGTCATGGTCTGCACGAACGTCGGTCTCGGGTTCGCCGCCGCCGCTGCGGTCCTGTTCCTGCTCTCGGCACGCAAGGATTCAGGCGCCCGTACAGCTGGCCCAGTCGAGCCTCGGGAAGGCTGAGAGACAGCCTGCCGCGTCACGGGTTTGGTCAGGCTGCTGGTGCGAGGGGGCGTCCGCCCAGCGGGTGCCCTTCTCGCTGCGGATGCGGGCGCGTTCCTTGCGTTCGGCGGCCAGGAGGTCGCGGTGGCGGGCGTTGGCGTTGCGCCAGCGCAGGTAGGCGTGCAAGGCCCGGGTCTGCACCGTGTGGTTGGGATGGTGCGAGTTGGCGATGGTGAACTGCCTCAGCGGTCCGAAGTGCGCCTCGATCGGGTTCACCCACGAGGCGTAAGTCGGGGTGAAACACAACTCAACCTTGTTCTTCTTCACCCAGTGCACCGTCGGGCCGGGCAGCGCGGATCGACTTGAGTGCGGCCAGCGTGTTCGCGGCACCTTCCCGCGGTGATTGACGCCCCATAGGCGGTCGTCACCGACCGAGTAGCAGCCGTGGAAGTAGCGCACCCCGTGGGTGCGGTGGTAGGTGGCCGGCACGCGGTCGGAATGTTTCCGTTCGACCCAGCCCGAGCCTGCGGTGGGCCGGATCCCGAGCGGGCCGAACTCGTCGAACGCGAAGACCCGGTCGGGGAAGCGGTCCATGACCTCCTCGATCCGGTCCAGCTTCGCATCGCGGTCGGGGTCGGGGGATTCCTTCCATGTCTTGGTGCGCTGGAAGGTGACGCCGCGACGGGCGAGCAGGCCGCGTAACGCTACGCGGCCGATCCGGATCACGCGGCCGTGGACTTTCCGCAGGTAGGCAACGAGTTTGCGCAGTGACCAACGGGTGAAGGGCTGGCCGAGTTTGGTGGGGCGGGTGGTGGCCGTCCGGACGACGAAGTCCTCGTCGTCCGGACTGAGCAGGCGGGGACGGCCTCCCGCCCGCCGAGGGGCCGGACAGGTCAGGCCGATCTCGTTGAACCGGTGGATCACGTCCCGGACAGTGTCCTCATCGGCCTGCACCAGCTAAGCGATACCGGCACCTGGTTCCCGCCTGCCGAAGCCAGCAGCATCATCGCGCGCGGAACCGCACCGAACTGGCGCTGCCCCGCCGCACGATCTGCTGCAGCTTCTGCCCTTCATGATCGGTCAACCTGCGCGCACGGACAGGCTCAGCCACCAAACCCCCAGCAGTCGGAGCGGACGTCACCGCATATCCAACCGCCACGACCACCAACCCGGCGAACCATCCCGGTCAGAGCACCAGCCGCTCAGTCATGTCCCCACACAGGCACAGCGGGGCGGCGCTGCTTCCGTCTGTCAGACGCTGCCGAACTCTCCGCCCTTCACGCCCGCCACGAACAAGACGAACGAGCCGGGGGCGACGCGCAGGACCGGGCCGCTCACGTTCTTCGAATCACGGACCGGCACGACGCCATGCGCGGCGACGAGATTGACGGCGACCTCGACGCAGTCACCGCCGTTGGAGCTGTACGAGGACTTGAACCAACGGGGAACGGGCGTGGTCGTCACAAGATGTCCCTTCCTAACCGCTCGGCCATGACCCCACCCAGGTACAGCGGGGCGGCGCTGCTTCCGTCTGTCAGATGCTGCCGAACTCTCCGGCCTTCACGCCCGCCACGAACGAGGCGAACGAGCCGGGGGCGACGTTCAGGACCGGGCCGCTCACGTTCTTCGAATCACGGACCGGCACGACGCCATGCGCGGCGACGAGATTGGCGGCGACCTCGATGCAGTCGCCGCCGTTGTTGCTGTACGAGGACTTGAACCAACGCGGGGATTCGGTCGTCACGGGATGCCCTTTCGCAACTCACTGATCATGGCCACGGACGCCGCTTGTGACATCGCTTCGCCCTGTAGTTGATGGTAGGCCGTCAACATGGGCACCACGGACGCAGTTTCCCGGTCCAGGTGCCCCTGCGCCTGAGACTCGGCGTAGCAGAGCACGGACCGATCCGACAGGGTCAGCAGATTGACGGGCAGGTCGAACGTGCGGCGCTCACCAATCTCGTACGGTGCCACCTGGAGCAGAGTGTTCGACAGTCCGGCGAACTCGACGAGACGCGTCAACTGGGCTTCCATCACGGCAGCCCCGCCGATGGGTCGACGGATGCAGCTTTCGTCCAGGATGACGAACACCATGGGTGGCCGGGGGCGCACAAGCGCCGCCTGTCGCTCCGCCAGAAACGAGACGCGTTCCTCGGCCTGTTCGGACGTGATGGCGCCTCTCCGCACAGCGCTGTCCGCCAACACCCGTGCGTACTCCGGCGTCTGCAACAACCCCGGAATGATGCCAATGTTGTACAGCCGGATCTCCACGGCCCGGCCCTCGTGGCCCACGTACTGCGGGAAGCCCTCCAGGAGCGATCCGTGCCGGATCTCGCGCCACTGGCGTTCGAACGTGTCAGCGGTTTCTCCGGTGCCGAACACTTGGTCCGCACTGCGCGAAAAGCGGAGAGTCGGCATCTTGCGACCGACTTCCACGGCCGAGATGTGCGTACCGGAGTACCCCATCCGCTCGCCGAGTTCTTCCTGTTTCCACCCGCGAGCCTCACGTGCACGGCGGATACGCGCCCCGAAGGCGGCTTGGGGACTGCTCTCGGGGTCCAAATCCTTGCGGTTCAAAGGGACATCACCAGTCTTTCGTTCACGACTGACACGTTGAACAGCTCCTGACTCTAAGCCACGCTGAACGCCCTTGGTAGTGAAACGACTACAGAGAGGAGCGGCGATGCCTGAGCAGAAGCACGTCCAACTCCCGCCCGCCGGGGCACTCGTGGTGGACAGCGCCCGTAGCGACCGCGTCGGGGAGTTCCGAGGAGCCTCCGGCCCCTACTGGTCGCTGCGGCCCATCGGCGGAGGTCCCGAGTGGGAAGCCGTCCCCGAGCACGTCCGACTCGCCACCGCCGACGAGCGCCTCCGCGCACGTACCGCGTACGAGAACGCCAGGAGCCGGGGGGAAGTGGCATGACCGACCACAGCACCGCCGAGCCGTCCGGGACTACCGAGTGCCGGGAGTGCCAGGAACTCGATCTGGCCGAGGCCGTGGCCCGGGGCGAGAGGGACGAGAGCCGGGCGACCGACTGCCGGGTGCTGCGCAGGCGGCACCTCGCCGCCGAGCACGGAGAACGCGGAGAACACCCGGAGCACCCGGAGCACGGGGAACCGACGTGAAGCGCGCCCCCGATCACGCGAGCGAGCTGCCCCCGGCGTGGGAGCGCATGACCGGTGCGGGCTACGCGGCGGAGATCACCGTGACCGACGGGCAGCGTGCCGTTTCGCTGGGCGAGGTCGTGGTGCGCAATCGCCGGCTCGCGCTGCGCTGGCTGCGGCGGCGGGCGGTTCGGCTCGCGGAGGGGCCGGGTGCCCGGTCCGGCTCGCGGCGTTCCGGAGGGACGGGCGTACGGTCGGCCGTCCTGCGGAGCCGTACCGTGCTGAACGGGCTTCGGGGCTGGGCCGAGGAGCAGGCGCAGCAGGACGAGGCGATGGCGCGGCTGGAATCGGGGTGCCCCGACGCGTTCACCGTGGTCGACCCCGCCGCCGGACTGCTGGTGACACTCGCCGTACGGCGCGTCCGGTCGGGCCGGGCCGTGGGGCGGGCACCGGCGGCGCCGGGTGGGGCCCTCGCGTACCGCACCTCACGGCAGCACCCGTACGAGCGCGTCCAGTGTGCCGGCCCAGGCGCTGTCGGTCGGGGTTCCGTAGCCGATGACCAGGGCCTCCCGGCGTACCTCCGCGTCCGGGTGGCGGAAGGAGGACAGCCCTTCCACCGCCAGCCCCTGCCAGGCCGCGGAGCGGACCACGTCCGCCTCGCTTCCCGCCGGGAGTTCGAGTACGGCGTGCATCCCTGCGGCGATCCCGCTGATCCTGATGGACGGGGCCCGTTCCGCCAGCGCCGCGACAAGCTGGTCGCGGCGGTTGCGGTAGCGCAGCCGCATCGAGCGCACGTGCCGGTCGTACGCGCCGGAGGCGATGAACTCCGCGAGCGTCAGCTGGTCCAGCGCACTGGACGCCCAGTCGCTCAGCCCCTTGGCCGCGGTCACCTCGCTCACCAGCGCCTGCGGGACGACCATCCAGCCCAGCCGCAGCCCCGGTGCCAGGGACTTGCTGGCGGTGCCCAGGTACACGACGTGTTCGGGGTCCAGTCCCTGGAGTGCGCCGACCGGCTGGCGGTCGTAGCGGAACTCTCCGTCGTAGTCGTCCTCCAGTATCAGGCCGCCGGTGCTCCGGGCCCAGTCGACGGCGGCGGCCCGCCGGTCGGGGTGGAGCGGCACCCCGGTCGGGAACTGGTGCGCGGGTGTCAGCAGCACCGCGCCCGCGCCCCGCAGCCGGGGCAACTCGCCCGTCCCGGAGCCGAGTCCGTCGAGCGGGAGGCAGGGTATGCGCAGCCCGGCCTCGGTGAGGAGGCGGGTGTGCACGTCGAGTCCGTACGACTCGACGGCCACCTCCCGCACCCGGCGTTCCCGCAGCACCTTCCCCATCAGCATCAGTCCGTGGACGAAGCCGGAGCAGACCACGATGCGGTCGGGGTCCGCGTACACGCCGCGGGCCCGTGACAGATAGCCGGCGAGCACGGTACGCAGTTCGACACGGCCGCGCGGATCGCCGTATCCGAGGGCCTCGTTGGGTGCCGCGGCGAGGGCGCGCCGGGCCGCCTTGAGCCACTCGGCGCGCGGGAACGTCGACAGGTCGGGCGAGCCCGGCATCAGGCTGTAGGCGGGACGGGTGCGCGGCGGCCGGGAGCGCGGCGCCCTGGCCGCCGCCCGGCGCGGCTCGGCGCGCTGTGCGACGCGGGTGCCGGAGCCCTGGCGGGCGGTGAGCCAGCCCTCGGCGACCAGTTCCGCGTAGGCGTCGGCGACCGTGTTGCGGGCGATGCCGAGGTCGGCCGCGAGGGTGCGGGACGACGGCAGCCGGGTTCCCGGTGCCAGCCGGCCCGTCCGGGCCGCCTCGCGCAGGGCGTCCATGAGCCCGGCCCGCAGTCCGGTGCCGCCGTTCGGGTCGATGTGCAGGTCGGCGCCGAAAGTGGCCCAGGGATCTGTCATGAAAATGGACCATACCGCTGCGCCACCCACCGCGTAGCGTCGTATGCATGACGACGAACGAGCACAGCCACGCAACGTCCGAATACACCACCGAGCACACGCCCCGCATGCAGTGGGCCGAGCACGCTCCCGACGTCTACAAGGCGATGGCCCGCCTGGAGGCCGCGTCCCGCAAGGGGCTCGACCCGGTCGTGGCCGAGCTGGTGAAGATCCGGTCCTCGCAGCTCAACCACTGCGCGTTCTGCCTCGACATGCACACCAAGGACGCGCTCGCGGCGGGTGAGTCCGTCCAGCGGATCGTGCAGCTCAGCGCGTGGGAGGAGTCGCAGCACTTCTACACGCCGAAGGAGATCGCGGCGATCGAGCTGACCGAGGCGGTGACCGTCCTGACCGACGGTTTCGTGCCGGACGAGGTGTACGCGAAGGCCGCGAAGCACTTCGACGAGGCGGAGCTCGCGCACCTCGTCGCCGCGATCATCACGATCAACGCCTGGAACCGGTTCGCCGTGACCACCCGGATGGTCCCGGGCCACTACACCCCCGGCGACCACCGCTGATCCGCTCACCCCGCACCCCCCATCCGACTCAGGAGCCACCGCGATGACCGCGTCCGACCTCCGCGCGCTGCACCACGGCCGCACCGCCGGCGATCCCCTGGTCCTGCCCGGCCCGTGGGACGCCGCGAGCGCCCGCGTCTTCGCCGACGCGGGCTTCCCGGCGCTGGCCACGCCGAGCGCGGGCGTCGCGGCGTCGCTCGGGTACGAGGACGGCCGGACGCCCGCGGCCGAGATGTTCGCCGCGGTGACGCGGATCGCCCGCGCCGTCGCCGTCCCCGTGTCGGCCGACATCGAGGCGGGGTACGGGCTGGCACCGGAGGAGCTGGTGGAACGGCTGCTCGCCACCGGGGCCGTCGGCTGCAACCTGGAGGACTCGGTGGACGGTGTCCTGAGGGACGCGGACCGGCAGGCGGACCGGCTGGCGGAGGTGCGGGCGGCCGCCGGGGACCGGCTCTTCGTCAACGCCCGCGTCGACACCTACGTCCGCGGCGTCCCGGCGGGCACGGACCAGGAGGCGGAGACCGTGCGCCGGGCCCTGCTGTACGTGGCCGCGGGCGCGGACTGCGTCTACCCGATCGGCGCCCCGGCCGAGGCGCTCCCCCGCCTGGCCGCCGCCGTACCCGCACCGCTCAACGCGCTGGCCCGGCCGGAGGGTCCGGGCCCGCGCCGGCTCGGGGAACTGGGCGCCGCCCGGATCACCTTCGGCCCCGGTCTCCAGCACCGGGCGATGGCCGCCGTACGCGGGATCGCCGACGAGCTGCGGAGGGCCTGAGCCCCCCACGCACAAAACGCGAACGCCCCCGGCAGGCTGAGCGCTGCGCCGGGGGCATTCGCGTACCCGCGAACGGGCGGTGGATCAGCTGCGGACCGGGTCAGGATCCGCCGGGGATCAGATGAGGCCGAGCTCGCGGACCGCGTCGCGCTCCTCGGTGAGCTCCTTCACCGACGCGTCGATGCGCGCACGGGAGAACTCGTTGATGTCCAGACCCTGGACGATCTTGTACGTGCCGTTCTCGGTGGTGACCGGGAAGGACGAGATGATGCCCTCGGGAACGCCGTAGGAGCCGTCCGACGGGATACCCATGGAGGTCCAGTCGCCGGCCGCGGTGCCGTTGACCCAGGTGTGCACGTGGTCGATGGCGGCGTTCGCGGCGGAGGCGGCCGAGGACGCGCCACGGGCCTCGATGATCGCGGCGCCGCGCTTGGCGACGGTCGGGATGAAGGTGTCGCCCAGCCAGGCCTCGTCGTTGACGAGCTCGGCGGCGTTCTTGCCGGCGATCTCCGCGTGGAAGATGTCGGGGTACTGGGTGGCCGAGTGGTTGCCCCAGATCGTCAGCTTCTTGATGTCGGAGACGGCGGCACCGGTCTTGGCGGCCAGCTGCGAGATCGCGCGGTTGTGGTCCAGCCGGGTCATCGCGGTGAAGCGCTCGGCCGGTACGTCCGGGGCGGCGGCCTGCGCGATGAGCGCGTTGGTGTTGGCCGGGTTGCCGACGACGAGGACCTTGATGTCGTCCGCGGCGTTGTCGTTGATCGCCTTGCCCTGCGGCTTGAAGATGCCGCCGTTGGCGGAGAGCAGGTCGCCGCGCTCCATGCCCTTGGTGCGCGGGCGGGCGCCGACGAGCAGGGCGACGTTCGCGCCGGCGAAACCGACATTGGCGTCGTCGGTGATCTCGATGTTGCGCAGCAGCGGGAAGGCGCAGTCGTCGAGCTCCATCGCGGTGCCCTCGGCGGCCTTCAGACCCTGCGGGATCTCCAGGAGACGCAGGTTGACCGGCACGTCCGGGCCGAGCAGGTGGCCGGAGGCGATGCGGAAGAGCAGCGCGTAGCCGATCTGGCCGGCTGCGCCGGTCACGGTGACATTCACGGGAGTGCGGGTCATGGCGATCTCCGTTAGACAGCTGGCGGTGGGGGCTCCTGGCCCCTGGTGCTGGACATCCCTGAATCTTGATGTGAAGAGATATCCAGCGATCAGGCTATCCGACCCGGAACCCCGTGGCCGCCCGGCCCCCTGTGGCACCGCACACAACCGGTCACTCCCCGCTCACCGGCTCGCCACTCCCGCGCTCACCCGGACGCTTCGTCCGTGCACCCCTTCGTACCGGTCGCGAGGGTCGCGCACGCCTTGATGTCGGCGACCCGCTTCACGGCGACCATCGGGGTGTACGTGTCGGCGGCGGCGGACACCGTGCCGTCCTGGCCCGCGCCGCCCGCGCTGATCCGTACGGTGTCGCCGGTGGCCGCCTTGGTGATCCGGGCCCACGCCGCCCCGCACGTCTTGCTGTAGCGCACCTCGACGACGCTTGCGCCGACGGTGGCGCTGGAGACGGTACGGACGTACTCGCCGCCGCAGCCCATGTCCTCGGGGTCCTGTCCGGCGCAGTCGGAGCCGCTGCACCCGACCCCGGCCGGCAGTTCCGGCGCGCTGCTCGTCGGCGTCGGGGAAGGCGCGGCGGCCTTGTCGGCGTCGGGGTCACCGCCCGAACCGGTCAGCAGGACGACACCGGTCACCGCCAGCAGCACAGCCACCGCGGCTACGGCGACCACGAGCTGTTTGCGGCGGCCGCGGTCACGGCGACGCCCACCACCGGTGCCACGGCGTGCGGGCGGCCGGCCGGGCCCCGGATCCCTCTGCTGGTCCGGCCAGGCCTGCGGCTGCTGGTCCGGCCAGGCGTACGGCTGCTGCGGGACCTGCGGAACGGTCCCGCGCTGGACCGGTACGGACGGTGAGCGGTCCCCGTCGCTCGCACCCGCCGCCGCGCCCTCGGCCGTGCCGACGGCACCGGAGGGGCGGCTCCTGCCGTGCCCGCGCGACGGCTGCCCGGTCTCGCCGAGCGCGGCACGCGCCTGGATGATCCGCATGCCTTCCATCGTCATGTCGTGGCGCATCTCGGCACGGCTCCAGGCCCGTTCCGTCAGCTCCCACATGGTGTTCAGATGTGCGTGGTTGGCGCCCGTCACCTCTGCGAGCGCGACGATCGCGCCCCTGGGGGCGAGCAGCCGCCCGTTCAGATACCGCTCCCACGACGTCCTGCTGTACCCCGTACGGTCGGCCACCGCCGCGAGGCTCAGACCGCTGCGGTCGACGAGCCTGCGCAGCTGGCCCGCGAACTCCCGTACCTGTGGGTCGAGATCCTCCGGCAGTGCCTTCCAACGAGGCATTACTTCCCCCTACTTCCCACTTCACATCGTGTCGGCTTCCGCAGCCCCCGGACGCGCCCGGCGCATCGCACACCGCTCCCCCTGTCCGGAACCGGTGGTCTTCCGCCCCGGACTACCCAGGTGGATGCGCGCACGCAGGCCGCCAGTTCCTGGAGCGAGAGCGCACGGTTGCACCCGGAAGTCCGGTACGCACCCTCGCGCGCCCCTGCCTCGCCCGGTTCGCCCGCTGCCTGCCGGGCCAGTCTGCCATCGTTGCCTGACGATCACACCGTGGCGGAATGGTCACTTCCGTGCCACAGGCCACAGCCATCCCTTGAACAGACCTCCCCCAACCACAAGGCTGGAGTCAGGACGGGGCAAGGCCGCTCAACTCGCCGCATTCCGGAGCTTTTCGCTCCGGGCGTGCCCCGTCCCGCCTCCGGCGTCCGTCCCTTCTCGGGGGAGGGGACGGGCCCCGGACCGCGGCCCGGGGCGGCCGCACGGATTCAGCGGATCGTGAAGTGGACCGCGTTCTCCAGGAACGGGATGTCCAGCCACGGCTTGGGCTGCGCCATCAGCGAGAGCATCACGATGAGGACGCCCAGCAGTCCGTACGTCACCAGGTCCGTGAAGCGGGAGCGCACCGCGAGCATGCCCACCGAGGGGATCACGAGGCGGAGCACAGCGCCCCCGATGAGCGCCACGCCGATCAGTATCGTGCCGATCCGGAAGGCCTGCTCGAAGGGCTCGGAGGCCACGATCAGCAGGCCGATCGCGGCCGTGCCGAGCACCGCGAGCAACGGCCACTGACGGGCGGGGGCCGGGGCGTCCCCGCCCGCCGCCCGGCCGCCGCCCTCGGGACGCGCGGTGTCCAGGGTGAGCGACGCCGCCGGCCGCGACCGGCCCGCCGCGGGACCGGGTGCCGGGTGGCTGCCGGTGCGGGCGTCCGAACCATCGCCCGGGGTCGCCGCCGTCGCCCCCTCACCCGAAGCCGCGGGCTCCTCGCCGGCCGGGGCGTCGGCAGCACCGTCGGCCAAGGCCTCGGCCCGCACCTCGGGCTGCTCGGCGACCGGCCCGTCCGCAGCGGCGGCCCGGTCGGCCGGACTCGTACCAGCACCCATGGGGTTCCTTCCGGTTCGGATCAGCCCGCGGACGGGACGGAGTCGCGCTCGGCCGCCTCGACCACGTTGACGAGCAACTGGGCACGGGTCATCGGGCCGACACCGCCCGGGTTCGGCGAGATCCACGCGGCGACCTCGGCGACGCCCGGGTGGACATCGCCGACGATCTTGCCGTTCTCGTCCCGGCTGACGCCGACGTCGAGCACGGCCGCGCCCGGCTTCACGTCCTCGGGCTTGATGATGTGCGGCACACCGGCGGCCGCGACGATGATGTCGGCCTGCCGCAGGTGTGAGGAGAGGTCGCGCGTACCGGTGTGGCACTGGGTGACCGTGGCGTTCTCCGACTTGCGGGTCAGCAGCAGCGGGATCGAGCGGCCGATGGTGACACCGCGTCCGACGACCACGACATGTGCCCCGTTGATCTCCACACCGTGGTGGCGGAGCAGCTGCACGACACCCTGCGGGGTGCAGGGCAGCGGTCCCGCCTCGTTGAGCACGAGCCGGCCGAGGCTCATCGGGTGGAGGCCGTCGGCGTCCTTGGCCGGATCCATCAGTTCCAGAACGCGGTTGGTGTCGATTCCCTTGGGAAGGGGGAGCTGCACGATGTAACCCGTGCACTCGGGATCGGCGTTGAGTTCCCGTACGACGTCCTCGATCTCCTCCTGGGTGGCGGTGTCGGGGAGTTCGCGCTGAATGGAGCCGATGCCGACCTGCGCGCAGTCGCGGTGCTTGCCGTTCACGTACCACCTGCTGCCCGGGTCGTCCCCCACCAGCAGGGTTCCCAGGCCGGGGGTGACACCCCGCGCCCTGAGGGCCGCCACGCGGGCGGTGAGATCGGACTTGATCACGGCTGCGGTGGCTTTGCCATCGAGAATCTGGGCAGTCATGCGGGCATTCTCGCGGATGACCCGCCCGGGGACCAAGTACAGGTACCGACCGTGGACACAAGGTTGCACTTGGACAACTTCTCGTACTGCGGCTGGACAAACTTACATCCCGCTTATAACGATGAAGGCCGCAGTGCCGCAGATGTACCCGGGGGGCGGACCGCTGATGTTTTCTTTCCTCCGCGCGGCCGCATTCGTCCCCGTATGTCCGTTGGAGGAAACGCCCAGATGAGCTTCGGCGACCCGAACCCGAACAACCCCTACGGCGAGCAGCCGGGCCAGCAGCCCGGTCAGCCGCCGCAGGGCCAGCCGCCGCAGGGCCAGCCCGGATACGGCTACCCGCAGCAGGCCCCGCAGGGCGTCCCGCCGCAGGGCCAGCCCGGTTACGGCTACCCGCAGCAGCAGCCCGGCGTCCCGCCGCAGGGCCAGCCCGGCTACGGCTACCCGCCCCAGGCCCCCGGCACGCTCCAGGCCAACAGCGGCTACATCAACATCCCGACGCTCGGCACGGTCGAGGTCGCCTCGATGGGCCGCCGCCTCGGCGCCCGTTGCATAGACGGCGTCGTCATCGGCGTGCTCTACGGCATCCTCAGCGCGATCGGCCTGGCGAGCGCCATGGGCCTCGCGAAGAGCACCGACGACTGCGGCAGCTCCCTGGACCCGGGCTACCAGTCCTGTGCCAACGACGCGAGCGTCAGCATCATCGCCACCATGTTCGGCGTGCTGGCCCTCTTCATCCTGATCACGCTGCTCTACGAGTGGCTGCTGATCTCGCTGATCGGCGCCACGCTGGGCAAGAAGGCGCTCGGGCTGAAGGTCGTCAAGGAGAACACGGGCCTGGCCCCGGGCCTCGGTGCCGGCTTCATCCGCTGGATCATCCCGATCGTCGGCGCGTTCCTCTGCTACATCGGCGCCATCCTCACGTACCTGTCCCCGTTCTTCGACAACTCCGGGAAGCTGCAGGGCTGGCACGACCGTGCCGCCGGCACCCTGGTGATCAAGCAGTAACGCGGACCGCACCACGCGAAGGGCCGGTCTCCCCGAACGAGTTCGGGGAGACCGGCCCTTCGCCGTGGGGACCGTCCGGGCTCAGTGGAAGAAGTGCCGGGTGCCGGTGAAGTACATCGCCACGCCCGCCTTCTTCGCGGCCTCGACCACCAGCTCGTCGCGGACCGAACCGCCCGGCTGGGCCACGGCCTTGATACCGGCCGCCGTCAGGATCTCCAGCCCGTCGGGGAAGGGGAAGAAGGCGTCGGAGGCCGCGTACGCGCCCCGCGCCCGCTCCTCGCCCGCCCGCTCGACGGCGAGCTTCGCGGAGTCGACGCGGTTGACCTGGCCCATGCCGACGCCGACGGAGGCGCCGTCCCGGGCGAGCAGGATCGCGTTGGACTTGACCGCGCGGCACGCCTTCCAGGCGAAGGAGAGCTCCCTGAGCTCATCGGCGGAGAGCGCCTCGCCGGTGGCGAGCGTCCAGTTGGCCGGGTCGTCGCCGTCAGCCTGGAGGCGGTCGGTGACCTGGAGCAGCGCACCGCCGTCGATCGGCTTGACCTCGACCTCGGCCGACGGGGCCTCGGGGCAGCGCAGCACGCGGATGTTCTTCTTGCGGGACAGGACCTCGACCGCGCCGTCCTCGTACGCCGGGGCGACGATGACCTCGGTGAAGATCTCCGCGACCTGCTCGGCCATGGCGACGGTCACCGGACGGTTGACGGCGATGACACCGCCGTACGCCGACAGCGGGTCGCAGGCGTGCGCGTTGCGGTGCGCCTCCGCGACGTCGTCGGCGATCGCGATGCCACACGGGTTGGCGTGCTTGATGATCGCGACGCACGGCTCGGCGTGGTCGTACGCGGCCCGGCGCGCGGCGTCGGTGTCCGTGTAGTTGTTGTACGACATCGCCTTGCCGTGCAGCTGCTCGGCACCGGCCAGGCCGCCGGTGCCGGAGGTGTAGAGCGCGGCGGGCTGGTGCGGGTTCTCGCCGTAGCGCAGGACGTCCTGGCGCTCGTACGTCGTACCGAAGAAGTCGGGGAAGCCCGAGTCGTCGGCGGCGGCGTAGTCGGCGGCGAACCAGGAGGCGACGGCCACGTCGTACGCGGCGGTGTGCTGGAAGGCCTCGGCGGCGAGCCGCTTGCGGGCGGTCAGGTCGAAGCCGCCCGCCTTGACCGCGGTGAGCACGTCGGCGTACCGCTCGGGGCTGGTGACGACGGCCACCGACGGGTGGTTCTTGGCGGCGGCGCGGACCATCGAGGGGCCGCCGATGTCGATCTGCTCCACGCACTCGTCGGCCGAGGCGCCGGAGGCGACGGTCTCCTTGAACGGGTAGAGGTTGACGACCACCAGGTCGAACGGCTCCACGCCCAGCTCGGCGAGCTGCTCGCGGTGGGCGTCGAGGCGGAGGTCGGCCAGGATGCCGGCGTGGACGCGGGGGTGCAGCGTCTTGACGCGGCCGTCGAGGCACTCGGGGAAGCCGGTGAGCTCCTCGACCTTGGTGACCGGCACTCCGGCGGCCGCGATCCTCCCGGCGGTGGAACCGGTGGAGACCAGCTCGACACCGGCCTCGTGCAGACCGCGGGCGAGGTCTTCGAGCCCGGTCTTGTCGTAGACGCTGACCAGGGCGCGGCGGATGGGCTTATTCACCGACATGATCGAGATGAACCTTTCGTCCCTCAATGCGATAGCCGTCACGGGCGAGCCGCCCCACGGCCTCGACGAGCAGCTTGCGCTCGACTTCCTTGATGCGTTCATGGAGGGCTGCTTCGCCCTCCGGGGTGTCCTCTTCGGTCACCTCGACCACGCCCTGCGCGATGATCGGACCGGTGTCGACGCCGTCGTCGACGAAGTGGACGGTGCACCCGGTGACCTTCACGCCGTACGCGAGCGCGTCACGCACGCCGTGGGCACCGGGAAAGCTCGGGAGCAGGGCGGGGTGGGTGTTGATGAACCGGCCACCGAACCCGGCGAGGAACTCCTTGCCCACGATCTTCATGAACCCCGCGGACACGACGAGGTCCGGGCGGTGCGCGGCGGTGGCCGCGGCGAGCGCGGCATCCCACTGCGCGCGGGACGCGTGGTCCTTGACCCGGCACACGAAAGTGGGGATTCCGGCCCGTTCGGCCCGCTCCAGACCGGCGATGCCGTCGCGGTCCGCACCGACCGCGACCACCTGTGCGCCGTACCCCTCGGGGTCGTCACCGATCGCGTCGAGCAGGGCTTGGAGGTTCGTACCGGAACCGGAGACCAGCACGACCAGTCGGGCCGGGGCGGCGGAGGAGAGCGGGGAGGCCACGGCTGGGCCCTTTCTCGCGTGTGGAGCAGTTCGAAGCGGCCGCACCGCCAGCCGCATTGCGGGAGGTGCGGCACGACGGCCATGCTGTTTGTACGGTCATACGAAAGAAGCACGCCCCCCGATACGGGGAACTCTACGAACGAGTCGACCGTCAGCAACGATACCGGCACCTCACGAGGCCCCCGCGTGACGGGGGTGAGGGACCGGTGGCGCTCCGCCTCGTGCGGGAGTGGGCGCTCCGGGCGGCGGCTGTGGGCCACCGCGCGTGCACGCCCAGCTTTCGGCCCCTCCTCGCCGGGAGGTAGCGTCAGGTGACAGCGAACCGTCCACAGGGCGGAACCGTCCACAGGGCGGACATGACGAGATGGGGAAGACGTTCACCATATGCCGGACCGACGCCGCCGCACCGCCTTCCGCCACCCGCTGCCCGAGCGGACCTCACTGCTGATGCGGGAGCGCCAGTCCCCCACGCCGGGCTCCTCCTCTTCCTCCTCTTCCTCTTCCTCGTCTTCCTCCTCCTCGCCGTCGGGGTCCTCCGGGTCCTCCGGCGCCCGTCCCGAGGACGACAACCCCTTCGCGCCGCCGCCGGAGGACCGCCCCGACCAGCCGTGGCAGCCGCGCCAGCCGGTCAACGGCGGTACCCACGGCAACGGCGAGAACAACGGCGACGGCGGGGACGCCCCCGACGGCGGCTCCCCCGACAACCGGCCCGTCTGGGGCAGCCAGTGGAGCAGCCACCAGCCGGGACGCCAGAGCGGCGACTTCGGCGGGCGGCCCGCCGGGCCCGCCGGGCCGAACGGACAGGGTGGCGGCCGGAACGGCAAGGAGGGCAAGCCCGGCGGTATGCGCTGGGACCCGACCGACCCCGTCCAGCGCCGGGCGCGCTACTCACTGCTCGCCGGCATGTGGGCGTTCTTCTTCGCGATCTTCGATCTGCCGGAAATCGCCCTGCTCTTGGGCGCGCTCGCGACCTACTGGTCCATCAGCGCACTCCGGGCCAAGCCGAAGGAACCGTCGGCGACAGGCGAGACGTCGGCCGGATCGCCCTCGGGCGCAGCCGCCGGGACCGGTGGCGGTGCCGACCCGGCCCCCGCGGCGGGATCCGCAGCAGCACCGGGGGCCGCAGCCGCGCCGGGGGCACCGGGCACGCCGGGCACCGCGTTCGCTCAGCGCGGCAGCCGGCAGCAGACGACGGCCGCGGTCAGCGGTCTGGTGACGGCGCTGATCGCTCTGGCGATCGTCGCGACGTCGTTCACGGTGCAGCTGGTCTACCGGGACTACTACACCTGCGTGAACGACGCCCTCACCAAGTCGGGCCAGGTGTCCTGCAACGATCTGCTGCCGAAGCCGCTGGAACCCCTCTTCGGCGTCAAGAAGTAGCGTCCGGCGGGTGGACCGGTCCGGCATCCGCCGGCCGGTCCACCCGTTCGTCGGCCGCCCTCGCGTGCCAGGAACCGGTCGGCAGGAAGTCGTACAGCTCGCCGTCCTCGTCGCCCGGCTCGCCGAGGCCGCCGACGCCGGTCCCGGCGGAGGCGCCCGATGCGGGTGCGGGCGGGGATGCGGACGGGGACAGGGACGGGGACGGAGATACGGACAGGGACGCGTGCCCGCGTCCCTGTGCGGGCATGGCTGCCGGAGCGTGGCCGGGGACGGGGGCTGCCCCGGCCTCCGCGCCGTCCGGGTCCGGGTCCGGTTCCGGGTCCGCCTTTCGGCGGCCCCACCAACTGCGTCCGGTCGGCGCGGCCGCCTCTTCTGTCGCCTGGGCCCCCTGCGCCTCTTCTGTCACTTCGGCCGTTGTGGTCACTGTTGTCGCTGTGGTCGCTGTGATCGATGTGGGCACTTCCGCTGTGGTCGCTTCCGCCGTGTTCGCCGTGTTCGCTCCGGTCGTCGCCTCGGCCGTCGGCTCGGCCGTCGGCTCCTCGGAGGCGGTACGTACACGCAGCCGCCAGGCCCGCAGCACCAGCGCCACCGGGACACCGAGGGCCACCGTCCACGCGAGGGCCGCCGCCCCCGTGAGCCACCACACGGGGCCGAACTCCGCCAGGGCCCGGTTCCCGAGCCGCCCCCCGGCCGCCGCCGCCAGCAGCGCGGCGCCGATCCCGCAGCCCAGCGCCCCCAGCACGGCGGTGAACGCGGTCTCCCCCAGGCTCCACGCGTCCTCGCGCGCACCGTCGGCGGGCGCCGCCCGTCGCACGGTGAACCAGGCGACCGTCAGCGCCGCCGCGACCGGGACCGCCGCGGTCGCCCAGTTCAGCGGCGTCCCCGCGCCCTCGGCCGGCAGCGCGGCCAGCAGCGGGAAGTCCGGCACCGCGGGGCGGCCCACGAAGGCGACCGGGGCGACCGTGGACGCCGTACCGAGCGCGAACCCCGGCCCGAGCCCGTACGCGGCGCCCCACACCGCCGCGTTCGGCACCAGCAGCAGCGCGAGGAACAGCACCGCGAACCGCCCGGCCCAGTCGCCGGACAGCCGCAGGAACGAGTCCTGAACCGGATCCGCGTGCCACACCAGCGCCGCCGCGACCACGAGCGCACCACCGCCCAGCAGGACCATCACCCCGGCCGCCGCGGACCGGCCCACCACCTCCGCCCGCCGGACGAACCTGGAGCGTGCCATCGCCTCGTGCAGCCGTACCGGCGCCCAGGAGGGCGGCGGTCCGAGCGGGCGCCCGGAGGCCGTCCACACCCCGGCCGCCGCGGCGCCCGCCACCACAACGGCCGAGGGGAACAGCAGGGACAGCGGCTCCGCGGACAGCGAGGCGCCCCGCACGTAGAGCGCGACCACCGCCCCGACCAGCAGATATCCGCCCGTCACCAGGGCGAACGCGGCTGCGGGCGAAGGGGCCCCGCGGCCCTCCTCGGGCTCCAGCACATCCCTGGCCGCGCGGTGCACCAGCCAGACCGGCATGGCGGCGAACAGAAGCGGGACGAGCCCGACGGGGGCCGGGGCCCCGGTCAGGGTGTCGGTTCTGATCAGTTCGGTGCCATGGGCCAGCAGCCACAGGCCGGCGGCCGTGTGGACGGCCTCGCCGGGGCTGCTGTCGGAGGCCGGGGAGCTGATCCACAGCACCATGACGAGCGCGGCGACAGAGCCCAGTCCGAGCCCTGCGGCAAGCGCCCCGCGCAGCAGCGCGGAGGCCAGTACGGCGGGCCGTCCGTGCTCTGCCGACAACGACGGGCTGCGTTCGGTCACTTGGGTCACACCGCAATGCTGCCAACGACACGCGCTTAATCCATGTAACGGGCGAATGACCGCTGTGTCGCTCAATATACGTTTATGTACTTTTTCACCCCGTGCAGGCCGGGCGGAGAGCCCTCATGACACAGAGCACGACCGGCACGGCAGCCGCCTACCCGCTCCCGTCGCCCAAGGAGCGTCGCAGGCTGCGGGAGGCGAAGTCGCTGAGTGAGGAGCAGGTCGCGGCGGCCGTGGGGGTAACCCGGGCCACGGTCCGGGCCTGGGAGACGGGCCGCACCAGTCCGCGCGGACGCAAGCGCGAGGCGTACGCCCGGCTCATCGGAGCGGGTGATGACACTCCGTCCACGCCGCCCGCCGATGCCGTCAAACCGGCCACCCCGGACATGTGGTCGAAGGATGCCGGGGCCAGGGCTGTGGCTGATGCTGGGGCTGTGGCTGGGGCTGCCAAAAGTGAGGCTGTGGCTGTTGACGCGTCTGAGCCCACCGAGCCCCCTGAGGTCGCTGAGGTCCCTGAGCTTGCCGAGGTCCCTGAGGTCCCTGAGGTCCCTGAGGTCCCTGAGGCAGTCTCCGCGGCCCCTTCCAGCGGCAGTGAGAGTGGTTCAGAGACCGAGGCCGGAGCCGAGGCCGAGGCCGGGACAGAGACCGGGGCTGAGGCCGGGACAGAGACCGGGGCCGAGGCCGGGACAGAGACCGGGGCTGAGGCCGGGCCCTCGCCCGCCGAGGCGTTCGACACCCTGTACCGGCACACCGCCGCCGCGCTGTTCCGCCAGACCTATCTGCTCACCGGCCGCCGCGGTCTCTCCCGCGAGGCCGTCCGCAAGGCCTTCGACCTCGCCTGGCAGCGCTGGCCCGAGGTCGCCGTGGACCGGGACCCGGCGGGGTGGGTACGGGCGGCCGCCCACGAGCACGCGATGTCGCCGTGGCACCGGCTCCGCCGCGAACACCGGCACCCCGATCCGCCGCCCGAGGCGCCCGGCCCCCGTGCGCTGCTCGACGCGCTACTGGCCCTGCCGCCCTCGTACCGTCGCACGCTGCTGCTCCACGACGGGGTCGGGCTGGGGCTTCCGGAGACGGCGGCGGAGACGGAGGCGAGCACCCCGGCGGCGGCGGGGCGGCTGATGACCGCGCGGGCGGCAGTCGGCGAGAGGGTGCCCGAGCTCGCCGCGCCGTCGACACCGGGCGAGCAGTCCGCGCTGCTGCGCGAGCACCTCGGGGCGCTCGCCCTCGCCCAGCCCGCGTCCTCGCTGCCGGTCCCGGAGCTGATCCGTACGGGCAGCGAGCGCAAGGCGCAGCTGTGGGCGCGGGCGGCTGTCGCGTTCACCGTGCTGCTGATCGGCCTGACGCTGATCACCCTGGCCACCGCCCCGAGGAAGTACGAGACGCCCCAGTCGCCCGCGCAGAGGGTCGGCGGGGTGCCGCCGCTCGGCGGTCCGCAGAAGCTCACGCCGCAGGACAGGAAGCTCCAGAAGAAGCTCGGCGGCGAGCTGGTGCACGGTCCGGCCCGGCTGGTTCCCGGAGTGGGCTGAGCCCGGGGCCGTGAGCGCAGCGAAGCGGGCCCGTACCCCCGGCCGGGGGTACGGGCCCGCTTCGCTGCTCGTGGTGACGCGGTCCTGCGGTGGTGCTCCGACGCGGTGAGGCGTCAGGCGCCGAGGATCTCGCGCGCCAGCTTGGCGGTCTCGGTCGGCGTCTTGCCGACCTTGACGCCGGCGGCCTCAAGGGCCTCCTTCTTCGCCTGCGCGGTGCCGGAGGAACCGGAGACGATGGCGCCGGCGTGGCCCATGGTCTTGCCCTCGGGGGCGGTGAAGCCCGCGACGTAACCGACGACCGGCTTGGTGACGTTCTTCGCGATGAAGTCCGCCGCACGCTCCTCGGCGTCGCCGCCGATCTCACCGATCATGACGATGAGGTCGGTCTCGGGGTCGGCCTCGAACGCCGCGAGGGCGTCGATGTGCGTCGTACCGATGACCGGGTCGCCACCGATGCCGACGGCGGACGAGAAGCCGATGTCACGGAGCTCGTACATCATCTGGTAGGTCAGCGTGCCCGACTTCGACACGAGACCGATGCGACCGGGCTTGGTGATGTCGCCCGGGATGATGCCGGCGTTCGACTGGCCGGGGGTGATCAGGCCGGGGCAGTTCGGACCGATGATCCGGGTCTTGTTGCCCTTCGCGCCGGCGTACGCCCAGAAGGCGGCCGAGTCGTGAACGGCGATGCCCTCGGTGATCACGACGGCGAGGGGGATCTCGGCGTCGATCGCCTCGACGACGGCGGCCTTGGAGAAGGCCGGCGGCACGAAGAGGACGGACACGTTCGCGCCGGTCTTCTCCATCGCTTCCTTGACGGAACCGAAGACCGGGATCTCGCTGCCGTCGAAGTCGACGGAGGTGCCGGCCTTGCGCGGGTTCACGCCGCCGACGATGTTGGTGCCGTCGGCGAGCATGAGCTTGGTGTGCTTCATGCCCGTCGCGCCGGTCATCCCCTGGACGATGACCTTGCTGTCCTTGGTGAGGAAGATAGCCATGGTGGTCTGAGTCCCTCTTCCTTACTTCGCAGCCGCGGCGAGCTCGGCGGCCTTGTCGGCCGCGCCGTCCATGGTGTCCACGCGCTGGACCAGCGGGTGGTTGGCGTCGGAAAGGATCTTGCGACCCAGTTCCGCGTTGTTGCCGTCGAGACGCACGACGAGCGGCTTGGTGACCGCTTCGCCCTTGGTCTTGAGCAGCTCGAGCGCCTGGACGATGCCGTTGGCGACCTCGTCGCAGGCGGTGATGCCGCCGAAGACGTTGACGAACACGGACTTGACGTCCGGGTCGCCGAGGATGATCTCGAGGCCGTTCGCCATGACCTCTGCGGAGGCGCCGCCACCGATGTCGAGGAAGTTGGCGGGCTTCACGTTGCCGTGGTTCTCACCGGCGTACGCGACGACGTCCAGGGTCGACATGACCAGACCGGCACCGTTACCGATGATGCCGACCTCGCCGTCGAGCTTGACGTAGTTGAGGTTCTTGGCCTTGGCGGCGGCCTCGAGCGGGTTGGCCGCGTCCTTGTCCTCGAGCGCCTCGTGGCCGGGCTGGCGGAAGTCGGCGTTCTCGTCGAGAGACACCTTTCCGTCCAGGGCCAGGATGCGCCCGTCCTTGGTCTTCACCAGCGGGTTGACCTCGACGAGGAGGGCGTCCTCGGCGACGAAGGTGTCCCACAGGGTCACCAGGGCCTCGGCGACACCCTCGGCCACGTCGGCCGGGAACTTCGCCTGGGCCACGATCTCGCGGGCCTTGACGATGTCGACCCCGTCGACAGCGTTGACCGGGACCTTCGCGAGGGCCTCGGGAGACTTCTCCGCGACCTCCTCGATGTCCATGCCGCCCTGCACCGAGGCCATGGCCAGGAAGGTGCGGTTGGTCCGGTCGAGGAGGTACGAGACGTAGTACTCCGCCTCGATCTCCGGGGACAGCTCGGCGATCATCACCTTGTGGACCGTGTGGCCCTTGATGTCCATGCCGAGAATGTCGGTCGCGCGAGCGACCGCCTCGTCGGGGTTGGCGGCCAGCTTGACGCCGCCGGCCTTGCCTCGGCCACCGACCTTCACCTGTGCCTTGACGACCGACTTGCCGCCCAGCCGCTCGGTCGCCTCGCGGGCTGCCTCAGGCGTGTCGATCACTTCACCGGCCAGCACCGGTACACCGTGCTTGGCGAAGAGGTCCCTCGCCTGGTACTCGAACAGGTCCACGCGCGTCCGTCCCTTATCAAATGGTCTCGCGGTTGGTTTTCTGCGTGGGCGTGCCGCGAGGGGCAACGTGACTGCTCTGTCACTAGGAAGGCGCACACGGTGACCGAATACGCGGCATGTCCATCTCGCAGGTTATCCCCGCGCCCCGCAGGACCCTAAATCGCAGATCCCCCCTGGGCGGTGATTACGGTCACAGACCGCGCTGGTGGCCGGGCCGCAGTGGACAAATCGGCGCGGGCACGGCGGCCCGTCACCCTTGGGCCTCCCTGTCCGGCACGGGCAGTGGCCGCTTCTCGATCGCCGCGGCCATCACCTCAGGAAAGAGGTCCGGCGTGCAGGCGAAGGCGGGGGCGCCGAGCGCGGCGAGTGCCGTCGCGTGGTCGCGGTCGTAGGCGGGTGCGCCCTCGTCGGAGAGGGCGAGCAGGGTCACGAACTGCACTCCGGACGCCTTCATCGCGGCGACCCGCTTCAGCATCTCGTTGCGGATGCCGCCCTCGTACAGATCGCTGATGAGCACGACGACGGTGTCCGCGGGGCGGGTGATCCTGGACTGGCAGTAGGCGAGCGCGCGGTTGATGTCGGTGCCGCCGCCGAGCTGGGTGCCGAAGAGCACGTCCACCGGGTCGTCGAGCTGGTCGGTGAGGTCGACGACCGCCGTGTCGAAGACGACGAGTCTGGTCCGCAGGGCGCGCATGGAGGCGAGTACGGCGCCGAAGACCGAGGCGTACACCACGGAGGCCGCCATCGAGCCGGACTGGTCGATGCAGAGGATGACGTCCTTCTTCACGGACTGCGCCGCGCGCCCGTAGCCGATGAGCCGCTCCGGCACGATCGTGCCGGCCCCGTCCTCGCCGGGGAGCGTCAGATAGTTCTTGAGGTTGGCCCGGATGGTCCGGTTCCAGTCGATGTCGTGGTGCCGCGGCCGGCTGACCTTCGCCGAGCGGTCCAGCGCCCCCGTGAGCGCCGCCCGGGTGCGGGTGGTGAGCCGGCTCTCCAGCTTCTCGACGACCTTGCGGACGACGGCTCTCGCGGTCTCCTTCGTCGTCTCCGGCATGACCTTGTTGAGCGAGAGCAGGGTGCCGACGAGATGGACGTCCGCCTCGACTGCCTCCAGCATCTCCGGTTCGAGCAGGAGCGCGGAGAGGCCGAGCCGGTCGATGGCGTCACGCTGCATGACCTGGACGACGGAGCTGGGGAAGTACGTACGGATGTCCCCGAGCCAGCGGGCCACGGAGGGCGCGGAGGCACCCAGTCCGGCCGAACGCCCACTGCCGCCCCGGCCGCCGGGCTGTCTGCCCCCGCCCTCGTACAGCGCGGTCAGTGCGCCGTCCATCGCGGCGTCGCGTCCGGTGAGGGCGCAGCCCGTGCTCTCCGCGCTGTCCGCGCCCAGCACCATGCGCCAGCGCCGCAGCCGTTCACCGCTGTCCGCGCCATGCGCCCGAGGGGTCTCGTCCGTCCCGGCCGTCTTCTCCGTCGCCGTCACCGTTGCCGTCCCCGCCGAGTTGGCGGCCCTGTCCGTCGTCATCCCGTTGCCCCCAGCGGTTCCTCGGTGGTGTCGTGTCTCTCCGCGGACGCGTCCGCGGACACATCCGCATCGGCATCCGCGTCCAGGCCCAGCAGCAGGCGCAGCACCGGCAGCACCGCGTCCGCCCGCGGCCCGTCCAGCACGGGGCCGAATCCGGGTGCCGTCGCCCCGCCGCCCGGGACCCCGCCCGCGCCCGCGGCCGTTCTCCCGGCGGCCGGGCCGCGCCGGACGAGCTCGCCCAGCGTGCGCCGGACGCCGGATTCGTACGCCGAGAAGGTGCGGCGCAGCAGCGGCAGCACGTCGGTGAAGGTGTCCGGGGAGACCCCGGACAGCCAGGAGTCGACCAGGGCGAGCAGCCTCTCGTCGTGGACCAGGAGCATGCCGCCACCGGCCGCCCCGCCGACGAAGCCCTCGATCCACGCGGCGGCGTCGGCGGGCGGTGTGCCGGGTGACAGGGCCAGGCCCATCAGCCGGGCCGCGTCGTCCTGTTCGAGGTGGCCGTCGTCGAGCAGCAGCCGGGCGGCCCGGCCCCGGATGACGCCTGCGACGGTGTCCCGGGCGGCGAGCTTGTGCAGCACCGCCCTCCAGCGTTCGCGCAGCCCGTCCGCGTTCGCCGGTACGGCGCCGGCGAGCAGGCCGATCGCGGTGTGGACGCCGTCGACCCGGCGGCGCAGTGCGGCGGCCCCGTCGGCGTCGAGTCCGGTGCAGGCGGGGGGCAGTCCGACGCAGATCCGCTCCGCGAGCCCGGCCGCGACCTCACCGAGCGCCGCGGTGTCCGTGGACCGGACGTCCCCGTAGCGCAGCGTCCGGGCCAGGGACGGCAGGGCGTCGGCGAGGTGGCCGACGTCCGTGTCGAGGGCGGCGCGGTCGGCGAGCACCCGCATCACGACGGGCAGCGCCTCGGGCAGTTCGGCCAGCAGACACCGTTCCGCGAGGGAGGTGACCTCGGCGAGGGTGGTGGCCGCGAGGGCGTCCGACTCGGCGCGGGCGGTCGCGGCGGAGAGCACGGTGGTGCCCCATACGCCCGCCTCCGCGACGCGTACGTACAGCTCCGGCTCCCAGCGCAGCCGCCAGCTCTCCCGGAAGGTGCCGGTGCTCCCCCGGCCCGCCGCGGGTTCGCCCCAGCCGACGCCGAGGATCCGCAGCCGGTGCAGCAGCCGGCTGCGGGCGGCGTCGGTGTCCTTGCGGAGGTCGAGCTCCATGTCCCGTTCCGACGCCTCCGGTTTGAGCCGCAGGGTGCGCTGCCGGCGGGTGAGGTCGCGCTGGAGCGGCACGGCGGGGGCGGTGTCCGGCACCTCTCCGAGTGTCCCGCCGACGATCAGCCGGTCCCGGACGAGGGCCAGCGGTACGTCGGAGCCGTCGCACATCACGGCCCGGACGGCGTCGGTCGCCTCGCTCAGGCCGGCGAGTGGCCGGCCGCGCATGGCGGCGAGGGTCGCGGCGAGCCGGACGGCCTCGATGACATGGGCAGAGGAGACGAACCGGTCCTCGTCGCGCAGGAGTCCGGCGACCTTCGTCATCCAGCGTTCGACCGGGCGGTCCGGGGAGGCGAAGAGGTGCGCGTACCAGCCGGGTGAGTCGATCCCCGCCCCGTATCCGCTGTGCCGGGCGAGCCGGTGGTGGGTCCAGGGCACCCAGGTCAGCTCGGCCTTGACCTTGGGCAGGCCCTTGAGGAGGGCCCGGTCGGCGGCGAGTGTGGTCCTCGCTCGGAGCGCGGGCACGTGCCAGGCACCGCAGACGACGGCGAAGTCGTCGCCGAACTCCTTGCGCGCCGTCCGCACCTGGATCCGCATGTACGCCTCGCGGACCGCGTCCCTGGGGTGGCCGCCGTCCCCGTACACCTCGCGCAACGCGGTCATCGCCTCGCCCAGCGCGGCGAAGGCCGCCAACGGGTCGCCGGGGCCGCCGTCGTGGGCGCGGTGTTCGACGACGTCCTCCCACCAGCGCTCGGGGTCGTCGTAGCCCGCGGCCTCGGCCAGGACCCCGATGGGGTCGACCGGGGCGGGCGGGGGGTCCGCCTCCCCGGCCTGTTCCGCCGGGTCCCGGCGCTCCTCTTCCTCCGCCATGGCCAGCGAGTGGGCGGCCGGCAGGTCGATGAAGCGGACCGGGACGCCGTGCGCGAGGGCCCAGCGGATCGCGACCCACTCGGGCGAGAACTCGGCGAGCGGCCAGAACGCGGCCCGTCCGGGGTCACCCACCGCGTGGGCGAGCAGGGCGACGGGCGGCCGCATCTGCTCGTCGGCGGCGAGCGGCAGCAGCGCGTCGCCCTCGGGCGGGCCCTCGATGAGCACCGCCCGCGGACGGGTGGCCTCCAGTGCGGCGCCGACGGCGCGGGCCGAGCCGGGGCCGTGGTGCCGCACCCCCAGCAGCAGCGGCCCGCCGGGGCCCGGGACGCCGGTCATGCGGAGGCCTCACGGCAGGCGCGGTAGAAGTCCTTCCAGCCGTCCCGCTCGCGCACCACGGTCTCCAGGTACTCCTGCCAGACCACTCGGTCGGCGGCCGGGTCCCGGACGACCGCGCCGAGGATGCCGGCCGCAACGTCCCCCGCGCGCAGCACCCCGTCGCCGAAGTGGGCGGCGAGTGCCAGACCGTTGGTGACGACGGAGATGGCCTCGGCCGTGGACAGCGTCCCCGAGGGCGACTTGAGCTTGGTGCGGCCGTCGGTGGTGACTCCGTCCCGCAGTTCACGGAAGACGGTGACCACGCGGCGGATCTCCGCGAGGCCGTCGGGCGCGGGCGGCAGGTCGAGCGAGCGGCCGACCTGGTCGACGCGCCGGGAGACGATGTCGACCTCCGCCTCCGGGGTAGCGGGCAGCGGCAGGACCACCGTGTTGAACCGGCGGCGCAGGGCGCTGGAGAGCTCGTTGACCCCGCGGTCGCGGTCGTTGGCCGTGGCGATGACGTTGAAGCCGCGGACCGCCTGGACCTCCTGGCCCAGCTCGGGCAGCGGCAGCGTCTTCTCGGACAGGATGGTGATCAGTGAGTCCTGCACATCCGCGGGCATGCGGGTGAGCTCCTCGATCCGCGCGGTCATGCCCTCGGACATGGCGCGCATCAGCGGGCTGGGCACCAGCGCGGCGCGGCTGGGGCCGTGCGCGAGCAGCTCCGCGTAGTTCCACCCGTAGCGGACCGCCTCCTCAGGTGTGCCCGCCGTGCCCTGGACGAGGAGCGTCGAGTCTCCGCTGACGGCGGCCGCGAGGTGCTCGGACACCCAGGTCTTGGCGGTGCCGGGCACGCCGAGGAGCAGCAGCGCCCGGTCGGTGGCGAGCGTGGTGACGGCGACCTCCACGAGGCGGCGCGGGCCCACGTACTTGGGTGTGATCACCGTGCCGTCGGACAGGGTGCCACCGAGCAGGTACGTGGCGACGGCCCAGGGCGACAGCCGCCAACGGGCGGGCCGCGGGCGGTCGTCAGCGGCCGCGAGCGCCTTCAGCTCGTCGGCGAAGGCGTCCTCGGCGTGCGGGCGCAGCGCCTCGGCGCCCACGGCTGTGGTGGTTTCTGACACGGTCATGGATCCCCCTCCAGATCGGTCGTCCCGATGTGGTTCCCACGGTGCACCATGGCACTGACAATCGGCGTTCCCGCAGGTCGGAGCAGTTGTCAGTGGTGCGGCCTACCGTCGTATCCATGCTGCTGACTGACGGGGGAGAACCCTTGAGCGCCGCCGCTCCGGCGGTGCGCTGGACGGTGGAGCAGGTCCTGGCCCTGGCTCCTGACGACGCTTCACGCAAGGCGGGGAACAAGCTCGGTTCTGCCGGGCCGTGGTCGGACACCGGGTGGGACGGGCCGGGTGCGGTGTGGGGGCTGTGCAGGGGGAGCGGGAGCAAGCCGTACCGCACGGTGGTCGACACCACCGGTCCCGCGTACAAGTGCAGTTGCCCCAGCCGGAAGTTCCCCTGCAAGCACGCGCTGGGCCTGTTGCTGCTCCGGGCGTCCGACGAGGGGGCCCTGCCCGCGGCCGATCCGCCGGACTGGGCCGGTGAGTGGCTGGAGGGCCGGCGCCGGCGGGCGGAGGCCGCGGAGGTGAGGGAGCGGTCGGAGGGGGCCGAGGGCCCTGCGTCCGGTCCCGCCGATCCTGCGGCCGCCCTGCGGCGGGCCGAGCGCCGGGCGGGGCGGATCGGCGGCGGGGTAGCGGAGTTGGAACGGCGCCTGGCCGATCTGGTGCGCGGCGGTCTGGCCGCGGCCGAGCAGTCGGGATACGGGCTGTGGGAGGAGACGGCGGCCCGCATGGTCGACGCCCAGGCGCCCGGTCTGGCGGGTCGGGTACGGGAGTTGGGCGCGATCCCGGCGTCCGGGCCGGGCTGGCCGGTGCGGCTGCTGGAGGAGTGCGCGCTGCTGCATCTGCTGGACACGGGCTGGCTGGGCATCGACCGGCTGCCGCCGGCGCTGGCCGCCACGGTCCGTACCCGGGTCGGGCTGCCGGTCACCACCGAGGACGTGCCGGTCCGTGACCACTGGCTGGTCCTCGCCCAGTACGACACCCCCGAGGGCAAGATCGTCGCTCGCCGCATCTGGCTGTACGGGAGGGAGTCGGGCCGGACGGCGCTGCTGCTGTCCTTCGGTGCCGCTGGCCGCTCCCCCGCTCATGCCCTGCCGGTGGGCGCCACGCTGGATGCCGAGCTCACGCCCTGTCGGGGCTCGGGACAGCTACGGGCCGAGCCCGGACCGCAGTTCGGGGCGCAGTTCGGACCGCAGTTCGGGGCGCCGGTGCCGGCCGGCCCGCCGCCGGGTGTCACGGTCGCCGGGGCCATCGCCGCCTACGGGCGGGCCCTGGGCGAGGACCCCTGGCTGGACTCCTGGCCGGTGACGCTGCGCGACGTCATACCCGTGCCGTCCGAGGGCGGCTGGCAACTGGCTGACGCGGACGGGGACTCGGCCCTGCCCGTCGCCCCGTCCGCGCTGTCCCGGCCCGCGCTGTGGAAGCTCGTCGCGGTCTCCGGCGGCGGCCCGCTCACCGTCTTCGGGGAGTGCGGCCACCGCGGCTTCGATCCGCTCGCGGCCTGGCCGGCCGCGCGCGAGGGCGACGACGCGACAGCGGCCGATCCGCACACCCTGCCGGCCAACGCCGAGACCGTGCCGCTCATCTGACTCCTGGAGGAGGAGCGATGCCCCGTACCACCACACCCGTCACGCCCACCACGACCACCGCGACCACCACGACCGCCACGCCCGTCCCCGCCGCCGGCCTGCTCACCGCGACGCCGTGGGAGGAGCTCGTCACCTCGGCGCTGCTCGGCACGGACCGCCGCCCGCTCGCGACGGCATCCGGCACCGGCACCGGTCCGGCCGGCGAGCCGGGCGGGGTCCCGGACGGGGTCCCGGCCCCTGCCGGTCCGGACGGCGCCGCGGCCGCGCTGCTGAACGCGGCCGCCCTGCACACCGTGCGGCGCCGGGCCGGTCTGCTGCCCGCTCCTGCGGCTCCCCGGCCCGATCCCGCACCCGCCGACCCTCGGCCGCCCCTGCCCGCGGCTGCCCGGAGCCGGCTGGAGCGGCTGCTCGCGGACCGGGCGGCACCGAGCGGTTCGGGCGGCAGACGCGGCACGGCTCCCGATCTGACGGAACTGATTCCGCAGTGGCTGGCCACCGCCAATCTGCACGGCTACCGGGCACCGGACGCGGCCCTGCCCGCCCTGCTCGACGCGGCCCGCGCGCGGACCGATCTGCGGCCGCAGGCCCTGGCGTTCGCCGGGCCGCGCGGACTCTGGCTGGCCGGGCTGAACCCCGAGTGGAAGTTCGCGCTGCGCGGCTCGTCCGGCACCTCACTGCTGCCGGACGTGACCGACCCGGAAGCGGTCCGCCGGCTGTGGGAGGAAGGCCTGTTCGCCGAACGGGTCGCCCTGCTCACCGCGGTACGCGCGCACGAGGCGGGCGCCGCTCTCGCGCTGCTCGCCACCACCTGGGCCACCGAGCGGGCCGAGGACCGGTTGATGTTCGTCGACTCCCTGCGCACCGGGCTCTGCGGCGCCGACGAGGCCTTCCTGGAGCAGGCCCTCGCCGACCGCAGCCGCAATGTCCGTGCGACGGCCGCCGAGCTGCTCTCCGCACTTCCCGAATCGGCGCTCGCCCGCCGGATGGCGGACCGCGCCCTGTCCTGCGTGAGCCCCGGTCTCACCGGCAGCGGACCGTCCGTGGCCGTGGAGGCGCCGCACGAATGCGACGCGGCGATGGAGCGCGACGGTGTGGTGGCGCTCCCGCCGTCCGGGCGGGGCGAACGGTCGTGGTGGCTCGGCCAGCTGGTGGAGTCGTCCCCGCTCGCGATCTGGCCGGCGCGGTTCGGCGGCCGCGAGGCGCGGGAGATCGTCGCGCTCCCCGTGGCCGACGGCTGGAGCGAGGAACTCCACGCGGCTTGGTGCCGGGCCGCCGTCCGGCAGCGGGACCCGGAGTGGGCGCGGGCGCTGCTCGGCTCCCCCTCGACACCCCCGTCGAACGGCCCCGGTACGGCGTCGCTCGCCGAACGGTCGAAGCTGCTGATCGTGCTGCCCGCCGCCGAACGGGCCGGCTGGGTCGCCGAGTTCATCGCCGCGCACGGCCTGTCGGAGGCGTTCCAGCTGCTGGGGGTCTGCCCGACCCCCTGGGCGGAGCCGCTCGGCCGCTCCGTCGTCGACGCCCTCGACATCGCCCGGGACGCCGGCAGCTATCCGTGGAGCTTCAGCGGAGTGATGGGCCTCGCGGAGCGCTGCCTGAATCCGGCGGAGGCGGACCGCCTGGAAGTCCTCACCACGACTCCCGACGAGCCGGCGGACGCCTCCCCCGGCGCGAACGGCTACTGGTCGGAGGCGTTCCAGCGGCTGGTCTCCACCCTGCGGCTCCGCGCGGCGATGGACGCCGAACTGACACCGGCCCGGTGAATGCAGGTGAGACGGACAGACGGAGAAACGGACAACGCGGGATCAGGCTTCCGCCGGCTGGCGGACGTTCGCGTTGACCCAGGCGACGATCTCGACCGTCGTCGCGCCCGGGGTGAAGATCTCCGCGACTCCCTGCTCCTTGAGCGGTGCGATGTCCGCCTCCGGGATGATGCCGCCGCCGAAGACCTTGATGTCCTCCGCCTCGCGCTCCTTCAACAGGGCGATCACCTTCGCGAAGAGCGTGTTGTGCGCGCCGGAGAGGATCGAGAGGCCGATCGCGTCGGCATCCTCCTGGATCGCGGTGTCCACGATCTGCTCGGGCGTCTGGTGGAGCCCGGTGTAAATGACTTCCATGCCGGCGTCGCGCAGTGCCCGCGCGATCACCTTGGCCCCGCGGTCATGGCCGTCGAGGCCCGGCTTGGCCACCACCACTCGGATCGGACCGGTCACACCCATCACTGCCTCCACATGCGTCTCCCGTCCCTGAAGAGCCGGGGATGTGAACGAACGTTATCCACAGCATCCCGCAAGCCGCTGTTTCGCGGTGGGCGGGGAGGGGGAAATCACACGTGGGACATGTTCACTGGGCGCCGTCTCCCGCAGCACGCGGCACACCTGCCGTGCGGGGCAGGCCGCCGGGGGAGCCGCACAAGGTCGTCGTACCACCGCGCCGTCAGCCGCACGGCACGGTGGTACGGCTCACCGACCGCCCGCCGGCCGGTCACCGAAGGTGATCCGGAAGGCACGGCGGGCGGCGGGTCCCGGACGGTGAAACTGCCGCCCGGACCTCCGATACGGCACCCCATGAGGGCATACGGGGCAGGAGCCGCCTCTCCCCGGGTGCCGGAGCAGGAGGTCGACCATGAAGGCCCTGCCCTTTCTTCCTCTACTTCTGCGTCAGCCCTGTCCGCGCAACGCCTGGCTGTCGTCCGCACTGCTGAGAGCGACCGCACTGGAACTCGTGGTGCTCGCCGGACACGCGCTGCTCTACCCCACCGGCATCGCGGGCGAGCGGCGCACCCCGGCACGCCCGGCGGACGGCCGGATCCCCGCACCGTCCGGGACCACCGCCCTGCCCACAGGAACCACCAGGAACGCCAGGAACGCCAAGAACCCTGGGAGCGCAGGAACCGCCGGCAACACCGCGCACACGGACCGGCCGCCGGTCGTGCTCCTGCACGGATTCATCGACAACCGCTCCGTCTTCGTCCTGCTGCGCCGCTCTCTCGCCCGGCACGGCTGGCGTCATCTGGAGTCGCTCAACTACTCCCCGCTGACCTGCGACATCCGCACAGCCGCCGAGCTGCTCGGCCGCCACATCGAGGAGATCTGCGCCCGCACCGAACACGGCGAGGTCGACATCGTCGGGCACAGCCTGGGCGGCCTGATAGCGCGCTACTACGTACAGCGACTCGGCGGTGACCGGCGGGTCCGCACCCTGGTCACGCTCGGCACACCGCACGCCGGCACCGCTGTCGCCCCGCTGGCCAGTGCTCACCCGATCGTGCGCCAGATGCGCAGCGGATCGGCCCCGATCGAGGAGCTGCGGCTGCCCGCGCCCGGCTGCCGCACCCGGTTCGTCAGCTTCTGGAGCGAGCTGGACCAGGTGATCGTCCCCGCCGAGGCGGCCCGCATCGACCACACCGACCTCGACGTGACGAACGTGCGCGTCAGCGGGATCGGCCATCTCGCGCTGCCCGTGCACCCGGCCGTGGCCGCCCGGATCCGCCAGGCGCTCGACGCGCACGAGACGGCCCGGGGGGCCAGTGGTGCCGCGTCAGTGGCCTGAGCCCGCCGGATTCCGGAGGCCGCGCCCCGTCCGGCCGGTCCGGCCAACGACCTTTTCCGTCCCGAAATAGAACGAGTTTCGAACATAGAGCCAAGGCTGTGTGAGTGGTCCGTCGAAAGACGGCCGATTGCCCGATTCCTGAGCGCTCACCAGCCGTGGAAGATTGTCGGCGTCGCATACCGCCGGGTACAGTCGCGGCCACTGCTTTCCCCTCCGGAGTCCCCCCACGGACCCCGGACACAGGTCCTGCTGCCGAGGCGAGAGAGAAGTTGGTGAACGACCAGCACCCCCACGCCGGGTACGTCGGATACGACAGCCACTCCACGGGCGGTTTCGACAACGACCCGCTCTTCGGCTCCCTCCCCGACGACTACGACGGTTCGTACGACACCACGCCCGGTTACACCACCCCGTACGACAGCGGGCAGGCCGGTTACAGCGGCCAGTACGACACCACCCAGTGGGACACCGGCGCGCACCGGACCGCCGCGTACGACCACGCCGCCGCGTACGCGGCCTACACCCCCCAACCTCAGCAGTACTCCCCGTACGCTGCGGCCCCGCAGTACGACGCGGCCCCGCAGCAGTACGACACCACCACCACCACCTGGACAGCGCCCGACGCCTACGGCGCGAACATCCCGGCGCAGGGCGGCGCCGCGGACTCGTCCGGCCAGTGGGACACCTCCGGTTGGTACGCGAACGGCCAGTGGTCAAGCACCGACACGGCGGGTTACGACTCCGGCGCATACGACGCCACCGCCTGGAACACCGGCGCCACGCCCGAGCACGGACATCAATCGCCGCAAGATGTGACGGCATCGCACGAGCCCGAACAGACAGCGCAGCATCCGTACGAAACGCACGAGCCGTACGAGACGCACGACATACACGAGCCGTACGAAACGCAAGAGACGTACGAGACTCCCGAGCCGTCCGAAGCGCACGACGCATACGAGACGTACGAGGCGCACGAAGACCACCCCCCGGAACCGGACCCGTCTCCGTCCCCGGCCCCTGCCGACTCCCCTCGCCCCGCGAGCCGTCCGGTCTCCCGCGGTGGCGGCAGCCGCAGCCGCAGGCGTTCGCCCGCGAGGCGTTCCGCCCTCCTCACCGTCGCCGTTCCCTCCGCCTGTGTGATGAGCGTGGCCGGTATCGCCGCCGCCTCCGTGGGCGGCATGGGCGGCGGCGAGGAGAAGAAGGACGACACGACGACGATGGCGGCCGCCGACCCCGGCACGGTCAAGCCGGTCGCCGCGAACAACAAGCTGGACACCCAGCTGGCCAACCTCAGCGCCGACGCGGAGAACTTCGCCGACCGCGCCAGCCGCACCCAGGAGCGCATCGACCTGAAGGAGCGGCAGGCCGCCGAGAAGAAGAAGCGCATCGAGGAGGCCGCCCGCAAGGAGGCCCTGCGCCCCAAGTACGTCATTCCGGTCAAGGAGCACGGTCTCAGCGCGTACTTCGGCCAGGCGGGCGTCAACTGGATGTCCGTGCACACGGGCATCGACTTCCCCGTCCAGTACGGCACCCCGGTGATGGCCGCGACCGACGGCACCGTTCACACGCAGTACAACACCGCGTACGGGAACATGGCCATCGTCACGATGGCCGACGGCACCGAGACCTGGTACTGCCACCTCAGCAGCACCCGGATCCGCTCGGGCCCGGTCAAGGCCGGTGACGTCATCGCGTACTCGGGGAGCTCCGGCAACTCGACCGGCCCGCACATGCACTTCGAGGTGCGGCCCGGCGGCGGCGCGGCCATCGACCCGCTGCCCTGGCTCCGCAGCCACAACGTCGACCCGACCTGAGCCGCCCCGGTCGGGCGGACGGCAACCGTCCGCCCGACCGGACGGGCGCTACAGCTTCTGGACCGGCGCGTACCGCAGCAGCAGCTTCTTCGGCCGCTCGTCGCCGAAGTCGACCGTGGCCTTCGCCTGGTCGCCGAGGCCCTCGACGGCCGTCACCGTGCCCAGACCGAACTGGTCGTGGGTGACCCGGTCGCCGACCACCAGCGTGATCGTCGGCTTGTCCGAGGTCCGCCGGGTCGCGAAGCCCGAGGGCCCGGAGCGCGAGCGGGACGCGGACAGCGACGAGGTGATGCCCGACATCGGTCCCGCCGGAGCCCCCATCGGGCCCTTCCGCTTCCACTCCAGGTGCTGTTCCGGGATCTCCTCCAGGAACCGCGAGGGCGGGTTGTACGAGGGCTGGCCCCAGGCGCTGCGCATCGCCGCCCGGGTCAGATAGAGCCGCTCGCGGGCGCGGGTGATGCCGACATAGGCGAGCCGGCGCTCCTCCTCCAGCTCCTTGACCTGGCCCAGCGCCCGCATGTGCGGGAAGACGCCGTCCTCCATGCCGGTCAGGAAGACCACCGGGAATTCGAGGCCCTTCGCCGTGTGCAGCGTCATCAGCGTGACGACTCCGGAGCCGTCGGTGTCCTCGTCGGGGATCTGGTCGGAGTCCGCGACGAGCGCGACCCGCTCCAGGAACTCGGAGAGGGTGCCCGTGCCCTCCTCCTCGCCGCGGTCCTGCTCGAATTCGAGCGCGACGGCGGCGAGCTCCTGGAGGTTCTCGATCCGGGTCTCGTCCTGCGGGTCGGTCGAGGCCTGGAGCTCGGCGAGGTAGCCGGTCCGCTCCATGACCGCCTCCAGCACCACCGCGGGCCCCGCGCCCGACTCGACGATCGTGCGCAGCTCCTCCATCAGCGTGTTGAACCGCTTGACGGCGTTGGCGGAGCGCGCGGCCATGCCGTACGCCTCGTCGACGCGGCGCAGCGCCTGCGGGAAGGTGATCTTCTCGCGCAGGGACAGGGCGTCGATCATCGCCTCGGCCCGGTCGCCGATGCCGCGCTTGGGCACGTTCAGGATGCGGCGCAGCGGGACCGTGTCCTCGGGGTTGGAGAGGACCCGGAGGTAGGCCAGGACGTCCCGGACCTCCTTGCGCTCGTAGAAGCGCACACCGCCGACGACCTTGTACGGGAGGCCGACCCGGATGAAGATCTCCTCGAAGACACGGGACTGCGCGTTCGTCCGGTAGAAGATCGCGACGTCGCCTGCCTTGGCGTCGCCCGCGTCGGTCAGCCGGTCGATCTCGTCGGCGACGAACTGCGCCTCGTCGTGCTCGGTGTCCGCGACGTAGCCGGTGATCCGGGCGCCGGAGCCGGCGTTGGTCCAGAGGTTCTTCGGGCGGCGGCTCTCGTTGCGCTCGATGACGGCGTTGGCGGCGGACAGGATCGTCTGGGTGGAGCGGTAGTTCTGTTCCAGCAGGATCGTGGTCGCGTCCGGGTAGTCCTCCTCGAACTGGAGGATGTTGCGGATCGTGGCGCCGCGGAAGGCGTAGATCGACTGGTCCGCGTCACCGACGACGCACAGCTCGCCGGGGGCGTCGGCGGCACCGGCCGGGCCGACCAGTTCCCGTACGAGCGTGTACTGGGCGTGGTTGGTGTCCTGGTACTCGTCGACCAGGACGTGCCGGAACCGGCGGCGGTAGTGCTCCGCGACGTCGGGGAAGGCCTGGAGCAGGTGGACCGTCGTCATGATGATGTCGTCGAAGTCCAGCGCGTTGGCCTCGCGCAGCCGGGACTGGTACATCGCGTAGGCCTGGGCGAGCGTCTTCTCGAAACCGTCCGCGGCCTGGCCGGCGAAGGTCTCCTCGTCGATCAGCTCGTTCTTGAGGTTCGACACCTTCGCCGTGAACGACTTCGGCGGGAAGCGCTTCGGGTCGAGGTCGAGATCACGGCAGACCAGGGCCATCAGCCGCTTGGAGTCCGCGGCGTCGTAGATCGAGAACGAGGACGTGAAGCCGAGCTTCTTCGACTCGCGGCGCAGGATCCGGACGCACGCGCTGTGGAAGGTCATGACCCACATGGCGTTGGCGCGGGGGCCGACGAGCTGCTCGACGCGCTCCTTCATCTCGCCGGCGGCCTTGTTGGTGAAGGTGATCGCCAGGATCTGGCCGGGGTGCACCCCCCGCTCGGCGAGCAGGTGGGCGATGCGGTGGGTCAGCACCCGGGTCTTGCCCGAGCCGGCCCCGGCGACGATGAGCAGCGGGGATCCCGCGTGCACGACGGCGGCGCGCTGTTCGGTGTTCAGCCCGTCGAGCAGCGCGGCGGCGTCGATCACCGGGCGGTGGGCCCCGTCGCGGTAGTACGCGTCGCGGGGCGGCGGGGGCCCGTCGAACACGCCCCCGAAGAGGTCCTCCGGCACCGCTTCGGGTGCGGAGTCCTCGGGGGGCGGCGGGGGCCCTTCCTCCGTGTGCTGGAGGCCGGCCAGGAAACTGTCGTCAAAGAGGCTGCTCATCGCTGTCCGAGTCTAGGCGGCCCTACTGACACCCCGGGCTCACATGGCGAACCGCACACCTCCGCGCGGCCACCCTGAGCGATGCCGGACCCACGCTGCGTGGCCGGTTCCCGTGCCTGACCTGCCCGCACCGCGTCCACTTCGGCAAGGTCACGAAAATGTATCGGGCATTTCGAACATCAACCTTCACAGCGGCACCATGAATTGGCTAGCGTGCACGTTCGGGCGGCCCGTACCCCCAGAGGCGATCCACGCCGAGCGGACGTCCACGCCGAATCCGGGCTGCCCGTACGGAGTCCGGAACCGGGGACCCACACGCAGCACCGGGGTGAATCGGTCCGAAATGCCCCACCAGGACCGTAGGGCAGCCTTCCGTTCCGCCCGAACCCGACAGCTAACCCGGTAGGCGGTCCACGGAAGGAGATGCCGGCCTTGGCGTCGCATCGCAAACCGCGCCCCCGGGTGCGCAGCACCACCCCGGCCATCGGATTCACGACGGTCGCACTCGCCTCGGTGACCCTGCTGTCCACGCAGAGCGCGCTGGCGGCCCCGGCCCCGAAGCCCAGCATCGAGGACGTGCAGAAGAAGGTCGACGACCTCTACCGGCAGGCGGGTACCGCGACCCAGCACTACGACCAGGCGAAAGAGGCGTCCGCCAAGCAGCGCACCGAGGTGGACACGCTGCTGGACGACATCGCCCAGCGCGCCGACAAGCTGAACGACGCCCGCCGGACGCTCGGGAACTACGCCGCGGCCCAGTACCGCGACGGGGCGCTCGCGCCGACCGCCACCTTCTTCCTGGCGAACGACCCGCAGTCGTTCTTCGACCAGACCCACCTGATGAACCGGATGGCCACGAACCAGCAGCAGGCCGTCACGGACTTCCGTACGAAGCAGGCCGAGGCGTCCAGGAAGCGTGCCGAGGCGGTGACGAGCCTGGAGACGCTCACCACGTCCCAGACCCGGCTGCGCACCAGCAAGCAGAACGTCCAGGACAAGCTGGCCGAGGCCCGCACGCTGCTGTCGAAGCTGACCGCGGAGGAGAAGGCGCGCCTCGCCGAGCTGGAGCAGAAGAAGAAGGACGAGGCCAGGCGCAAGGCGGCGGAGCTGGCGACGAAGCAGGCCGCCGCGAAGGCGGAGGCCGACCGCAAGGCCAAGGAGGCCGGGGGCGGGACCGGCACGGGCACCGGGAGCGGCTCGGGCACCGGGACGGGTTCCGGCGGCTCGGACAGCAGCGCGACGACGAAGGCCGGGAAGGTCCTCGCGTTCGCCAGGGCCCAGATCGGCAAGCCGTACGTCTGGGGGGCGACCGGCCCGTCCTCGTACGACTGCTCGGGGCTCACCCAGGCGGCCTGGAGGGCGGCGGGCGTCAGCATTCCGCGGACCACCTGGGACCAGGTGAACGTCGGGACCCGGATCGCGACGGCGGATCTGCAGCCGGGGGACCTGGTCTTCTTCTACGACGACATCAGCCACGTCGGCATCTACAAGGGCGACGGCATGATGATCCACGCGCCGAAGCCGGGGGCGAACGTGCGCGAGGAATCGATCTACTACATGCCGATCTACGGGAGCGTGCGGCCCGGCTAGGGGCGTTGCGGTACGGCGGGTGGCCCCGCGGCGGCGGCCACCCGCCGGCCGTTGCCCGGCCGGTCGGCCCAGGCCGGGCCAGGTCGGGTCAGGTCCAGAGCGTGGCGATGAAGATGTTGACGACCGTCAGTCCGCCCACCGCCGCGAAGAGGCCCTTCTCGACCTTCTCCTCGTCCCGCTTGACGTAGACGAGCCCGAGGACGACGACCAGGATCAGCAGCTTGATGCCTATCTTGACGTTGTTCACGGGGTGGTCGTCGGCCTGGTCGAGCCCGACCAGGGCGATACCGGTGACCAGCATGGTCAGCGCGCCGTGCAGCATCCCCGGCACGAAGCGCGCCGTCCCCGCCCCCATCGCCTTCATCTGGGTGAGGAAGCCACCCAGCAGGGCGGCGATTCCGATGATGTGCAGGGCGACGAAGACATCGATGAGTACACGCATGGTTCCGCACCTTAGCCCTGGCCATATCAGCCTCCCGCGGCCAGGTGAGGCTTACTGGACGCTTGACTGATGAATGCACCAATTGCCTGACTCTGGTGCAATTTTTCCAGTCATCCAGCGACAACACTGGTCAAAATTCGGGCAATAGGCGTCATTACGACTCCTGCCCGTGCCCCGGGTTTAGCGTCCCTACCCAGGTGACCGGATCACCGCCGCTCCGCACCCGGACGGCACCGTCCGGTCGCCCCGCCGAGAGATCCGGCGGCGGGCCGCTCCCCCTGTTGGTGACCCGCCGCCGGACCGGGCGGGCCCGCCGGTAGGCCCCGACGGGCAGTCGACAGGAAGGACCCCCGCCCTCGTGGCCGCGCACCGGAAACCCAAGCAGCGCCCGTACAACGGCTCTGCTGCCCGCACCGCAGCGACCCTCGCCCTCGCCGGGGCCGCGACCGCTGCCGCGCTGCCGGGATCCGCGCACGCCGACCCGACGCCCACCCCCGCCCGGGTCAAGGCCGAGGTGGACCGGCTGTACCGGGAGGCGGAGGTCGCCACCGAGCAGTACAACGGCGCGAAGGTGAAGGCGGCCGCCGCCGCCGAGTCCATCGACACGATGCGCGACGAGGCCGCCCGCAAGACCGAGCGGCTCAACGCCTCGCGCGACGCGCTGGGCGCGTACGCGGCGGCGCAGTACCGTTCCGGCGGTCTCGACCCGTCCCTCCGGCTGGCGCTCTCCTCGGACCCCGACCAGTACCTGGAGCGCGCCTCCTACGTGGAACGGGCCGCGGCCGGCCGGGCCGACGAGGTGCGCACCGTGCAGCGCCAGGTCGCGGACGTGGCCCAGCTGCGGTCGGAGGCGGCGGGACAGCTGGCCGAGCTCACCGCCCGCCAGGCCGACCTGAAGAAGCACCGGGCGACGGTCCGCGCCAAGCTGTCAGAGGCCCGCACACTGCTGGCCCGCCTCTCCCCCGCCCAGCGCGCCGCGTACAACGCCTCGGACGGCGGCCGCGGCGCGGGCCACGCCGACCGCAGCTCCGCGCGCGGCTCGGACCGGGCACCGAACGCCCGCGCCGCGGCAGCCGTCGCCTTCGCGTACGGGGCCCTCGGCAAGCCGTACGTCTGGGGCGCCACCGGCCCCTCCTCGTTCGACTGCTCCGGCCTCACCCAGGCCGCCTGGCGGTCCGCGGGCGTCTCGCTCCCCCGGACCACGTACACCCAGATCAACGCCGGGCAGCACGTCACCAGGTCCGAACTCGCCCCCGGTGACCTGGTGTTCTTCTTCTCGGGCGTCAGCCATGTCGGCCTCTACATCGGCAACGGCCGGATGATCCACGCCCCTCGCCCGGGGGCCCCGGTGCGCATCGCGCCGGTCGACGAAATGCCCTTCGCCGGAGCGACCCGGGTGGCATAGGGGACGCGGACCAGCCCTACGCGCCGATCCGGCTACGGGCCCACTTCACCAGCTCGCGGTCGGCGAGGCTCGTGACCCACAGATCGGCCTGCTCGGCCTCCGGACCCGGCGGGACGGCGCCGAGACCGATGACGCGGAGGCCCGCCCGGCGGGCCGATTCCATGCCCGTGAGCGAGTCCTCCACGGCCAGGGCCTCCTCGGGCGGAACGCCGCAGAGGCGGGCCGCCACGTCGTAGACGTCGGGCTCCGGCTTCGGCCGCACGGTCTCCCCGGCGACGACCACGTGTTTGAAGGAGCGGAGGAGACCGGCCCGGTCGAGGCACGATTCCACCATCTCCCGGGGGCAGTTGCTCGCCACCGCGAGAGGGAGGTGGCGGGCGGCCAGCCCGACCAGCGCGGCGGCACCCGGCATGGTGACGGGGTCCTCGTCGACCAGCGCGGTGAAGGTGATGAGGAGCGTGTCGGCCAGGTCGTCCGCGAGATCCGGCTTCCCGGTCTCCTTGGCCATGAGCGCGCCGCACTCCTTGTAGTGCACGCCCTTGGCGCGGCCGGCGAATCCGGCCGGCGGCTTGAGGCCGAAGGCCCGGAAGGTGCTGGTCCGGGCCTCCTGCCAGTGCCGTTCCGTGTCCATCAGGGTCCCGTCGCAGTCGAAGACGATGGCGGACGGGGACCACGAAAGAATGTTACGAGCTGTCATGTCACTACCGTTCTCGGAGACTGCTCCGACCTGTGAGGTGCATGAGTGCCGGTGAACGCCGGAATTCGGGTGGGCCACTCGCAGAAATAAGAGGGCCGAAAGACTCACCGGCCACTGCGAGCATGTGCACGCCGCTGAGCGCGCCGCGCCGGACGTCGATCACCGTTTTCGACTCATGCCGAAAACATCGTAGCCATTACGTTATTTCCGCCCCTCCGATTTCCGCAATCACCAATTCGAGTGCATGAAAATTCCGCGACCGCGGGCGGCCGGCGCTCGCGCACGGGACGGAGAAGGGGCCGCGGCGCCCGGAATATGCCCATCGGGCCTGGTGAGCCGCACTTCCGGTGCGCCGCAGTGCCGTTCGGGGCGGAGCCATCAGGCTCACGCGAACCGATTTCCGCCGACAGGGCGACAGATTGTGTGAACACTCACCCGCACGCGCACCGTGGCGAAATAATAAGATCTTCGCGCGCCGCGACCGAGCCCTCCCGGGGGAGGGTCCGAATTCCCCGTCGCAGCGTCAGAACGTTTGAGCGAAGGTGGAACTGAAGTGCAGGACAGGGCTCACGCCACCCGAAAAGCACTGCTGGAATCAGCAGCACATCTATTTGTCGAACGGGGATATGCGGGAACGAGTGTAAATGACATAAGTGATCACTCGGGAAAAACCAGTGGGGCGATCTATTTCCATTACTCCAGCAAGGAGAAGCTGGCACTGGCCGTGGTGCGCGAGCAGTTCTCCACCTGGCCGCAGCTCGCCGCCCCCTACGCCTCCCCCGACATGCCCCCGTTCGAGAAACTGATCGTTCTCAGTTTCGGTGTCGCGCGGTCCCTCAACGAGGACGTCGTGGCGCGCGCGGGCGCACGGCTGTGGGCGGAACGCCGCGGCATCGAGGCAGCCGTGCCCACGCCGTTCGACGCCTGGGCCCTGTCCGTCACCCGGCTGCTCGCCGAGGCCCGCGCGAGGGGTGAACTGGCGCCGGGGGTGGAGCCGTCGGCGGCGGCCGTGACGCTCGTGTGCGCATTCTTCGGCCTCTGCACACTGACCGACGACCTGCCGGGCGGGCGGGGCTGGAGGGAGCGGCTGGACCACTGGTGGCTGCTGATACTGAAGTCCCTGCAGGCGGACCCGGACCCGGCCGCTCTGCTCGCCCGCGCACGGGCGCGGATTCCCGCCCAGCCGTAGGTCCCGGCTCCGTGTCCGTATCGCGCCGGCCGACGGAATATCCCTTCGCCGGAGCGGCCCGGGTGGCATAGGATCCCGTCCTTCCTGCCCACCGACCGTCCGACCCACCGGACATCCGGCCGAGCGGACATCCGGCCCAACGGACCGAGGGACACCCACACATGCCGACGGACTTCGACGTCCAGACCTACGCCCGCACGCTCGCCCTGCGCTCCCCGGACCATTACCGGGTCGGCCCGTTCACCGTGCGCCACAACGTGAACTGGTCGCTGAAATACGCCAATTACGCGATCCCGGACCAGGGCGCCGAACCGGCACCCGGTGAACTCGATGCCCTGATCGCGGCGTTCCGCGAGCGGGACCGGATGCCGCGCCTGGAGTACCTGCCCTCCTGGGCACCCGCGGTCGAACCCGCGCTGCTCGCCGCCGGGTTCACCCCCGAGAACCGGGCCCCGCTCCTCGCCTGCGCCCCCGGTGACCTGCTGACGCCGAAGCCGGTGGACGGTCTGGTGACGGCCGAACCGGCCACGGACGCGGAGTACGACGCCGCCGCCCTCCTGCAGCACCTGGGATACGGCGGGACCGGCGAGCCCGAGAGCGGCCAGGCGGCGTGGCTGCGCGACGCGGCGGCGGGCGGCGGGGTCGCCGCGCTCGCCACCATGGACGGCGTCCCGGCAGGCGTCGGGGGCTGCTCGGTCCCGGTCGACGGCCTCAGCGAGCTGGTGGGACTGGCCGTCGCCGAGGGCTTCCGCCGCCGCGGCATCGGGGCCGCCCTCTCCGCCCGGCTGACCGAGACCGCCTTCGCGCGGGGCTGCCGGGTGGTGTGGCTGGAGCCGGGCGACGCCGACGTGGAACGGATCTACGCGGGGATCGGCTACCGCAGGGTCGGCGAGAAGCTGAACATCTCCCTCGACCCCGAGCGGCCCGCCGGCTGACCCGCGGGGCCCGGCGGCCGGCCCGAGGTCAACCGGCAGGCGCTCAGACCAGTCGCCGGGCCGTCGCCCAGCGCGTCAGCTCGTGCCGGTTGGACAGCTGGAGCTTCCTCAGCACCGCCGAGACGTGCGACTCGACCGTCTTCACCGAGATGAACAGCTGCTTGGCGATCTCCTTGTAGGCGTAGCCGCGGGCGATCAGCCGCAGCACCTCGCGCTCGCGCTGGGTCAGCCGGTCGAGGTCCTCGTCGACCGGCGGCGCGTCCGTCGAGGCGAAGGCGTCGAGGACGAAGCCGGCCAGCCGGGGCGAGAACACCGCGTCGCCGTCCTGGACCCGGAAGACCGAGTCGACCAGGTCGGCGCCGGTGATGGTCTTGGTGACATAGCCGCGGGCGCCGCCGCGGATGACCCCGATGACGTCCTCGGCGGCGTCCGAGACGGACAGCGCCAGGAAGCGCACCGGGTTCTCCACCGCACCCATGAACGGGGCGCAGCGGCGCAGCACCTCGACACCGCCGCCGCCCGGGAGGTGGACGTCCAGGAGGACGACCTCGGGGCGGGTCGCGGTGATGACGGTGACCGCCTGGTCGACGTCGGCGGCCTCGCCGACGACCTCGACGCCGGTCTCCTCGGTGCGGCCGATCTCGGCCTGTACGCCGGTGCGGAACATCCGGTGGTCGTCGACGAGCACGACTCGTACCCGGCGCTCCGGGCCCTCGTGGCTCCCGGTCGCCTCAGTGGTCCCGTTCATCGCTCGTCCTCTCCATTTCCAGCTCGACTTCCGTGCCCCCGCCGGGCACCGAACGCAGGCGGGCGGTACCGCCGTTGCGCTGCATCCGGCCGATGATTGATTCTCGTACGCCCATTCTGTCCCCCGGTACGGAGTCCGGATCGAATCCGGGGCCCCGGTCCCGCACCGAGACGAAGACCGTGCGGCCCTCCACCTCCGCGTAGACCTGGACGGCGCCGCCCTCGCCACCGTACTTGGCGGCGTTGACCATCGCCTCGCGTGCGGCCTGCATCTGTGCGGTGAGCTTCTCGTCGAGCGGGCAGTCGCCGACGACGACGACCTCCAGCGGGACGCCGTGGCTGTCCTCGACCTCGGCGGCGGCGCGTTTGACGGCCTCGGCCAGGGTCTCGGGTTCGTCGTCCTCGTCCTTGCCGGTGCCCTCGGGGTTGTAGAGCCAGTTGCGCAGCTCGCGTTCCTGGGCGCGGGCCAGTCTGCGGACCTCGCCCGCGTCCTCCGCGTTGCGCTGGATCAGCGTGAGGGTGTGCAGGACGGAGTCGTGCACATGGGCGGCGACCTCGGCCCGCTCCTGGGCCCTGATGCGCATCAGGCGTTCCTCGGAGAGGTCCTGGGTCATCCGCACGAGATAGGGCCCGGCCAGCAGGGCGATGCCGGTGAGCACGGCGATGGCCGCGGTGAGGACGTTGCCGAGCTGGGCGGCGGAGCCGCGTACCACCAGGAAGACCGTGAGACCGAGGCCGACGAGGGCGACTCCGGCGAGCCCCCGGGCCAGGTTCAGCACCCGGCGGCGGCTGCCGACCTCCATCCAGCGGGCGCGGCGGGCGTTGTCGGCCTGCCGCCACACCAGGACGGAGCCGGCGCCGATCAGCAGCGTGGGCCAGATGTAGCGGTCGGCCTTGCTGCCCATGTCGACGTTGCCGACGAAGATCACGGCGCCGATGAGCAGCGCGACGAGGGCGAAGACCTGGCCCCGGTCGGGCTTGCGGAGCCGGCGTCTGCCGTCGGGGGCGGTCTCGAAGACGGAGCGCGGGCTGTCCACGCCGCCGACGCCGAGCGGGACGACGATCCAGAACACGGCGTACAGGAGCGCGCCGAGGCCGTCCGCGAAGAACAGTCCGAGGAAGACGAACCGCACCCAGGCGACCGGCAGTCCGAGGTGTCCGGCGAGTCCGCGTGCGACGCCGCCGAGCAGTCGTCCGTCGGCGCTGCGGTACAGCTTGCGCAGCGGCGGCTCCTCCTGGTCGGGGGTGAGGGAGCTGGCGGCTCGGGCGGTGGCGGCTGGCATGACCCGATCGTCACACGTGCGTGCGGGTGGTGGCATCAGGGTCGGCCCCCACTTCAACCCTGAGAGACCCGGGAGCGGAACGGGGACGGGCCCGGGTGACGCGGCCCGGCGGAACGGTCCCTTCAGGGTCCGGCGGGGCGGATCTCAGGGTTCGGCCAGGGTCGGGACGGGTGCCGGAGCGGCCCGGCGCCCGTCACCATGGACCCATGACCGTTCCCCAGGATGCGCCGCCCGGCGTCGTACCGCCGCCCCCCGGGCCCGGCCCGCGGCTGCAGCGCCGCTCGCGGCAGAAGGTGGTGGCCGGGGTGTGCGGCGGCCTCGGCCGGTACTGCGACGTCGATCCGGTGATCTTCCGGATCGTGCTCGGGGTGCTCTCCGTGACCGGCGGTCTCGGGCTGATCTTCTACGGCTTCGCGTGGCTGCTGGTCCCGCTGGAGGGCGAGGACGAGAACGAGGCGCGCCGGCTGCTGTCGGGCCGGGTCGAGGGGGCGTCGCTGATCGCGGTGCTGCTCGCGCTGATCGGCTGCGGCCTGTTCCTTTCCATGCTGGGCAACGGCGGCACGCTGGCGTTCGCCGCGATGCTGTCCCTCGCGGTGCTCGGCTTCTCCGTCTGGACGCAGCACCGCAGGACGGCCGATCCGCAGGGCCCGCTGCATCCGGCGGCCGCGCAGGCGGTGTCGGACGCGCCGCCCGAGGTGAAGGCGCCGCCGCGGCCGGACAGCCCGTCCTGGTGGCGGGACCCGATCATCAAGGACGGCACCTCGGGGCCGGTGGGCTCCGGCTATCTGTGGGGGCCCTCCGACACGGTGATGGACGCCGGGGCCGCCCGGCCGCCCGGGGCGACGGCCGATGCCCCGTTCCGGACGCCCCGGCAGTCGCGGGGGAACCCGGAGGCGAACTCGATCGCCGGGGCCGTCTTCCTGCTGGCCCTGCTGGCGGGCGTCGTGGGCGCGCAGGCGAACTGGGACTCCCAGCCGCTGGGCAGGAGCCTGCAGATCGGCCTGGCCGCCGCGCTCGCGGTGTTCGGGGCCGGGATGCTGGTCAGTGCCTTCGTCGGCCGGACCGGCTTCGGCACGGTGCTGCTCTCCGTGATCACCGCGGGCCTGCTGGCGGGTGCGTCCGCGCTCCCCGCCGAGATCACCGCGCACTGGGTGCGCGAGGAGTGGCGGCCCGCCTCGGTCTCCGCGGTGCAGCCCCGTTACGAAGTGGGCTCCGGGGTGGCGGACCTGGATCTCACCCGGGTCGCCGTGCCGAAGGGCGACACCCTCAGGACCGAGGTGGAGGTCGGTGCGGGCCGGGTCGTCGTGCGCGTGCCGGAGGGGGTCACCGTGCGGCTGAGCGCGCGGGCCGGTCTCGGTGACATCACCCTGCCCGGCGAGTGGCGGAAGGGCGACGTGGACATCAGGGTCTCGGAGAACGAGCACCACACGCTGCGCCCCCCGTCGGGCGGCAGGCCGGCCGGCACCGTGGAACTCGATCTGAAGGTCGGCATCGGACAGGTGGAGGTAGCCCGTGCTGCGTCATGAGATCCGGCCCGGACGGGCCGTGGCGGGCCTGGTGATGCTGGGCCTGGCCGCCGGTTACGCGGCCGATGCCGCCGGCGTCTGGCACGCGCCGTGGGTGTTCTTCGTCGCGCTCTTCACCGGCGGCCTCTGGGTCGCCGTCCTGACCACCTGGGTGGCCTACCGGATCCGGCGCCGCCGCGACGCGAAGAGGGCGTCCAGGGAGAAGGACGCGGCCCCGCCGAGCAGCAGCGGCAGCCAGGCCATGAGGTAGGCCAGGTCGTTGCCGAGGTAGTAGGGCTCGACCTGCCAGCTGACGGTCAGCCACAGGCTCAGCGAGATCAGCGCACCGCCGAGCGCGGCGATCCTGGTCCACAGGCCGAGGAGCGTGCCGATCCCGACGGCGAGTTCACCGATCGCGATGGCGTAGCCGAAACCGGACGGGCTCTTGAGGGCGAGGTCGACGAGGGCCGGGATCGCGGAGGAGTCCCGGACCGCGCTCATGGTCTCGCCGATGGAGCCGTTGCCGGTGGTGTGGAAGAACGCGCTGTCGGTCAGCTTGTCGAGCCCGGCGTAGAGGAAGGTGACCCCGAGGAAGATCCGCAGCGGCAGCAGAGCGTGCTCCCGCGCCAGCTCCCGCAGGCTCCTGGCCTCGCCCAGACCTCGCCCGTTCATGCCGTAGTGCATGGTTCTCCCGCCTTCCGCAGCCCCGCGGCGGACCGCCGGGTCCCACCCACAGAGCCATTCGACCCTCGCCGGACCGTTCGACCCGTCACCAGACCTTACGTATGCGGGGATGGCACTGCTCACCGGATGCCCGACGAGTTCGCCGTACGGTGGGCGAGCGGGCATCCGGAGGGCCTCAGTCGGTGACGTCGATCTCGACCCGGTTCGACTCCGTCCCGGCGGCCGTGACCACCTGTACCTCGACCACCCCCGGCTCCACCTCCACCGGCACCGGCACGGTCAGCACCGTGTCGGTCGGGTTGGCGAAGCCGCCGGGGACCGGGATCAGCGGGACGTGGACGTGGACCGTGCCGATCCGGACGACCATGCGGGCCAGCCGGTCGGGGGCCCCGGCGCCGGGCGGGACGAATCCCGCGCCGCGGATCTCGATGTCGTCGCCGGTACGGATCGGGGCGTCCAGATCGCCGGCCTCCCGGGCCCTGACGACCGACAGCACCACCGGCCGGCCGGACTCGGTGTACTTCCCGGCGAAGTACGCCGCCGCGGAGACGGCCACCAGCAGGGCCAGCCCCCAGGGCAGATCGGGCAGTTGCTCGGGCCGCCGGGCCAGCCGGACCGCCGCGAAGAGCACGGCGACGGTGCTCACCAGCACGTACTGCACATCGGTGAAGCCGCCCCGGCCCGAGTCGTCGGTCAGCAGATCGGCGGCGCGCGGCCGGTCGGCCCGCAGCTTCTGGAGCCGCCCGGACACCACCCGTACGCTCACCACCCGCCGCACCACCACGGCGATGGCGCACACCAGCGCCAGCACGGTCACCACTCCGGCGCCGCGCGCCAGGTCCAGGCCCTCGATCAGCGCGTCGCGCTGTGCGTGGCCGGAGGCGCCCGCCAGCTGGAGCGCGAGGACGAGTACGGAGAAGACCGCGAGCAGCACCCAGGACGCGGCGACCGCGCGGGAGGTGGAGAGCCGGTTGTCCTCACCGATCAGCGGGGCGAGGAGGCCGCCGCGCGCCCGGTGGACGTGGGCGGCCGTGGTCAGCAGCCCGGCGGTGACGAGTCCGGCGACCAGGCCGGCGGTGCGGGCGTGGGTCCAGCCCGCGCCGATCGCGGTGGCGGCCTCGCCGATCGCGAGTACGGCGACGGCACCCCACACGATGACCAGGGTGCGCTGCCACACCCGGTACAGCCAGGCGTCGCCCGCCTCCCGGCCCCGGTCGGCGACGGCGCGCGCCGACTGGGTCAGCTCGTCCGAGACCCACTGCCGGGTCGCGGAGGCGGACTGGGCCACCCCGGAGGGCAGCCCCTGGCCCGCGGCGAGTTCGTCCCGCTTGGCCAGGAAGGCGGCCACCGCGCGCCGGTGTCCCTCGCGCGCTCCGTGCGGGCAGTCGCCGCACGTACAGCCACCGCCGTGCGTGCCTTGTCGTGCCTCGTCCAACGCCACGGAGAACGCCGCCCTTTCCCGCCCCGGTACAGCTGTGGCTCAATCCAACTCAGCTGTGATTGCTGCGAATTGTGCCGTACCGGGAGGGCTGCTCCCGCATCGGGGCGCAGCGGGCGGCCGGGATCGTCAGAACGTTCGAGCGATGCGCTGCCACTGCGGCTGGTAGTTGATCCAGGCGACCAGGTCGCTGCCGAGCTGTTCCCGGGTGGTGACGGCGTCCCGGTGCTCGATCAGCACCGGCTTCCCGGCCGCCCGCGCGGCCAGCTGCACCTGGCAGGACCGCTCCATCGTGAGGAACCACCAGGCGGCCGCGTCCACCGAGTCGCCCACGGTCAGCAGCCCGTGGTTGCGCAGGATGACCGCCTTGCGGGCGCCCAGCGCGGCCGCGATCCGGCGCCCCTCCTCCTCGTCCACGACGACCCCCGTGTACGCGTCGTAGAGGGCGTGGTCCTCGTAGAAGGCGCAGGACTCCTGGGTGATCGGCTCGATGAGCTCCCCGAGCGAGGCCAGGGCGCGGCCGTGCACGGAGTGGGTGTGCGCGACGGCGACGACGTCCGGGCGGGCCCGGTGCACCTGGGCGTGGACGGCGAACGCCGCCTGGTTGACGTGGTGGCGGCCCTCGACGACCTGGCCCTCCCCGTTGACCAGGATCAGCTCGTCAGGCCGCAGCCCCTCGAAGGGGGCGCCGAAGGGGTTGACCCAGAAGCAGTCGGGGAGTTCCGGGTCGCGTGCCGTGATGTGCCCGGAGACGCCGTCCTCGTACCCGTACTCCCCGAACAGCCGCAGCGCCCCGGCCAGCCGCTCCTTGCGGTACGCGCGCTCGTCGCCGGCGGAGGCGTGCACGGGCGGCATCGCGAAGTGCAGTTGTTCCACGGGTATGGGTGTGGGCTCGGGCATGGCGGCTCCTCTGGGGCTCCCGGGCGTGTGGGATCAGTCGTACGGGATCGGGCGCAGGAGATCAGTGGTACGGGATCGGAAGTTACCGCCGGTTGCCGCAGGTGACCAGAGGCACGGTGCATCGATTCGGGGCGGGAACGCGGCGATGCCGCCGCCCGTGGGAACGGACGGCGGCATCGGCACGGAACCGGGAGGGGGATTACTCCCACTCGATGGTGCCCGGCGGCTTGCTCGTCACGTCGAGGACCACGCGGTTGACGTCCGCGACCTCGTTGGTGATCCGGGTGGAGATCTTGGCGAGCGTCTCGTACGGCAGTCGCGACCAGTCCGCCGTCATGGCGTCCTCGGAGGAGACCGGGCGCAGCACGATCGGGTGGCCGTAGGTACGGCCGTCGCCCTGGACGCCGACGCTGCGGACGTCCGCGAGCAGGACGACCGGGCACTGCCAGATGTCGCGGTCCAGGCCGGCCGCGGTCAGCTCCTCGCGGGCGATGGCGTCGGCGTCGCGCAGCAGGTCGAGCCGCTCCTTGGTGACCTCGCCGACGATGCGGATACCCAGTCCGGGGCCGGGGAAGGGCTGGCGCTGGACGATCTCCTCCGGCAGGCCGAGCTCCTGGCCGACCATCCGGACCTCGTCCTTGAACAGCTGGCGCAGCGGCTCGACGAGCTGGAACTCGATGTCGTCGGGGAGCCCGCCCACGTTGTGGTGGGACTTGATGTTGGCGGTGCCGGTGCCGCCGCCGGACTCGACGACGTCCGGGTAGAGGGTGCCCTGCACGAGGAAGGCGACCTCGGGGCCGTCCTCCTGGAGGATCTCCAGCTGGGCCTGCTCGAAGACGCGGATGAACTCGCGGCCGATGATCTTCCGCTTCTGCTCCGGGTCGGACACGCCGGCCAGGGCGTCGAGGAAGCGCTTCTGCGCGTCGACCACCTTCAGCTTCGCGCCGGTCGCGGCCACGAAGTCCTTCTCGACCTGCTCCGTCTCGCCCTTGCGCATCAGACCGTGGTCGACGTAGACGCAGGTGAGCTGGGAGCCGATGGCCTTCTGCACGAGGGCCGCGGCGACCGCGGAGTCGACCCCGCCGGAGAGGCCGCAGATGGCGCGCTTGGTGCCGACCTGCTCGCGGATGAGGGCGATCTGCTCCTCGACGACGTTGGTGGTCGTCCAGTTCGGCTCGATGCCCGCGCCGCGGTACAGGAAGTGCTCCAGCACCTGCTGGCCGTGCGTGGAGTGCAGGACCTCCGGGTGGTACTGGACGCCGTAGAGCTTCTTCTCGTCGTTCTCGAAGGCGGCGACCGGCACGACGTCGGTGGACGCGGTGACGGTGAAGCCCTCGGGGGCGGCGGAGCAGGCGTCGCCGTGCGACATCCACACCGACTGCTCGGCCGGGGTGCCCTCGAAGAGCGTCGAGCCGGTCTTGGAGACGGCGAGCGCGGTACGGCCGTACTCACGGGCACCGTTGTCGTCGACGGTGCCGCCGAGCGTGGTGGCCATCAGCTGGAAGCCGTAGCACATGCCGAAGACGGGGACCCCGGCCTCGAACAGCGCACGGTCGAGCGAGGGCGCGCCCTCGGCGTACACGGAGGACGGTCCGCCGGACAGGATGATCGCCCGGGGGTTCTTGGCCAGCATCTCGGCCACCGGCATCGTGGACGGCACGATCTCGCTGTAAACCCGGGCCTCACGGACGCGGCGGGCGATGAGCTGGGCGTACTGCGCGCCGAAGTCGACAACGAGGACCACGTCGGTGGTGGTGTCGGGGGCGGCGGGGGGTGCTGCTGGCACGGGGCGGCCTTCCGGCGGTGGAGGGGGGTCGGTCCTCCCGATTCTACCGGCGGCCGGGGGCGTTCCTCGTCGCGCCGGGTACGGGGTGCGGGGCCCGGCCGCCCCCGCACCGTCCGGGGGCACAGGCGTACGACCGTCTCAGCATCCGGGCCGGGCGTTGGCTCCCGTCCGCCGCCCGGTCCATACTGTGTCCCATGCGTCAGCACACGATCTTCGTCTTTACCTATGGCAACCGGCCCGCCGGCTGCCATGGTCGTGCTGCTTGAGCAACTGACAAGCAACGTTCCAGGCGCCCCGGGCCGACAGGCCCGGGGCGTTCTGGCGTTCCGGGCCCGGTCGGCCCGCGGGGAGCCGCACCCCACCGGGAGACCCACCATGAGCAGCACCGCCACCGACCCGACCGCCACCGTCCGCACCGCAGCCGTCCGCACCACCGCCGTCCGCACCGCCACCGAGGAGACCGGCGCGCACACCGAGGAGGCCGCGTCCCTGATCGGCGACGCCCGGTCGCGCATCGACGCCCTCGACGACCGGATCATCGGTCTCGTCCAGGAGCGGATGGCCGTCTCCTCGGTCATCCAGGAGGCCCGGATCACCTCCGGGGGCCGCCGGGTGAACCTCTCCCGGGAGATGGAGATCCTCGGCCAGTACCGGGACGCGCTCGGCAAGCCCGGCACCTCCCTCGCGATGACGCTGCTGGAGCTGTGCCGCGGCCGCGTGTGAGGTGCGGCAGGCCGGACGGCCCGTATCGCCGCAGGGCTGCAGGGGCGTATCCCAGTTCGGGCGGACTCTCACCCGTACGGCGCGTGACCGGGCCCGGCGCGGCTTCGTTGGTCCCGGTGTCCGTGCCAGCCAGGGGCGGCGGTGGAAGAAACCACGCGTGGCTCCGCCGGGGCGTGTGGCGTACCGCGTGTACGCCGTGGGACCGCGCACCGGCGTGCGTGACCGGTCGGCAGGGGACAGCAGCCCGGTCACCCGAACGGCCGGCTCCGGGGACGCCCGGGGCCGGCCGTTCTCTGCTGTCCGGCTTCGTTCAGCGGGCCGCGCGGCGGCGGGACACCGTGTGGAGGACACCGCCCGCGACCAGTGCGGCCAGGGCCGCGACGCCGGTCGTCAGGGCGACGGAGCCGGTGGCGGCGAGGCCGCCGCCGGAGTCACCGCCGGTGGCGCCCGTCGAGGACGAGCCGGCCGCGGACGAGCCGGCCGTGCCGCCGGAGCTCCCCGACGCGCTGCCGCCGGAGTCGCCCGCTCCGCCGGCAAAACCGCCGGTGGCCGCCGATCCGCCCGATGCCGCGTCACCGTCGCCGGTGGTGGCTCCGGAGTCGCCCGAGCCGGAGTCCCCGGCGTTGAGCACCAGCGAGGCCGTGTTGTTGGCGGGCTCGGGGTCGAAGGGCAGCTTCGGCTCCGCGAGGTGGGTGTTGCGGACCACGACCTTGCCGGACGCCCCCTCGACCCTCTTGACGATCTTCAGCTCGAAGGGCAGGGCGAAGTCGGCGTCCTCACGGACGGACATCGGGGTGGAACAGAAGTAGCGCGGGGCCGCGGTCTGGTCCTCGCGGTACTCCCCGTCGGCCGTCACGCCGCGGCAGGTGCCGGGTTTGGTGACGACGGAGGCGCCCTCGGGCACGGTGACGTCGACGGTGGCGACGTCCTCGCCGGAGCGGATGTACCCGATCCACGCCGGTCCCCGGTTGCGGAATCCGACGTTCACCTCGACCGAGTCGCCCGCGTCGCCCTTCGCCCGGTCACCGTAGGCCGCGAAGTCGGCGCTGTTGGCGGTGCGGAAGTCGACGTCCTGCTGGTTGTCGCTGGGGTCGAGGTCGGCCGTCAGGGCCGCCGGGGCCTTGCGCAGGGCCAGCGTGGCGCCCTTGCCGGGGCTGTACTTCGCACCGGCCCGCTGCGCGGCGCGGGCGGCGGAGCCGTTCTCCTCGACGCGGTAGAGGAACGAGTCGTGGAACGCGCGCTTCGTGGCCCTGATGGCGGGCGGCTCGGCGAGCGTGTAGGCGACGCCGGGCTCGTAGCTGCCGTCGAAGGAGCACAGGGCGGTGGTCCAGGCACCGGGACTGCCCATGCCCAGGTCGGACTCGCTGTACTCGCAGTTCTGGTACCGCTCGGTGAACTCCATGCCGCGGGTGTACCGCAGGGTGAGCAGCACGCCGTCGGCCGCGCGCGTGCCGTTGTTCGTGAACGTGACGGGCACCGGCTGGGTGTCACCCGGCTCGAGCTCCGTCGTGAAGGGCAGCCGCTGCATCGACAGGTCGGGGCCGCCGATGCCGACCAGGGCGGTGAACGAGGTGAACGTGGCCCCGTCCGCCTCCGCGGTGACCTCGATGGCGCCCGTGTCTCCGTCCTCGCTGCCCTGGGCCGCGGTGACGTCGAGCGCGGCGAGCGTGCTCAGCCCCGGGAAGATGCCCCAGTCGTGGCAGACGGCCCGCGTCCCGGTGGTGGTGCAGTCGGCACCGCCCTCGTTGTCGAAGGAGACATCCGCGACGCCCTCGATCCCGCTGAGGTCGAAGCGGACGGTGTACTCGCCCTGGAAGGCCCCGTTCTCCTCGTCCTCGGACGGGTTGTTGACCGTGAAGTCGAGGGACGCCTTCTGCGGAGCGCCCGTCGCCGGGTACGGGTGCAGCGCGGTCTCGGCCGGGCCGCCGAGCGTGAACTCGGGGGCGGCGGCCTGCGCCGGAGCGGTCAGGGTGAGAGATCCTGCGGCCATCAGACCGGCGGCGGCGAATCCACCTGCGGCGCGGCGCAGCGCCGCTCTCGGGGTCGTGCTTGTCATCGCGGGACCTTCTGGGGGTCGGGGGGGAACTGTGCGGCTGCTGTGGCAGCGGTACGAGTTCGACCCCGGGCCCGTACGAACAGTTGCGCGGGCGCAGGTCACGGATTGAGCACGGACGCGCACGTGAGCGGCGTCACATAAGAATTCCGTGAATCCCGGGACAACCATCGGGACACCTTGCAGGTCATGCATGCGGAACCACCGGTCACATCCGTAACGCGGCTTCACCGGTAGAGCATGAGGGGCTGCACTCGGAGGGGGGTGCAGCCCCTTCTGCTGTCCCGCTCCGGGTCAGGCCTGCCCGGCCCTTCCGGCTTCCCCGGTCTCCGCGGCCTTCCCGGCCTTCTTCGGCGGCACCGCGGGCATCCCCAGGAACGGCAGCCTCAGCGCGCCGAACGCCTCCTTCGGCACGGCCGGCGCCTGCGGCTCGACCGCCGCCAGCCGCTCGTACGCCTCGCCCACCGCGGGGCGGGGGTCCCGCTCGCCCTTGTTCGGCCAGAAGGACATGGCACGTTCGGCCTGTGCCGTGATCGTCAGCGACGGGTTGACGCCGAGGTTGGCGGAGACCGCCGAACCGTCGACCACCGAGATGCCGGGGTGTCCGTACAGCCGGTGGTACGCGTCGATCACCCCGTCCTCGGCGCTCGCCCCGATCGGGCAGCCGCCGAGGAAGTGCGCGGTGAGCGGGGTGCCCATCAGCTCGCCGATGTTGGAGCCCGCGAAACCGTTGATCTCGTCGGCGAGCAGGCTCGCGCTCCGGGTCGCCTCCGCTATCTGGGTCGGGTTGGGCGCGCCGTGCCCCTGCCGGACGGTGAGCAGGCCCTTCCCGATGCCGCCGGGCTTGCGGTACGAGGTCAGGGAGTTGTCCACCGACTGCATGACGAGCCCGATGATGGTCCGCTCCGACCAGCGCCGGTTGGAGAGCGAGCGCACGGCGAGCGTCGGGTGCCTGGCCACGTTGGCGAGCCAGCCCCGTACCCGGTGGGTGCCGTAGGGGACCTGGAGGATGGTCATCCCGCCCATCGCGTTGGACCCCTTGCCGTAGCGCACCGGCTCGATGTGGGTGTTCTCGTCGGGGTGGATCGACGAGGTGATGGCGACGCCCTTGGTGAAGTCGGCCTTGCGGCCGTGCTTCCTGCGGTACCGCCGGTCGGAGGTCTGCGCGCCCACGAGCCCTTCGGAGTTGGTCCGGGTCAGCTCGCCGAGCCGGGACGAGATGCGGGGCAGCAGCCCCCGGTCCTTCATCGTGTGCAGCAGGGTCTGGGTGCCGTACGTGCCCGCCGCGACGACCACCTGGCGGGCGCGCAGCCGCGTCGGCCTGCCCTTCCTGCGGCGGTCGGTGGGGACGGTGGTGACGCGGTAGCCGCCCTCCGGGTCGTCCGTGACCGCGACGACGGAGGTCATCGGGTGGATGACCGCTCCGGCCTTCTCCGCGAGGTGGAGGTAGTTCTCGTTGAGGGTGTTCTTCGCGCCGTGCCGGCAGCCCGTCATGCACTCGCCGCACTCCGTGCAGGCCTTGCGGGCGGGGCCCTCACCGCCGAAGTACGGGTCGGCGACCGTGCCGCCGGGCTTCGCCCTCGCCGTGCCGTCGGCGTCCTTGCCGTCGCCGAAGAACACGCCGACCGGGGCGAGGTGGAAGGTGTCGCCGACGCCCATGGCCTCGGCGGCCGCCCTGAGGTGGACGTCCGAGGGGGTCGTCGTCGGGTTGAGCCGGACCCCGAGCATCCGGGTGGCCTGGTCGTAGTACGGCTTCAGCTCGTCCTGCCAGTCGGTGATGTGCGCCCACTGGCGGTCCTCGAAGTACGGCGCCGGAGGCACGTACAGCGTGTTGGCGTAGTTCAGCGAGCCGCCGCCGACCCCCGCGCCGGCCAGCACCATCACCTTGCCGAGCAGATGCACCCGCTGGATGCCGAAGAGGCCGAGGGCGGGGGCCCAGAGGTAGTTCTTCAGGTCCCAGGAGTTCTTGGGCAGCGTGCCGGGGGTGAACCGGCGGCCCGCCTCCAGGACGCCGACCCGGTACCCCTTCTCGCTCAGTCGCAGAGCCGACACCGCACCGCCGAAGCCCGAACCGACGACCAGTACGTCGTAGTCGTAGGCGGCGTCGTCCTCGGCCGCACCGGCCGGTCCGGCCTGATTCTGGGCAGGGCTGTCCTGGGACATGGCACTCCTCGGTACGAAAAGGACAGAAATGCTGCGGGCAGAGCAGAGAGGTCAGCGCAGGCGGAACGCCTTCATCGCCTTCAGGCTGCGGCTCATGAACGCCGCGTACTTCTCGTCGTCCATCCCGAAGGCCGGGGCGAGCGGGATCAGCCGCTGCTGGGCGACCGTCTGGGCCTCGGTGTACTTGAGGATGCCCTCGGAGCCGTGGCGGCGGCCGAGTCCGGACTGCTTCATGCCGCCCATCGGGGACTGCACGCTGCCGTACGCGGGGGCGTAGCCCTCGTTGATGTTGACGGTGCCGGTCCGCAGCCGGGCGGCGACCTGGTGGCCGCGCCTGCCGTCCTTGGTCCAGACACTGGAGTTGAGGCCGTACGGGGTGGCGTTGGCGAGGCCGATGACCTCGTCCTCGTCACGGAAGCGGTAGAGGGAGACGACCGGGCCGAAGGTCTCCTCGGTGCAGACGGCCATCGGCGCCTCGACGCCGTCGAGGATGGTCGGCTCGTAGAAGAGCGGGCCGATGTCGGGGCGGGCGACACCGCCCGCGACGAGCGTGGCGCCCTTCTCGACGGCCTCCGTGACATGCCGGCTGACCGTCTCCAGCTGGCGTTCACCGACCAGTGAGCCCATGTCGGCCCCGTAGGCGAGGGAGTTGCCGAGCCGCATGGCCTTCGTGCGGGCGGCGAACCGCGCCACGAAGTCGTCGGCGACCGACTCGTGGACGTACAGCCGCTCGATGGAGATGCAGAGCTGGCCGGCGGAGGAGAAGCAGGCCCGGACGGCGCCCGCGGCGGCCTTCTCCACGTCGGCGTCCTTCAGGACCAGCATGGCATTCTTGCCGCCGAGCTCCAGCGAGACCCCGACGAGCCGGGCCGCGGCCCCCTGGGCGACCTCGCGGCCGGTGCGGGTGGAGCCGGTGAACGAGACGTAGTCGGCGTGCTTGACGACCTCGGGGCCGACCACGGGTCCGTCGCCGAGGACGACCTGGAACACCTCGGCGGGCAGTCCGGCCTCGATCAGCAGGTCACGGGCCCACAGCCCGGTCAGCGCGGTCTCCGTGTCGGGCTTCATCACCACGGCGTTCCCGGAGACGAACGCGGGCAGCGCGTCACCGACGGACAGCTCCAGGGGGTAGTTCCACGGTGCGATCTGCCCGATGACACCGCGCGGCTGGCGCAGCTCGGTGACCTTGGTGAGGGTCGGTACCACTCCGGTGTGCCGCTTCGGCCGCAGATACGAACCGGCCTTGCGGCCGTAGTGCCGGGCCGCGACGGCGACCGCCATCACCTCCTCGTGGGCGTGCAGACGGGCCTTGCCGGTCTCCAGCTGGATGAGGTCGAGGACCTCTGACTGGCGGCTGAGCACGAGGTCGTGGAAGCGCAGCAGCACGGCGGCCCTGGCCCGGACGGGCGTCGCGGCCCAGGCCGGCTGGGCGGCACGGGCCCGCTCGAAGGCGGCCGCCACGTCCTCGGGGGTGGACTCGGGCAGGTCGGCCAGCTTCTCCCCGGTGAAGGGGGTGTGGTTGGCGGTACGGCCGGAGCCGACGACGCCACGGGTCAGCTGGGCGATCACCTCGGGGGTCACGACATCGGAAGCCGTGCGCACGCCCGCGGGCGCTGCCGCCACCGGGTTGGTGCCGACACCGGCGGCGGAGGTGGGCGTGGAGGCCTGCGAGTCCGTCATGAGGCCGAGAGTACGTCCAGCCGGATGCTTTGGGTACCCGTGGGTAACAGGTTTTCACACTCCCCACAACGGCCCGTCGCGGTACGCGCCGATCGAGCCAGTGACCACTGGCGGCATAAGCGCTGATCAGGGGCTCGTCCGCGTCAGTCGGAGTCGCCCGGGGCGCGCCAGCCGCGCAGCATGGTGTCGAACTGGTCGCGGGTGGTGTCCCAGTCCGCCGCCGGGCCCGTCATGTACAGCGCGTACTCCGGGCCGCCCTCGTCCGCGTAGTACATCTGGTCGATGGCGTGCCGGGGCTCGCCGGCCTTCTCGGTCCAGGTGAACTCCCACAGCGAGCCGGGGTGGTCCCGGTAGAAGTTGCTCTCCATGTTCACGTTCCGGTAGGCCGGGAGCCGCGTCCGCAGGCTCGTCTCCAGGTTCTTCATGTGCTGGAACGAGTTCTCGAAGTCGGGCTTCTCGTCGACGCTGACGCGGAGGTAGTGCACGCCGCCGTCCGGGGTGTAGTCGGTGTACGTCTCGGCCGGCCGGCGCTTCCAGCCGTCCGGCACGACGACGCTGAACCCCGCCGGGTCGTGGACCCGCTGCCAGCCGTCCGGTACGCCCTTCGCCGTCGGGTCGGGCTTCGGGGAGGGCTTCGGCGAGGACTTGTGCGGGGTCGGGTCCGGCGACCGGTCGCCCGGGGTTCCGGTGTCACCGCTCGCGGTGTTGTCGTCCGGGCGGTCCCGGTACTTCATCGCGGCGATCCCCGCGCCGCCGCCGAGCAGCGCCGCCAGGGCGACGACCAGCATCGCCGTGCGCCACCGGCCGCGGCCGCGCCGGGTCACCGGGGCGGACCCGGGACCGGGGGCCGGGGCGGCGGCGGGGTAGGGCAGCTGAGCCGTACCGCCGGACGTGCCGCCGGGGCCCATCGCGCGCAGGGCCTCCTCCGGCATCTGCTGCGTCGGGACGTACGCCTGGGCCGCCCGGGGCTCGCGCCCCTCCATGGCCTCCAGCAGCATCCGTTCCGTCTCCTCGGCCGACGGCCGGTCCGCCGGGTCCTTGCGGAGCAGCGCGGTGATGACGGGGGCGAGTGCCCCGGACCGTACGGGCGCCGGCGGATCCTCGGCGACGACGGCCTGCATGGTGGATATCGGGGAGGTGCGGCGGAACGGCGAACGGCCCTCGACCGCGGTGTACAGCGTGGCGCCCAGCGACCACAGGTCGGACGCGGGTCCCGGGTCGCCCCCGCGGACCCGCTCGGGTGCCAGGTAGTCGATGGAGCCGACCAGTTCACCGGTCCTGGTGATGGTCGAGTCGCCCTCTATCGCGGCTATCCCGAAGTCGGTGAGCAGCACCCGGCCGTCCCGGGCGAGCAGGACGTTGCCCGGCTTCACGTCGCGGTGCAGCACCCCGGCACCGTGCGCGGCGCGCAGCGCGCCCAGCACGTGGAGGCCGATCCTGGCGGCCTCGCGCGGCACCAGCTCGCCGGATTCCTTCACCGCGTCGGCGAGTGACGGTCCGTCGACGTACTGCATGACGATCCACGGCCGGTTGTCGTACTCGATGACGTCGTGGACGGTGACCACGCCGGGGTGGGTGATGCGGGCGGCCGCGCGGGCCTCCTTCTGGGTGCGGGCGTGCAGCACCACCCGGTCCGCCTCCGCGACGTACAGCCCGGCCGTCAGCTCCTTGACGGCGACGGTGCGGTGCAGCACCTGGTCGTGCGCCCGCCAGACCTTGCCCATGCCGCCGCGCCCGAGGACCTCGCCGAGCCGGTATCGCCCGGCCAGCACCAGTCCCGCGTCGGTGTTCTGTGATCGATCCACGTGTACCCGCCCCGTTCCTTCGGATGACAGGTTACGGAGAGGAGGTGCGGCCACGGAACCTCGCACCGCCCACGAGATCGCACTGTGATGCTTGTCGCGCCGGGCCGTCGCTCTGGGGTCCCCGTGCGTATCAGGGCGTCACACGGTAGGAGGCGATGGCTTGTTGGTAGATGTCCGAAACCTTGTCGCGCTCGTCCTCCGGGCCGATGACCTGGAGGATGTGGTAGCGGCCCGCGACGACCATCGCGAGGTTGCGTACGTACACCTCGCGTCCGGAGCTGTCCTGCCAGGTGAACTGGCCCTCCGCCATGGCCTGTCGGCCGACGTCGATCCGGCGCAGCCCGCTCGCGGACGACCAGCTGGAGTCCCGGAACGGTTTCAACTCGGGTTCCTTGTCCCGCTGGTAGCCGAGCGGGTCGGCGCCGTTCTTCTTGACGGTGTCGCGGCCCGGGACGATCAGCAGGGTGAAGCCGTCGCTGCCGTAGCGGATCTGGCGGTCCGTGTTGGCGGGGCTGCGCTGCCACCCCTTGGGTATCCCGACCTCGAAGCCCTCGTCGTCCTTGCGCAGGACGTAGCCGGACGCGAGCGCGACGGCGGAGCGGCTGGTCTGCGGCTTCTGCGCACCGCCCGAACCGGACGGCGCGGGCTCGCTGGGGCCGGGATCGGGCGCTCCGGTCGCCGTACGGGACGGACTGGCGCCCGCGCCGGACTGCGAACCGGACTTGGGCATGAACATCACGGCGTACACGATCGCCGCGACCAGCACCAGCAGTATCAGCACGAGCAGCAGCCGGCCGAGCCGTCGCGGCGCGCGCTGTCCGTCCTGCGGCGGGCGGGGCGGGGTGCGCAGCGCCTTGGGGCCCTTGGGCTCACGCGGCGGTTTGACGGCTCTGGGCTCGCGCGGTTCCGCGAGGACCGGCTCAGCCGCCTCCAGCCGCCCCTTGGCCTGGCGGTGGCGGCCGTGCGCCGCGCCGTTGCGGCGGCCGCGGCGCTTGCGGACGAGCTCGCCCCGGCGGCGCACGACGGGCAGCCGGGTGTCGTCCGCGGACGGCAGCGGCACGACGTCGAAACCGGCCTCCGGCTCGGGCGCCGCCCGCACGAGGGAGCGCAGCCAGCCGCGCAGCTCCTCGAAGTCCGGGCGCTCCGTGGGGTCCTGCCGCAGCAGCGACTCGACGACGGGCCGCAGCGCGCCGCACTCCTCGGCGAAGGCGGGCGGCTCACCGCAGACCATCTGGACGAGCTCGGCGGCGTTCTCCTCGGGGTACGGGGCGTGGCCCTGGACGGCGCGGTAGAGCAGCGCGCCCAGCGCCCAGAGGTCGGTGGAGGGGCCGATGGGCGGTGCCAGCCGCCAGTTCTCGTGGACCGGCCCGGCCTGCTCGGGCGCCCAGCGCTCGGTGACGGCGCCGACGACGGCGATCCGGGCCTGCCGTGCGCGCTCGGCGGCGAGGGTGGTGGCGGGGCCCCGGTAGGCGGAGGTGTCGCGGTTGCCGGCGACGATCTCGTCCCAGCGGCCGGGGGCGGTCTCCGCGGGCGGCTGCGCCCGTGCGGCCGGGGTGGTGCCCTGGCGCCGGGAGTCGGCCCGCAGGGCGTCCTCGCTGGAGCCGCCGGCGGAGACCGGGCGCCCGGAGCCGTGGCCGTCGTCCCAGGAGCCGGTCAGGTGCAGCCGCCGGGGCGGCGCCTGGCCACCGCCGTCGCTGTCACCGCCCCGGCCGTCCTCGATGTCCTCGTCGTCCTCGTCGTCGTACGGGTCGTCGCCGTCGTGGCCGGGCGCATACGGGCTGAGTGCGCCGGGCCGCTGCGGGCCGGCGGGGCCGTCGCCCTCGCGCTGGACCGGCAGGATGCCGGTGTCCCGCGCCTCGTCGGCACCGGCACGGCGCTCCTCCTCGCTGATGCGCGCGGCGGCGCGGGCACCCGCGCGGTACGCGGCGATGGCTCCCGCACGCGCGGCCCGCGCCTGGGCGGCGCTGCCGGACCCGGGAGCGGGCACGGGCGGCGTCGGACGGCGTACGGATTCCAGCTCACCGGCGCCGTACGGGCTCTCGGAACCGCCCGCGGACGGCCCGGACCCGATCGCGGCGGGGCCGCGCGAAGCGGGCATCCCGGCGGGCGGCGACTGCGCGGGCGGCCGGAAGAGCGCGTGCGGGTCGGGCGGCTGGTACGGGTCGGGCGCGGGCGGCCCGGTCTCGTAGTCGTCGTCGTATGCGGAGTCGGAGCCGGAGTCCGAGTCGGAGTCCGAGTCGGAGCCGGAGTCGCCCGTCGGCAGTGCGTACGGGCCGTCGGACCCGGAGTCGGAACCTGACGCGTAGCCGGCCATCGGCAGTGCGTACGGATCGTCGGACTCCGTCTCGGCCATCGGCGGCACGTACGGGCCCGTGGGGCCCGACTCCACCGCGGGGCGGCCGTACTCGCCGTCGTCCTCGGCGTCGTCGGGGCGCGGCACCGGCACGTATCCGCAGAGGGCCTCCTCCGCCGCCCCGGCCGCGAGGCCGGTCAGCACGACGCGTCCGTCGTCGCAGATGAGCACGGTCCGTACGGTGATGTTGCGATGGGTCCAGCCGTGGGCGTGCAGGACGCGCAGCGCCGTCAGGACGTCGGAGCCGATCTCCGCGGCCCGGTACGGATTGAGCGGGCGCTCCGCGAGCAGGGCCGCCAGCGGGCGGGCCGCGACCAGTTCACTCACTATCCAGAGCGATCCCGCCTCGGCGAACACGTCGAAGACCTGGTCGAGCCGCGGGTGGTCGGGCACCTGGGCCGCCGCCTGGGCGGCCTCGATGGCGCGCCGGACCGCCGGATCGGTGGACCGCCGCACCGTGCGCGCGCTGGTGCGCCGGGCCGGTGTGGGCAGGCCGTCGGCGTCGAGCACCTCCGCGTCCACGACCTCCGGCAACGGCACCTGCCGGACCAGGACTTCCTGTCCGCTGTAGGTGTCGAACGCCCGGGTCTCGACCAGCTCGTAGGCATCGGACGGGGGCAGCGGAAGGCGGTAGCGGTCGGCAAGTACCCGACCCGCGTAGTCGTCCACGACGCCTCCCCAGAGCGCGCTGTCCCCCGGTCACGTAGACCGCACGAAACCCACCAATTGCGGTCACTTACCTTGCAATTGACTTACTGTTCCGGCTGCGTACGGTCTTCGAGCTCTCACAATACGTGGCAACCGGCGGCCGCGCGGAAGGTCGCCGCAACCCGGTCCGCCGGCGGCACTCAGTCGAGCGGCTTGAACGTGCCGAACGCCGTCTCACGCAGCGTCTTGCACGCCTTGCCGTCCCACTCGTCGACCTTGCAGCTGATCATGATCGAGTAGCCGCGCTTGGCGTCGACCTTGAAGCCGCGGTTCAGGATGCGGCTGCGCTGGCCGTGCTCGTCGCGCTCGAACTGCCAGTCGGCGACGGTCGGGTACCCGTTGTACTCGACCGGCTCTATACCGAGGTGCTTGTACCCGCTGCTGCTGCCGGCAACCGCGCCCTTCAGCGAGTTCCAGGCGGAGGCCGCGTCGTCGCCGGGCGAGCTGTTGTAGTCGATCTGGACGCGCGGGAAGCCCTTGTCGATGTTGTAGATGCCGCCGGAGTTGCTGCCCGCGATCGAATTGCGCTGGAAGCCCTCGGGCATCGCCATGGTGAAGTGGAACCGCTTGTCGGTGACCCACTTGTACCCGGCGGGCAGCGCGTCCTTGCCGTCCGCGTCGTCGTCGGAGTCGTCCGACCCCTTGCCGGAGTCGTCCTTGCCGGAGTCGTCCTTGCCCTTGTCCTGGCCCTGGCCGTCGTTGTCGTCCTGGCCCTTGCCCTGCTCCTTGCCGCTGCCGCCCTGCTCCGTACCGGCGGTACCGGCGGAGCCGCCGCCCGCCGACGAACCGGCAGAGGCGGAGGTGTCGCCCTTGCCCTTGCCCGCGTTGTCGGAGCCCTTGTCGTCACCGCCCAGCGTGAGCGCGAGGACCGTGCCGAGCACGGCGAGCACGATGACGGCCGCGATGATCGCCAGCGTGCGGCGCGGCACCACGTCCGTGAGGGACGCCCGGGGCGGGGCGCCCGCAGAGGTGGCCGGACGCGGCGGAGGTACCGCCCCGGAGGCGGAGGCCGTGGCCGTGGTGGGGGCCGTGGCGGGCCGGGCCGGTGCGGACGGTGTCGCTGCGGCGGCGCCCGCTGCGGCGACGGGCGCCGCCTTCGCGTTCCGTGCCGAGCGCAGTGCGCCCCGCAGCCGGTCGCGGGTGCCCTCGCCCGCCTCGCCGGACTTCGACGCCGGCTTGGCGGGGGCGGGCACCTTGGGCAGCGCCATCACCTGGGTGGCGTCGGCCGGCGGCGGCACCGGGACGTCCTCCTGCTCGGGGGCGTTGATCACGTCGTTGAGCAGGGCGCGCGCACCGGCGTCGTCGAGCCGCTGCTCGGGGTCCCGGGCGAGCAGGCCGTAGATGACCTCTTCCAGCGGGCCCGCGTTCTTCGGCGGGTCGAGCGGCTCGGTCATCACCGCGGTCAGGGTGGCGATCGCGGAGCCCTTGTCGTACGGCGGGCAGCCCTCGACGCTCGCGTACAGCAGTCCGCCGAGCGACCACAGGTCGGCCGGCGGTCCCGGCTTGTGCCCACGGGCCCGCTCCGGCGAGATGTACGAGGGGGCGCCGACGAGCATGCCCGTGGAGGTGACGGAGGGGTCGCCCTCGACCTGGGCGATCCCGAAGTCGGTCAGCACGACCCGGCCGTCCTCGGCGATCAGCACGTTGGACGGCTTCACGTCACGGTGCAGGATGCCCTCGCGGTGCGCGGAGCGCAGCACGTCGAGAATGGCCAGGCCTACCTCGGCCGCCCGTCTCGGCGTCAGGACACCGTCCTCGCGCACCGCCTCGGCCAGCGACTTGCCCTCGATGAGTTCCATGACGATCCACGGGCGGTCGTCCTCGTCGACCACGTCGTAGACCGTGACCGCGCCGTTGTTGCGGATCCTGGCGATCGCCTTCGCCTCGCGCAGCGTACGCGTGATGAGACGGCGCTTCTCGTCGTCGTCGATGGCTGTCGGGAACCGCAGTTCCTTGACCGCGACCGTGCGGCCCAGCGTCTCGTCGACGGCGCGGTGGACCGTGCCCATACCGCCCCGGCCGAGCACCTCCCCGAGCCGGTACCGCCCCGCAAGGAGACGTCCGTCCTTGTCCCGTTGGGGCTCCCGTGCCTGCTCCGCCTCCGACATGCGTCCCCTCTGCGATCAACCCGCCCTGGCAGAGCGTTCATTGTCCCCTACCCCGGGACCGGTCCTGGTGCCGGGGCCCGGGTCCGCCATGATGTGGCCGGAGGAAAGGACTCCCCCGCCATGCCGATTCCGAGGGCACCGCTCGTCACCCTGTTGGTGACGGCGCTGTTCGGCCTCGGAACAGCGAACCTGCCCAGCGAACCACACCTCACTCCCGCAGCCTCCTACCTGCCACGCCTCGCCGTCCAGGGCGAAGCCCCCAGCGCGGCACTTCTGACCCGCACTTCCTCCTCCGCCCGCCCCGGCGTGTACCGGTCAACGGGTCCCGGCATCCGGTACGCGGACCGCTTCCGTGCGGGCAGCGTCACCAAGACCTTCGTCGCCACCGTCGTCCTCCAACTCGCCCATGAGGGCCGACTGCGGCTGTCGGACCCGGTCGAGCGCTTCCTGCCCGGACTGATCCGCGGTCACGGTAACGACGGCCGGCGCATCACCCTGCGCGCCCTGCTCAGCCACACCAGCGGGCTCTACGACTACACCGACGACAGGTCCGCGCACCCGGTCTCCGCCACCGCCGCGATCCGTACGGCGACGCGCCACCGTCCCGCGGCCCGCCCCGGCGTGTTCGCCTACTCCAACACCGATTACGCCGCACTGGGGCTGGTCGTCCAACGCGTCACCGGCCACGACTACGCCTCCGAGATCCGACGCCGCATCATCGTTCCCCTCCGTCTCACCGGCACCTCCCTGCCCGGGGCCCGCACCACCCTGCCCGCGCCGCACGGCCGCGGCTGGTCCCGAGATCCGGCGGGCGGCGGCCTGATCGACGCCACCGAGCTCGACCCGCGCACCGCGGGCGCCGCCGGTGAGCTGATCTCCACGCTCGACGATCTGAACCGCTTCTACGCGGCCCTGCTGGGCGGACGGCTGCTCCCGCCCGCCCAGCTGGCCGCGCTGCTGAACACCGCCGCGGCGCAAGGGAACTACGGCCTGGGGATCTACCCGGAGCGGCTCTCCTGCGGGGTCACCGTCTGGGGCCACAACGGACGCATCCCGGGCAGTTACGTCCGTACCGCCGCAAGCCGCGACGGCGGCCACATCCTGACGTACCGCATCGACACGGACATCCTGGACCGCGCGGACACCCTCGAACCCGCGCTCCTGGAAGCGGAGTTCTGCCCGGCCTGAGCCAAGGCCCGCGCGGCACAGGCCCTGGACCGGCGCCGCGCCGGTCCAGGGCGCCGACCCCGAGGCGCAGCGCCGCCCCTAAATGGGCACGATGTCCGGCGCCCCGAGCCGTGCCGCGTCCGCCGTCAGGTCGTCGGGCTGGCGCTGCGACTCGCGCTCCGCCTCCACCCGCTTCTCGTAGTGCGCGACCTCCCGCCCGATCTGGCTCTTGTCCCAGCCGAGCACCGGAGCCATCAGTTCCGCGCAGAGCCGCGCGGAGCGCGTGCCCCGGTCGAAGGTCTCGATGGAGATCCGGGTCCGCCGGGTCAGCACGTCGTCGAGGTGGCGGGCCCCCTCGTGCGAGGCGGCGTAGACGATCTCGGCCTTCAGATAGTCGTCGGCGGACGGCAGTGGTTCACCCATCACCGGATCGGCGACGATCAGCTCAAGGATCTCCTCGGTCATGGAGCCGTACCGGTTCAGCAGGTGCTCCACCCGGGCGACGTGCAGTCCGGTCCGGGCGGCGATCCTGGCCCGCGCGTTCCACAGGGCGCGGTAGCCCTCGGCGCCCAGCAGCGGGATGTCCTCGGTGACGCATTCGGCCACCCGCTGGTCGAGGCCGTGCACCGCCTCGTCGACGGCGTCCTTGGCCATCACCCGGTACGTGGTGTACTTCCCGCCCGCGACGACGACGAGGCCCGGCAGCGGGTGCGCCACGGTGTGCTCGCGCGAGAGCTTGCTCGTCGCGTCCGACTCGCCGGCCAGCAGCGGCCGCAGCCCCGCATAGACACCCTGGACGTCGTCCCTGGTCAGCGGGGTGGCCAGCACCGAATTGACGTGTTCCAGCAGATAGTCGATGTCCGCGCTGGACGCGGCCGGATGCGCCTTGTCCAGATCCCAGTCGGTGTCCGTCGTGCCGACGATCCAGTGCCGCCCCCACGGGATGACGAAGAGCACGGACTTCTCGGTGCGCAGGATCAGGCCGGTGGAGGAGTGGATGCGGTCCTTCGGGACGACCAGGTGGATGCCCTTGGACGCCCGGACGTGGAACTGGCCGCGCTCGCCGATCAGCGCCTGGGTGTCATCCGTCCAGACGCCGGTGGCGTTGACCACCTGTTTGGCCCTGACCTCGTACTCACCGCCCGCCTCGACGTCCTCCACCCGGACGCCGACGACCCGCTCGCCCTCCCGGAGGAATCCGGCCACCCGGGCCCGGTTCGCCACGTGTGCGCCGTAGCCGGCGGCGGTCCGCACCAGCGTCGCCACATAGCGGGCGTCGTCCATCTGGGCGTCGTAGTACTGCAGGGCCCCCACCAGGGCGTCCCGCTTCAGCGCGGGCGCGACCCGCAGGGCCTGGCGGCGGGAGAGGTGCCGGTGCACGGGCAGTCCGCGGCCGTGTCCGGACGACACCGACATCGCGTCGTACAGGGCGACGCCCGAGCCCGCGTACAGCCGCTCCCAGCCCTTGTGCTGCAAGGGATAGAGGAACGGCACCGGCTTCACCAGGTGCGGGGCCAGCCGCTCCAGCAGCAGCCCGCGCTCCTTCAGCGCCTCCCGGACGAGCGCGAAGTCGAGCATCTCCAGATAGCGCAGCCCGCCGTGGATCAGCTTGCTCGACCTGCTCGACGTGCCGGACGCCCAGTCGCGCGCCTCGACCAGACCGGTCGTGAGCCCTCTCGTGACCGCGTCGAGTGCCGTCCCGGCGCCGACCACGCCCGCCCCCACGACCAGCACGTCCAGTTCGCGCTCGGCCATCGCCGCGAGCGCCTCGCCGCGCTCCGCGGGTCCCAGTGTCGCTGTCCTCACTGCTGCCTCCCGGTAGATCGGGGTGGTCCGGGCACGGGGGTGCGGTCCGACCGTGGGGTCGGGCGCCCGTGCCCACCCCTCGATTCTGTCCGGGCTCCGCGACTTCAGCCACCGCCTGTGGACAACACCCGGACAACCAGGACAGCACAATGCGACATATAGGTCATATTTACGCCTAGTCTGACATTGCACTGTCCCCAGCAGTTGCACTTTCTGCCCTCATGGTCTTAGGGAAGGACGGCCACCCACGTGCCTGCAGACCTCGCCGTCATCGGACTCGGTCACCTCGGCCTGCCCCTCGCCCAAGCCGCCGTCGCAGCCGGCATCCAGACCGTCGGCTACGACACCGACCCCCGCGCCTTCGCGGAGCTCTCCGCGGGCCGCACCCCCGTCGAGGGACCGCTCACCGCGTCCGACGTCCGCCGCATGCTCTCCGGGGGCTTCCGCCCCACCACCAACGAGGCCGAACTGGGCCGGGTCCGCACCGCCGTGATCTGCGCGCCCACCCCGCTCGGCCCCGACCGCACCCTGGACCTCGGCGCCGTCGGCGACGCGGCCCGCGCCCTGGCCGCCCGGCTGCGACCGCACACCACGGTGCTGCTGGAATCTGCCGTGCCCCCCGGCACCACGGAGAACTTCCTGCTCCCCCTCCTCGAAAACGGCTCCGGGCTGCGCGGCGGACGCGACTTCCACCTCGCCTACTCCCCGACCCGGCTCGACCCCGGCAACCGCACCCACGTCTACGCCAACACCCCCAAGGTCATCGGCGGCCTCACCCCCGCCTGCACCGAATCGGCCGCGGCCTTCTACGGCCGGCTCACCGACAAGGTCGTACGGGCCCGCGGCACGCGCGAGGCCGAGATGACGAAGGTCCTGGAGACCAACTTCCGGCACGTCAACATCGCCCTGGTCAACGAGATGGCCGTGCTCTGCCACGACCTCGGCGTCGACCTGTGGGACGTCATCAGGTGCGCCGAGACCAAGCCCTTCGGCTTCCAGCCCTTCCGCCCCGGCCCCGGCGTCGGCGGCCACGGAGCGCCGGTCGACCCGGGCTACCTCCCGTACAGCAGCCGCACCCCCGGCCACCCGCTGCGGATGGTCTCGCTCGCCCAGGAGATCAACGACCGGATGCCGCAGTACGTGATCCAGCGCTGCGCCACCCTCCTCAACGAGCACGGGAAGTCCGTGCGCGGCGCCCGGGTACTGCTGCTCGGCGTCACCTACAAGCCGGACCTCGCCGACCAGGAGGCCTCCCCCGCCCGCGAGATCGCCACCCGGCTGATGGACATGGGGGCCCAGATCGGCTACCACGATCCGCACGTCCTGGACTGGCGCGTCCGTGAACTCCCGGTCCCCCGCGCCGATTCGCTGTACGAGGCGGCCTCCAGCGCCGACCTCACGGTGCTGCTCCAGCACCACCGCACGTACGACCTCCAAGGGCTCGCCGTGAAGGCGCAACTCCTCCTCGACACCCGGGGCGCGACGCCCGCCGGAGCCGCTCACCGGCTCTGATCGCAGTCCCCCCAAGGAATCTTCTGGGCCGATGTCCGACGCGGCTGCTAGCCTGCGGCGTCACTTCTCGCACAGTCGTGCGGATCCGTCCAGGGGGGAACCCGAATGAGCCAGCCCGTACCACCGCCGAACCAGCCGCAGCAGCCGTACGGCGGCGCGCCCCAGGACGGCAACCCGTACGCCGGCCAGCAGCCCGGCCGGCCCCAGCCCGGCGCCCCGACCGGCAACCCGTTCGCCGAGCAGCCGGGCCCGTACGGCCAGCCGGGTGCTCCGTTCGGCGGCGGCGCCCCGTTCGCCCCGGTGGCACCGGCTCGGGACAACGTCGGGCTCGGCATCCTCGCCGCCGTCGTCGCGGCCGTGGTCGCGGGAGCGGTCTACGGTGCGATCATCGGCGCCACCAAGCACGAGATCGGCTACGCGGCCGTGGGGGTCGGCTTCCTCGTCGGCTTCGCCTCCGGCAAGGTCGGCGGCCGCAACCCCGCGCTACCGGTCCTCAGCGCGGTCTTCGCGCTGATCGCCGTCTACTTCGGCCAGCTCCTCGGCGAGGCGATGATCGCCGCCAAGCAGCTCCCCGTCACGGTCTCCGAGATGTTCTTCGACCACTTCAGCGTGCTGAACGAGCTGTGGAAGGCCGACTCGGACTTCATCTCGTACCTCTTCTTCGCCGTCGCGGCGGTCGCCGCGTTCTCCGGCGCCAAGAAGGCCGCGGACTAGTCAGGACCGCACCCCGCACACACGGGAGGGCCCGGACCGCGCTCGCGGTCGGGCCCTCCCGTCGTTCGGAGAACGCTCAGCGGCGGTGCTGCGAGTCCGCCACCGTGACCTCGACCCGCTGGAACTCCTTCAGGTCGCTGTAGCCCGTGGTCGCCATCGCCCGGCGCAGGGCGCCGAAGATGTTCATCGAACCGTCGGGGGTGTGCGAGGGGCCGGTGAGGACCTCCTCCGTCGTCCCGACCGAGCCGAGGTCGACCAGCTTGCCGCGCGGCACGTCCTCGTGGACGGCCTCCATGCCCCAGTGCCGGCCGCGGCCCGGCGCGTCCGTCGCGCGGGCGAGCGGGGAGCCCATCATCACGGCGTCCGCACCGCAGGCGATGGCCTTCGGCAGGTCGCCGGACCAGCCGACGCCGCCGTCGGCGATCACGTGCACGTACCGGCCGCCCGACTCGTCCATGTAGTCGCGGCGGGCACCGGCCACGTCCGCGACCGCGGTCGCCATCGGGACCTGGATGCCGAAGACGTTGCGCGTGGTGTGCGCGGCGCCGCCGCCGAAGCCGACAAGGACACCGGCCGCGCCGGTACGCATCAGGTGCAGGGCGGCGGTGTACGTGGCGCAGCCGCCGACGATCACCGGGACGTCCAGCTCGTAGATGAACTGCTTCAGGTTGAGCGGCTCGGCCGCGCCCGAGACGTGCTCGGCGGAGACCGTCGTACCGCGGATGACGAAGATGTCCACACCCGCGTCGACGACGGCCTTCGAGAACTGGGCGGTGCGCTGCGGGGAGAGCGCGGCGGCGGTGACGACACCGGAGTCGCGCACCTCCTTGATGCGCTGCCCGATCAGCTCCTCCTGGATGGGAGCGGCGTAGATCTCCTGGAGCCGGCGGGTGGCCGACTCGACGGGCATCTGGGCGATCTCGTCCAGCAGCGGCTGCGGGTCGGCGTGCCGGGTCCACAGGCCTTCCAGGTTGAGCACGCCGAGGCCGCCGAGCTCACCGATGCGGATGGCGTGCTGCGGGGAGACCACGGAGTCCATGGGAGCGGCCAGGAACGGCAGCTCGAAGCGGTAGGCGTCGATCTGCCAGGCGATCGAGACCTCCTTCGGGTCGCGGGTCCGGCGGCTCGGGACGACGGCGATGTCGTCGAATGCGTATGCCCGGCGGCCGCGCTTGCCGCGCCCGATCTCGATCTCAGTCACGATGGTGTGGCCTTTCCCTCTACGTCTGCGCTGTCCAGTATCCCCGACACGCACATGAGGGGCGGTCCCGGGAACCCCGGTCCGCCCCTCACCTGCGTTGTTGCGTTACTTCCTGCTGTAGTTCGGTGCCTCGACCGTCATCTGGATGTCGTGCGGGTGGCTCTCCTTGAGACCCGCAGAGGTGATCCGCACGAAGCGGCCCTTGCTCTCCATCTCGTCGACCGACGCCGCGCCCACGTAGCCCATCGTCTGGCGGAGGCCGCCGACGAGCTGGTGCAGCACGTTGCCCAGCGGGCCGCGGTAGGGCACCTGGCCCTCGATGCCCTCGGGGACGAGCTTGTCGTCGGAGGACACCTCGGCCTGGAAGTAGCGGTCCTTCGAGTACGAGCGGCCCTGACCGCGGGACTGCATCGCGCCCAGCGAGCCCATGCCGCGGTACGACTTGAACTGCTTGCCGTTGATGAAGAGCAGCTCGCCCGGGGACTCCTCGCAGCCCGCGAGCAGCGAGCCGAGCATCACCGCGTCCGCGCCGGCGACCAGGGCCTTGCCGATGTCGCCGGAGTACTGCAGGCCGCCGTCCCCGATGACCGGGACGCCCGCCGCACGGGCCGCCAGGGCGGCCTCGTAGATCGCGGTGACCTGCGGGACGCCGATGCCGGCGACCACCCGGGTCGTACAGATGGAGCCGGGTCCGACGCCCACCTTGACGCCGTCCACGCCGGCGTCGATCAGGGCCTGGGCGCCGTCGCGGGTCGCGACGTTGCCGCCGATGACGTCCACGTTCACGGCCGACTTGATCTTCGCCATCCAGTTGAGGGCGTTGCTGTTGTGGCCGTGCGAGGTGTCGACGATCAGGAAGTCCACCCCGGCCCCGGCCAGTGCCTGGGCGCGGTCCAGCGCCTCCGGGCTGGCGCCGACGGCCGCGCCGACGAGCAGGCGGCCCTCGGCGTCCTTGGCCGCGTTCGGGTACTGCTCGGCCTTCTTGAAGTCCTTGACCGTGATGAGGCCCTTGAGGATGCCCGACTCGTCGACCAGCGGAAGCTTCTCGATCTTGTGACGGCGCAGCAGCTCCATGGCGTCCACGCCGGAGATGCCGACCCGGCCGGTGACCAGCGGCATCGGCGTCATGACTTCGCGCACCTGGCGCGAGCGGTCCGACTCGAAGGCCATGTCGCGGTTGGTGACGATGCCGAGCAGCTTGCCCGCCGGGTCGGTGACCGGGACGCCGCTGATGCGGAACTTGGCGCACAGCGCGTCGGCCTCGCCGAGCGTGGCGTCCGGGCCGACCGTGATCGGGTCGGTGACCATGCCGGACTCGGACCGCTTCACCAGGTCCACCTGGTTGACCTGGTCCTCGATCGAGAGATTGCGGTGCAGTACGCCGACGCCGCCCTGACGGGCCATGGCGATCGCCATACGGGCCTCGGTCACCTTGTCCATGGCGGCGGAGAGCAGCGGGATGTTCACCCGGACGTTCCGCGAGATGAGCGACGAGGTGTCGACCGCGTTGGGCAGCACGTCAGATGCGCCCGGCAGCAGCAGCACGTCGTCGTATGTCAGCCCGAGCGTCGCGAATTTCTCGGGCACTCCGTCGACGTTTGCAGTCATGACACCTTCCCCAAATGGCCTTGATCGGTGCGGATGTCCATGCTAACGGGCTCCGTGGGCGTCTCATTCCACGAGCAAGATCACCTGGAGGTTCTGTAGCTTCGTACGGGACCGCGGCGATCCCCGGCTCACTGCTCGGCGAGCGCCCGCAGCCGGCTCAGCGCACGGTGCTGGGCGACCCGGACCGCGCCCGGGGACATGCCCAGCAGCTGTCCGGTCTCCTCCGCGGTCAGCCCGACCGCGACGCGCAGAACCAGCAGCTCACGCTGGTTCTCCGGAAGGTTGGCCAGGAGTCTCTTGGCCCAGGCGGCATCACTGCTGAGCAGCGCGCGCTCCTCGGGCCCGAGTGAATCGTCCGGCCGCTCCGGCATCTCGTCGGAGGGCACCGCGGTCGATCCCGGGTGCCGCATCGCGGCCCGCTGGAGATCGGCCACCTTGTGGCCGGCGATGGCGAAGACGAAGGCTTCGAAGGGCCTGCCGGTGTCCTTGTACCGCGGCAGCGCCATCAGTACCGCGACACAGACCTCCTGCGCCAGGTCCTCCACGAAGTGGCGGGCATCACCGGGCAGCCGGTTCAGCCGGGACCTGCAGTAGCGCAGCGCGAGGGGGTGGACATGGGCCAGCAGATCGTGGGTGGCCTGCGCGTCGCCCTCGACGGCGCGGTGCACCAGGGCACCGATCACCGTCGTTCCGTCGTCGCGCATCGGACCATGGTGCCCCGGTGCCGCGTCATCCGCGGCACCGCGTCCGTAGTTGTGCACCGAAGCGTTATGAGCGGGTGCGCCGGAAGTCATGTCCTGCGCCCTCCCCTTCCGCTCGACCGAATCGTTCCCGAGGAACTCCACATCTCAAGGATGCGTCATCCGCCGGGAAGCGTCACATACCGGGAAGGGCCCACCGGGAATTCGACGGCACCGTGGGCGTGCGCCCCGGGCGCCGCACGGTGGGCGGGGCCTCGAAACAGACCCTGGGTGCACCCTGGCCCGGACCGCCCCGCCCGCCGCGAGGCAGACGGGACTTCGACTCCGCGGACACGACCGCGGACACGGCCTAGCGGACGAGGCCCCACCGGAAGCCGAGCGCGACGGCGTGCGCCCGGTCGGAGGCGCCGAGCTTCTTGAACAGACGCCTGGCGTGCGTCTTCACCGTGTCCTCGGAGAGGAACAGCTCACGGCCGATCTCCGCGTTGGAGCGGCCATGGCTCATCCCTTCGAGCACCTGGATCTCACGCGCCGTGAGCGTGGGCGCCGCACCCATCTCGGCCGACCGCAGCCGGCGCGGGGCCAACCGCCACGTCGGATCGGCCAGCGCCTGGGTGACGGTCGCCCGGAGCTCCGCCCGGGAGGCGTCCTTGTGCAGATACCCGCGGGCCCCGGCGGCGACCGCGAGCGCGACGCCGTCCAGGTCCTCGGCGACGGTCAGCATGATGATCCGCGCCCCGGGGTCGGCGGAGAGCAGCCGACGGACGGTCTCCACACCCCCCAGACCGGGCATGCGTACGTCCATCAGAATCAGATCCGAACGGTCGGCACCCCAGCGGCGGAGGACTTCCTCGCCGTTGGCCGCCGTCGTCACACGCTCGACGCCGGGCACGGTCGCGACCGCGCGACGGAGCGCCTCTCGGGCAAGCGGGGAGTCGTCGCAGACGAGGACGGATGTCATGACCGCCCTCCGAAGCTGATGCGCGTCACCTTGAGCCTCCAGGCTGTTACAAGTCGTCACCTGTGCGGTTGACGCTCTCGGACATCTGCCCGATCGCTTTCTCTGTCAACCGCCTCCGCACTCTCAACGATGGTCACTCGAAAGAGTTACGGGTCGGACAACCGAGTTCGGCACTCTACGTGAGGGGGCGGACACGGAGCAGGGCGCCACGGATCGTCCAGCCGTCAACTGAACCTTCACGGGGGCTTGTGCCCCATTTAGCGGGTTTTCTTCCCTTTTGCTGGTGTCTGAGACTAGATTCGCAATCAGTCATATTTACATCTACTAACACCGTGGATGTACCGTCATGAACACGGACAAAGAATGACGAGCGCGACGTTTCCGACTCAGTACGGTTTCGAGGGGACAAACAATGGCAGATTTCTCCCGCCTTCCCGGACCCAACGCCGATCTGTGGGACTGGCAGCTGCTGGCAGCCTGCCGCGGCGTCGACAGCTCACTGTTCTTCCACCCCGAGGGGGAACGGGGCGCCGCCCGGAGCGCCCGCGAGAACTCCGCGAAAGAGGTCTGCATGCGCTGCCCCGTACGCGCCGAGTGCGCGGCCCACGCGCTGGCGGTACGGGAGCCCTACGGAGTGTGGGGCGGCCTGACCGAGGACGAGCGCGAGGAGCTCATGGGGCGGGCCCGCAACCGGCTGATCGCGGCGACGGCGCCCTCCGGCCCCGCGTCACCCCCTGGACACGGCTGACCCCCGCCGCGCGGCAGAAACGTTTCTGCGCACACGACGCACGCCCCGCGGACGCCGATCACGCCCGCGGACCATTCCCGCGCACCCCGCACCCCGTACCGCGCCCCGCTCAGCGGGCGGCCGCCAGCGACAGCTGGTCCAGCGTGGCCGCCACCGCCGGGACCTGCGCCAGATCGGGCAGGGTCAGCGCGACGATCTCGCGCTCGATGGCCGGCTCCACCGTGACGGTCCGGGCGCCCCGGGGGCGCACCGACTCGATCGCCAGCGCCGGCAGCACGGCCACTCCCAGGCCGGCGCCGACCAGGCCGATCACCGCCGGGTAGTCGTCGGTGGCGAAGTCGATCCGGGGGGTGAAACCGGACTCCTCGCAGACCTCCACCAGCTGCCGGCGGCAGCGCGGGCAGCCGGCGATCCACGGTTCACCGGCGAGTTCGGCGATGTCCACCTCCGGCCGGTCCGCCAGGTGGTGCCCTTCGGGCAACAGGCCGATCAGGCGGTCGGTGAGCAGCGGGCGCACCACCAGGTCATCCCATTCGGCGCCCTGCGTGCCGTACCGGAAGGCCAGGGCGATGTCGCAGTCGCCGTCGCGCAGCATCTCCACCGAGTGGGGCGGTTCGGCCTCGACCAGGGAGACCCGGGTGCCGGGGTGCGCGGCGCGCAGCGCCGCGAGGGCGCCCGGGACGAGGGTGGAACTGCCGCTCGGGAAGGACACCAGCCGGACCCGGCCGGCCCGCAGACCGGCGATCGCGGCGACCTCCTCCTCGGCGGCGGTGAGCCCGGCGAGGATGCCGGAGGCGTGCCGCACGAGTGCCTCGCCCGCCTGCGTCAGCCGCATCTCGCGTCCGGTCCGGATGAGCAGCGTGGTGCCGGCGGAGGACTCCAGGGCCTTCATCTGCTGGCTGACCGCGGGCTGTGTGCAGCCCAGTTCGCGGGCGGCGGCGGAGAAGGAGCCGGTGGTGGACACGGCTCGCAGGACGCGGAGATGACGGGCTTCGATCACCCTTCGAATATAAGGGACTCTTGGGGAAGATGCGAATTATTCGTGTACCACTTTGAGTCAGTGGTCGTTAGCGTGCGGGGATGAACGCGATGAGAGTGCTGACGGTGAACGCGGGCCGCCCTGTGCCGGTGCCGTACACCGATTCCCCCGGCGGCGTGACCGGGATCGACAAGCACCCGGTCGAGGGTCCTGTGCAGGTCAGCGACCCCGGTCCGGAGGGCTCCGGCGGCAGCGGTCTGGCCGGGGACGCGGTCTGCGACCTGCGTTTTCACGGCGGTTCGAACCAGGCGGTGTACGCCTTCGCCCGCGAGGAACTGGACCGGTGGGAGACGGAGCTGGGGCGCCCGCTGCCCAATGGCGGCTTCGGCGAGAACCTGACCACGGGCGGGGTGGACGTCAGGGGCGCGCTGATCGGAGAGCGCTGGCGGGTCGGTTCCGATCTGGTCCTGGAGATCACGTCGGGCCGTATCCCGTGCCGTACGTTCGCGGGCCACCTCGACGAGAAGCGGTGGGTCAAGCGGTACACGCGGGCCGCTTGCCCCGGCGCGTACCTGCGGGTGATCACGCCGGGAGCGATCCGGGCCGGTGACCCGGTGGAGATCGTGCACCGGCCGGACCACGACGTCACGGTGGAGCTCCAGTTCCGGGCCGTGACGACCCGGAAGGAGCTGCTGCCGCTCCTGCTCGCGGCCGGTGACGCGCTGCACCCGGAGCCGCTGAGGAGGGCGCGGGAGTACGTGGCGCGGCAGGGGTGAGCGGTGAGCGCCGGGCGGGTCGGCAGGGGGCTCGCGCGGGGCACTAACGTGCCGCGTATGACGACTGCACTGATTACGGGCGCGACCGCGGGCATCGGCGCCGCCTTCGCGCGGCGGCTCGCGGCCGAGGGGCACAACCTGGTCCTGGTGGCCCGCGACACCGAGCGGCTGCGGGAGCAGGCCACCGAGTTGCACGACCGGCACGGCATCGAGGCCGAGGTGCTGCCCGCGGACCTGTCCACGGACGACGGGATCGCCGCGGTCGAGGCGCGGCTGGGCGACCGCCTGCAGTCCGTCGATCTCCTGGTCAACAACGCCGGGTTCGGCAACAAGGGGCGTTATCTGGACGTCCCGATGGCCGATGAGCTGGCCATGCTGAAGGTGCACTGCGAGGCGGTTCTGCGGCTGACCTCCGCGGCCGCGGCCGGGATGAAGGAGCGCGGCAGGGGCGGCGTCGTGAACGTGGCCTCGGTGGCGGCGTTCGTGCCGCGCGGCACGTACGGGGCGTCCAAGGCGTGGGTCGTGCAGTTCACCCAGGGCGCGGCCAAGGACCTGGCGGGGTCGGGCGTGCGGATGATGGCGCTCTGCCCCGGCTTCGTCCGTACGGAGTTCCACCAGCGGGCCGGGATGGGCACCGGCAACATCCCGGGCTGGATGTGGCTCGACGCCGACAAGCTGGTGTCCGCGGCCCTGGCGGATCTGGCGCGCGGCAAGTCGGTCTCGGTCCCCGACCCCCGGTACAAGGCGCTGATGGGGCTGGTCAAGGTGACGCCGCGCGGCCTGCTCGGAGGGGTCACCTCCAAGACAGGCCGCAAGTACGGACCTCAGTGAGCGGTCGGTTACCGCACGCCGCGGCCCGCGTAGGCGCCGATGTTGGGGGCGCCGGGCTTCAGCCTGTTGCCGAAGTAGTCCTTGCCGCCGTTGTTCTCGACGACGGCTCCGGCGGCGAGGGCGGGCGAGCCCGCGCCGAGCCGGAAGTCGGTCCGGAGCTTCGGGTCGGCGGTGATGCCGCCGGGGTCGGGGCGGGTCGTCTCGATGCCGTAGAAGGCGTTGTGATCGAAGGAGAGCCCGAGGGTCGGGTTCTTGAAGGCGTAGCCGCCGGTGCCCTCGCTGACGAAGACGTTGTTGCGGATGGACAGTTCGTGCTGGGTGGTGGCGGGGCTGCCCGCGTCGTCCTGGACGAGGTATCCGGGGATCTGGTCCTTGTTGCGGAAGGTGTTGTTGTAGATCTCGGTGCCGAGGATCGGGCCCCAGCAGTTCTGGATGAGGCGGGCCCCGTCGTCGCGGCTGACGTTGTACCGGGCGATCGTTCCGATGGTCTTCGCGCCGTCGTACGGGCAGATCAGCAGGAAGCCGCCCTTGTTGTCGTGGCTGTAGTTGTACTGGAAGACGGTGTTCCGCGAGGCGCCGTCGGCGTCGAAGGACATGCCGTCATGGGTGTTGCCGCCGCCCGAGACCTCGTTGTACTCGACGGTGGTGTCGTCGGTGTTGAACGTCCAGATGCCCGCGTTGGCGGAGGGCGAGCGGAGCTGGAAGCCGTCGACCCGGTTGTGGTCGACCCGGGCGCCGCTGGTGGTGTCGAGCTTCATGCCGTCACCGGCCAGCGACTTCAGCGTGTTGTGGTGGATGCGGACTCCGGTGCTGGGGGTCCACTCGCCCGGGTAGACGTCCGGGTCCTGCTGCCCGCCGACCAGATCGCGCCTGGAGAAGGTCGACTTGAAGTAGATGCCCTCGCGGTCGACGTCCTCGATGCGGTTGTTCCCGATGTCCAGGCCGTCGTACCGACTGGCCTTCGCGGTGCCCTCGACCGCGAGGTGGATCGCGCTGGAGCCGGACACGGTCTTGTGGTCGCCGCCGCGCACGTCGTGGATGTACAGGCCGGAGATGTCGAAGCCGCGGGCCACCCCGTAGTCGGTGAGGAGGAGGCGGACGCCGTTGCGCTCGCTGCCGGGGTTGTCGGCGTTGGTGATCTCCAGGGCCCTGAGGTGCACGTACTGGGTGTTGGCGAGCAGGACGGTGTCGTGGGCGCCCGCACCGTCGAGCCTGGCGCGGTCCGGCCCTTCGCCGTAGTCCGCGATGGTGAACGGTGCGCGCGGGGAGCCGCTGCCCGTGGGGGCGAGGGTGCCGGTGCAGGTGGCGCCGCGCTTGAAGAGCAGCCGGTCGCCGGGGCCGTAGGGGTGCGCGTTGGCCTCGGCGAGGGTGGTCCAGGGGTGCTGTCCGCTGCCGGTCGCGCCCTGGGGGGACGCGGCGCAGTCGACGTGGAAGGTGCGGCCGGCGGGTGCCGCCTGCGCGGCGCTCGGTCCTGCGAGGGTCAGACCGGCGGCGGCGGTCAGTGCCGCGAGCGCCGCGGCGGTGACGCGATGTCTCACAATTCCTCCGTACGAACAGTCAGGGACGGGGCGGGCCGTGAACGGCCCGATCGGCATCGCCGGAATCCTGGACTCGGATTGATCGAACGTCAATGGATTACGTTTGAATGATCGAAACTCCCATCGTTCGATCACATTGGTCTAGGGTCGGACACCGGCTCCGGCACTGGCTCCGGCCGGGCCACACACTGCGAGGGGACTGCCGCCGTGCGCGAGAGTGCTGCTGAACGTCATGACCGCCTGCTCGGACTGGTACGGGACCGGGGCTCCGCCCGGGTGTCGGACCTGGCCTCGCAGCTGGGGGTCTCACCCGTCACGGTGCGCCGGGACGTCGAGGAACTGGCCGGCCGCGGCCTGCTCGACCGGGTCCACGGCTCGGTGTCCTGGCCGCGGGACGCCGGACCCGCGGCGGGGCCGGGCGGCGCGGGCGGCGGCCTGGTCCTCGGGATGCTCGCGCCCTCCGCGACGTACTACTTCGCCGAGGTGATCCGCGGCGCCCACGAGGCCGCCGCGCGGGCGGGCGCCAGGCTGATCCTGCGGATCTCCGACTACCGGCCGCAGGAGGACCACGCCCGCACCCAGGGGCTGCTCTCCGCGGGCGCCGAAGGGCTGCTGGTCGCGCCGGGCTGGCAGCATCCGGGCGACCCCTCCGCGTTCGGCGACTGGATCAGCTCGCTGCCCGTGCCGACCGTGCTGCTGGAGCGCAGGCCCACCGCCGGCTCCCCGCTGGACGGCCTGGACCGGGTCTGCTCCGACCATGCGCACGGGGTGCTGCTGGCCGTGCGCCACCTGGTGCGCCTCGGGCACGGGGCGCCGCTGCTGATGGCCCGCGCGGACTCCCCGACCGCCCTCGCGGTGCGCTCCGGGTACGCGGAGGCACTGGCCACGCTCGGGCTGCGCGTGCCCCAGGACGTGATCGAGTCCGTACCCGCCGAGCAGGCCCCGGAGGCGTTCGAGGAGGCCGTGCAGGCGCTCCGCGAGGCCGTCGGCTCCGGGGTGGCGACGGCCGCACTGATCCACAACGACGTGGACGCCATCCAGGTGGTGCAGCGCCTGGCCGAGCTGGGCGTGCGCGTGCCGCAGGACCTGGCGCTGATCGCGTACGACGACGAGGTGGCGGCGCTCGCGGACACCCCGCTCACCGCCGTGGCACCGCCCAAGCGCGAGGTGGGCCGCCACGCGACGGAACTCCTGGTGGAACGGCTCGGCCAGGAGGCCGGCGCGCCCCGCCGGCACCTGACGCTGCTTCCGCAGCTCCGGGTCAGGGACTCCTGTGGAGCGCCGCTCCCGTAGAGGCCCCGGAGGCGCTTCCGCAGGCACTCCCGATGCGCTCGGGAGGGCGTCGGGAGGGCGTCGGGAGGGCTGCCTCCGCATGCTTTCGTACCGTTTCCGCGCACAACACGTTTGATCTTTTTTCGATCAATCGCTCTTTCGCTCTTGACTTCGGTCACGGCTGGTCCAAGGATCACGGCCAACGCCAATGTCGCCGCCTGTTCAGGAGCCTCGCTGTGAGCCGCAGTTCGAGCAGAACGTCCCTCGCCGTAGTCGGCGCCGCCACCGCCCTCGCCGTTCTCACGGCCTGCGGCGGCAGCGGTGACGACACGTCCGCCGCCGGAAGCGACGGCAAACCCGTCAGCATCACCTTCTGGGGCTGGACCAAGGGGTCCAAGGAGGTCGTTGACGCGTTCAACGCCTCGCACAAGAACATCAAGGTGGTCTACGAGGAGATCCCGTCCGGCAACGCCGGCGGCTACGCCAAGATCTCCAACGCCGTGAAGGCGGGCAACGCCCCCGACCTGGTCTCCATTGAATACCCGCAGCTCCCGGAGTACGTCAGTCAGGGCGCGCTCCAGGACATCGGCCAGTACTTCACCGAGGACATCAGGAAGAAGCTGCTGCCCCAGGCGGTGGAGCTGACGACGCTCGGCGGCAAGAACTGGGCCGTCCCCTTCGACGCCTCGCCGCAGTCCTTCTACTACCGCAAGGACCTGTTCAAGAAGTACGGCGTCGAGGTCCCCAAGACCTGGGACGACTTCCGCAAGGCCGCAGAGAAGGTCAAGAAGGCCGACAAGAAGGCCCGCATAGGCACGTTCTTCCCCGATGACCCGACCACGTTCCAGGCGATGGCCTGGCAGGCCGGCGCCCAGTGGTACAAACCGGAGGGCGACACCTGGAAGGTCAACACGACCGACGCGGCCACCGACAGGGTCGCCGACTACTGGCAGGGGCTGCTCGACGACGACCTGATCCGCGCCAACGCCTCGTTCAGCCCCGAGTGGACCAACTCCCTCAAGAACGGCGGCACCGTCGGCTACGTCGGCGCGGCCTGGGGCGCGGGCGTCCTCAAGGGGACGCTGCCCGAGCAGAGCGGCAAGTGGGCCGTCGCCCCGATGCCCAGCTGGGACGGGAAGCCGGCCAGCGGGATGCTCGGCGGCTCCACCTTCGCGGTGACGAAGACCAGCAAGAAGGCCGGGGCGGCGGTCGAGTTCGCCACCTGGATGTCGACCACGGAGGACGGCATCAAGGCCCGTATCGAGTCCGGCACGTCGAGCGCCTTCCCGGCCGCCGCGTCCCTGCGCCCGGTCGCGAAGAAGGCGTTCGACGCCGACTTCTACGGCGGCGAGGACATCTACCGGGTGTTCGACGAGGCCGCGACGTCCATCGGCCCGGACTGGAGCTGGGGCCCGACGACCGGCACCACGAACACCACGATGAAGGACGAGTTCGGCAAGGTCGCCAGCGGCGGCACCACCGTCGAGGACGCGGTGAAGGCCGGACACGACGCCACGATCGCCGAGCTGAAGAAGCGCGGTCTGAAGGTCGAGGACGCAGGCTGATGAGGCACGCCCGGACAACCAGAGCCGCCGCCATCCTGCTGGGGCCCTTCTTCGTACTGTTCACCTTGGCCATGGTGCTGCCGATCGGATACGCGGTCTGGCTCAGCCTGTTCACCGAGAAGCAGTCCGGCCTGGGCTTCGGCGGCACCGAGACCGTCTTCAGCGGGCTCGACAACTACACGGCGGCCCTGGGTGACCGGGCGTTCCGCGAGGGCTTCGGCGTACTCCTCGGATACTGCCTGTTCTACATTCCGCTGCTGCTCGTCGGAGCCCTCGGCCTCGCCCTGCTGCTGGACTCCACGCTGGCCCGCGCCCGGCGGTTCTTCCAGCTCGCGCTGTTCCTGCCGCACGCCGTGCCCGGCATCATCGCCGCGCTGATCTGGGTGTACCTCTACACACCGCAGCTCAGCCCGGTGGTCAGCGCCATGGAATCCGGCGGGATCGGCTTCGACTTCTTCTCGCCCGACGGGGCGCTGCCCTCCATCGTCAACATCGCGCTGTGGGAGTGGCTCGGCTACAACATGGTGATCTTCTACGCCGCGTTGCAGGCCATCGACCGCTCCGTGCTCGAAGCGGCCACTGTCGACGGCGCGGGCGCCTGGCGCGTCGCGATCGCCATCAAGGTCCCGCTGATCCGCGCCTCGGTCGTGATGGTCGCGCTGTTCACCGTCATCGGCTCGCTCCAGCTCTTCACCGAACCACTGATCCTCAACAAGGGGACGGGCTCCGCCGTCTCCTCCACCTGGACGCCGAACATGTACGCGTACACCGCGGCCTTCGAACGCAACGACTACGGCCTCGCCGCGGCCGCCTCCATCCTGCTGGCGCTCACCGCCGCGCTGCTGTCCTTCGTCGTCACCCGCTTCACCGGCCGGAAGGGCAAGAAAGCATGAGTTCCCCCGCCTCCCGCGGCCGCTGGATGTCGAAGACCGCGGTCAACGGTTTCCTGCTGCTCGCCGTCGTCTACATGCTCTTCCCGCTCGTCTGGCTGGTCACCGCCGCCACCAAGGACACCGGTGGGCTGCTCGCCGGCAACGCGTTCTCCTTCGACGGGTTCAACCTCGGCGAGAACCTGTCGAACCTGGCCTCCTACGGCGACGGCATCTACTTCCGCTGGTACCTCAACAGCCTCGGCTACGCGGGCGGTGGCGCGCTCGTCTGCTCACTGATCTGCGTCGCCGCGGGGTACGCCTTCGACAAGTACGCGTTCCGCGGCAAGGACCAGCTGTTCGGCCTGGTGCTGATGGGCGTGCTGGTCCCCACCACCGCGCTGGCCCTGCCGATGTACCTGCTGGCGTCCGAGGTCGGTCTGGTGAACACCTACTGGTCGGTGCTGATCCCGGTGCTGGTCAACCCGTTCGGCGTGTATCTCGCCCGGGTGTTCTGCGCGGGGTACATACCCAACGAGGCCCTGGAGGCGGCCCGTATCGACGGGGCGGGCGAGCTGCGCACCTTCTGGTCCGTCGGTCTGCCCATGGTCATGCCGGGCTTCGTGACCGTCTTCCTCTTCCAGTTCACCGCGATCTGGAACAACTTCTTCCTCCCCCTCGTGATGCTCTCGGACCGCGAGCTGTTCCCGCTCAGCCTCGGGCTGTACTCGTGGAACACCAACACCCACGGCGAGCCGAGCTTCTACCCCCTCGTCGTCACCGGGTCCCTCCTCGCCGTCATCCCCCTGATCGTCGCCTTCGTCTCCCTGCAGCGGCACTGGAAGGCGGGACTGACCGCCGGAAGCGTCAAGTGACCGTCCACGCGAGCCCCGAGGAGTACGAGTTCCACCATGCCGCACGCCACTGACAACCGGCCCAGGGCCCTGCTCGCGATGGGCCCCGGCATCGCCGGGCGCCTCCTCGCCGAACGCCACCACACCCGGCTGGCCGCCCTCACCCGTACGGACACCCGTCTCGTCGCCCACGACCTGGCCGAGCCCACGCCCGAGGTGGCCGCCGCGCTCGCCGAGGCCGAGGTGCTGTTCACCTGCTGGGGCGCGACGCCGCTCACCGCACCGGTGCTGGCCGCCGCGCCCCGGCTGCGCGCGGTGGTGCACGCGGCCGGTTCGGTCAAGCACCACATCACCGACGCCTGCTGGGAACGCGGCATCGCCGTCACCTCCGCGGCCGGGGCCAACGCCCTGCCGGTCGCCGAGTTCACCCTCGCGGCGATCCTCTTCGCGGGCAAGCGCGTCCTGCACTCCGCGGACCGCTACCGCGCCCTGCGCGCCGACCACGACTGGCTCGCGGAGCTGGACGGCTCCGGCAACTACCGCCGTACGGTCGGCATCGTCGGGGCCTCCCGCATCGGCCGCCGGGTGATCGAGCTGCTGCGCCCCTTCGACCTGGACGTCCTGCTGTACGACCCGTACGTCGGCGCGGAACGGGCCGCGGCGCTGGGTGCCCGTCTCAGCACGCTCGACGAGCTGTGCGCGAGCAGTTCCGTGGTCTCGGTGCACGCCCCGGAGCTTCCGGAGACGCGCCATCTCATCGGTGCCGCCCAGCTGGCGGCGATGCCGGCGGGCGCGACGCTGATCAACACCGCGCGGGGCTCGCTGGTCGACGAGGACGCGCTGCTTCCCGAACTGACGAGCGGCCGGCTGCACGCGGTGCTGGATGTGACGCACCCCGATCCGCCCCGTGCGTCCTCGCCGTTCTACGACCTGCCGAACGTGCTGCTGACTCCGCATGTCGCGGGCTCGCTCGGCAATGAGCTGCACCGGATGGCGGACCAGGCGCTGGACGAGCTGGAACGGTTCGCGACCGGCCGCCCGTTCGCGGACCCGGTCCACGGCGACGCGCTGTCCCGCTCGGCGTGACCCGGGCCCCGGAGGGGCTTGAATGGCAAGGCCGGACACGCGAAAGGCCCGGTACCCCTCTCGGGGTACCGGGCCTCACCGCTGGCGCGGAGAGCTAACGCTAGTGCGAGTGGCCGTGGCCGTGACCGGCGTCGGACTCTTCCTCGGCCGGCTTCTCGACGACCAGGGTCTCGGTCGTGAGCAGCAGCGACGCGATGGACGCGGCGTTCTCCAGCGCGGAGCGGGTGACCTTGACCGGGTCGATGACGCCGGCCTTCACCAGGTCGCCGTACTCGCCGGTCGCGGCGTTGAAGCCCTGACCCTTGTCGAGCTCGGAGACCTTCGAGGTGATGACGTAGCCCTCGAGGCCCGCGTTCTCCGCGATCCAGCGGAGCGGCTCGACGGCGGCGCGGCGCACGACCGCGACACCGGTGGCCTCGTCGCCGGTCTTGCCGAGGTTGCCCTCAAGGACCTTGACGGCGTGGACCAGAGCGGAGCCACCACCGGAGACGATGCCCTCCTCGACCGCGGCGCGGGTCGCGGAGATGGCGTCCTCCAGACGGTGCTTCTTCTCCTTGAGCTCCACCTCGGTGGCCGCACCGACGCGGATCACGCAGACACCGCCGGCCAGCTTCGCCAGGCGCTCCTGGAGCTTCTCGCGGTCCCAGTCGGAGTCCGTGGCCTCGATCTCGGCCTTGATCTGGTTGACCCGGCCCTTGACCTCGTCGGACTTGCCGCCGCCGTCGACGATGGTGGTGTCGTCCTTGGAGACGGTGACGCGACGGGCGGTGCCCAGCACGTCGAGACCGGCGCCGTCGAGCTTGAGGCCGACCTCCTCGGCGATGACGGTCGCACCGGTGAGGGTGGCGATGTCGCCGAGCATGGCCTTGCGGCGGTCACCAAAGCCCGGGGCCTTCACCGCGACGGCGTTGAAGGTGCCACGGATCTTGTTGACGACCAGGGTCGACAGGGCCTCGCCCTCGACATCCTCGGCGATGATCAGCAGCGGCTTGGAGGCACCGGCCTGGATGACCTTCTCCAGGAGCGGCAGCAGCTCCTGGATGGAGCCGATCTTGCCCTGGTGGATCAGGATGTACGGGTCGTCGAGGACGGCCTCCATACGCTCCTGGTCGGTCACCATGTACGGGGACAGGTAGCCCTTGTCGAAGGCCATGCCCTCGGTGAACTCGAGGTCCAGACCGAAGGTGTTGGACTCCTCGACGGTGATGACACCGTCCTTGCCGACCTTGTCCATCGCGTCCGCGATGAGGTCGCCGACCTGGCTGTCCTGCGCGGAGAGCGCGGCCACGGCGGCGATGTCGGACTTGTCGTCGATCGGACGGGCGGTCGCGAGGAGCTCCTCGGACACGGCCTTGACCGCGGCGTCGATGCCCTTCTTCAGGGCGGCCGGGGACGCACCCGCGGCCACGTTGCGCAGGCCCTCGCGGACGAGCGCCTGAGCGAGCACGGTGGCGGTGGTCGTACCGTCACCCGCCACGTCGTTGGTCTTGGTCGCCACCTCCTTCACCAGCTGGGCACCGAGGTTCTCGTACGGGTCGTCCAGCTCGACCTCGCGCGCGATGGTGACACCGTCGTTGGTGATGGTGGGCGCACCGAACTTCTTGTCGATGACGACGTTGCGGCCCTTGGGGCCGATCGTCACCTTCACCGTGTCGGCAAGCTTGTTGACGCCGCGCTCGAGGGCGCGACGGGCGTCCTCGTCGAACTTCAGGATCTTCGCCATGGAGCTGAACTGTCCTCTCAAAACAAGAACTGCGCCCCTCGCCGCCCGGCTAGTTATTTCGCAGGGGGCCAGGGGCGCAGAACAGAAGCAAACGTGGGTGAATTACTTCTCGATGATCGCGAGCACGTCGCGGGCCGAGAGAACGAGGTACTCCTCGCCGTTGTACTTCACCTCGGTGCCGCCGTACTTGCTGTACAGCACGACATCGCCGGTCTTGACGTCGAGCGGAAGGCGCTCGCCGTTCTCGAAGCGGCCCGGTCCAACGGCCAGGACGACGCCCTCCTGGGGCTTCTCCTTGGCAGTGTCCGGAATAACCAGGCCGGAGGCCGTGGTCTGCTCGGCGTCGAGCGGCTGGACCACAATGCGGTCCTCGAGCGGCTTGATCGCAACCTTGGAGCTGGTCGACACGATCCGGTCTCCCCCTTCGGAGATCTCACGGGGTTAACAGTCTTTGGTGGGCGACCAGGTGGGCCCGTCGTCGCGGGTGCCGGACCTGCCGGTCGCACAGTACTGCTGGCACTCTCCAGTGGGGAGTGCCAGCACTGAGACTATGACCGCGATTAGCACTCGGTCAAGCGGAGTGCCAATTCACGCCCCTCGTGGCGTCCAAGTCGTTCGGCGTCACGGCCCGGACCCGGCTCGAACCGGCCCTGCCACAGGGAGAACGCCCGGCCCCTCCCGACCGTTCCGGACCCCTGCGGCCGGCCGCAGGCGACGACGACCACCGAACCCGGCGCCCCGTGGTCACCGCGCGCCGCCGCCGGCCGCACCGCAGCCGGACTCGGCGGCCGGTTCACCCGCTGCGCGGCCTTGCGGCCCAGCCGTTCGATCGGGTCCACCGACTGCGCGCAGCCGGAGGTGGCGGTCAGGAGCGCACCGGCGGCCAGTAGTCCGGCCAGCAGCCGGTGCGCCCTTCTCATACGTAGTCCTCCAGCCGGGCCACGGCGTATCCCTTGTCCGTGATGACCTTCATGACGGCCCGGACCAGGTCGGGCATGGAGCCCTTCCAGTCCTTCTTGCCGCGGAAGTGCGTGAGGATGATGTCTCCGGGGTGCAGGTCCTGGTCCTCCTCCCGCCACTCCATGTGGTCGGGGAAGGCCTCCGCCGACCACAGGGGCACGGCGGTGATGCCGCAGGACTTGGCGATCCGGAGGGTGTCGCCGTTGTAGTTGCCGTACGGCGGCCGGAAGAGCCGGGGGCGCTCGCCGTACTGCTTCTCGATGATGTCCTGCTGGTCGCAGATCTCCTGCTTCTGCTCGCCGTAGGAGAGGCCGGGCAGGTAGCGGTGGTTGAGCGTGTGGTTGTTGAGGGCGACACCGCGGGACTGCGCGTCCTTGAAGTACCCGTAGTCGTCGCTCACCAGGTAGTCGCTGAGGAACGCGCTGTACGGGATGTTCAGGTCCGACATCATCTTCAGCAGTTCGGGGTCCTTGTCGTCCCCGTCGTCCATCGTCAGGAAGACGATCTTCTTGTCGGTCGGGACCGTGGTGAAGACCGGCGGCAGCGAGTCGTCACCGCCCTCGACCTCGAAGCCCTCGCGGGTCGTGATGTGCGGCTTCACGGCGGGCGGGACTGGGGCGGCCAGCGGTGTGCTCGCCAGGCCCCACTTCTTGGCGGCGACCGCGCGGGCCGCCTGGGCGAGGCGCGCCTTCTCGGCCTGCGCGGCGCGGGTGCCCGCCGCCCCCGCGTTCCCGGCCGGACCGCCCGGCTGGCCGGCGAGGGCCTCGGCTCCCTGCCCGGGCCCGGGCCCGGTCACGGTGGCGGTGTGGCTGTCGGTCCCGGCCGCGCAGCCGGAGCCGACCGCGGCGACCAGGAGCGCGGCCAGGACCGCGTAACCGGGCCGGCGCCGCAGGTATCCCCGACCGCGCCCCGTCCCGCTCCGCACCGGCCGGCCCCGCACCGGCTCCGCCCGCATCCGCGCCTGCTCCGCCCCCGCCTGTCCCGGTCCGCGCCTCTTCATGGTGGATTCTTCCTTTTGTCGTACAAGCTGCATGGCGCCGCATACTGCCAGCACGTGATCGGGCTCCCGGGCCGACACCGCCACCGGGCCCGCACGGTCCCCCGGCTGGCTCACAATGGGGCAGGTGAACGCTCTCGCCCCGACCGGCCCGCCCGACGCCCCCGACCCCCTCGCCGGCTTCCTGGCTCTGCGCACCCCGGAGGGCGCCGGGCTGCTGGCCGAGCTGCGGTCGTACGACCCCGCCACGGAACTCGCCACCGCCACCCGGCTGCGCCGCACCCACCCGGCCGGCCTCGTCTCCGCGGCGCTCGGGCAGGCCCGGCTGCGGCAGCGGGCGGTCGCCAAGTTCGGCGCGCAGGACGCGCACCGGATGTTCTTCACGCCGAACGGGGTGGAGCAGGCGACCCGCACCTCGGTGGCGGCCCACCGCGCCGGACGGTTCGCGGGCACCGGGGTGCGCAGCGTCGCCGACCTGTGCTGCGGCATCGGCGGTGACGCCATCGCCCTCGCCCGCGCCGGGATCTCCGTCCTCGCCGTGGACCGCGACCCGCTGACCGCCGAGGTGGCCAGGGCCAACGCCGCCGCGCTCGGCCTGGACGCGCTGATCGAGGTGCGGTGCGCCGATGTCACGGAGATCGACACCTCGCCCTACGACGCGGTGTTCGTCGACCCGGCCCGCCGGGGCGGCCGCGGCCGGATCTTCGACCCGGAGGCCTACTCCCCGCCCCTCTCCTGGGCGACCGCCGCCGCGCTGAAGGCCCCCAGGGCGGCGCTGAAGATCGCCCCGGGAGTCCCGCACGAGGCGATCGGCCCGCAGGCGGAGGCCGAGTGGATCTCGGACGGCGGCGACGTGAAGGAGGCGGTGCTCTGGTTCGGCGAGGGCTTCGAGGCCGGTGCGTACCGCGCCACGCTGCTCCCGTCCGGAGCCACCCTGTCGGCCCCGGCCGTGCTGCCCGCCCCGCCGGTCGGACCGGTCGGCCGCTATCTGTACGAGCCGGACGGCGCGGTGATCCGGGCCCATCTGATCGCCGACATCGTGAGCCGGTGCGGCGGCCGGCTGATCGACGAGATGATCGCGTACGTCACGAGCGACGAGCTGTACGACTCCCCGTACACCGCCGGGTACGAGATCACCGATCAGCTCCCGTTCAACATGAAGCGGCTGAAGGCGCTGCTGCGGGAGCGGATGGTCGGCGTCCTGACGGTCAAGAAGCGCGGCTCACCGGTCGAACCGGAGGAGCTGCGAAGGAAGATGAAGCTCCAGGGCCCGAACCGGGCCACCGTCTTCCTGACCCGCGTCGCGGACGCTCCGACGATGCTGATCGGCCACCCCGTGACCGGCCCGGAGGCCGGCCGGGGCTGAGGACGGGAGCCGAGGGCCGGGGCTACGCGAGGTCGGTCAGGTCGTCGGCGTACACCTGTGAGAGCGGCTGCGGGCCCACGTACTGCTGGCAGTTGCACTGACCCGACTCGAAGCGGACCGGCTTCTTCTGCTCGTCCCAGGCGGTCGGCACCTCGACCAGCTCATGGCACTTGCCCTGCTTGTCATGCTTGGCGAGGTGGTGCGTGCAGCCGCAGACCGGCTCCGGCGGCTTGTGCGCCGCCTCGACGGCCAGCCGTTCCTGCCGGTCGGCCTCCAGCAGCTCCAGCTTGCGCGCGTGCCGATTGCGCAGCGCGGTACGGCCGTTGTCGACCAGCCAGCCGAATCCGCCCGTCCAGAAGATGATGAGCAACCACCAGTACCACTCCATGAGCAGTCCTCCCCCTGAGTCCTTCGTGTAAGTGCCAAGGATAGGGCCGGAGTCAGCGGTGGGCCCCGCCGCCGGAGGAGATCAGCGGCGTGGGCGCGGGCGTCCCGATCAGCACCCGGATCACCCAACGCCGGTGCAGGAAAGCCTTGGTGGCCCCGATGAGCCCGATGAGCCAGCCGATGAACCCGAGGCCCATGACGAGGGCCACCAGGCCGTAGGTGTCGTCGCCCCGGACCGCGCCGGCCGGAACGGCGACGCAGGCGTACAGCCCGAACGCGCACAGGAGGAAGGAGCCCAGCAGCCAGACCAGGCTCGTGCCGGGCAGTCGGAGCGCCCGGTCGCCCGCCGCGTCACGGTCCAGCTCGCCCCACTGCGTGAGCAGTCGGCGGACCCTGCGGTCGCGGCGCAGACCGACGACGACAAGCGCGACGGCCGGCACCAGGCAGCACACGCCCAGGACGAGGAAGACCACGCCGAAGAAGGCGCTGAAGACGTCGTACGACTCCTCGAAGGTGATGAGCGCCGCGCCGACCAGCGACCACCCGAGCGCGCCGAGCCCTCCCCAGAGCCACAGCGTTCCGAGCCGGGCCGGGCCCAGGTGTGTCTTCACCAACTCGCCCAGGATCAGGGCCCGGTCGGCGAGCAGCGCTCCCCGGTCGGGCCAGGTGCGTATCTCCACGGGCGGCGGTGGCGGGGGCAGCGCTGTACGGCGGGACATGCGCGCGACCCTACCGAGTGCCGGGCGGGCACCGCCTTCCGCCGCCGTGCGCCGGGGCGCGTGCTCAGGCGTTGCGCAGGGCCTCGACGTCGAGCCGCCTCATGCCGAGCATCGCCTTCATGGCGCGGGCCGCCTTGTCCGGGTCCGGGTCGGTCAGGGCCTCGCCGAGGCCGGGCGGGATGATCTGCCAGGAGACGCCGAATTTGTCCTTGAGCCAGCCGCACTGGCTCTCCTGTCCGCCGTCCGCGGTGAGCCTGTCCCACAGCCTGTCCGCCTCCTCCTGCGACTCGCAGTCGACGGAGAGCGAGACGGCCTCGCTGAAGGAGAACTCGGGGCCGCCGTTGAAGGCGATGTACTCGGTGCCCGCCAGCTGGAACCGCACGGTCATCACGGCGCCCGCCTCGCCGGGTGACGACGGGCCCCAGCGGGTCACGTCCACGACGCGGGAGTCGCCGCCGATGACCGAGATGTAGTGGTCCGCGGCCTCCTCGGCCCGGTTGTGGTCGAACCACAGGAACGTGGTGATCTTCTGCATGGTCGTTCTCCTCACGCGGTGGTGCGGACGGTCGTGCAGGGTAGACCGGTCGCGGGCCGGGAACTCATCGGCCGGCCCGGTCGAGCAGCGTCGCCCGGTCCAGGCGCATCGCCCGTTCCCGCTCGTTGCGGGTCAGCTCCGCCGCGCGTACGAACTCGGCGCGCGCCTCGTCCGTACGCCCCGTCCTGACCAGGAGATCCCCGCGGACGCTCGGCAGCAAGTGGTACGCCTTGAGGGCGGGTCCTCGGCCGGCGCGTCGACCAGGACCAGCCCGGCTCGATCGCGGCCTGGAGCGCGTACGGGCCCAGGGCCTGCCCCGCCTCACCGCGATCAAGGACGGCTGGCGGGCGTACGCCGCCGACTACGACGTGGTGGACGAGCTGGACGCGATCGTCACCGGTCTGCCGAGCCGAGGGACTCGAAGCGCCAGCGGTGCACCGGCCGGGTGACGATCCCCGCGTCCGGCTCGGGCAGCTCCGGCAGCCCGTCGCCGTACGCGCCCTCCCACCAGGTGATGACCAGGACCCGGTCCTGCGGGCCGCGCATCAGCTCGCTGCGCAGCGGCGGGCGCGCCAGCTCGCCCGCACGGGCCCGCGCCCACGCCAGCAGCTCCGCGCCCCGGCCGTCGGTGGCGCGGGCCTCCCACATCAGGGCGACCGTCGTACCGCTCATGAGTAGAGGTTGTCCTTGCTGATCTCGTGCACGTGATCGTGCGTGTGGGCATGGGCGCCCGGTACGTGGGGCTCGGTCACCGGCAGCGAGGAGTCGGCCGACAGCTCCAGGTCGGAGGCCGGCCGGTTGCGGGCCACCATCTCCGCGCCCAGGGCCGCGACCATCGCGCCGTTGTCGGTGCACAGTCCGGGGCGCGGCACGCGCAGCCGGATGCCGGCCCGCTCGCAGCGCTCCTGGGCGAGGGCCCGCAGCCGTGAGTTGGCCGCGACTCCGCCGCCGATCATCAGGTGGTCGACGCCCTCGTCCTTGCAGGCGCGGACGGCCTTGCGGGTGAGCACGTCCACCACGGCCTCCTGGAAGGACGCCGCCACGTCCCGTACCGGCACCTCCTCGCCGGCCGCGCGCTTCGCCTCGATCCAGCGGGCGACGGAGGTCTTCAGGCCGGAGAAGGAGAAGTCGTACGCGGGGTCGCGCGAGCCGCTGAGGCCGCGCGGGAACGCGATGGCCTTCGGGTCGCCCTCCTTCGCGAGACGGTCGATGACCGGGCCGCCGGGGAAGCCGAGGTGCAGCACCCGGGCGATCTTGTCGAAGGCCTCGCCCGCCGCGTCGTCGATGGTCGCGCCCAGCGGCCGTACGTCGTTGGTGATGTCCGGCGCCAGCAGCAGCGAGGAGTGCCCGCCGCTGACCAGCAGCGCCATCGTCGGCTCGGGCAGCGGGCCGTGCTCCAGCTGGTCGACGCAGATGTGCGAGGCCAGGTGGTTCACCCCGTACAGCGGCTTGTTCAGCGCGTACGCGTACGCCTTGGCCGCCGAGACGCCGACGAGCAGGGCGCCCGCGAGCCCCGGACCGGCGGTGACGGAGATGCCGTCGAGGTCGCGGCCGCTGACCCCGGCCTCCTTCAGGGCGCGCTCGATGGTCGGGACCATCGCCTCCAGGTGGGCGCGGGAGGCGATCTCCGGGACGACGCCGCCGAAGCGCGCGTGCGTGTCGACGCTGGACGCGACGGCGTCGGCGAGCAGCGTCGTGCCGCGGACGATGCCGACGCCGGTCTCGTCGCAGGAGGTCTCGATGCCGAGTACGAGCGGTTCGTCAGCCATCAGTCAGTCTCTGTCTCTTGTACGGGCGCCTGTACGTCTTCTTCGTGTACGTGCAGGCGCATGACGAGCGCGTCGATGTTGCCCGGCTGGTAGTAGCCGCGGCGGAAGCCGATCGGTTCGAAGCCGAAGCGCTCGTACAGCTTCTGCGCCCGGGTGTTGTCGACCCGGACCTCGAGGAGTACCTCGGCGCACTCGAAGGCCGTGGCGTGCTTCAGCAGATCGGTCAGCAGCTCGGAGCCGAGGCCGCCGCCCCAGTGGTCGCGGGAGACGGCGATCGTCTGTACGTCGGCGAGGTCGCCGGCCGCCGCCAGTCCCGCGTACCCGACGATCCGGCCGGTGGCCGGGTCCTCGGCGACCACGTAGCGGCGGGTGGCCCGCGGGCCGCGGGCGTGCGCCAGCTCGGACCAGAACATGCCGGGTGACCAGGCGTCCTCCGGGAACAGCTCGTGTTCGAGGCCGAGCACCGGGTCGATGTCCCACCAGCGCATCTCGCGCAGTACAGCGGTCGCGGTGGTCACTTCGGCGTGACCACCTTGTAGTTCTTCGGGACCTGCGCGTCGGGCCTGCGGAGGTAGAGCGGCCGCGGCGGCAGCAGCTCGGCGCCCGCGGCGAGGCGTTCGGCGGCGAGGGCGGCGAGGGCACCGGCCGCGACGTGCTCGGGGCCGCGCGCGTCCGGGAACGCGTCGGGGTAGAGCACCGCGCCCGCGCCGACCACGGGGACCCCGGCGAGCCGCTCGGCGATGTCGGCGGGCCGGTCGACGGCGGGTTCACCGGTCCGGGTGCGGGGGTCCTCGTACCGCGCCCAGTAGACCTCCTTGCGGCGGGCGTCCGTCGCGACGGCGAACGGTCCCTCCAGGCCGGCCCGGCCGGCGGCGTACGCGAGGCCGTCCAGGGTGCACAGGCCGTGCACGGGCACGGACAGCGCCGACCCGAACGTCGCGGCCGTCACCAGGCCGACCCGCAGCCCGGTGTACGGGCCGGGGCCGACGCCCACGACCACGTCCGTCACGGCGTCGAGTTTCACCCCGGCGGCGGCCAGGACCCGGTCGACGGCGGGCAGCAGCAGCTCCCCGTGCCTCCGGGCGTCGACCTGACCGGACTCGGCGACGACACGGGTCCCGTCGTACAGGGCGACGGTGACGGCAGGGGTGGCGGTATCCATAGCGAGCAAGAGCACGCAAACAGCCTACGGCTCCGGCGCGGGCGGCGACCGCGCCCCGTACGGCGTCCCGGTACCGGGGGTCCCGGCTGCTACCGTCACCGGGTATACGCGGAGTACGTGTAAACGCTTGTACGACAACCCAATGGCGAAAGAGGCGCGCACGGTGGCAAGGGGCAGCTCAGGAATCGTGGCCGCGCTCACCGCGGCGGCCGTGGCCGTCGTCGGTCTCCTCGCCTACCAGGCCTCGGCGAACGCCCCCGACAGCGTCGCCCCCAAGCCGAAGGCGTCCAGCAGCGCGTCCGCCGGTACGGGCCACGCCAAGCCGAAGCCCAAGAAGGACCCGCTCGCGGTTCCGGCCTCCTCGGGCACGGGGGTGCGGGTGGTGTACGCGCTGGGCGACCGGCGGGTGTGGCTGGTCGACGCGAAGGACAAGTCGACGCGGACCTTCAAGGTCATGCCGAGCGCGGTCAGCGCGGTTCCGGGGACGTACCAGGTCACCTCGCGCTCCGGCACCGTCACCGGCTCCGACGGGGTCCCGATCGAGCACGTGGTGCGGTTCGCGACGACCAACGACGTGGCCATCGGCTTCAGCGCCGCGCAGGACGGCTCGATGGAGAGCCCGGACCCGACGCTGAAGGCGGGCGGCGTACGGATGTCCCGTGCGGACGGCAACGCGGTGTGGACGTTCGCCACGGTCGGCGCGAAGGTGGTCGTGGTCCCGTAGGACCGGTCCGGGCACCTTCAGCCCGGACTCGAAGACGTCCTCGAACGCCGGACGGGCTGAAGGTGCCGGACCGGCTCGATGTGCGTCAGGCCCGGTCAGGGGCAGAGGGCGCGCTCTCTCGTGGCGCGGCGGCCCCCGGCCGCACCGCACCCGGCGGTGTGGACACCGCGATCGCCGCCGCCCCCGCGGCCAGCAGATCCCGCATCGATACCGCCCGCGGCGGCTGCCGCACTTCGTGCTCGGTTGTCGGCATGGACGCCTCCTGGGGCTCCGGTGGAAGGCACGTTAGGCAGACCTAACCTGCTCTCGCCCTCCATGTCACCACGCCCGCCCCGCCGCGCGCAACAATTTACCGACACCGTGTCGGAAAGCGTCAGCGCCCAGCGGGCACCCGACGGTCTCTCAGGCCTCACCAGGCCCGTTGTCCCCCTCCGCCACCCACGGCGCCCACGGCGCGAGCCCCAGTGCCGACCAGCGCGCGCCCACGCCCACCAGCGTCACCGCGCGCCGCTCGTCGTCCGTGTCACCGACCGCGCGGTCGATGAGCACCCGCAGCCGGTCGTCCGCCAGCTCCTCGACCTTGCCGTCGCCCCACTCGACGACCACCACCGAATCCGGCAGCGACACATCGAGGTCCAGGTCCTCCATCTCGTCGAGCCCGCCACCCAGGCGGTACGCGTCGACATGGACGAGCGCCGGGCCGTCACCGAGCGCCGGGTGGACGCGGGCGATCACGAACGTGGGGGACGTCACGGCGCCGCGCACCCCCAGGCCCTCGCCGAGGCCGCGGGTCAGGGTGGTCTTCCCGGCGCCGAGCTCGCCGGTGAGCATCACGAGGTCGCCGGGGCGCAGCACACCGGCGAGCCGGCGGCCCAGGGCCTGCATCTGTTCGGGGGACTCGACGGCCAGGTTCACGGTGACGGTGCCCGGCCCGGTGCCCTCGGCGACGTCAGCCGCCGGGCTGTTGTGCGGTGCTTCCATGCCCGCCAACGTTAGAGGATTCCGGCACAGCCCCCACCCTCACCAGCAGGTCGGCCAGCCGGTCGGTCACCGTCTCGGGGTGCTCCAGCATCACCAGGTGCCCGGCGTCCGGGACGATGACCAGCTCCGCGTCGGGCAGCTGGTCCGCCATCGCCTCGCTGTGCGAGCTGGGGGTCACCAGGTCCTTGTCGCCCGCCAGGATCAGCACCGGGACCTCGCGGAACAGGGGCAGCGCGCCGCTCTTGTCGTACTCGGTGAAGGCCGGGTAGAACTCCGCGACCACATCGATCGGCGTGGACTCGATGAGCCGCTCGGCGAACCGTGCGACCGCCGGGTCCACGTCCCGCGAACCGAACGAGTACCGCTTGATCAGCCCCGCGAACAGATCCGCGGTCGCCCGCCTCCCCCGCTCCACCAGCTCCGCCTGCGAGCCGAGCGCCTTCAGCACCCCGGGCAGCACGCGCCGTACCGCGTTCACGCCCGCCACCGGCAGCCCGAAGCTGACCTCGCCGAGCTTCCCGCTCGACGTGCCGACGAAGGCGACGGCGGCGACCCGGTCGCGGAACAGGGCCGGGTACTGGTCGGCGAGCGCCATCATCGTCATGCCGCCCATGGAGTGCCCGACCAGCACCAGCGGGCCCTCGGGCGCGGCCGCGTCGATCACGGCCTTGAGGTCGCGGCCGAGCTGGTCGATGCCGACGTGGACGCCCTGCGCCTGGGCCCTGCCGCGTTCCGAGCGGCCGTGGCTGCGCTGGTCCCAGTGGACCGTGCGCACGAGGCCGCGCAGGGCGGCACGCTGGAAGTGCCAGGAGTCCTGGCTGAGGCAGTAGCCGTGGCTGAAGACGACCGTGACGGGGGCGGGGGCCTTGCGCCCGAAGAGCCGGCGCCTGCGCGGACCGGCCGCGGTGCCGGGGGGCGTACCGCCCGTGCCGGTGCCGCCGCCGGGTTCGATCTCGTCGATCTCGTAGTACAGCTCGGTGCCGTCGTCGGCCGTGGCCCGGCCCGGCAGGCCGCGCAGCGAGCCGTACGGCCCGGTGGCGTCCAGCGCCAGCCTGGCCCGTTTCCGCATCCCGCGGCCGACCGTCAGTCGTTCGACCGCGACACCGGCGGCCGCGCCGGCCGCGATCACGCCTATGGCGGCCCCGGCGATCCCCGCCCGGCGCCAGCCGACCGTCGAAGCGGCCGTCGCCATCGCGTCCCCCGCGCTGATCTCGCTCACCGTGCCGCGCTCCTCGTGGGTCGTGTCCGTCAGGTCAGGCTGGTCGGACAGGTCGGAGCGGGTCCGATCCGGTCCGTTCCGGTCTTCCGGTCATGCTCAGATCGTGCCCGGTCGGAAACGCTTCCGCGTTCAGGACCCGGCCGACTTGCCGTCCGCCGTCCCGTCCCGGTAGACGCGCGGCACCCGGCCGCCGATCCGGGTGACGATCTCGTACGCGATGGTGTCCGCCGCCCGCGCCCAGTCCTCCGCGCTCGGCTCGCCCCGGTCCCCCGGGCCGAACAGCACGGCGTCGCTGCCCTCCTCGACCACGTCCCCGTCGAGGTCGACGACGAACTGGTCCATGGCGACCCGGCCCGCGATCGTCCGCCGGACGCCGCCGACCAGGACCGGGCCGCGGCCGGAGGCGTGGCGCGGGATGCCGTCCGCGTACCCCACCGGCACCAGGCCGAGCGTGGTCTCCCGGGACGTCGTGTAGTGGTGCCCGTAGCTGATGCCGTGCCCGGCCGGCACCTGCTTGACCAGGGCGACGGACGCGGCGAGCGTCATCACCGGGCGCAGTCCGAAGTCGGCCGGGGTGCCCAGCTCCGGGCTGGGCGAGATGCCGTACATGGCGATCCCGGTCCGCACCAGGTCGAAGTGCGACTCGGGGACGGTCAGCGTCGCCGGGGAGTTGGCGATGTGCCGGACCTCGGGCTCGGCACCGGCCTTCTCGGCGTGCGCCACCATGTCGCGGAACAGGTCCAGCTGGGCGGCGATCGAGGGGTGTCCGGGCTCGTCCGCGCAGGCGAAGTGGGACCAGAGGCCGGTGATCCGGACGGTGCCTGCCTCCTCCGCGGTGCGGGCGGCGGCGACGAGCGCGGGCCAGTCGGCGGGCTGGCAGCCGTTGCGCCCGAGGCCCGTGTCGGCCTTGAGCTGGACACGGGCGGGGCGCCCCGCCTCCGTGGCCGCCGCGGTGACCTCGCGCAGCGCCCACATCCCGCTCACCGAGACGTCGACATCGGCCTCGATCGCCTCGCGCCAGGGCCCGCCGGGCGTCCACAGCCAGCACATCACCCGGCCGCCGAGCCCCGCCGCGCGCAGGGCGAGCGCCTCCTGCGGGGTGGCGGTGCCCAGCCAGGTGGCGCCCGCTTCCAGCGCGGCACGGGCGCAGGGCACCGCGCCGTGTCCGTACGCGTCGGATTTGACGACGGCCATGAGCTGCGCGCCGGAGGCTCGGGCGCGCAGGGCGCGCACGTTGGCGCGGAGTGCGGCGAGGTCGATCTCGGCACGGGCTCTCAAGGACGCTGTCTCGTTCATCGCGCCCAGTGTCTCAGAGCCGTGCGGCACGGCCCCCGGGCACCGGTGTCGGCAGGGCGCACGCCGCCGCTTCCGTCAGCCGTGGTGCAGCTCGTGTTCCAGGTGGTCGACGAGGACCGGTACGTGGCTGTGCGGGACGTCCTTGACCGCGGTGACCAGCGTCACCGGGCCGCCGTCGCGGACCAGGGCGACGAGTTCGCCGACGGCCGCGGTGTGCGCGGGATCGGCCAGTTCGGCGCGGTAGCGGTCGACGAAGTCGTCGTAGCGGGTGCCGGAGCGGTCCTCGTGGTACCAGGAGCGCAGCTCGCTCGACGGGGTGAGGTCCTTGAGCCACTTGTCGATCGCGGCGCGCTCCTTGGCGACCCCGCGCGGCCAGAGCCGGTCGACCAGGACGCGGGTGCCGTCGCCGTCCTCCCGCGGGTCGTACACCCGCCGTACGCGCAGGTCACCGTCACCGCTGCCGCCCACGACCGCTCACTCCCTCGCTGCCGCCGTCCCCGCCTCCGCTCCCAGCATCACTCAGGCCCGTACGTCCCGCCAGGCCGCCCGGATCGCCTCCGCGACGTCCTGCGCGGCGACCGGGGAGCCGTCGGAGGCGTGCCGGGCCGCGAGGCCGTGGAGGTGGGCGCCGACGGACGCGGCGTCGCGCGGGGCGAGACCGGCGGCGAGCAGCGAGCCGGTCAGCCCGGAGAGGACGTCGCCGCTGCCCGCGGTGGCCAGCCAGGAGGTGCCGGTCGGGTTGACCCGCACGGGGGTGTGCGGGGTGTCGGTGGCGACCAGCGTCGTCGAGCCCTTGAGCAGGACCGTCGCGCGGAACCGGGAGGCGAGTTCGCGTACGGCGTCGAGCCGCCCCGCCTCGACCTCCTCGCGGGGGACGCCGAGCAGCGCGGCGGCCTCCCCGGCGTGCGGGGTGAGGACGGTGGGGGCGGTGCGTGCCCGTACGGCGGCGGCGTCCAGCAGCCGCAGTCCGTCCGCGTCGACCAGCACCGGGACGTCCGCGGCCAGCACGTCGGAGACCGCCTCGACGGCGTCCGTGCCGTCGCCGAGCCCCGGCCCGACGACCCAGGCCTGCACGCGCCCGGCCTTGGACGGCGGGCCCGCGTGCACCAGGGTCTCCGGATGCCGCGCGATGACCGCGTCCGCCCCCGGACCGACGTACCGCACCGCGCCGGCGCCGCCGCGCAGCGCCCCGGAGACGGCCAGCACCGCCGCGCCCGGGTAGCGCGCCGACCCGGCGACGATGCCGACGACGCCGCGCCGGTACTTGTCGCTCTCGGCGCCCGGTACGGGGAGCAGCGCGGCCACGTCCGCGTACTGGAGCGCCTCCAGCTCCGGGACGTCCGGCAGTTCGGCGCCCAGCCCGATGTCGACGAGGTGCAGGGCCCCGGCCCGTTCGGCGGCCGGGTCGATGAGCAGCCCCGGCTTGTACGCCCCGAAGGTGACGGTCGCGTCGGCGCGGACCGCGTCCCCCCGCACCTCACCGGTGTCGGCCTCGACACCGCTCGGCAGGTCGACGGCGACGACGGGCGCCCCGTGGGCCGCGTACTGCTCCACCAGTGCGGCGGCCGCCGGGCGCAGCCCGCCGCGCCCGCCGATGCCGGTGATGCCGTCGACGACGAGGTCGACCCGGCGCCCCCAGTCGCGGTGCCGGCCCTCCGCCGGACCGGCGTCGGCGTCCACCACCCGTCCGCCCGCCGCGCGCAGCGCCGCGCTGCCGCCCTCGTGGGCCCGGCCGGGCGCGACCCGCACGGCCAGCACACCGGCCCCGCGCCGGGCGAGCCGGGCGCCCGCGTACAGCGCGTCGCCGCCGTTGTCGCCGCTGCCGACGAGGAGGACGACGCGGGACCCGTAGACCCGGCCGCCGCGCCGCAGGAGGTCGATGCAGACGGCGGCGAGCCCGGCGGCGGCGCGCTGCATCAGCGCGCCCTCCGGGAGCCGTGCCATGAGGGCCTGTTCGGCAGCCCGTACGGTCGAGACGCTGTAGGCGGTACGCATGGCTCCAACGTACGCAGAAGTGCGCGTCCTCGGCGCGCGGACGGGCGCGCCGGAGGCCGGACCGGGCCCCGCGCTCAGCCCTCCGCGATCACCACGGCCGACGCGATCCCCGCGTCATGGCTGAGCGACACGTGCCACTGCCGCACGCCCAGCTCGGCGGCGCGCGCGGCGACGGTGCCGCTCACCCGCAGGCGGGGCTGCCCGGTCTCCTCGACGTACACCTCCGCGTCCGTCCACAGCAGCCCGCCGGGCGCGCCGAGCGCCTTGGCCAGGGCCTCCTTGGCGGCGAACCGGGCGGCCAGCGAGGCGATCCCGCGCCGCTCGCCGCTGGGCAGCAGCAACTCGCTCTCCAGGAAGAGGCGTTGGGCCATGTGCGGCGTACGTTCCAGCGCCGCGTCGAACCGCTCGATCTCCGCCACGTCGATCCCGACCCCGATGATCACGTACGTCCCCTCACGACTGGCCGCTCACTTCGTCCCGCGGTCCGTTCCGCGGTCCGTTCCATTGTTCCTCCCACCCCGCTGCCCGTCCCCCCTGTTCATTCCACTGTTCATTCCACGGTGACGGACTTCGCCAGGTTGCGCGGCTGGTCCACCTCGTTGCCGCGGGCCGTGGCCAGTTCGCAGGCGAAGACCTGCAGGGGCACGGTCGCGACCAGCGGCTGAAGCAGCGTGGGCGTCGCGGGAATCCGGATGAGGTGGTCGGCGTACGGGACGACCGCCTCGTCGCCCTCCTCGGCGATGACGACGGTGAGCGCGCCGCGGGCCCGGATCTCCTGGATGTTCGACACCATCTTGCCGTGCAGCACGGAGCGCCCGCGCGGCGACGGCACCACCACGACGACCGGGAGGCCGTCCTCGATCAGGGCGATCGGCCCGTGCTTGAGCTCACCGGCGGCGAACCCCTCCGCGTGCATGTACGCGAGTTCCTTGAGCTTCAACGCGCCTTCCAGGGCGACCGGGTAGCCGACGTGCCGGCCGAGGAAGAGCACGGTGTCGTGGCCCGCGAGCGAGCGGGCCAGCTCGCGCACCGGCTCCATGGTCTCCAGGACCCGCTGGACCTCGCCGGAGATCTCGGAGAGCTGGCGGATGACGGTACGGATCTCGTCGCCCCACTTGGTCCCGCGGACCTGGCCGAGGTACAGGGCGACGAGGTAGCAGGCGACGAGCTGGGTGAGGAACGCCTTGGTCGAGGCGACGGCGACCTCGGGACCGGCGTGCGTGTAGAGGACGGCGTCGGACTCGCGCGGAATGGTGGACCCGTTGGTGTTGCAGATGGCGAGGACCTTCGCGCCCTGCTCGCGGGCGTGCCGCAGCGCCATCAGGGTGTCCATCGTCTCGCCGGACTGCGAGATCGCGATGACGAGGGTGCGCTGGTCCAGGATCGGGTCCCGGTAGCGGAACTCGCTGGCCAGCTCGGTCTCGCAGGCGATCCGGGTCCAGTGCTCGATGGCGTACTTGGCGATCATCCCGGCGTGGAACGCGGTCCCGCAGGCGACGATCACCACCTTGTCGACCTCGCGGAGCTCCGCCCGGGTGATCCGCACCTCGTCGAGGTGGAGCGTCCCCTCCGGGTCGATCCGGCCGAGGAGGGTGTCGGTGACGGCCTTCGGCTGCTCGGCGATCTCCTTGAGCATGAAGGAGGGGTAGCCGCCCTTCTCTGCGGCGGACGCGTCCCAGTCCACGTGGTACGGAAGCACCTTGGCGGGCCGCCCGTCGAACCCGGTGACGAGCACTCCCTCCCGGCGCAGCTCCACCACCTGGTCCTGGCCCAGCTCGATCGCGGACCGGGTGTGCGCGATGAACGCGGCGACGTCGGAGGCGAGGAACGCCTCGCCCTCCCCCACGCCCACCACGAGCGGCGAGTTCCGCCGGGCCCCGACCACCACGTCGGGCGCGTCCGCGAACACGGCGACGAGGGTGAACGCCCCTTCGAGCCGCCGGCAGACCTGCCGCATCGCCTCGGCCGGGTCCGCACCGCCGGAGTACGCCTCGGCGAGGAGGTGGGCGACGACCTCGGTGTCGGTCTCGGAGATCAGGTCGTGGCCGCGCCCGCCCAGTTCCTCGCGCAGGGCGGCGAAGTTCTCGATGATCCCGTTGTGGACGACGGCGACGCGTCCGGCGTTGTCGAGGTGCGGGTGGGCGTTGACGTCGGTGGGCCCGCCGTGGGTGGCCCAGCGGGTGTGGCCGATCCCGGCGCTCCCGGCCGGCAGCGGCTGCTCGACCAGCAGCTTCTCCAGGTTGACGAGCTTCCCGGCCTTCTTCGCGGCGGCCAGCCCCCCGTCCGTGAGAAGCGCGATCCCGGCGGAGTCGTACCCCCGGTACTCCAGCCGCTTGAGGCCCGCGACGACGACGTCCTGCGCCGACTGCCTACCGACGTATCCGATGATTCCGCACATACCGGTCCCTTCGTGGTCACCTGCCCATGTTCTTCGCATATTCGCAGAAGGTGCGGAGGGTGTCGGGGAGGACGGCGTCGGCCGGGGAATGCGGCGCCACGGCCCGGCGCCGGAGCGCACCGCCGCCCCGGAGGACTCCGCCGGGCCGTTCTCCGCCCGACGACCCTGATCACGGACCCCACCGCGCGGGCTTCTACTATCGATTTCGGTGTTCTCCGGCGGACGCCGACGCCCGCCCGGTCGTGCCCCGCCGCCCAACAGCGACACGACACGACGACGGCCACCCCATGGCGTCGGCGTCGAGCTTCGAGGAGAGGAACGTTCATGCGTGCCCGGAATATCGTTGCCGCCACCGCGACAGCACTGGCGCTGGTGGGCGCCCGCGACCTCGTCCAGAAGAAGCACGCACTGCTCCGGAACTTCCCGGTGGTCGGGCACGCCCGGTACCTGCTGGAGATGGTCGGTCCTGAGCTGCGGCAGTACATCGTGACCTCCAACGACGAGGAGCGCCCGTTCAGTCGTGACCAGCGCACCTGGATCTACGCGTCGGCGAAGGGCGAGAACAACTACTTCGGGTTCGGAACCGACAACGACATCGAGCACGTGCAGGGGCACGCGTACGTGAAGCAGCGCACGTTCGCCGGAGAACTGCTCCCCGACGTGCACGACCCGCAGGCCCTGCTGCCGTCGGCCAAGGTGCTGGGCGGGCCGCGCGGACGCGCCAAGGCGTTCCGGCCGGCGAGCGTGGTCAACATCTCGGCGATGAGCTTCGGATCGCTCTCCGGTGCGGCGATCACGGCCCTCAACAAGGGGGCGGCGCTGGCGGGCACGATGCACAACACCGGTGAGGGCGGCCTCTCGCCGTACCACCGCAAGGGCGGCGACCTCGTTCTTCAGATCGGTACGAGCTACTTCGGCTGCCGCGACGAGGACGGCACCTTCAACATCGACAAGCTCATGGACGTGGTCGCCGGCGCCCCGGTCAAGGCGATAGAGATCAAGCTCTCCCAGGGCGCGAAGCCGGGGCTGGGCGGGCTGCTGCCGGGCGCGAAGGTGACCCCGGAGATCGCCGAGATCCGTGGCATCCCGCTCGGCGAGGACTGCGCCTCCCCGTCGCGCCACACCGCGTTCAGCGATGTCGACTCGATGCTCGACTTCGTCGAACTGCTCGCCACCGAGACCGGTCTGCCGGTCGGGATCAAGAGCGCGGTCGGAGAGATGGGGTTCTGGCAGGAGCTGGCCACGCTGATGGCGCGGGGCGACCGCGGCGTCGACTTCGTGACCGTCGACGGCGGCGAGGGCGGCACCGGGGCAGCACCGTTGATCTTCGCCGACTCGGTGTCACTGCCGTTCCGGATGGGCTTCTCCCGGGTCTACGGCACCTTCGCCGAGCTGGGGCTGACCGACGACCTGACGTTCATAGCCTCCGGCAAGCTCGGCCTGCCCGAGAACGCCGTGGTCGCCTTCGCCCTGGGCGCCGACATGATCAACGTGGCGCGTGAGGCGATGCTGTCGATCGGCTGCATCCAGTCGCAGAAGTGCCACACCGACAAGTGCCCCACCGGCGTCGCCACCCAGAACCCGCGCCTGGCCCGCGGCCTCGACCCGACCTCGAAGGCCACCCGCGCCGCCGCCTACCTGCGCACCCTGCGGATGGAGCTGATGAAGGTCTCCGCGGCCGTCGGCGTCGCCCACCCTGCCTTCATCACGGCCAACGACATCGAGATCCTGAACGGCGACTACGACGCCCGCACCCTGTCCGGTGTCTACGGCTACAAGGACGGCTGGGGCGAGCTGGGCCCGCGCGTCGCCGATGAGATCACCGCGTTGCTCGCCACCCGGTCGAAGACGGCCTCCGCGCAGGGACCGGCCGTCTGAGACACCGGCAGTGGGCCTGAACGGTGTCCGGGAGTCACTCGCCCGCCGGGTACCGGACGGCCTCTTCCCCGAGGCGACCGAGGTCGGCGGCTGGTGGAACCGTCGGAACAACCCGGAGGTCGGCCTCATCGGCGCCGACACCCAGCCGGTGGCACGCCGCGTCGCCTTCGTGGGCTCGGTGAAGTGGCGCGACGAGACCCCGTTCGGGGCAACGGACCTGGCCGAACTCGTCGCGTAGGCACAGCAGGTGCCGGGCGCGCAGGACGCGGCCCTGGTCGCGGTCAGCCGCCGGCCCCCGACGCGAGCGGCGGCCGAGGGGCTGGCCGCGCACTGGGGGCCGGAGGCCGTGATCGCCTGGCGGTGACGCCGGGCGCTGCCTTCAGTTGGCCGACGCGTACGAGACGAAGTCGGCCCAGGCGCCCGGGGCGAAGCCGAGTTCGGGGCCGGGGATGTTCTTGGAGTCACGGACGTGGACGGCGGTGGGGGCGGCGGCTACCTCGACGCACTGGGGGCCGTCATTCGTGCTGTAGCTGCTCTTGACCCAGGTCAGGCCGGAAGCACTTCCGGCCGAGGGCTTCGCACTCATGTCTCTCCCAGCAGTTTTTCGATGAAGATTCGTGAGAGCCGAGGCGTGAGCGCCTGGGCCCTGATCAAGCCGTACCGCATCTCAAGGATCTGGACTTCCCTGGGATCGCTGATCAGCCGACTGGTGAGCTGGACCTCGTTGTGCCCCACAGCCGTGCCGTCACTCAACTTAACCACTTCGTGTGAACCGCCCAAGCCCGCGTGCTCCTCGGTCTCGGTCGGCATCACCTGAATTTCGACATGCCTCAACATGCTCAGTTCCAGCAGGTGTTCGAGCTGCTGACGCAGCACCGTTCTCCCACCCGTGGGGCGCCTGAGCGTGGCCTCCTCCTGTACGAAGGTCAGCAGCGGGGCGGGCCGACGCGCGAAGATCGTCTGCCGGGCCATCCGCGCGGCCACCAGCCGGTCGACGTGTTCCTCGGTGAACGCCGGGCGTCGCTCCCCGTACAGGGCGCGGGCGTACGACTCCGTCTGGAGCAGCCCATCGATCACGTCGGCGGCGTACGAGCCCAACTCGACCGCATCGGCCTCCAACTTGGCCAGATCGCGGACCTTCTTCGGATACCGCGCCTCCGCCACATCCCGCTTCATCGCGGCGATCTTGCCGTTCGCGCCCAGGGCCTCGTCCGCCCGGTCCAGGAACTCCGGCTTGGGAATCCGGGTGCCGGTCTCCACCTTGTAGACGAGGTTCTCGCCGTACCCGATCGCCTCGCCCAGTTCCGCGGCGCGCAGGCCCGCCGCCTCCCGCCAGAGCCTGATCTGCCGGCCGACCACGGCCATCACGGCACCCGACTCGTCCTCGGGGTCGACAGCCCAATCCGGTCCGTCCACCACGTCGTTGCCACTCATGCGGCATCCGCCTCCACCCGTTCGCGGCGCACCGGCGCTGTACGGCGTGGACAGGCCCGTACGACCGCTGGACAGTCACCGTCCGTATACGTGTCACTGCTTTTCAGCGTAGCGACGGACGGCCACGCTGAGTGACGTGAACCGAGAAATCACCCAACCGCGTGCACGCAGCGGCACGTTCGCCGTGCAACTCTCCGCGACCCGCCGGGGCGCCCGGCTCGCCCGGCTGCTGGCGACGGAACAGCTCCGTTCCTGGGGGCTGCCGTTGGACGACGCGAGCCAGATCATCGCCGAGCTGGCGTCGAACGCGGCGCTGCACGGTTACGTACCGGGGCGGGACTTCCGCATCCTGCTGACGGTCACCGGGGACACGCTCCGCATCGAAGTGGCGGACGCGCGCGGGGAGCGGCTGCCCCTCGTGCTGGAGCGCTCCGAGGCGTACGAGTCCGGGCGGGGGCTCCTCCTCGTCGAGGCGCTGGCCACGCGCTGGGGCGTCCGGCACGGCCCGTTCCCCCGGAAAACGGTCTGGGCGGAGATCACCCTCACCGGGTCGTAAGGAGCACGACGCGGCTGGCTACGACCCGGTGGAGCGCGTCCCGGCCGGCCGCGACGCGGCGGCCCAAGGACGTAAAAGGCTTTTAAGTCCTTTGGAAGAAGAAACCCTCAAACCAAACCCCACCCAACCCACCCCGGTGGACCTCAGCAGGCCCCCCGCGCACTCACGCGGGCGCCCGTCACTCACACGGGTGAGGTTGGCCAACTGAGCTGGATTTCGCCCGGGTTGCCTGACATATGCTCGCGAAACCAAATTCAGACATGAGACGGCCCCCGCCGGGACTGACATCCCGAGCGAGGGCCTGACCACCAAGGAAGAAGCAGCTTCCCGATGGATAACCAGCAGATTATCGCGCCCTCGCGCGCCTCGTCAGGCGCCTGGTCCGGCACCTCGTCAAGCGCCCGGTCCGGCGGTGTCTTACACGTCAACGTGCGCCACACCAGCCACTTCACGGTCGTGGGCAACCACCTGGCCCAGCACCAGGATCTCTCGCTCGTCGCGATCGGGCTCGCCACCCACATCCAGTCGCTGCCCGCCGGGGCGAAGGTCGGCATCAAGTTCCTGGTCGAGCGCTTCCCGGAGAGCGAGGCCCGCATCGCCGGGGCACTGCGCGAACTCGAAGAGAACGGCTACCTGAGGCGCGACCGCGAACGCCTGAGCAGCGGCCGCGTGATCACGCGCACGACGTCGTACAACCAGCCGTGTCCGCAGGCGGTGGATCCGCCCGCACCGGCTCCGGCCCTGGTTCGGGCTGCTGTTCCGGCTCCGGCTCAGGCTCCGGCTACGGCCCCGGCTCAGGCTCCTGTTCCGGTTCGGGTACCAGCTCCGGCTCGGGTCCCGGTTGCCCCACCAGCCCCCGCACCCACTCCCGCACCCGCCCTCCCCCGTCCGCAGGCACTCATCCCGGACGTGCACCGGACCGCCTCGGCGATCCTGCTCGGGCTGCGGCGCGAGGCTTCCGTGCTCGTGCTCTCCGAGAACGACGTCCGCAGCCTCACCCCGGCCGTCGCGACCTGGCTCGAACGCGACGCCGCCCCCGCGACGATCGCCCAGGCCCTGACGACGGACCTGCCCGTCCCCCTGAAGTACCCGGCCAAGCTGCTCGCGCACCGGCTGAGCACCCTGCTCCCGGCCGCCGTGCCGCCCGCACCGCTCTCCCCTCCCCCGGTGCCGCTCCAGAACTGCGACGCCTGCGACCGCGCGTTCAGAGCGCCCGAGCCGGGCAGGTGCGGCGAGTGCGTCGCGGAGTCGTCCGTCACCGCGTAGAGGCGACGGCTGCCCCCGTTCCCGCGCCGAAGACTGCCGGACCCAGGCAGTGTGCGGAGGCTTGCCGCACCTGCATGCTGATGCCTGCCGACAGAGACGGGGGCCATCAGTGGCAGCGAACACAATCCGCGCCGTGACGCGTGCGCGCAGGGGATGGTTCCTGGCGGTGACGGTCCTTCTGTTGCCTTTCGGCGGCTACGGGCTGGCCAGGGCAGGGCTGGTCCCGGAGGGCACGCCGATCGCGCTCGGTCTGCTGTCGCTAATCGCCGGTGGCGTCCTCCTGCCCGCCCTGTGTGAGGAGCGGGCCCCGTTCCGGCACTCTTCGTCGCACCTGATCGCGCGCACCCTGACCGGCGAACGGTCCGTCGACCTCAACCGGATCACTACCGTCCGGCTGCTGACGACCTTCTCGTACGGCAGCGCGTACCGGACCCTGCTGGTACGCGATGCCGACGGGGTGGGGCTGGGCATCACGACCGAGAGAAGCCGCGGAAAGCTGCGCCGAGCGATCGAAAGGGCCGACGCGAACGCCGCGCGAGGCTCCGCCGGACCCCGTGTGAGCCGCGCGGCTCGGGCACATCTGGGCCTTGCCCCAGGGCGGGGGCTGGTCGGCCACACGGCTCTCGCCTTTTTGGTTCTGACGGTGTCCGCGAGCCTCTACATGGCGGTCGTCCTCCGGCTCGGCGGGCGGTAGGACGAAAGGAACTGCGCCCGCGCAAGCAGGTCGTGAAGCTCAAGGAGCCCTGGAGGGAGGACCGGGCCCCAGCCGCCCCCGGTAGGGAGTCAACGGTTGCGGTAGCGGCCGGGGGTCTCGCCGACGAGAGCGGCGAAAGCCTCGATGAAGCTCGTCGGATTGGACCAGCCGGAGGCGAGAGCGGTGTCGGTGACGGACTTCCCGGCGGCGAGCCGGGTGAGCGCGTGGTGGACGCGTAGCTGAGTGCGCCACTGATGAAAACTCATCCGGAGTTCCTGCCCGAAGAGCCGGCTGAGCGTGCGCTCAGTCGCCCCGACGCGTGCGCCGAGCACGGCGAGAGTCTGCTGATTGGCGGGGTCGGCGTAGAGGATGGCGGTCAGCGCCCGGAGCCGGTCATCGGCAGGTTCGGGCAGACGCAGCGGCTGCTCGGGCGCCGCGGTGAGCTCGTCGACGACGACCGCGTGCAGCCGGTCGACCGCCTCCGGCGCCCGCCCGCCGGTGTCCGTCTCCTCGGCCGTGAGGGCGAGCAGGGCCTCACGGGCGAGCGCGGAGACGGTGAGCACGGCGGGATGCGCGGGCAGCCGGGCGGCGAGTGCGTCGAACAGGAACAGGATCCGCATGTCCGCGTCGCCGTGCGCGGTGTGGTGGTGCTCGAAGGCCGCGGGAGTCCACGCCACCCGGGTCGGCGGAGCGATCCACGTACCCCACCACCTGCTGTGGTACGCGCTGCTCGCACTGAGCGGCGGCATCGTGCTGCGTTCGGTCCCGGGAGTGTTCGCCCTGTTCGGCGGCACCCTGATCGCCGGTGCGGCCATCGCGGTCGGCAACGTCCTCATGCCGCAGCTCATCAAGCACGACTTCGCCGGCCGCGCCTGGCTTCCCGAACTGCTCGCGCCGGACCGGCGTTCCCGGAACGGCCGACGCCGAACGCAGCGCCTCTCAGAGGCGGGCCAGGTGTGAGTGGAGGACGTCGCGTGCCTCTTGCGAGGTGAGGTGGCCGATGAGGACGTGCGCGGTGAGGCCGTCCGCGAGGGCCAGGAGAGTGCGGGCCTCGCGTTGCGGATCGAGAGGCGCGGCGTAGTCGGCGTCCTTGCCGACTTCCGCGATGAGCCGGGTGAACGCCTCTTGCAGAGTTGCGTAGTTCGCCTTCAGCGTCGTCGCGAGCGCCTCGCTGACAGCTGCCTGCGCAACGAAGGCGAGCCAGACCCTGGCCTCGGCGCGGTGCTCTTCCCGGAGCAGCGAGATCTCGGTGGCCGCGTGCCCCAGGGCGGTGCCGGCCGACTGGGCCGGGCTTCTGACGAGGCGGGCCTGTACGCGCTCCATGATCCGCTCACCGATGTGCCCCAGAGCGAACACGAGCATCTCTTCCTTGGTACGGAAGCACCGCTGAACGGCACCCATCGATACCTGCGCGCGGGCCGCTACGTCGCGAAGGGTCACACCCTCCAGCCCGCGTTCGTCGGCGAGGTGACAGACCGCCTCGGCGATGAGGCGGCGTCGGCCAACGTGATCCACCTGCCGGGGCATGGCCGGTCCCCTTCCTGTTTCACAGTGCTCCGCTTTCGGATCACTTTATGTGATGCGCCCGCATCGGTTCCAGGGGTACGGTGCGGTTCCGATGCAAGCGCATCGGAACGGGACGGGGAGGGAAGAGTCATGCAGGACGCCCTGTGGAAGATGTCGGCTGCTGCGCAGGCGGAGGCCGTGCGCAGCGCAGAAGTCTCAGCTGTCGAACTGGTCGACAGCCACCTGGATCGGATCGGCAAGGTCAACCCGCAGGTGAACGCGGTCACGCAGCTCCTGGCAGAGCGCGCACGTGAGGCCGCGGCACGGATGGACCGTCGACGGGCAGCGGGTGAAACGCTGGGACCACTCGCGGGTGTGCCCTTCACCGTGAAGGAGAGCACCGCGATCGAAGGCGTGCCGACCACGTTCGGCACGGAGCGCTTCCGTGATCTGGTGGCGTCGGCCGACGCGCCCCCGGTGGCACGGCTGCGCGCGGCGGGGGCCATCCCCATCGGGCACAGCAACATCCCCACCCTGATCCTGGCGGGGATGCACACGCGCAGCGAGCTGTTCGGCGACACGGTCAACCCGTGGGACCGCAGCCGGACCCCGGGCGGCTCCAGCGGGGGCGACGCGGTGGCCGTGGCCACCGGCATGGCGGCGCTCGGGCTCGGCAACGACTCCGGCGGATCGGTACGCATCCCGGCCCAGTTCTGCGGTGTGGCCGGGCTGAAGCCGTCCACGGGCCGGTTCCCCGCCGACCACCGCGTTCTCGGCCCGGACGACCCCGGCCCCGCGTCCCAGATGCTGGTCACCGACGGCCCGCTGGCCCGGAACGTGGGCGACCTTCGGCTTGCTTACGAAGTGCTGGCCGGGACCGATCCTCGAGACCCACGCGCCGTGCCGGTGCCCGCATATGGCGAACCGCTCCCCGGTCGCGTGAAGGTCGCGGTCGTGGCGGATCCCGGCGGGCACGGCGTGCACCCCGCCGTTCGTGGAGCCATCGCGACCGCGGCCGACGCGCTCCGCGACGCCGGGTACGACGTGCGCGAGGTGCAGGACGTGCCGCGGATGGACGAGGCGCTTGAGGCGTACGGCCGGATCACTGTGACTGAGTTCGCCCCTACCTGGCCGGTGGTACGCAAGCTGCTCGGCAGGGGCGGGGACCGCTACATCGAGATGATGATGGAGCAGACCCCGCCCGCAAGCGCGGAGGAGTTCATGAGGTTGATGGGCACCTGGATGAATATCCGTCGCTCATGGGCCGAATTCCTCGACGCATACCCGCTGTTGCTCGGCCCGGTCTTCACGGAGCCACCGGTCGAGCCGGGTTTGGAGTCGCGTGACAGGTCGAGCAGGGACCGGGTCGGGTCGGGGATGCGGCTGTGCACGGTGACCAGCTTCGTGGGCGTACCCGGTGTGGCCGTACCGACGGGGATGGCCGACGGGCTCCCCTGCGGAGTGCAGATCGTCGGGCGCGCGTTCCGGGAGGACCTGTGCCTGGGGGCGGCCCAGGCGATCGAGGACCGGCTCGGAGTACTCACACCAGTCGACCCGCGTGTGGGAGGACGGGCACATTGAGGGCACGGGACCATGCAGCGGCCCTCCCGGCCGACTGCAGTGACTTGAGTGCGCACTCCGACCGGAATGTCCGGAGTGCGCTGCCTCACCCCGGGCCGTGGCCGCGGCGCCCGATGAGCACACCGGGCGCCGCTGCCGCTCGTCCTCAGGCCGGTGAGGTCACTGCACCGCCGAGGTGCCGGGCGAAGAACCGGACCGCGCTGTCGGCCTCGAACCTCGGCATCTCCCCCTGCTTGCCCGCGTTGGCGTGCAACGTCTTCTCCGTCGAGGCGAAGGCGTCGAACAGGGCGAGGCCGGCCTCGCGCGGGATGTGCTCGTCGTCCCACTGCATGGCGAACTCGATCGGAACGGTGATCTCCTTCGCCTTCTCGGCCACGGCCTCGGACCAGTACAGGCCGAAGGCCGCAGCCGTGATCCTGGGCTCCGCCGCCACGAGTGGCACTCCGGTGGCGGTGCCCATCCGGACGCCGAAGTAGCCGACCGGGCCGCCGGCGCCGATCTCCGGAAGCTCCTGGAGCGCGTCCAGGGTCGCCCGCCACTCGGGCAGGGAGAGCTCCGCCAGGTGCTCGTTGTAGCGCACGACGATCGGATTCACCGGCTCGCCCGTCGCCCACGCCTCGGAGAGGGCGGCCCGCTCCAGCTCGTCGTGCGCGGTGCGCGGCCGGTCGCCGTGACCGGGCGCGTCGATGACGGCGACGTGGAAGCCGCAGTGGTTCACGAGACGGTGGGCGCGGCCCGTCATCGCCGGGTGCTTCTTGTGCTTGGCGCCGTCGTGGCCGATCAGGACGAGGGGCGCGCGACCGGCGCCGGAGGCCGGTGACCAGAGAACCCCGGGGATGTCACCCACGGTGAAATCGCGCTCGACGATGCCGTTCGTCGTCGACTCGGCGGTGAATTGCGGAGAGTACATAGGTGTTGCCTTTCGGGAGTGCCTTGTTGTCGAGGCGCTCCCGGCGACACCTACGTCAATCGCCCGACCGTGACGGCAAGGGGGAGCACCCACATCGATACGTTCATGGGTCTCACCTCCTCGGACGGTGTCGCGGTCACCCGCAAGCTACCAGCCGCCCCCGATCCCGCCCACTCGTTTTCCCGGCACGCGATCACGACTCCGGACGGGCGCCGGGGCGCGGTCGCCTGACAGCCGAGACCTTCCAGGTGCGGCCTGCGAGGATGGCGCCATGCTGCAGGTCTGTCTCAACGGTGCTCGAAGCCGTGCCGAGTGTTCCCATCTGCCGGTGACCGCAGACGAGTTGGCTGCGGCGGCCCGTGACGCCGTCGCCGCCGGCGCCGAGGATGTCCATCTGCACCCCAAGGACCGCGACGGTCGGGACACGCTGGAAGCCGCCGCCGTCGCGGCCGCTGTGAGCGCGGTGCGGGCCGCTGTCCCGGGCGTCCCGGTCGGGGTCACCACCGGTGCCTGGGCCACGGCGGACCCCCGGGCACGTGCCGCGCAGGTCCGGGGCTGGACCGTGCTGCCCGACCACGCCTCCGTGAACTGGCACGAGGACGGCGCCACCTATGTCGCCGCGGCCCTGCTGGACCGGGGGATCGGCGTCGAAGCCGGCATCTACTCCGGTACTCCCGCGGCACAGCGCTTTCTGGACTGGCCCGGATCCGGCCGGGTCCTGCGCGTCCTGGCCGAGGTCACCGAGACCACCCCGCAGGACGCGCTCCTCGCCGCGGCCGGCCTGCTGGACGCACTCGAATCGGCTGCCACGCCGATCCTCCTGCACGGCGAGGACGCCGCCGCGTGGCCCGTCCTGCGCCTTGCGGCCTCCCGCCGTCTGGATACCCGGATCGGCCTGGAAGACGTGCTCCACCTCCCCGACGGCGCCCTCGCCCCGGACAACGCCGCCCTCGTCCGTGCGGCGCGCGAGCCCCAGTTGAAAGTCTCACCGGGGGCGCGTTAGTCGAACGCAACCAGAACGCAACCGGCTCCCGATAGGTTGCGGCTCCCGCGATCAAGGCACCACCGGAGCGCCGACGTGTTCAGGCAGGGCAGGCAGGAAGGGCGGGGCCAGATCGGGGGCCCAGAAAATTCGAAAACCTAGGATGACATTCGAATGCTCCGTCAAAGACCTCCCGCTGTTTCCTTTCTGACTCTGTGGCGACTCCTGTCACTGGGTCTCGTCACAGCCTTGATGGGCGGCTTCCTGGTGGGCCTGGCCCAGCCCGCCCATGCGGTTGTTCCCGGAGAGCAGCGGGTGATGACCTGGAACATGGCCCATACGCCGAAGGCCTGGCAGAACGCCTACAACTACGCCCTCAGGTACGACATTGTGGCGTTGCAGGAAATGCCGATGTCCGCGATCTCGGCCGCAAACGTGGTGAACGACGGAGAAATTCTGGTCCCCGGCACCAGCTACCGGATCGAAAGGAAGAGGCTGACTTCCCGACTGGGCTACCGTTCGGACATTTACCTCACCTATGTCGAGGACAGTCTCCGGCCGCAGATGTACCGTCTCGGATTCATGACGCACCGTCGGCCGGAAAGCGTGGAAATCGTCGAGACGCAATTCGCCAATACGCGCCCGGGGCTCGTCATCGTCGACGGCACCGGCGCCGATGCCATGACCTTCGGCTCCATTCACGCGATCTCCCCCGGCGGGGCCAACGGAAGCGAGTTCGTCAACGCGGTCGCAGGGCGGGCGGGAGCCCTGAGTGCAGGGCGATGGGCGGTCCTGGGTGACTACAACCGCGAGCCGGGAACCATGGCCGATCTCCCCGCGAACAGCCTGACGCACTCCACCGCCCACGCTGTCCGCACCTTCCGGACCGGCGGGCGGTACGACTACATGGTCGCCTCACAGCGGTTCAGCGACTGGGAAATCGTCGGTCGGGCCGACACCACTCATGACAGCGACCACTATCCGGTGTTCTTCGGCGACCTTCAGGCCGGAGCCGATCCGGGAGTTCCTTACTGGCTGACGGGTGGGACCTCGGAGAACACCGCCTCCTGGACGATCGGCGTCGACCAGGCCCGGCTGGAGGACGACAGCATCGGCGAGGACGCCCCGTTCGTCCTGCAGAACATCCGCGCGAAGAACACGAGCCAGGTCCTGTCACCGTTCGGAGCGATCGACGTCAGCGGGAAGAAATACTCACTGCTCCTGCTCGCGAGATCCCTGAAATGTCTCACCATCGCTCCCGACGGCACCGGAAAGATCGTTCACAAGAATTGCCAGACGGGTCAGAAGGAGAGCCAGCTCTGGCGTTTCGACAGTGATTCCGGGCAGTTGGTCAACCCCGAGGGATTCACGATCGCCCCGGAGAATCAGAGAGTCGGTTCGGGACTTCGCGCGGTGTCTCAGGGTACGACTCCCACCTGGAAGTGGAAGACGAAGTTGTTCCAGGGCTGCCCACCGTCCTCGGCCGGCAACGTGACGGTGTCCTCGGCGCTGAACGTTTCCGTCCTGTCCGACGGGCAGACGCCCTTGCCTGGCCCGGAGCCCGATCCCTGCACAGCGGTACCGACGGTGGTGTCGATGGGTGACAGCTACATCTCCGGCGAGGCCGGCCGGTGGGCCGGCAACGCGGACGCCTCTGCCGACGGCTCGGTGTGGGGCACCGACCGCTCCGCCGTGGGCTGCAACGCCGGCGAGAGCAGCTGCACCCACGACCTCACGCGGGTGTACGGCGACACCTCCTACGCCGCCAAGCCCGACGCGGCGTGCGACCGGTCGGACTCCGCCGAGATCAACGGTGTGGCCGTGCCCGGCGCGGAAACTGTCGACCGGGTCAACCTGGCCTGTTCCGGAGCGACCACGGCCAGCGTCCTGACCACCACGTTCAAGGGAGAGCGCCCGCAGATCGAACAGCTGCGCGACCTCACCGCCACACGTGACGTCTCCACCGTGGTGCTGTCCATTGGCGGCAACGACCTCCAGTTCTCCGACATCGTGAAGGAGTGCGTCAAGGCCTACCTCGCCCCGGCCGTGAACAACAACGGCTGCCGAGCCGTCAAGCAGGCCGACTTCGACGCGGCGTTGGGCGCGGTCGAGGAGGACGTGGTCAAGAGCGTGACCGGGATCCGTGACGTCCTGCGCGACTCCGGGCAGTCCGACAACAGCTACCGCATCGTGCTCCAGTCCTACCCGAACCCGCTGCCCAAGAGCTCCGAGTACCGCTACCCGGAGAACTCCTCCAACCCGTTCGAAAAGTACGGGCGTTACACCAAGGGCGGCTGCCCGTTCCTCGACAAGGACAGCGACTGGGCCCGCGACCACGTGATGGCGAACATCACCGCCATGCTGAGCCGGGCCGCCACACGGGCGAAAGTCTCGTTCCTGGACCTCCAGGACGCCTTCACCGGACACGAGTTGTGCTCCACTTCCACCCATCAGGCCACCTCGGCGAACAACTCGACCGCGCCCCTGGACGCCGCACAGGCCGAATGGATCCGCTGGGTCCCCTACCTGATCGACACGGACATCCCGTGGACGGCCCAAGGCCACCAGCAGGAGGCGATCCACCCCAACTACTACGGCCAGCAGGCCCTCTCCGCCTGCCTCACGAAGATCCTCGCCGACCCCGACACCGGACCGGTCACCTCACGCTGCACCGGCAGTGCGGGCTCCTCCCCCGGCGGCCTGGACGACACCAGCCAGGTCCTGGCCAAGGGCAACCGCCGCACCGGCCTGGGCGGTGACCTGCCGGACTGGAGCAAGGCCGGCTACCGGGGCGGGCAACGGCTGCCCGGCCCCGCGGAGCGCTCCAACGACCCGCGCTGCGAGATCACTCCCCAGGTCCTGGCCGACCACTACAACGTGAAGGCCGACGACGGCCAGGACGACACCGCCGGCATCCAAAAGGCCATCGACGACATCCGCACCACCTGCACCCCCAACGCCTCGCCCACCAAGCTCTCCTCGATCGAACTGCCCAAGGGCACCCTGGAGGTCAGCAAGCAACTGGCCGTCGACGCCTCCTACCTCGTCATCCGCGGCCAGGGCACGAAAGCCGACAGCGGCACCAAGATCGTGTTCAGGCCGGGCAGCGCGACCAGGTACGACACCCTCTACCAGGGCAGCCGCTGGGACCAGGACTCGATGCGCTACGTATGCCAGGGCACGATCGGCTCCATCACCGGCACCGGCGGCTGGATCTGGCCCGGACGCGGCCTGTTCCGCGTGCAGACCCGCGAGGTGTCGGCCAAGCACCAGCGCATGTGCGGCAACATCTCCGCGATCCCGGAGAACCGCCGGGACCTGTTCGAGGGATCGGTCAACCAGCACTGGGAATCGGGCGTCACCCTCGCCGAGAACACATCCACCCCCGGATACGCCGCACGAGAGGGCGACAGCACCATCCAACTCAACGCCGCCGCCGACATGTCCGTCTTCAAGCCGGGCGGCTACCTGTGGGTCGGGGCGGCCAACAGCATGAAGTTCTACCAGAGCCAGCAGATCGACACCGCCGGGCAACTGGGCAGCCTGGAGGACCTGCACATGCGCCAGCAGGTCTTCACCATCTCCTCCGTCGACAGCACCCGACGCACCGTCACCATCGACAAGCCGCTGGAGTTCGACGTCCCCGTCAACTCCGTCTCCGACGGCTCCGCGCCCATATCCCCAGGGGGTCCCGCCTACCCCAGCAAGGTCACCCCGCTCAAGATGATCACGGACGTCGGGTTCGAGGACTTCACCTTCACCCAGCAGATGGACGGCCTGACCGCCCAGTGCGTCGACCTGACCACCAACTGCGCCACCCACAACTACGGCAACCTCGCCCCCGACGCCGCCATGCACGGCATCGTCTTCAAATGGGCCGCCAACAGCTGGGTCCGCGGAATCAGGGGCGAGATGACCGGCTCCCACCCCGTCGTCACCGAGGTCGCCAAGAACCTCCAGATCGAGAACAACTACTTCGACGGCGCCTGGAACAAGGGCAAGGGAGGCAACGGATACCTGCGCGGCTCCCGCGTCTGGGACTCCCTCTACGCCTTCAACACCACCCGCAACCTGCGCCACTTCACCTTCCAGTGGTCCTCCTCCGGGAACGTCGCCTTCGCCAACGACTTCGACTCCGACCTCAACCTGCACGGCGGCTGGGAACGCCGCAACCTCTTCGACAACAACACCGTCCACGTCCCCTACAACCACTCCTCCAGCAACTGCAGCGCCAACTGCGGCGGTGAAGGAGGCGTCGGCGACAAGGGCACCTGGTGGCCGATCTACTGGAGCGCCGGCAACAAGGCCGTCAAGTGGTCCGGCTCCAGCGGCCCCCAGAACGTCTTCTTCAACAACAACCTGACCAAACAGACCACCAAGAACGGCCCCTACGCGCTCTACCAGCCCTACTCCACCCGCGGCCGTGCCTACCAGTTCGGCTCCGCCGAGGACTCCCCGCGCTCCTTCAAACACCTCGACTACGGAACCGGCAGCTTGCCGCCCATCGACACCAACCCCATCCAGGACTGGGCCGGCTACGAGAACGGCAGCTTCACCTCAGGACTGGGCGTCAACGACAACTACCAGGACAGCGGGGACTCCCTCTTCCTGAAGTCCTTCCGACGCTGACCGTCACCGACCCGCAGCCGAAGGCCGTGCCGCCGTCCGATCAGGCGGCACGGCCTTCGGCCACCGATGACAACCCCGGCTGAACGTCCCGGCACCCCAGACCGGTCAGGCCGTGGCGCAGGCGCAGCAAGGGGCCCCACGGTCCGACCGGGGCTCACGGACGGCACGGTGGTGAGGCCGCCCGCCGACGGGATGACGGTGTTCATCGGCCCGAACAACGGCAAGCACCACCTGATCGTCGATTTCCACGGCGTTCCGCTCGCCGTCGCACTGGCGAGGCGGGAACCGGCGCGACAATCGGTTAGGCGGTCTTCAGCTGGGTGAAGCGGAGGCGGTTGCCGAACGGGTCGCGGAGGCCGCAGTCGATTCCGTAGTCACGGTCGGTGGGCTCCTCGGTGAACTCGACGCCCTGGGCGAGCAGCGTCTCGTACGTCTTGCGGCAGTCGTCCGTGGTGAGGATGAGCCAGCCGCCCATCGCGCCCTTGGTCACCAGTTCGCGTACCTGCTCCGCCGTCTCCTCCGACATGGCGGGGGCGCCCGGCCGCTCCAGCAGGATCTGGCGCTCCGGGTGGCCGGGGACGCTGACGGCGAGCCAGCGCATGAAGCCCATGTCGACATCGGCGGCGACCTCCAGGCCGAGCTTGCCGACGTAGAAGTCGAGGGCCTGGTCCTGGTCGAGGACGTAGATCTGTGAGTGCGTGATCGCTGTGAACATGTGCTCAACGCTAGTGGGCGGACCCCGGGGAAACTTATCCAGAACTGCTCGTTCGCCCCGCCTCGGCGGCGTCCCGTCGCAGCGTCGCTCCGTCGCTCAGCCGCTCGGCCGCGTCCACGCCATCGTGAAGCACGTGGGGACGCCCGTGGGTACGGACTCCTTGCGGTACGTCCTCGGTGAGCGGCCGACGATGTCGCTGAAGGTGCGGCTGAAGGTGCCCGTGCTGCCGAAGCCGACCTCGAAGCAGATGTCCGTCACGCTGCGGCCGGTCTCCCGCAGCAGGAACATCGCGCGCTCCACCCGGCGGCGTTGCAGATAGCGGTGGGGCGTCTCGCCGAACGTGGCACGGAAGGTGCGCGAGAAGTGCGCCGGGGAGACATGGGCGATCCGGGCCAGGGCGGCCACGTCCAGCGGCTGCGCGTACGCGCGGTCCATCGCGTCCCGGGCCCGGAGCATCCGGCGGTTCGACTCCTCTGCGGCGCGGCTCACCCCGCCATCACACCACGCCCACCCCGCCACCGGCCCCCGCCTGACCCGCCTGACCCACGGGTGCCGCCTGCGGCGTCCTCCGGTGCCCCCGCACCAGCACGAGCACCGCCACTCCCGCGACGACTCCCACCGCACCGGCCACCACGGCCGCCGTGTTCAGCCCCGAGGCGAACGCCGCCCGCAGCGCGTGTTCCGGCACCCCGGCCGCGCGCAGCCCCGGCGCGCCGCCGCCCGCGAGCGCATGGGACCGCCCCGCGCTCAGCGTCCCGCCCATCCGCGAGGTCAGCACCGTCCCGAACACGGCCACCCCGAAGGCGTACCCGAGCTGCCGGAACGTGTTGACCGCGCCGCCCGCCATGCCCGCCCGCTCCGGCGGTACGGAGGCGAGCGCGGCGCCCGCGAGGGCCGGGGAGACCAGGCCCGTGCCGATGCCCGCGACGATCAGCCCCGGCAGCAGCGCGGGCCACGAGGAGCCCGCGCCCAGCACCGCCTGGCCGAGCGTGCCGACGCCGATCAGTGCGAGCCCGACACCGATGGTCAGCCCCGGCCTCACCCCGTGCAGCAGCCGCCCGCCGACGGCCGCCACCACGAACGCCGTCGCGGCCAGCGGCAGTACCGCCAGACCGCCCTGGACCGGGCTGAGTCCGAGCACCGTCTGCAACCAGATAGAGGTGTACGGCAGGACGGCGAAGGCCGCCGCGTTGAACGCGAGCGCCCCGGCCATCACCCCGACGAAGCCGGGCTCATGGAACAACGACATGTCCAGCAGCGGGTGTTCGACGCGCCGCTCGACCAGCACGAAGCCGAGCAGGGCGAGTGCCGCGATCCCGAACGTGGAGAGCGTGCTCACCGACGTCCAGCCCTGGCTGCCCGCCCGTACGACGGCGTACGTGGCCGCCCCCGCGAACACCGCGAAGGCCGCGGTCCCCGCCCAGTCGATCCGCCGGCCCCGCTCGGCGCGCGACTCGGGCACGGTCCGGGCCGTCAGCCAGATCGCGGCCACGCTGACCGGCAGGTTCACGAAGAAGATCCAGCGCCATCCCGGCCCCTCGGTCAGCAGCCCGCCGGCCACCGGACCGATCGCGGCGGCGGCGCCGCTCACCGCGCCCCACAGCCCGAGCGCCACGGACCGGTCCTTGCCCCGGTACACCGAGGCGAGCAGCGGCAGCGTGGTCGCGAACATCGCGGCGGCGCCCACGCCCTGGACCCCGCGCGCCGCCACCAGCGCGGTCGGCGAGGAGGCCAGCCCGCAGGCCAGCGAGGCGGCCGCGAAGAGCACGACGCCCGCGACATGGACCCGCCGCCGCCCGAGCAGATCGGCTGCGGCACCGATGCCGAGCAGCAGCGCCGCGAGCGCGAGCGCGTACCCGTCGATGACCCACTGGAGATCGGAGAGCGACGCATCCAGCGCCCGTGCCATGTCCGGCAGCGCCACGATGACGATCGTGACGTCGAGCAGCAGCATGAACGTCCCGAGACAGACCGCGGTGAGCGGTCCCCACTTACGCATGTGATTTCCCCCTGTGCAGTTTCCGTGTGGTCGGCGACCACTCCCGTACGATCGGACGGCCGCGACCGGAATCCCCAGCCAGGAACCCGAGAGCGGCGGAATCCGACATGGAAGGGTCCTGCTGGTATGGAATCCAACGCCGGGTACGACGTCATCGACCTTCGGATCCTGCACGCGCTGGAGCTGGACGCCCGCGCGCCCTTCAGCCGGATCGCCACCGTCCTCGGCGTCTCCGACCAGACCGTGGCGCGGCGCCTGCGCAGGCTGCGCGCCGAGGCGGGGCTGCGGATCGTCGCGGTCCGCTGCGCGGCGGCCGAGGACTCCCTCGACCACTGGCTGCTGCGCGTGCGCTGCGCCCCCGAGGGCGCGATGGCCATCGCGGAAGCCCTGGCGAAGCGCCCCGACACGGCCTGGATCGGCCTCACCTCCGGCGGTACGGAAGTGATGTGCATGGCCAACGCGCGCACCCGGGGCCACACCGACGACCTGCTCCTCGGCAGGCTGCCGCGCACCCCGCACATCGTCGACATCCGCGCCCACCAGTTGCTGCACCGCTTCTACGGCGGGCCCTCCGGCTGGCTCCACAAGAGCGGCGCTCTCACCGCCGAACAGGCCGCCGCCCTCACGGCCGCGCCCCTTCCCGACCACCCGGGCCCGGCCGTCATCTCCGCCGAGGACGAGGCGCTGGTCGCCGCGCTGGAGGAGGACGGCCGGGCCACGTACCCCGAACTCCAGAAGGCGACGGGCCGCTCCGAATCGGCGGTCAAGCGCCGGCTGGCCCAGCTCGTCGCCTCGGGCGCGCTGTACATCGACGTCGAGTTCAATTCCGGATACTTCGGCTTCCGGAACCACACCATGTTCTGCATCACCGCCGCCCCCCGCGCCCTCCACGCCGTGGGCGAGGCCCTGGCCACCCACCCGGAGATCGCGTACGCGGCGGCGACGACGGGCTCGTCCAACCTGATGGCGGTCACCATCACCCGCGACACCGGCCATCTGTACCGCTACCTGAACGAGAGCCTGGGCCGGCTGGAGGGCGTCGAGCACGTGGAATCGATGCCGTTCCTGCGCCACGTCAAACAGCTGACGTACCGGCCGTTCCGGGGCTGAGGGCTGTGGTCCAGAAGTCTCCTCCGTCTCGCGCGGTGGTCCGGGCCCGGAACACGATCACCGGGCCGTGGGAAACCCCACGACCCGGTGGTCAATCGGCAGTAGCCCGCGCCGCGCGGCCGACGGCTGTCAGTCCCGCTCCTCCGGCGGCTCGTAGTACTCGTTCTCTATGAACTGGCCGGTCCTGCTGCCGTCCGGATTGAGCTTCCAGGCACCCTTGATGTACTTCGAGTCGATCCCGCCGGGGAAGGCGATCTCCTTCTCGTTGGCATGGGGGCTGTTGGCCCCGAAGGTCCCGTTGACATCGATTCCGCCCGGGGCGTCGATCTCGTAGACCCAGTCCTGACCGTAGAAGGGCTTCGGGTTCTCCTCCGTCGTCGTCGAGACGAACGCGGAGTCCTTGTTGGTCTTGACGTAGTCGTACAGATCCGTGTTCTTCGGGTCCTTGGGCTCGAAGTCGTCGACGAAGATGTCCTCCGGCGGACGGTCGTCGAAGCGGTACAGGGGCTCGTCCGTGTCACGCCAGTCCAGCTTGGGCTTGATGCCCGTCGTGTCGACGTCCTTGACCGCGACCTCGGGGTGCGGGTTGGCATTCGGACGGTCGCAGCCGTCCGCCTTCGGCTCGGGCTCGGGCTCCGGGTCGTCCTTGATCGGCGGGGGCGGCGGGTCCGTGAGCCCGAGAGCATTGCTGACCCTGCCCTCCGCCTCCTGGTACGTGTCGACACCGGCGAGGGAGGCTCCGGAAACGGTCGCCATCAGGCCAATCGGCGAGGGCGCCCCCGAGCCGGCCGCGAGCGTGGTGCCGCTGACGGTCACTTGTGTACGGGTCCCGGCCGAGGCGAGCGTGTAGCGCCCGCTGCCCGGACCACCGGTGGTCACCCTGCCGCGGAGGGCGGCGTTGTCGTCCCGGCAGTCGTCGTCCTCGTCGTCATCATCGTCATCGTCATCGTCATCGTCGTTGCAGAGCGAGATCAGACGGGGGCCCGCACCGCCGATACTGCTGTGACCGCCGCTGACCGCGGAGCCACCAGTGGCCGCCGCACCGCCGGACGAGGAGCCCTTGTCCTCGTCCTCGCAGTCGTCGTCGTCCTTGTCGTCATCATCGTCATCGTCGTCGTCGTTGCAGAGCGAGATCAGACGGGGGCCCGCACCGCCGATACTGCTGTGACCGCCGCTGACCGCGGAGCCACCGGAGGTCGACGTACCACCGTCGTCGGATGAACCACCTGAGTCGGACGAACCGCCGGACGAGGATCCGTTGTCCTCGCAATCCCCGTCATCGCCACCGGAGTCACTGCCACCGGAGGCTGCTCCACCGGAGTCGCTGCCACCGGAGTTGTTCCCCCCGGACTTCCCGCCGCTGCTGCCACCGGACGAACCGCCGCCGATGAGACCACCGATCAGACCGCCACTGAGCAAACCGCCACTGATCACGCCGCCAATGGAATTCCCGCCGGAGGCGCTACCGCCGGAGTTGTTGCCGCCGGACTTCCCGCCGCTGTCGCTGCCCCCGGAGTCGCTGCCCCCAGAGTCGCTACCGCCGGAGTCACTGCCACCCGAGTCGCTACCGCCGGAGTCGCTACCGCCGGAGTCACTGCCGCCGGAGTCACTGCCCCCAGAGTCGCTACCGCCGGAGTCACTGCCACCCGAGTCACTGCCCCCAGAGTCGCTACCGCCGGAGTCACTGCCACCGGAATCGCTACCACCGGAGTTGTTGCCGCCGGACTTCCCGCCGCTGCTCCCACCGTCGGAACCACCGCTGTCGGAACCACCACTGGAGTCGCTACCGCCGGAGTCGCTACCACCCGAGTTGTTGCCGCCGGACTTCCCGCCGCTGCTCCCACCGTCAGAACCACCACCGTCAGAACCACCACTGTCGGAACCACCAGCGGAGTCGCTACCACCGGAGTCGCTACCGCCGCTGCTGCCACCGGCGCTGCTGCCACCGGCGGAGCCACCACTGGAGTCGTCTCCACCGGAGTCACTCCCACCGCTGTTCCCGCTACCGCCGGAGTGGCTGCCGCCGGAGTTGTTGCCGCCCGACTTCCCACCGCTGCTGCCGCCGGAGTCACCACCGTTGTTCCCACCACTGTTGGAACCACCACTGTTGGAACCACCACTGGAATCACTGCCACCGGAGTTGTTCCCCCCGGACTTCCCACCACTGCTGCCACCGACGGCTCCACCACCGGAGTCGTCTCCGCCGGAGTCGCTCCCACCGGAGCTGCCGCTGTTGCCACCCGAGTCGTCACCGCCGTCGTCACCCGAGCTGCCGCCCCAGTCACCACCGCTGCCACCGGCGCTGTCGCCACCCGAGTCACCACCACTGCCGCTGCTGCCACCGTTGTCGCCACTGCCGCCGTTGCCGCCGCCGGAGGCACCCTTGCCAGGACCGCCGTCATCCCCGGCGACCGTGTGACTGGAGCAGTTGTCGCCCCCGCCGAGGGTGCAGACCGCGTCCTGGAGACGGCCCGTGATCTGGCCCCCCACACCGCTGAGCGTGAGCGCGCCGATGATCGCCACGACCAGGCAGACCAGGCCGAGGTACTCGACCGACGTCTGGCCGCGGTTCCGGCGCCACGTGATCAGGTGCGGGATCGACGGGAGCGCGTCACGACGAAAACGCGTGCGCGTCCAGCGCGGCCTCACCGCCCTTTGCTCCGCGGGAAGTTCGAACCAGGACCGGCTGACGCCCGCGCTCGCCATCGCCAACAGAGCGCCTGGGAGCAGCAGTTGGGTGAGTCCGCGGGTCGAGCCCCCGTACAGATTGACGATGCCGCCGATCAACAGCCACACCTGGAGGGCTATCAACGTGAACCAGACCGCTTTTCCACCGGTCCACAGCCGCCGCGCCAGGAACACGGCGACGATCCCCGGCGCCATCGCGTACAGCGCCATCAGGCTGAGGGTCGGCGTGATGTGCCTGCCCAGGTCCAGCAGCGAAGTGAGGACGCCGACACCGCCCAGCAGTGTCAGGCCGAACATCAGATGGAGGAGAACACGCGTGACGGCAAGTGAGCGAGGCAACTCCCAACGATGTGTGGGTGTGCCGGCCCGGAACTCCAGGCCCTTCGTGTCGGACAACGGGAAAACCCTTCCACCCACTACTGATGAAGCCCGGCCCCCCCCCGATACAGCCGTGACGCGTATGACGCCACGTTATGTACGCGCAAGACCCAATACGAAGGGTCCGCGGACCCACCCGGAGGCCCAAAACGGGCCCACGACGTGGCCTTTCACCCCGTGGCCACGACCGGAGCGCGCCATCCCGGCCGAGGAGTACCGAGTCGCTCGGGCCCGCATACCGGTCGCCGACATGCGGGAGTCCTTACGGTTCCCGGCGGCCGGGCCCGGGCAGAATCCTCCGGGTGGACGAGATCTTCGGCTCTTCGTCGACGTCGACGATGTACGTATGTCGCGGGGCCGAGGTCGTACGCCGGGACTGCTGCCGCGTACCGCCGAGGGGCCCGCGGTACGGGAAGGCCTGGCGGTCGGTGTGATCCATTTCGTTCTGCTCATCGTGTGCGCGGTGGCGATCTATCTCTCGTGCGAGTGGTTCGTCAACGCGGTGGAGTGGCTGGGGCAGCGCCTCGACGTGGGGAAGATGGCGGTCGGCACGATCCTGGCCGCGTTCGGCACGGCGCTGCCGGAGTCGGTGGTGACGCTGGTCGCGGTGACCACGGGCGCCGACGAGGAGGCCAAGAACATCGGTGTCGGTGCGGCGATGGGCGGACCGCTGGCGCTGTCCACGGTCGCCTACGGCGTGACCGGCGGAATGCTGCTCCTCAAGCGCCGCAGGGAGCGCGGTCCGGAGCCGGACGGAAGCGGCGGGCGCGCCACCGCGCTGGGGGACGCGAAGGACATGAGGCGGCTGGCCAAGGACCAGAAGTGGTTCCTGCCGATCTTCGTGCTCAAGGTCGCGCTCGGCCTGGTCGCCTTCGCCTTCAAGCCCGTACTCGGCGTGCTGTTCTTCGCCGCCTACGCCGTCTACTTCTGGCGCGAGATCCGCAGTGACGACGACGCCGGGGAGGCCGAGGAGCTGGAGCCCCTGAAGCTCCGGCCGAAGGCCGCCTCCCCGGAGACCTGGGCCGTCGTGGTCCAGACCCTGGCCACCCTCGCCGTCATCTTCCTCGCGTCCCAGCTGTTCGTGAGGCAGCTCGACGCGATCGGCCCGATGCTCGGGCTCTCGTCCGCGGTCACCGCGCTGCTCCTGTCTCCGATCGCGACGGAGCTGCCCGAGATCATGAACGCGATCATCTGGGTCCGCCAGGGCAAGACACAGCTCGCCCTGGCGAACATCTCCGACGCCATGATGATCCAGGCGACCGTCCCCAGCGGCCTGGGGCTGATCTTCACCAGCTGGAAGTTCGACGGGGCCCTGCTCTGGGCCGGGCTGATCACCATGGCCGCGATCGTCTATCTCCTGCTGACGATGCGCGCCCACCGGCTCACCCCGGGGCGGCTGACGGTGGCGGCGCTCTTCTACGTCGTCTTCGGCCTGGGGCTCGTCCCGATCCTGGCCTGACCCGCCCGCCCACCCGCCACGGACTACTCCCGGGCGGCAGGTGCACCGGGGGCCGCCGCCCCCACCCCGGCGGTTCCGCTCAGCGCACGTCGACGAAGTCGACGGCGGAGGTGGCGGCGCCGGTGGTGGACCAGCCGCCGAAGCTCCAGCGCCAGTACCCGTCGGCGGACGCCTTGACGGTGGTCTTCAGGGCGCCCGCGGAGCTCGACTTCACCGTCTTGACCGTGGTGTAGGCGGAGGCGCCCTTCTTGCGGAACTGGAGCTTGACCGTCGCGGCGGCGACGCCGGTGTACGTGTGCTTCACCCAGTCGGCGCGCTTGAGGCTGCCCGTCACGGTGAGCGTCCCGCCCTTCTTCACCGGCTCCGGCGAGGCGTTGACCGTGGCCTTGGCCCACCGCCTGATCTGCACACCGCCGGGGGCGGTCGTGTACTGCTCCTTCATGAGCTTCCAGTTGGCGCCCCAGAGCTTCGTCGCGACGCCGATCTTCCAGGTCGTCGCGTCGTTGTTCGAGTCCAGGCGGTAGCGCGGTTCGATGTACAGCGTGCCTTCGCAGTCCGAGATGCGGGCGGCCGTCTCGTAGCAGGTGTAGCTCGCCTGGAGGCTGCCGTCCAGCGCCCCCTTCTCGGCGGTGGTGCCGTGGTAGAGGTAGGGCTCCGCGTCCCACGCATTGAAATCGGCCGTGCTGTACCCGGCGGGAAGGTGGACCCGGAAGGTGATCCGCGGCTCCTTCACGTCCGACGTTCCCACGACGACGGGCTTGCCGCCGTTCACGACGATCCCCGTCACCGTGATCCCGGTGCCGGCGGCCTGCGCCGTCGGAGCCGTGAACGCCGAGAGGACGAGGGCCCCCGCGAGTACGGTCACGGCCCCGGTTCTGCTGCCTGTCTTCATTCATACCTCGCTGGGCTCGCTGCCTGAAGAACTGAGGACCCGCCCGGCCTGACCGTCACCGACCAACTGACCGGTCGACCGGCGGAGCGGCAGGCTACCAGCGGGCCGGCCGGGCGTTCCGGGCAGGGTGATCAAGGAAATCCTCCGGGCCCGGCAGCCGCGTCGGCCGGGGGCCCGGCCGTCCCCCACGTGACCGACTCCACCCCCCACTCCGTTCGAACTCCCGTAACAATGGCCCCGTGATCACTTCGCCCGCACGGAGCACGAACCGACGCGCCGAGCACGCCGCGACGCCGTACGTCGACCTCTCCCGAGCGGAGTGGAGCGCGCTGCGGGACAAGACGCCGCTGCCGCTGACCGCCGAGGAGGTGGAGCGGCTGCGCGGGCTCGGGGACGTCATCGACCTGGACGAGGTGCGGGACGTCTATCTGCCGCTCTCCCGGCTCCTCAACCTGTACGTGCAGGCCACCTCCGAGCTGCGTGGCGCGCTGAACACCTTCCTCGGGGACGCGGGCAACGGGCAGGGCGCGCAGCGCGGCACCCCGTTCGTCATAGGCGTCGCGGGCAGTGTCGCCGTGGGGAAGTCGACCAGCGCCCGTATCCTCCAGGCGCTGCTGGCCCGCTGGCCCGAGCACCCGCGGGTGGAGCTGGTGACGACGGACGGGTTCCTGCTGCCGATGAAGGAGCTCCACGCGCGCGGGCTGATGTCGCGCAAGGGCTTCCCGGAGTCCTACGACCGGCGCGCCCTCACCCGTTTCGTCGCCGACATCAAGGCGGGCAAGGACGAGGTGACGGCCCCCGTCTACTCGCACCTGATCTACGACATCGTGCCCGGCGAGCGGCTCACCGTGCGGCGCCCCGACATCCTCATCGTCGAGGGGCTGAACGTGCTCCAGCCCGCGCTGCCCGGCAAGGACGGCCGGACCAGGGTCGGGCTCGCCGACTACTTCGACTTCAGCGTGTACGTGGACGCGCGGCCCGAGGACATCGAGACCTGGTACCTCAACCGCTTCCGCAAGCTGCGCGCGACGGCGTTCCAGGACCCGTCGTCGTACTTCCGCAAGTACACCCAGGTCTCCGAGGCGGAGGCGATGGAGTACGCGGCGACGATGTGGCGGACCATCAACAAGCCGAACCTCGTGGAGAACGTCGCGCCGACCCGGGGCCGTGCCACCCTGGTGCTCCGCAAGGGCCCCGACCACAAGGTCCAGCGGCTGTCCCTGCGCAAGCTATGAGGCGCGGGAATCACCTGAGGAGCCCGTTGTGCTGCATCTGCGTCTGCTCGTCCCCACCGCGCACACCGACGAGGTGGCGGACCTGCTGGAGCGGACCGTCGGCACGGCCCACCTCGTGGTGCTGCCGGGGGCCTCGCGTGATCCGGTCGGTGACATGGTGCTGTGCGACGTGGCGCGCGAGGCGGGCGACGAGCTGATCGCGGAGCTGCGGCGGCTCGGGGTCGACAGGTACGGGTCGATCACCCTGGAGAACATGGACCTGACGCTCTCGGCGCGCGCCGACCGGGCCGAGGAGGAGGCACCGGGCGAGGGCGCGGACGCGGTGCTGTGGGAGGAGCTGACGGAGGCGACCCACGAGGAGTCGACGTTCAGCGTCACCTATGTGTCGTTCCTCGCGGTCGCGACGATGCTCGCCGCCTGCGGTGTGATGCTCGACAACGCGATCCTGATCGTGGGCGCGATGGCGGTGGGCCCGGAGTTCGGCCCGCTGGCCGGGATCTCCACGGCGCTGGTGCAGCGCGCCCCGCGCCTGGTGTGGCGCTCGCTGTGGGCGCTGGTCGGCGGCTTCGCCATCGCGATGGTGCTGACGGCGGGCTTCGCCTGGCTGATGGACGCCTTCGGGCTGTTCGACGCCGCGATGATCGAGGCGAAGCGGCCCAACACGGCGTTCGTCTGGCAGCCGGACTGGCTGTCGTTCGTGGTGGCGTTCCTGGCGGGCATCGCCGGGACGCTCTCCCTGACCTCGGCGAAGTCCGGGGCGCTGATCGGGGTCGCGATCTCGGTGACGACCGTGCCGGCCGCCGCCAATGCCGCGGTGGCGTTCAGCTACAGCGACTACCACCAGATGACCGGCTCCACGCAGCAGCTGGCGGCGAACCTCGGCGGCATCGTGCTCGCGGGGACGCTGACGCTGCTGGCGCAGAAGGCCCTGTGGCGGACGGCCCGGCGCCACCAGCGGGTCCACCCGAAGCTGCCCGCTCACGGCACGCGGGCGTAGGCGGGCGTGCGGTGAGCGGGCGGCCCCTCATGGCTCTCGCCCCTAACCCAGCGCGGACTTCACCACGTCGGCCAGCCGGCCGGCCACCGCGCGCGCCTGCTCGATGTCGGCCGCCTCGACCATGACCCGTACCAGCGGCTCCGTGCCCGACTGGCGCAGCAGCACCCGTCCGGTGGCGCCCAGCTCGCGCTCGGCCTCGGCCACGGCCGTGGCCAGCTCCGGGGAGGTGGCCACCCGGGACTTGTCGACGTCCGGCACGTTGATGAGCACCTGCGGCAGGCGCTCCATCACACCGGCCAGCTCGGCGAGCGTACGGCCGGTGGCGGCGACCCGGGCCGCCAGCATCAGGCCGGTCAGCGTGCCGTCGCCGGTCGTGGCGTGGTCCAGGACGATGACGTGGCCGGACTGCTCGCCGCCCAGGGCGTAGCCCTCGGCCTTCATCGACTCCAGTACGTAACGGTCACCGACCGCGGTCTGGACGAGCTGGATGCCCTCCCGCTCCATGGCGATCTTGAAGCCGAGGTTCGACATCACGGTGCCGACCACGGTGCCCTTGCGGAGCTGTCCGGCGTCGCGCATGGCGAGGGCGAGGACGGCCAGGATCTGGTCGCCGTCGATCTCCTCGCCGGCACTGTCCACGGCCAGGCAGCGGTCGGCGTCGCCGTCGTGCGCGATGCCGAGGTCGGCGCCGTTCTCGACGACGGCGGCGCGGAGCAGCTCCAGGTGCGTGGAGCCGCAGCCGTCGTTGATGTTCAGGCCGTCCGGGTCCGCGCCGATCGTGACGATCTCGGCCCCGGCGCGGGCGAACGCCTCGGGCGAGACGCGGGCGGCGGCGCCGTGCGCCTCGTCGAGTACGACCTTCAGGCCGTCGAGCCGGTTGGGCAGTACGCCGATGAGGTGAGCGACGTAGCGGTCGAAGCCCTCGGCGTAGTCGCTGATCCGGCCCACTCCGGCCCCGGTGGGACGGGCCCACGGCGCGCCGGTGCGGTGCTGCTCGTAGACCGTCTCGATGCGGTCCTCCAGCTCGTCGGCGAGCTTGTGGCCGCCGCGGGCGAAGAACTTGACCCCGTTGTCCGGCATCGCGTTGTGGCTGGCGGAGAGCATCACACCGATGTCCGCGCCCAGCGCACCGGTGAGGTAGGCCACTGCCGGGGTCGGCAGCACGCCGACGCGCAGGACGTCGACGCCCGCGCTGGCGAGGCCCGCCACCACGGCGGCCTCCAGGAACTCTCCGGAGGCACGGGGATCCCGGCCGACCACGGCCGTCGGCCGGTGGCCCTCGAAAGTGCCCACTTCGCCCAGCACGTGCGCCGCAGCGACCGAGAGGCCGAGCGCGAGCTCAGCCGTCAGGTCCGCATTGGCGACACCGCGCACGCCGTCCGTGCCGAAGAGTCGTCCCACTGGTGTCCTCCGAAGGTGCTCCGAAACGCAAAAAACAGACCAGACAATCCACGGGCGTATGAACGTCTTATGCCGTTATATGCCCGAGGCTGTCAATAAACGAACGCCCCGGCAGCACGAGGTGTGCCGCCGGGGCGAACGGGTAACGCGAATGAGCAGGCGGTTTAGCGCTTGCTGTACTGCGGGGCCTTACGGGCCTTCTTGAGACCGGCCTTCTTGCGCTCGACCGCACGGTCGTCGCGGGAGAGGAAGCCGGCCTTCTTCAGCGTGGCGCGGTTGTTGTCCTCGTCCGCCTCGTTGAGCGAGCGGGCGACGCCGAGGCGCAGGGCGCCGGCCTGACCCGAAACGCCGCCACCCGAGATGCGGGCGATGACGTCGTAGCGGTTGTCGAGCTCGAGCACCTTGAAGGGCTCGTTGACTTCCTGCTGGTGCACCTTGTTGGGGAAGTAGTCCTCAAGGGTGCGACCGTTGATCTTCCACTTGCCGGTGCCCGGAACGATCCGGACGCGGGCGATGGCGTTCTTGCGACGGCCAAGGCCGGCCGCGGGCTGCGGGTCGCCGAAGCGGCCCACGAGCGACTCCGAGGTGTACTCGCCCTCGACGGGCACCTCGGACTCGAAGGTGGTCACCTCGGCGAAGGTCTCTTCGCCCTCGGTGACCTCGGTGCCCTCGACGGGCGTCTCTGCAGTGGTCTCGGCCACGATTCTCCTCAGATCTTTCTGTACGTCTTAGGGGGAGGCCGGAACTACTGCGCGACCTGGGTGATCTCGAACGGGACCGGCTGCTGCGCAGCGTGCGGGTGCTGGTCACCCGCGTAGACCTTGAGCTTCGAGATCATCTGGCGACCCAGAGTGTTCTTGGGGATCATGCCCTTGATGGCCTTCTCGACAGCCTTCTCGGGGTTCTTCGCGAGAAGCTCGTCGTAGCGCACGGAGCGCAGGCCGCCCGGGAACCCGGAGTGGCGGTAGGCCATCTTCTGGGTCTTCTTGTTGCCGGAGAGGTGAACCTTCTCGGCGTTGATGATGATGACGAAGTCGCCCATGTCCATGTGGGGGGCGTAAATCGCCTTGTGCTTGCCTCGGAGGAGGTTCGCAGCCGTGGTGGCCAGACGGCCGAGGACGATGTCCTCCGCGTCAATGATGTGCCACTGGCGAGTGACATCGCCGGGCTTGGGGCTGTACGTACGCACTTCGTAGCCTTCGCTTCTTCAGTGGATGGGGTCCAGACACACGGCACCTCTGAAGCGACCATGCAGCTGGGGCCCACAGTGCCGGGACGCTGCCCGTATGCGAGCCACTGGTAACTGCTCCAGAGAACCTACGTAAGGGCCCTTCGCGTGAGAACGACGAAGCCAATACGTATAACAATCCCCGACAGTACCCGCCCCGCCCCGGACGGGTCAAAACGCACCCCCGGGAACGGTTCCCGCCCCGGTCCGGGCCAGGGCTTCCGTCCTCAATCGCCGGACGGGCTTGGGTTGTGCGGGTGCCACGCAGGGGTGCGCCTGGCGTGCGGGTGGGCGTCTCCTCGGACGACGAACGTTCGGCGGGTACGCGAGGGACCCGGGTATCTGTTCGTCGTCCCGCGTCTGCGGCAGCAGCTTCGCCGGTGTGCAGAAGCGCACGATGCAGGGGTGGGGACGTGCAGGGGAGTCCCCGCAGGAAATGGCGTACGACCCGGGTCCCCCGCGTACCCGGGTGAACACGCCATTTCCGAGGAGACGCCCCGGAGGGGCACCACCCCCCACCCACCGCGCAGAGCGCACCCCTGCGGGGGCACCCGCACAATCAAGCCCGTCCGGCGATTGAGGACAAAGACCCGCACCCAGGAACCCCGCACCCGCCAAGCGCGTCACCGCGCTCGCGACACCCGCCGCTCGTCCCACACCGGCTCCGCCGTCTCCCGGACGACCCCGTCCGAGCCGAAGACCAGATACCGGTCGAAGGACTTCGCGAACCACCGGTCGTGCGTGACGGCCATCACCGTCCCGTCGTAGACCTCGAGACCGTCCTGGAGGGCCTCCGCCGACTCCAGGTCCAGGTTGTCCGTCGGCTCGTCCAGCAGCAGCGCGGTCGTGCCGGACAGCTCCAGGAGCAGGATCTGGAACCGGGCCTGCTGTCCGCCGGACAGCTTCTCGAAGGGCTGGTCCCCCTGCCGCTCCAGCTCGTACCGCCGCAGCACGGACATCGCGCCGCCCCGGTCCTTCGCCTGCTCCGTCCACAGGATCTCGACGAGTGTCTTGCCGAGCAGCTCCGGGTGGGCGTGGGTCTGCGCGAAGTGGCCGGCCACCACCCTCGCCCCGAGCTTCCACTCCCCCGTGTGCGCCACCGGCTCGCCGGCCAGCAGCCGCAGGAAGTGCGACTTGCCCGACCCGTTCGAACCGAGGACGGCGACCCGCTCCCCGTAGAAGATTTCCAGGTCGAACGGCTTCATCAGGCCGGTCAGCTCCAGGTTCTTGCAGGTCACCGCCCGCATCCCGGTCCGGCCGCCGCGCAGCCGCATCCTGATGTCCTGCTCGCGCGGCGGCTCCGGCGGCGGGCCCGCGTCCTCGAACTTCTTGAACCGGGTCTGCATCGCGTGGTAGCGGTTCGCCATGTCGGGGCTGTTCGCCGCCTGCTGCCGCATCCGCAGGACGAGCGCCTTCAGCCGGGCGTGCTCCTCCTCCCAGCGCCGCAGCAGTTCCTCGAAGCGCGCGAACCGCTCCTTGCGGGCCTGGTGGTACGTGGCGAATCCGCCACCGTGCACCCATACGTCGCTGCCGGCCGCGCTGGGCTCCACGCTGACGATCTTCTCGGCGGCCCGGGACAGCAGCTCCCGGTCGTGGGAGACGAAGAGGACCGTCTTACGGGTCTCCTTCAGCTTCTCCTCCAGCCACCGCTTTCCGGGGACGTCCAGATAGTTGTCCGGCTCGTCGAGCAGCAGGACCTCGTCGGGCCCGCGCAGCAGCGCCTCCAGCACCAGCCGCTTCTGCTCACCGCCGGAGAGCGTGCGCACCTCGCGCCACTGCGCCTTCTCGTACGGGACGCCGAGCGCCGCCGTCGTGCACATGTCCCAGACCGTCTCGGCCTCGTACCCGCGCGCCTCCGCCCAGTCGCTCAGCGCCTGCGCGTACGCCATCTGCGCGGCCTCGTCGTCGACGCTGAGGATCTTCTCCTCGGCCAGGTCGACGGCCCGCGCGGCCTCCCGGATACGGGGCTGGGCGACGGACACCAGCAGGTCGCGCACCGTGCGCTCGTCGCGCACCGAGCCGACGAACTGCTGCATCACCCCGAGCCCGCCGCTCACCGATACGGAGCCGCCGTGCGGCTGGAGCTCCCCGGCGAGCAGCCGCAGCAGTGTGGTCTTCCCGGCGCCGTTCGCGCCGACGAGGGCGACCACCGCCCCGTCCGCCACACGGAACGAAGCATCGCCGAGCAGCACCCGCCCGTCCGGTAGGTAGTACTCCAGATGGCCTGCTTCAAGATGTCCCATGTACAGCATTGTCACGGCCCGCGAAGCTCTGGCCCAACCGGTTTGTGTTCCGTCTAGGATTCGCCGCATGAGCTTTGGGCAAGGGGGGCCCTCCTGGGGGCCGGGCGACAACGGGACTCCGGACTGGGCGGCGCTGGCCGAGCAGTCCGCGGCGCGGACCAGACGCAAGAGGTGGCTGACGATCGGCGGGGGCGCGGTCGCCACCGCCGCGGTCGCCGCGATCGTGGCCACCGCGGTCATCTCGACCAACAAGGACGACTCCGCCGCGTCCGGCGGGAAGAACGCGAGCCAGCTGCCGTCGGCGACCGATCTGCCGAGCGAGACGGCGCAGCCCGAGCCGTCCTTCTCCTCGGTGGAGCCGCCGCCCCCGCCGGACCCGAAGGACTACATATCCGACGTGAAGAAGGACCGGGCGCCCGTCACCGCCGACGCCTTCTTCCCCGGCAAGCAGCTGAGGATGGGCGACCGCCTCTACGCCAAGGGCGCCACGAACCGCACCACGAACTGCGCCGCGACCACCCAGGGCGCACTGGGCTCGATCCTCGCCGCCAACGGCTGCGACCAGGTCATCCGTGCCACGTACAGCCGCAGCGGCGTGGCCGTGACCATCGGGCTGGCGGTCTTCGAGACCGAGGCCCAGGCCAAGAAGGCCGCCCAGCAGGCCTCCGGCGGCATGGCGTCGCTGAGCGGCTCGGGTGTGCCGACCTTCTGCCGCGGCGGCGCCGTCTGCCGTCGTACGGCCAACTCCTACGGCCGGTACGCCTACTTCACGGTCGGCGGGTTCACCAGCGGCAAGAGCGTCACCAAGGCCGACGCGAACGTGTTCGCCGTCGGCAACGACCTGACGAACTTCACGTTCCGGCAGATCCGCCACCGCGGCGAGGTCCAGGCCTCGGCAGCGGCCACCGCCTCCACCACCTGACCCCGGCCCGCCGCCCCGTTCGGCCACTCCGTCCAGTCACCTCATCCGGATACGGAGGATCTGCCGCTGTGCGCCTCGCCCACCCGCTCGCGTTCCTGCGCGTCGTGCGCCACCGCGACGCGATCGGCGCCGACCTCGCGCCCGACGAGGCCGTGACCCTCGACGCGCCGGACGCCCCGCTGCGCGCCGCCCTCGCCGCGGCGGTGGCCGGTGACCACGCACCGGCCCGTGAGCTCCTCGCCGCCACCCGGACACACGCCCAGTGGGAGCGCAGGGACGCCTACGTGAACCGGCTGGCCCGGACCGCGCTGCACCACGACGGCTGGCTGGAGAGCTGGGTCCAGGAGGCGCCCGCGGACCCGGACGCGATCCTCGTGGTGGCCGACTTCCAGCTCCGGCAGGCCTGGCGGATACGGACGGACGCCGGCGCCGAGGACGTGGAACACGACCGGTTCCAGGCCTTCTTCGCGCTGCTGGAGGACGCCGTACCGGTGATCGGCGCCGCGGCCGAGCTGAACCCCGCCGACCCGGTCCCGTGGCGCATCGCCCTCGCGCACGCCCGCGGCATCCAGGCCCCGCGCGAGGTGTTCGACGCGTATCTGGCCGAGGCACGGGCCCGCGACCCCCACCATTCCGGCTGCCACCAGCAGGCCCTCCAGTACCTGTGCGCCAAGTGGCACGGCTCGCACGAGGAGATGTTCCGGTACGCGGAGCGGGTGGCGGCATCGGCCCCGCCCGGCTCGAAGCTGCACGCGCTGCCGCTCCGGGCCGCACTGGAGTACCGGCTCTCCGTACAGGACGAGCCGCACGAGCCACACACCCACGAGCCGTACGGCCCCGAGACCGAGGCGGCCCTCACCCGGGCCCTGGGCCTCTCCGACAGCTACCCGGCGGGCGAACCCGAGGCGGCCGGCTTCCGCAACGAACTGGCCCTGCTGCTGATCATGGCGGACCGCCCGGCCGAGGCCCTCGACGCGTTCCGGGCCATCGGGGTGCACGCCACGGAGTTCCCCTGGGCCCGGCTCGGCGACCCCCGCGCCGAGTTCCTCGAAGCCCGCTCGGACGTCCGGCTCGACCTCGCCGCGCAGGTCCCGTTCTTCGGCCGCCCGCCCGAACCGCCCGCCACCGGCACGGACACCCCGGACTGGGCGGAGCTGGCCCCGCGGGCGGTCGCCATCGTGCCCGCTCCCCCGGCCGAGGTCGCCCAGGCTGCCCTGCTCTGCGGCTACTCCCTGCGCACGGCCCCGGCCGGCGAGGGCTCCAGCTACGTCGAGGTGGTCCCGGAGGCCGTCCGCAGCCGGCGTGCGGCGCTGCTCCCCGAGGAGCCCCTGACCTCGGCGGCCGAGACCTTCACGACCGGGGAGAGCTGGCCGGCCCTGGTCCTGCACCGCGCCCCGGGACGCAGCAGCATCACCGCCCTCCACCAGGGCCGGACGCACGCCACGCACACCTGGCACACCGAGTCCCCCACCCCCGACCACGCCGAGGTCCGGGCCACCGCGCAGAGCCTCGCTGACCTCTACCGGCGGGACGACCCGCGCCCCCTGGCCCACATACTGCGCGCCACCGGCGACCCGGCCGGGCACCAGGAGGACCTGGTGACGGCCCTGGGCCTGCCGCCCGTACCGCCGGGCTTCGGCGGCGAGACCCAGGTCCTCGGCGAGCTCCCCGGAGCCAGGGTGCTGGCCCGGCGCGGACTCCTGGCGGGGATGCGCGACACGATGTCCTCGGGCAGCGGCGGCCACCCGCCGGAGCCCCGTCCCCCGCGCGGCCCGTTCTGGCTGCTGGTCCGGACGCTGGTGCTGCTGGTCCTCACCCAGGCGGCCGCCTTCGCCTGGTGGAGTCCGCGGATCGGCTGGCTCCGCGCCTCCGTGCTGAGCGGTGCGGCGCTGTACGCGGCGGCGTCACTCACGGGCGCGCTGCGCCGACGCCGCCGCTCCCCGGCCTGACCCGCCGTACGGGCCCGCCGCTCAGCAGCAGCCGGCCCCCGGCAGGGTCCGCACGTTACGGGCCTCGACCGCCCGCGCGGCCAGCAACTCATCGGCCGGGTAGGCGACTTCCTCCAGTGTCAGCCCGTGCGGCCGCACCACGTGCACCCCGGGGTCCCGCACCCGGGCCGCCAGCACCTCGGCCGGCCAGGCCGCCGGGCGCCGCCCGTCCCCCACGAACAGGGCCGCGCCGATCAGCGCCCGCACCATGTTGTGGCAGAACGCGTCGGCCTGCACGGTCGCCGTCATGATCCCGGACGCCTCGTCCCGTACCCAACTCAGCTTCTGCAGCGTGCGGATGGTCGTCGCACCCTCGCGCTTCTTGCAGTACGCGGCGAAGTCGTGCTCCCCGGTCATCCGCGCCGCCGCCTCGTTCATCGCGTCGATGTCCAACGGCCGGTCGTGCCACAGGACATGACCCCGCAGCAGCGGATCAACCCCGCCCGGCCGGTCCGCCACCCGGTAGGCGTACCGGCGCCACAGCGCCGAGAAGCGGGCGTTGAACCCGGCGGGCGCCTCCGCGATCCGCCACACCCGCACATCGGGCGCCATCCGCCCGGCCATCCGCCGCAGCAGCTTGTCCGCGTGCTCGGCCCACACCTCGGCCGGCAGGTCCACGTGCGCGACCTGGCCACGGGCGTGCACCCCGGCATCGGTGCGCCCGGCCACGGTCAGGTCGTACGTCCGCGAGGAGCGGGTCACCGTGCGCAGGGCGTCCTCGATCTCCCCCTGGACGGTCCGCCGGCTGGTCTGCTTCGCCCAGCCCGAGAAGTCCTTGCCGTCGTAGGCCAGGTCCAGCCGCACCCGTACGAACCCGGGCTCCACTACGTCACTCACCAGCGATCCTCTCAAGATCCGTACACAGCAGAACGGGCCCGCACCGCCCCGAAGGGTGATGCGGGCCCGTCCAGTGGTCTCAGAACGCTCAGGCGTCCTTCGACTCCTCGTCGGCCTCGGCCGGCTTGGCGTCCTCGACGGACTCGACCGGGGTCTCGTCCTTCTTGAGGGCGTCTTCCTTGACCGCACGCTTTGTGGCGGCCTCGGCCTCACCGGTGGCAGCCTGCGCCACGGTCAGGGCCTCGACCAGCTCGATGACGGCCATCGGGGCGTTGTCGCCACGACGGTTGCCGATCTTGGTGATACGGGTGTAACCACCGGGGCGGTTCTCGTACCGCGGGGCGATCTCGGTGAAGAGCGTGTGCACGATGCCCTTGTCCGTGATCGACTGCAGCACCAGGCGACGGTTGTGGATGTCGCCCTTCTTCGCCTTGGTGATGAAACGCTCGGCGACCGGACGCAGGCGGCGGGCCTTGGCCTCGGTCGTGGTGATGCGGCCGTGCTCGAACAGCGCCTTCGCGAGGTTGTTGAGAAGGTGCTTCTCGTGCGCAGCGCTGCCGCCCAGACGGGCGCCCTTGGCGGGCTGAGGCATGGTATTTCTCCTTGTGTGCTGCACCGGCCGTATCAGGTACCGGTGTCAGTTCCCGAGCGGCGGTCGCCACACGGAAGTATTCATCCGCCACACGCACTCGACATCAAACCCGCATATCAAGCCCGTCCGGCGCTTGAGGACAGAGCCCTCGCCCGGTCCGGGGCACCCGGCGAACCCGGGCACCCCAGCCGGAGGCGTACTAGTACTGCTCGGTCTCCACGAAACCCGCGTCCGCGTCGTCGTCCGCGCCGAACGCGTCCGCGGCGGCGGTGGGGTCGAAGCCGGGAGGCGAGTCCTTCAGCGCCAGGCCCATACCGGCCAGCTTCGCCTTGACCTCGTCGATCGACTTCGCACCGAAGTTGCGGATGTCGAGCAGGTCGGCCTCGGAACGGGCCACGAGCTCACCCACGGAGTGGATGCCCTCGCGCTTGAGGCAGTTGTACGAGCGGACCGTGAGCTCCAGCTCCTCGATCGGCAGCGCCAGATCGGCAGCGAGCGCGGCGTCCGTCGGCGACGGGCCCATGTCGATGCCCTCGGCGTCGATGTTGAGCTCGCGCGCCAGACCGAACAGCTCGACCAGGGTCTTACCGGCCGACGCCATGGCGTCACGGGGACGCATGGCCTGCTTGGTCTCGACGTCGACGATCAGCTTGTCGAAGTCGGTGCGCTGCTCGACACGGGTCGCCTCGACCTTGTACGTGACCTTGAGCACCGGCGAGTAGATGGAGTCGACCGGAATCCGGCCGATCTCCTGGCCCACCTGCTTGTTCTGGACGGCGGAGACGTAGCCGCGACCGCGCTCGACGGTCAGCTCCATCTCCAGCTTGCCCTTGCCGTTCAGCGTGGCCATGACGAGGTCCGGGTTGTGGACCTCGACACCGGCCGGCGGGGCGATGTCAGCGGCGGTGACCAGGCCGGGACCCTGCTTGCGCAGGTACATCACGACCGGCTCGTCGTGCTCCGAGGAGACGACCAGCTGCTTGATGTTGAGGATGAGGTCGGTGACGTCCTCCTTGACACCCGGCACGGTGGTGAACTCGTGCAGGACGCCGTCGATCCGGATGCTGGTGACAGCGGCACCGGGGATCGAGGAGAGGAGCGTACGGCGAAGAGAGTTACCGAGCGTGTAGCCGAAACCCGGCTCCAGGGGCTCGATGACGAACCGCGAACGGAACTCGTCAACGACCTCTTCGGTCAGCGACGGACGCTGAGCGATAAGCATGGTGTGAATCCTTCAGTCGTGGACGCCCACTATTTGACGTCCTACAGATGAAACAAGGATACGGGCGGCACACCCCCGTAGGGGGCATACCGCCCGTACCCACGCTACTGACGCACGGCCGTCACCGGCCGTTGCGGATCAGACGCGGCGACGCTTCGGCGGACGGCAGCCGTTGTGCGGCGTCGGGGTGACGTCCTGGATCGAACCGACCTCGAGGCCCGTGGCCTGGAGGGAGCGGATCGCGGTCTCGCGGCCGGAGCCCGGACCCTTCACGAAGACGTCAACCTTGCGCATGCCGTGCTCCTGCGCGCGGCGGGCGGCCGACTCGGCGGCCATCTGCGCGGCGAAGGGGGTGGACTTGCGCGAGCCCTTGAAGCCGACGTGGCCGGCGGAGGCCCAGGAGATCACGTTGCCCGAGGGGTCCGTGATCGAGACGATGGTGTTGTTGAACGTGCTCTTGATGTGCGCGTGGCCGTGAGCGACGTTCTTCTTTTCCTTGCGACGCACCTTCTTGGCTGCGCCCTGACGACCCTTGGGGGGCATGTCTTTACTCCAGATGGAGAGGGGAGGTGATCGGTCCTACAGCGAAGACCGCTGGATGCTGCGGATGCCCGGGGACCCGGACGTTCGCAGTGCGTCCGCTGAGGACTACTTCTTGCCCGGCTTCTTCTTACCGGCGATCGCGCGACGCGGGCCCTTGCGGGTACGCGCGTTCGTGCTGGTGCGCTGACCGTGCACCGGCAGACCACGGCGGTGACGAATGCCCTGGTAGCAGCCGATCTCGATCTTGCGGCGGATGTCGCCCTGGATCTCGCGGCGGAGGTCACCCTCGGTGCGGAGGTTGGCGTCCACGTACTCGCGGATCTTGACCAGGTCTTCCTCGGCCAGGTCACGAACGCGGGTGTTCGGGTTCACGCCGGTGGTGGCGAGGATCTCCTTGGACCGGGTGCGCCCGATACCGAAGACGTAGGTGAGGGCAACCTCCACGCGCTTCTCGCGCGGGATGTCAACACCTGAAACGCGTGCCATTCAATGGCTCCAGTTGTCATTTCGGGGGTCTTCCGCAGTGCCGCTCCCGATCGCCGACCGCTCACGGGGAGAGGTGGTACGCCCGGGTCTCCGGCCCCCGCCGGAGGTGTCGTCAGCCGTGGCTTGGACGGGCACTGCGTATGTACGTTTACGTGCGTCGCGCGAAGTACTGCGAGATGCGAGGGGGTCGTGCGTCAGCCCTGGCGCTGCTTGTGGCGCAGGTTGTCGCAGATGACCATGACCCGACCGTGACGGCGGATCACCTTGCACTTGTCGCAGATCTTCTTGACGCTCGGCTTGACCTTCATGGGATGTCAGGTTCTCCGGGTCAGTGCCAGCACCCCGCCGAAACGGAATGTGGGCAAGATCTACTTGTAGCGGTAGACGATCCGGCCACGCGTCAGGTCGTACGGGGAGAGCTCCACGACGACCCGGTCATCGGGAAGGATTCGGATGTAGTGCATCCGCATCTTCCCGCTGATGTGCGCGAGGACCTTGTGACCGTTCTGGAGCTCCACCCTGAACATGGCGTTCGGGAGAGACTCGATCACGGTGCCCTCAATTTCGATGGCACCTTGCTTCTTGGCCACGCTTCGCCTTTCGAATCGGCTACCTTGATCGGCTCTGCACAATCGTGTGCATACATACGGGCACACGGATGCACGAGAGCCGACGAGTCAGTCTACGTCAGCGGACTCCAAAAGACGAATCCGTCAAGTTTGCCCACCGTGGGAGATCCTTAGACCTCCGCGCCACCGCCAATCACCCCGGCGGGCACGGTGCGGATCATTCAGCCCAGCGGGTCCGGCGCCGCCTCCACGCCGTACTGTGCCAGCCTCTCGCGGCCGCAGTCCGGCGCGGTGAGCACCAGCGGGCCCTGCTCCGTGAGCGCGATGGAGTGCTCCCAGTGGGAGGACCAGCTGCCGTCGGTCGTGAGGACGGTCCACTCGTCGGCGAGCACCTCGGTGCGTGCGGTGCCGAGGGAGACCATCGGCTCGATGGCCAGGCAGACACCGGGCACCAGCTTGATGCCCTTGCCGCGCTTGCGCGCGACGTAGTTCAGCACGTGCGGGTCCATGTGCATCTCGGTGCCGATGCCGTGGCCGCCGTAGTCCTCGACGATCCCGTACTTGCCGCTCGACGGGCGGGGCTGGCGGCGGATGTAGGACTCGATCGCCTTCGAGATGTCGACGAGGCGGTTGTTCACCTTCATCGCGGCGATGCCGGCCCACATCGACTCCTCCGTCACCCGGGACAGCTCGACGAGCTCCGGAGCGTGACCGGTGCCGACGAAGGCCGTGTACGCGGCGTCGCCGTGCCAGCCGTCGACGATCGCGCCGGCGTCGATGGAGATGATGTCGCCGTCCTTGAGGACGGTCTTGTCATCCGGGATGCCGTGGACGACGACCTCGTTGACCGAGGTGCAGATCGTCGCGGGGAATCCGCCGTACCCGAGGAAGTTCGACTTCGCACCGTGGTCGGCGATCACCTTGCGCGCGACCTGGTCCAGGTCCAGCGTGGTGGCGCCGGGCACCGCGGCCTCTCGCGTGGCCGCGTGAATGGCAGCGACCACCAGCCCCGCCTCACGCATCTTCGCGATCTGCTCGGGGGTCTTGATCTGCACCATTGCGCGGCGCCTCTCTCCATGGACGGTGACGGGTGCGGCGTACTCCACGATACGGCCGCAAACAGTCGGGCGCGGGGGCCCCCGGGGGGCCCCCCCCCCCCCCCGCGGGCGGCCGGGGGGGGGACCACCCCCGCCGCGAGACTGGTTGGCCCCCAACGCCCCGCCCAG
>NZ_JBIVTZ010000010.1:0-143464 GCF_044756945.1 Streptomyces sp. NPDC091387 | reverse complement strand
CCCGGGGCCGCGGGGGGGGGGGGGGGGGGGGGCCGCCCCCGGGCCCCCCCCCCCCGGGGGGGGGGGGGCCCCCGGGGCCCCCCGCGCCCGACTGCACTGGTACTACGGGTTCGCTCTCAGCCCTCGTCGGACTTCTTGAGCGCCTCCATGGCCCGCTCGGTCACATCGGTGACCTTGCCGAGCGCGGAGATGGTGACCACCAGGTCCTGTGCCCTGTAGTAGTCGATGATCGGCTCGGTCTGCGTGTGGTAGACCTCGAGCCGGGTACGGACCGTTTCTTCGCTGTCGTCGTCGCGCTGGTACAGCTCGCCACCGCAGGTGTCGCAGACACCCTCGGTCTTCGGCGGGTTGTACGTCACGTGGAACACGTGCGCGCTCTCGTTGCGGCAGACGCGGCGGCCCGCGATCCGCTTCACGACCTCGTCCTCGGGGACCTCGAGGTCGAGAACCGCGTCCAGCTTTACGCCCTCGTCCTTGAGCATCACATCAAGGGCCTCGGCCTGACCCACGTTGCGCGGGAAGCCGTCGAGCAGGAAGCCGTTGACCGCGTCCGACTGGGACATGCGGTCCTTGGCCATCCCGATCGTGACCTCGTCCGGCACCAGCTGCCCCGCGTCCATGAAGGCGCGGGCCTGCTTGCCAAGGTCGGTGCCCTGGCTGATGTTGGCGCGGAAGAGGTCGCCCGTGGAGATGTGCGGAATCGACAGGTTCTTGGCAAGGTACGCAGCCTGCGTTCCCTTGCCGGCACCCGGCGGGCCGACGAGGACGATTCGCATCAGCGGAGGAACCCTTCGTAATTGCGCTGCTGGAGCTGACTCTCGATCTGCTTCACGGTTTCCAGACCCACACCCACGATGATCAGGATGCTTGTCCCGCCGAACGGGAAGTTCTGGTTGGCGCCACCGAAGCCTGCCAACGCCATCGTTGGCACAAGAGCGATCAGACCCAGGTACAGCGAGCCCGGCCAAGTGATCCTGTTGAGCACGTAGCTCAGGTACTCGGCAGTAGGTCGACCAGCCCGGATACCCGGGATGAAGCCACCATACTTCTTCATGTTGTCGGCGACTTCCTCGGGGTTGAACGAAATCGCCACGTAGAAGAAGGCGAAGAAGACGATCAACAGGAAGTACGCGGTGATGTAGTACGGGTGGTCGCCCTTGACGAAGTGGTCCTTGATCCAGGTCGCCCAAGCCGCTTGGGAGTTGGAGAACTGGACGATCAGGGCCGGGATGTAGAGCAGCGAAGAAGCGAAGATGACGGGAATCACACCCGCCTGGTTGACCTTCAGCGGGATGTAGGTGGACGTACCACCGTAAGACCTGCGGCCGATCATGCGCTTCGCGTACTGCACCGGGATACGGCGCTGGGCCTGCTCGACGAAGACCACGAGGGCCACCATCACGAAGCCGATCAGGATGACGGTGCCGAACTCGATCCAGCCGTCCGCGAGCTTGCCGCTCGTCTTGATGGCCCACAGGGCGCCGGGGAAGCTGGCGGCGATCGAGATGAACATCAGGATCGACATGCCGTTGCCGATGCCGCGGTCGGTGATGAGCTCACCGAGCCACATGACGGCGGCGGTGCCGGCGGTCATCGTGGTGACCATGACGATGGTCGTGAAGATCGAGTGGTTCGGGACGATCTGATCGGCGACGGGGCAGCCGCTGAACAGTGCGCCACTGGTGGCCGTGGCCACCAGGCCGGTGCCCTGGAGGATGGCGAGCGCGACCGTCAGATAACGCGTGTACTGCGTGATCTTTGCCTGGCCGGACTGCCCCTCCTTCTTGAGCGCCTCTAGTCGGGGAATCACCACGGTCAGCAGCTGAAGAATGATGCTGGCCGTGATGTACGGCATGATGCCGAGCGCGAAGATCGTGATCTGCAGCAGTGCACCACCGCTGAACATGTTCACCAGGCCGAAGAGGCTGTTGTTGCCCTTGCTTGCCTGATCAACACAGGTCTGGACGTTCTCGTAACTCACCCCCGGGACCGGGATGTGCGCCCCGAGCCGGTAGAGCACGATGATGCCGAGCGTGAAGAACAGCTTCTTGCGCAGGTCGGGCGTCTTGAACGCCCGGGCGAACGCGGTGAGCACGGTGCCTCCTGCGACCCCCGCGCAATGCGTAGAGGTGACGGTCTTGAGGATTGACGAATACGTAACAGTCAAAGGTCCCCGGGCGACTTGCGTCCAGGGCTTACCACAGCAACGGACGCCACCTTACCGGCGTACATGCCCCCCTAGGAACGACCAACCGGGGATGCCCCATATGAGAGGCATCCCCGGTCGGATGTTCAGGCCACCTATGTGTCCGAGTTGTCTCAGACCAGCTCGGTGACAGTGCCGCCGGCAGCGGCGATCTTCTCCTTGGCGGAGCCGGAGACGGCGTCAACCGAAACCTGCAGCGCCACGGAGATCTCGCCCTGTCCGAGGACCTTGACGAGGTGGTTGTTGCGCACCGCACCCTTGGCGACCAGATCGGCCACCGTGACCTCTCCACCCTCGGGGTAGAGCGTCGCGAGCTTGTCCAGGTTCACGACCTGGTACTCGGTGCGGAACGGGTTCTTGAAGCCCTTGAGCTTCGGGAGACGCATGTGGAGGGGCATCTGCCCGCCCTCGAAGCGCTCCGGAACCTGGTAGCGGGCCTTGGTGCCCTTGGTGCCACGTCCGGCGGTCTTACCCTTGGACGCCTCGCCTCGACCCACACGGGTCTTGGCGGTCTTGGCGCCCGGGGCAGGCCGGAGGTCGTGGGCCTTCAGCGGCTGGTTCTCCGCCATGTCAGTCGACCTCCTCAACCGTCACGAGGTGGCGGACGGTGTTAGCCATTCCGCGGAACTCGGGGCGGTCCTCCTTGACAACCACGTCGTGCAGGCGCTTGAGCCCGAGCGAACGCAGGGTGTCGCGGTGGTTCTGCTTGCTGCCGATGTACGACTTGGTCTGTGTGATCTTCAGGCGAGCCATCACATACCTGCCGCTCGGGCACGGAGCAGAGCGGCGGGGGCCACGTCCTCGAGGGGCAGACCACGGCGAGCCGCGATCTCCTCGGGACGCTGGAGACCCTGAAGGGCCGCCACCGTCGCGTGCACGATGTTGATCGGGTTCGAAGAACCGAGCGACTTCGACAGGATGTCGTGAACGCCGGCGCACTCCAGAACGGCGCGCACCGGGCCACCCGCGATCACACCGGTACCGGGGGAAGCAGGCTTGAGCAGGACAACGCCCGCAGCCTTCTCGCCCTGGATCGGGTGAGGGATGGTGCCCTGGATACGCGGAACCTTGAAGAAGCTCTTCTTGGCCTCTTCAACGCCCTTGGCGATGGCCGCGGGAACTTCCTTGGCCTTGCCGTATCCGACACCGACGCTGCCGTCACCATCGCCCACCACGACCAGCGCGGTGAAGCTGAAGCGACGACCACCCTTCACGACCTTGGCGACGCGGTTGATCGCGACGACACGCTCGACGTACGCGGTCTTCTCGGCGGCGCTGGCGCCACCGTCACGGCCCTTCCGGTCCCGCCGCTCGCCGCCACCGGCACCGCTTCCGCGGCGCTGGGGTCCAGCCATTGGAATTACCTCTCTCTGTTACGTCCGCTGTGCGTAGGAACCGGGGCTTAGAACTTCAGCCCGGCTTCACGGGCGGCGTCAGCCAGAGCGGCAATCCGCCCGGCGTACTGGTTGCCACCGCGGTCAAACACGACGGCCTCGACGCCTGCGGCCTTGGCGCGCTCGGCGACCAGGGCCCCGACCTGCTTGGCGAGGGCACTCTTGTCACCCTCGACGCCGCGGATGGAGGCGTCAAGCGTCGACGCCGACGCGAGCGTGTGGCCCGCGATGTCGTCGATGACCTGAGCGACCATGTGGCGGTTCGAACGCGTCACAACCAAGCGCGGACGCTCGGGCGAACCGGAGATGTGCTTCCGGACGCGGATGTGGCGGCGCTTGAGGGCGGCACGCTTGTAGGCGTCGCCCTTGGCGATCTTTACACCGTATGCCATGGCTTACTTACCCGCCTTTCCGACCTTGCGGCGGATAACCTCGCCGGCGTACTTGACGCCCTTGGCCTTGTACGGGTCAGGCTTCCGCAGCTTGCGGATCTTCGCCGAAACCTCGCCGACCTTCTGCTTGTCGATGCCCTCGACACTGAACTTCGTGGGCGACTCGACCTTGAAGGTGATGCCTTCGGGGGCCTCGATGAGGATCGGGTGGCTGTAGCCCAGGGCGAACTCCAGGTTGGAGCCCTTCGCCTGGACGCGGTAACCGACACCGCTGATCTCGAGCGCCTTGATGTATCCCTGGGTCACACCGGTGATCATGTTCGCCACCAGCGTGCGGGACAGGCCGTGAAGGGCCTTGTTCTGACGCTCGTCGTTCGGGCGGACGACGTTCAGAACGCCGTCCTCACCCTTGGTGACCTCGATCGGCGCGGCGACGGTGTGCGAGAGGGTGCCCTTGGGCCCCTTCACCGCGACCGTGCGGCCATCGATGGTGACGTCCACACCGGCGGGAACCTGGATGGGGAGCTTGCCGATTCGCGACATGAGCTTTTCCTCCGTTCCCGACTACCAGACGTAGGCGAGGACTTCCCCACCTACGCCCTTCTTGCTGGCCTGCTGGCCGGTCAGGAGACCGTGGGACGTGGAGATGATCGCCACGCCCAGGCCGCCGAGAACCTTCGGCAGATTGGTGGACTTTGCGTATACACGCAGACCCGGCTTCGAAATACGCTTGATGCCGGCGATCGAACGCTCGCGGTTCGGACCGAACTTCAGGTCGAGAACGAGGCTCTTGCCGACCTCGGCGTCCTCGACCTTCCAGCCGGTGATGAAGCCCTCCTGCTGGAGGATCTCCGCGATGTGCGACTTGATCTTGCTGTGCGGCATCTTGACGTCGTCGTGATACGCCGAGTTCGCGTTACGCAGACGCGTGAGCATGTCTGCGATGGGATCAGTCATGGTCATGAGTTGGCCTTCGGCCTCTCTCGCCGGGGTTTCCTGTATGCGCCATCCCTCTCCCCACTCAGTGGCGGGACGGGTGCGGTGCGGGGACCTACGGCGTAGTAAGTCGGTCTAGGGCGGCAGGCGCCCAACCACACAAGCCTACGGCATGTGGGGGCGGGCTCCTGCCGACCAGATACTTACCGAGAGCTTCCGGATAATCCCAACGCCCAAAGGGCGAAGGAGGATTACCAGGAGCTCTTGGTCACGCCCGGCAGCTCGCCACGGTGAGCCATCTCACGAAGGCACACGCGGCACAGGCCGAACTTGCGGTAGACGGAGTGGGGCCGGCCGCAGCGCTGGCAGCGGGTGTACCCGCGGACAGCGAACTTCGGCTTGCGAGCGGCCTTAGCGATCAGGGACTTCTTCGCCACGGTCAGTTCTCCTTGAACGGGAAGCCGAGGTGACGAAGGAGGGCACGACCCTCGTCGTCATTGGTCGCCGTGGTGACCACGGTGATGTCCATGCCCCGGACCCGGTCGATCTTGTCCTGGTCGATCTCGTGGAACATGACCTGCTCCGTGAGACCGAAGGTGTAGTTGCCACGGCCGTCGAACTGCTTCGGCGACAGGCCACGGAAGTCACGGATACGCGGAAGCGCGAGCGACAGCGTACGGTCCAGGAACTCCCACATGCGGTCACCGCGGAGGGTGACGTGGCAGCCGATCGGCTGCCCCTCGCGCAGCTTGAACTGCGCGATCGACTTGCGGGCCTTGGTGACGGCCGGCTTCTGGCCGGTGATCGTGGTGAGGTCGCGCACGGCGCCATCGATCAGCTTGGAGTCGCGGGCGGCGTCGCCCACACCCATGTTGACCACGATCTTGACCAGACCGGGGATCTGCATGACGTTCTCGTAGGAGAACTCCTCACGCAGCTTGCCGGCGATTTCCTCGCGGTAGCGCGTCTTGAGACGCGGCGCTGTGGTGGTAGTCATCAGATGTCCTCACCGGTGCGCTTGGCAACGCGGATCTTGTTGCCCTCGTCGTCAAAGCGGTAGCCGACGCGAGTAACGACCTTGTTGCCGTCCTTCTCAACAACCAGCTGCACGTTGCTGACGTGGACGGGGGCCTCGGTCGTCACAATGCCACCGGTCTGCGAACCGCGAGCGGTCTGACCGGCCTTCGTGTGCTTCTTGACCCGGTTGACACCCTCGACGAGGACGCGGTCCTGAGCAGGGTAGGCAACGATGACCTTGCCCTGCTTGCCCTTGTCCTTACCGGTGATGACCTGAACCAGGTCGCCCTTCTTGATCTTCATGCTTACAGCACCTCCGGCGCGAGCGAGATGATCTTCATGAACTTCTTCTCGCGCAGCTCACGGCCCACCGGGCCGAAGATACGGGTGCCGCGGGGGTCGCCGTCGTTCTTCAGAATGACGGCGGCGTTCTCGTCGAAGCGGATGTACGAGCCATCCTGACGACGACGCTCCTTGACGGTGCGAACGATGACGGCCTTGACGACGTCACCCTTCTTCACGTTGCCACCGGGGATCGCGTCCTTGACGGTGGCGACGATGACGTCACCGATGCCCGCGTAGCGGCGACCCGAGCCACCGAGAACACGGATGGTGAGAATTTCCTTCGCACCCGTGTTGTCGGCGACGCGCAGTCGCGACTCCTGCTGGATCACGTCTATCTCCTGATCGTCTGCCGGTTCCCGGCGGGGGCCGCTCCGTTACCGGAGCGAGCCCCCACCGAGCCTGGCGGAACCTGCCTGAGGGGAATGCCCCTCAGGAATTACTTGGCCTTCTCGAGGATCTCGACGACGCGCCAACGCTTCGTGGCGGACAGCGGCCGGGTCTCCATGAGGATGACACGGTCGCCGACGCCGGCGGCGTTCTGCTCGTCGTGAGCCTTGAGCTTGTTCGTACGGCGGATGACCTTGCCGTACAGCGCGTGCTTGACGCGGTCCTCGACAGCGACGACGACGGTCTTGTCCATCTTGTCGCTGACGACCAGACCCTCACGGGTCTTACGGAAACCGCGGTCAGTGTTCGTCTCAGTCACAGTCTTCTCGCTCATCAGACGCTCTCCACCGTCTCGATGCCGAGCTCGCGCTCACGCATCAGGGTGTAGATCCGGGCGATGTCCTTACGGACGGACTTGAGCCGGCCGTGGTTCTCGAGCTGACCAGTCGCCGCCTGGAAGCGGAGATTGAACAGCTCTTCCTTGGCCTCGCGGAGCTTGTTGAGGAGCTCCTCGTTGCCCAGCTCGCGCAGCTCGGACGTCTTGGTACCGGCCGACATCACGACTCACCTGCCTCGCGCCGAACAATCCGGCACTTCATCGGAAGCTTGTGAGCAGCGCGGGTGAGCGCCTCACGAGCAATCTTCTCGTTCGGGTAGGACAGCTCGAACATCACCCGACCGGGCTTGACGTTCGCGATCCACCACTCGGGAGAACCCTTACCGGAACCCATGCGGGTCTCGGCAGGCTTCTTCGTCAGGGGGCGGTCCGGGTAGATGTTGATCCAGACCTTGCCGCCACGCTTGATGTGACGGGTCATCGCGATACGAGCGGACTCGATCTGACGGTTCGTCACGTACGCCGGGGTCAGCGCCTGGATGCCGTACTCGCCGAACGCAACCTGCGTGCCACCCTTGGACATACCGCTGCGCTTCGGGTGGTGCTGCTTGCGGTGCTTGACCCTACGGGGGATCAGCATTTCGGTCAGGCCTCCGTTCCGGTGCTCTCAGCCGCCGGAGCAGCGGCGGACGCCTCGGCCTTGGGGGCCTCGGCGGCCGGAGCCGACTGCTGCGGCTTGCGGCCGCGACCGCCACGCTCGCCGCCACCGCGGCCACCGCGGCCGGCCGGACGGTCAGCGCCGCCACGGGCCGGGCGGTTGCCCGCACGGGCAGCAGCGTTCTCGGCGCGGACCTCGGCGATGTTCTTGACGTCGCCCTTGTAGATCCAGACCTTCACACCGATACGGCCGAAGGTCGTCTTGGCCTCGAAGAAGCCGTAGTCGACGTTCGCACGGAGGGTGTGCAGGGGCACGCGGCCCTCGCGGTAGAACTCCGAGCGGGACATCTCGGCGCCGCCGAGGCGACCGCCGCACTGGATCTTGATGCCCTTGGCGCCGGCCTTCATCGTGCTCTGCATGCTCTTGCGCATCGCACGACGGAAGGAGACGCGGGAGGAGAGCTGCTCGGCGACGGCCTGGGCCACCAGCTGAGCGTCCACCTCGGGGTTCTTGACCTCGAGGATGTTCAGCTGGACCTGCTTGCCGGTCAGCTTCTCCAGCTCGCCACGGATGCGATCGGCCTCGGCGCCGCGGCGACCGATGACGATGCCCGGACGGGCGGTGTGGATGTCAACGCGGACGCGGTCGCGGGTGCGCTCGATCTCGACCTTCGAGATGCCGGCCCGCTCCATGCCCTTCGTCATCATGCGACGAATGGCGACGTCTTCCTTGACGTAGTCCTTGTACAGCTTGTCGGCGTACCAACGGGACTTGAAGTCCGTGGTAATGCCGAGTCGGAACCCATGAGGGTTAACCTTCTGGCCCATTACCGGGTTCCTTCCTTGCTGCTGACGACCACGGTGATGTGGCTGGTCCGCTTACGGATCCGGTAGGCACGGCCCTGAGCACGCGGACGGAACCGCTTCAGGGTCGGGCCCTCGTCCACAAACGCCTCGCTGATGACCAGCGAAGAGGCGTCGGGGTGGTCGTAGTTGTGTGCAGCGTTGGCGATGGCGCTGTCAAGCACCTTGCCAACCGGCACGCTCGCGGCCTGCGGGGCGAAACGCAGGACCGCCTGAGCCTCCGTGGCATCCATGCCACGGATGAGGTCCACCACTCGGCGGGCCTTCATGGGCGTGACGCGGATGTACCGCGCCTGGGCCCTGGCTTCCATGGTTGTCCCTTCGGTGTGAGTCATAGTCGTTTCCACCCCGCGCTAGCGGCGCTTCGACTTCCGGTCGTCCTTGACGTGGCCGCGGAAGGTGCGAGTCGGCGAGAACTCGCCGAGCTTGTGGCCGACCATCGACTCGGTGACGAACACCGGGACGTGGATCTTGCCGTTGTGCACCGCGATGGTGTGACCCAGCATGGCCGGGATGATCATCGAGCGACGGGACCAGGTCTTGATGACGTTCTTGGTGCCGGCTTCGTTCTGTACGTCCACCTTCTTGACGAGGTGGCCGTCGACGAAGGGCCCCTTCTTGAGACTGCGCGGCATCTAAACCCGCTCCTAGCGCTTCTTGTTCGTCTTGCGGCGGCGGACGATGTACTTGCTCGATGCCTTCTTCGGCGAGCGAGTACGACCCTCCTTCTGACCCCACGGCGAGACCGGGTGACGTCCACCGGAGGTCTTGCCTTCACCACCACCGTGCGGGTGGTCGACCGGGTTCATCGCAACACCGCGGACGGACGGGCGAACGCCCTTCCAGCGCATGCGACCGGCCTTGCCCCAGTTGATGTTCGACTGCTCGGCGTTGCCGACCTCACCGATCGTGGCGCGGCAGCGGGCGTCGACCAGGCGGATCTCACCCGACGGCATACGAAGGTGGGCCATGGTGCCCTCCTTCGCCAGCAGCTGCACGGAGGCACCCGCGGAACGGGCGAACTTCGCGCCGCCGCCGGGCCGCAGCTCGATGGCGTGGATGGTCGTACCGACCGGGATGTTGCGCAGCGCCAGGTTGTTACCGGGCTTGATGTCGGCGGCCGGGCCGTTCTCGACACGGTCGCCCTGCGTCAGGCCGCGCGGCGCGATGATGTAGCGCTTCTCGCCGTCGGCGTAGTGCAGGAGCGCGATGCGCGCGGTGCGGTTCGGGTCGTACTCGATGTGCGCGACCTTGGCCGGCACGCCGTCCTTGTCGTGACGACGGAAGTCGATCACGCGGTAGGCGCGCTTGTGGCCACCACCCTGGTGGCGAACGGTCACACGACCGGTGTTGTTACGGCCGCCCTTGCTGTGCAGGGGGCGGACCAGCGACTTCTCCGGCGTGGACCGCGTGATCTCGACAAAGTCGGCGACGCTGGAGCCACGACGGCCCGGGGTCGTCGGCTTGTACTTGCGGATACCCATTTCTCAGTCCTCGTCCGATTCCGGACGACTCGACCTCCGTTAGGAGGTCGGGCCGCCGAAGATGTCGATTCGGTCGCCCTCAGCGAGGGTCACGATGGCGCGCTTGGTGTCAGCGCGCTTGCCGAAACCGGTCTTGGTGCGCTTGCGCTTACCCTGACGGTTGATCGTGTTGACCCCGGTGACCTTGACCGAGAAGACCGCTTCAACGGCCTGCTTGATCTGGGTCTTGTTGGAGCCGGGCGCGACGATGAACGTGTACTTGTTCTCGTCGAGCAGCGCGTAGCTCTTCTCCGAGACAACCGGCTTGACGAGAACGTCACGCGGGTCGTCGTAGGTCTTGCTGGTAACGGTCGCCTCGCTCATCAGGCGTCGCTCCCTTCGGTCTCAGCGGTCTGGGGGCCAGACACGAAGGACTCGAAAGCGGCCTGGGTGAAGACCACGTCGTCAGAGACGATCACGTCGTACGTGTTCAGCTGGCCCGGGTCCAGGATGTGCACCTGGGGCAGGTTGCGTGCGGAGAGCCACGCGGCCTCGTCGCTGCGGTCGACGACCAGGAGCACGTTCTTGCGCTCCGAGATCTTGCCGAACAGCGTCTTCGCGGCCTTCGTGGAGACTCCACCCTCGACCACGCCGGTGACGACGTGGATGCGGGAGTGGCGCGCCCGGTCGGAGAGGGCACCGCGCAGGGCGGCGGCCTTCATCTTCTTCGGGGTGCGCTGCGAGTAGTCGCGCGGCTTGGGGCCGTGAACGACGCCACCGCCGACGAACTGCGGCGCGCGGGTCGAGCCCTGGCGCGCACGGCCGGTGCCCTTCTGGCGGTAAGGCTTGCGCCCACCACCGCGGACTTCACCGCGGCGCTTGGTCGAGTGCGTGCCCTGACGGGCAGCTGCCAGCTGTGCGACAACGACCTGGTGGATCAGCGGAACGCTGGTCTTCGCGTCGAAGATCTCCGCGGGGAGCTCGACGGTACCGGCCTTGTCGCCTGCCGGCGAAAGGATGTCAATGGTGCTCATTACCTCAAGCCCCCTTGGCCGCGGTACGGACCAGGACGAGGCCGCCGTTCGGACCGGGGACTGCGCCCTTGATGAGCAGCAGACCCTTCTCCGCGTCAACCGCGTGGATGGTCAGGTTCTGGGTGGTGACGCGCTCGTTGCCCATCCGGCCGGCCATGCGCATGCCCTTGAAGACACGCCCAGGGGTGGCGCAGCCACCGATCGAACCGGGGGAACGGTGCTTGCGCTGGACGCCGTGGCCGGCGCCGAGGCCCTTGAAGTTGTGACGCTTCATGACACCGGCGAAGCCCTTGCCCTTGCTCTTGCCCGTGACGTCAACCTTGACGCCGGACTCGAACACCTCGGCAGTGACCTCCTGGCCCAGCGTGTACTCGCTGGCGTCAGGGGTGCGGAGCTCCACCAGGTGGCGGCGCGGGGTCACGTCGGCCTTGGCGAAGTGGCCCTTGAGGGGCTTGTTCACCTTGCGCGGGTCGATCTCGCCGAAGGCGATCTGGACCGACTCGTAGCCGTCGCTGTCGTTCGTACGAACCTGCGTCACGACGCACGGCCCGGCCTTGACGACGGTCACCGGGACAACCCGGTTGTTCTCGTCCCAGACCTGGGTCATGCCGAGCTTCTCGCCCAGGACGCCCTTGATGTTCTTGCTCATCTCGGCCCGTCCCCTCAGAGCTTGATCTCGATGTCGACGCCCGCCGGCAGGTCGAGACGCATCAGCGAGTCAACCGTCTTCGGCGTGGGGTCGAGAATGTCGATGAGGCGCTTGTGCGTGCGCATCTCGAAGTGCTCGCGAGAGTCCTTGTACTTGTGCGGCGACTTGATGACGCAGTACACGTTCTTCTCAGTGGGCAGCGGCACCGGGCCTGCGACCGACGCACCAGTGCGGGTCACCGTCTCGACGATCTTCTTCGCCGAGGAGTCGATGACCTCGTGGTCGTAGGCCTTGAGCCGGATGCGGATCTTCTGTCCCGCCATGGCTACTAGTAGTCCTGTCTCTCGTAACGCTCTGGAACCCGGGGTTCTCATTACTCCGCCGCCGACCCACGCGGTCGGGCGTGTCGCATCCCCTCTACGAAAATCTCCCGAAGGAGATCCCAACCAAGGGGGTGCGGGCCTGAGACCGCGCATGCCGGGGGAGGAACCCCACCGGGCGCCTGGCCGGTGCCACACATACGCTTCCCGAAAGATTCCCGTACGTCCGGCCCATGGGGCCGACGAGTACTGTGGGACTCGCTTCCGGTCCTCCCGGCGGGAGGCGCGCAGCATTGACACTCAACCGAGCAACCTGGTCAGTGTGCCATACGGGGTGTGAGCCTGGCCAATCGGCCGGGGATCTTACCCCCCGGGGATGAATGGTCAAACGCGGGCACGTCTCCACAACCCCCGCTCTCCTCCCCCCGGCGGCTAAATCGGTCGAGTACCGCAGCTCACCGCCCCTACAGTGACCGGCCGGGCACGGCATCGTCACCGGGGGCAGAGATCATGCGCACGCACTATCCGCGGACACCGCACCTGCCCTGGTCACCGGGGGCCACCTCGGACGACGTGCACCTCACCGACCTCGCCGGACTCACCGGTACGGAGGTCGTGGTCACCGAGAAGCTGGACGGCGAGAACACCACGCTGTACGCCGACGGACTGCACGCCCGCTCCCTCGACTCCGCGCACCACCCCTCCCGGGGCCGGGTCAAGGCGCTCCAGGGCCGCGTCGGCCCCCGCATACCGGCGGGCCGGCGGATCTGCGGCGAGAACGTGTTCGCCCGGCACTCGATCCCGTACGAGGGCCTGGCGGGCCACTTCTACGGCTTCTCCGTCTGGGACGGCGACCACTGCCTCGACTGGGACCGGACCGTGGCGTTCCTGCGCGACCTGGGTATCCCGGCCCCGCCGGTGCTGTGGCGCGGGGTGTTCGACGCCCGTGCGGAACGGACGCTGCGGGCGCTGCGCCTGGACACCGGACGCCAGGAGGGTTACGTCGTACGTCCCGCGGAGGGCTTTCCGGCCGCCGCGTTCGGGCGGCGGGTGGGCAAGTGGGTACGGCCCGGCCACGTCCGTACGGGCACCCACTGGATGCACGCCGCGGTGGTGGAGAACGGGCTGGGGCCGTCCGCCGCTCTGTGGGACGTGCGCTCGGGCGCCCCGGTCGACCCCGCCGCCCTCGCCACCGCCGTGGGAACCGCCCCCGGCGACGCCCCGGCCGCCCGCGCGACGGCCGACGCCCTGGACGTGCTGAGCCTCACCGGCGACGACCGGCTGGCCGGGGTACTGGCCGCCCTGCTGCACCGCACCCGTCGCGCGGCCCTGGCCCCCGCGCAGGCCGGCCCCCTCGGCATGCCGCTCGCCCGCCGCGTCGCGGACCTCGCCGGGCTGGCCCCCTCGCTGCACCGCCCGTACCCGGACGAGGAGCGCCGCGGCGGACTGGCGCGGATGTCCCGCGCCGCCGGGCTGCCGGTGCTGCACGCGGTGGCCGGCGGTCTGGCCGCCACCCCGGAGGCCCGCGAACAGGTGGAGTGGTCCCGGCTGCACGCCGAGGAGGTGCGCGAGCCGGACGGGCTCCGGGAGGCGTTCGCCGGTCTGGAGCGCGCGGCGGCCGACCGCTGCCTGGCGCAGGCCCGTCAGGCGTACGCCCTGGGCCGGATCAGCACCGCGCAGGAGGCGGTCGCCGCGACCTGGCGGTGGCGCGACGGCGACTTCCCCCGCCTGGTCCACCTGGTCGGCCCGTCCGGCAGCGGCAAGAGCACCTTCGGGCGGGGCCTTCCGGGCACCGACACCTATGTCTCCCTTGACGACCTGCGCCTCGCCCGCGGCTCCCGCGCCGACCAGAGCGCCAACGCGGACGTCCTGCGCGAGGGGCTGCGCCGCCTGGAGGCGGCGCTGGTCCCCGGTGCCACCGTGGTCTGGGACGCCACCTCGCTCAACCCGCACCAGCGCAACCTGGTGCACGCGGCCGCGCACCGCCGGGACGCGCTGGTCACCCACGCCGTGGCCTGGATCGGCGAGGAGGAACTGACCGCGCGCAACGCCCGGCGCGCCCATCCGGTCCCCCCGGAGGTGCTGGCCTCCCAGCTGCGCCGGTTCGTACCGCCGTACCCGGGCCAGGCGCACCGCACCTGGTACATCGGCACCAGCGGAACGGTGGAGGACCGGGCCTGATGCGTACGAGCGAGGAGATCTACCACCGGGTCCGCTGGGACCCCCGGTTCGACCCGGCGCGCTTCGTCCTGGGCGTCGCCCAGCGCTCCGCCGCCCCCAAGCGCGTACCGCTGGAACGGTTCACCCCCGGCGGGGACATCCCCTGGCACCGGGTGCTGTTCTTCGAGGCGGACGGCGAGACGGTGTGGGACCGGTCCTCGGGCGTCGACCGGATCGACGCGACGGACGCCGGCCGGATACGCACTCCGCGCAGGCTCCCGTCCCCTTACTTCACGTCCCGCACCCCGCACGCGTACTCCCCTTCTATGGGCACCTGGGAACCGGCACCGGCCGGGCCGGCGAGCCCGGTCGCCTCGCTGACCGTGCTGACCTGGAACACCCTCTGGGACCGGTACGACAGCGACCGGATCGACACGGCCCGCCGCCGCCCCCTCCTGCTGGACGCGCTGTACGCGGCGGACGCGGACGTCATCGCGCTCCAGGAGGCGGAGCCCGCACTGCTGGACCTGCTGCTGGGGACCGGCTGGGTGCGGGACGGATACACGCTGGCCACGGACCCGGCGGGCCGGGACGCGGCGGACTGCGGTCTGCTGCTGCTCAGCCGGCTCCCGGTACGCGAGGCGGGGCTGCACGTCCTGGGCCCGCACAAGGCCGTGGCCGCCGCGGTCGTGGACACCGCCGAGGGCCCGGTCACCGTGGCCGCGACCCACCTCAGCAGCGACCACTCCCCCTCGGGTGCCGCCCGTCGGGACACCGAACTGGCGGACCTGGCAACGGGTTTGGCCGGCGTCGAGGGCGAGGTGCTGCTCGTCGGGGACTTCAACGACGGCGGCGACCGCCCGCAGACCCGGCTGGCGATGGCGGACGCCTGGCACGAGGTGCACGGCCCCGCCGACGGGACCCCGACCTTCGACCCGTCCGTCAACCCGCTGGCCGCCGTCTCCTCACTGGCGGGCCACGTATCCCGGCTCGACCGGGTACTGCTGCGCACGGACCGGCTGCGGGCCCGGACAGCGGAGCTGACCGGCGATGCGCCGGGCCCGGCGGGGCTGTACGTCTCCGACCACTACGGGGTACGGGTGGAGCTGGGCCCCGCCCCGCCGGTCGCCGATACCGACTGCCTCGCGGAACGCGTCGCCGCGGCCCTCCCCGGCGCCCGAGTCCATATAGTCGGCTCCCGGCGCACGGGCTGCGCGCTGCCGGACGCGGACCTGGACCTGGTGGCGGCACTGCCCGGCACGCTCGACCTCGTCCTCCTCCGGCAACGGCTCGCGGCCGCGCTCCCGGAGGCCCGGGAACTCCGTGAGGTCACCGGCGCCGGGGTGCCGGGTCTGCGCTGGCGCCTGGACGGGCTCGGCGTCGACCTGGTCACCGTGGCGACCGGGGCGCTCTCCCCCGCAGAGGCGGTCGACCGCCGTGCCGAACTGGGCGGGGCGGCGGCCGTCGCGCTGAGCGCGGTGAGCGACGCGGAGGCGGTGCTCGCGGCGGCGGATCCGCACCGGGACGCCTTCACGGCCCTGGCCCGGGACGTCAAGGGATGGGCGGGAGCACGGGGGCTCGACGCCGCGCCCTGCGGCGGGCTGCCGGGCCTGGCCTGGACCGTCCTCGCGGCCCGTACCGCGCACGAGGCGGGCGGGCTCCCACGGCTCGCGCTGCTCCGGCACTTCTTCGCGACCTGGGCGGCGTGGGACTGGGACGAGGCGGTGGGACCGGCCGCGTCCGCCGGGGCACCCGTCACGGTGCTGACCCCGACTTTCCCCGTGCGTTCCTGCACCACGCAGGTCTCCGCCGCCGGCCGCGATCTCCTGGCTGCCGAGCTCTACCGCGCCTGGGAGATCCTGGAGTCCGCCGAGGACGGCGACGACCCGCGTTCCCTGCTGTGCACGCCGCCACCGCTACCCGAGCAGCACACCGCCTGGGCCCTCGCCTCCGTCCACCCCGGCCCCGACCAGGGCCGGCTGCGCGGCAGGCTCCTCGCCCTGACCACCGCCCTCGCCGCCGCGGGCGCCGCCGGCTGCCGCGTCTGGCCCCGCCCGCTCACGGCCGACGGCCGCACGGGGTACGCGATCGGGCTGGGCGCGACGCCCCCGGACGGGCCCCGGCTGGCGGAGATCGGAACGGAGCTGCTGCGCGGAATCAGGGGCGCCTCGCTGGCACCGGTGGGGCTGTCGGCGCTGCGGTCGAGCGGGGACGGGGCGTTCGCGGACGGGCCCGTCTGAAGTAACGCGTACGTACGTAGGGGGATCAGCGCCCGGCGGCGTACGGGACGAAGCCCGCTCACACGTCCGCCGTGAAGGCGAGCCGTGGCCCTGGCAGGTTCTTCGAGTCGCGCACGTGCACTGTGCCGGGGGTGGTCGCGACCTCAATGCATTCGTTGCTGTTGCTGCTGTCGCTGTAGCTGCTCTTGAACCAGGCCAGCTCAGAAACGTCATGCGCGGAAGTCCTGCGGATCATGTCTCTCCCAGCACTTGTGCGATGAGGGTCAGCGACTTCCTAGCCTCGCGCTTTCGTACGCCCAGCAGAACTTGGACGTTAGACTCAGGCGCACAGGTGTTTGAAGGTGTTCGCAGCCGGCCGGGCCCGGAAGTGGACCTCGTGTCCGGCGTCATCGGTGAATACGGCTTCCGTCCCGGACGTCATTGTCATCGTGCCGTGCTGAGTGGGGTTGCCCCATCCCCTGGGCGGATTTCCCGAACCGTCGGAGAGCGGGATGCTCGCCTCAAAGTACGTTTTGCCGATACGGGCCTCGTCAATTCCGCAATGGGTCAGGAGGTCGAAGGGAATCGTCCGGGCGGCCGGGGCCCCCTGCGCGGAGCGGGTCGCCTGCGCGGCCGGGCCGACTTCGCCCGCCGCGGCGCAGCCGGTGAGTGCTCCGGCAGCCAACAAGGCGACGACGTATCTGAGTTTGTCAGTCATGGCCCTTCGACGGCCGGGCCGGGCTGGCGGTTCCCTTCGGAGAGGGGGCTATGGGACAGCGTGCCGGCAGCGAGGCATGCAGCAGGCCCCTGGCGACGCGACGCCACCTGCCGGCAGGCCGCCCAGTACGTTCCTGGACGGCCTGCCGGCCCTTCTCACTCCATCAGCGAGTTCGCGTCGACCGATTTCTCCCAGGCCGGGTTCGGGGCCTCCCCGGGCCAGGTGAACTTCGTGGCGGCCGACCGGGACGTGGGGCCCGCAACGTCCTTCTGCACCAGCCGGGCCAGACTGACGTAAGCGCCTTCCTTCTGTACGGAAGTGTCGTCGCCCACCACGACGAGGACTCGGTCGCCCACGCGCGCGTGCTCGACCCCGTTGAACTGGTAGTCAACCGTCTCGGCAAGCTCCTTGGCGGTCAACTTACGCTCGAGCTTGTCCTCGAAGTCGGTACGCACCTGCGCGACCGTGACGACGCCCCCCTGCTCCCGCACCTCGACGGTGGTGGGAGCGCCGGCTTCCCGTTGCTCCTCCACCGAGACCGTCAGGATCGTCTCGACGGTGGTAGCCGGCTCGGTTACCAGCGGACGGGTGGCAGTGACCGTGCCGCTGATCACGTTAACGGCCCCGGACTGCTCGGCAAACGCAGCGAGGTCAGGGGCGGCGTAGGTACGGTTGAGAGCGCCGTCGAGGAGGACCTTGTGGTCAGGGTCAGCGGCGTCACTTGACCCGGCCGCCGTCCCTTGGCTCAGTGCCGACCGCGGTGTGCGCGAGGAGTCCTTCACGGCATGAGTCTGGGCCCCGGCTCCGCTGGAGCATGCCGACAGGACGAGTGGCAGCAGGAGGCCGGCCGACAGGAAGGCAAGACCGACGCGGCGGGAATCCGACCGGTCAGTAGAGGTAGTTGATGCCATTTCGGTCATCTCCAATCGGAGCGTCGACACTCGTGCTGGATATCGCAATGTTCATCAAGGAACTCGAATTGCTGTTGTGCGCCAGCCCCATGACGTGCCCCTGCTCGTGCGCGATGATCCCATCGCGGTGAGCGGCGGATCCGCACAGTGCCGCATTGGCCAGATCCGGGTCGATAGTGACCTTTCCCCACACCCATCCGGTGCTGAATGGGTCTACGGTCGAAGTATCGACATACATGGCAGTGATGGCACAGTACGAGTTACTCGTGGTCGACCGCCGGTAGAAATCCATTCGGCTCTTACTCTTGTCCAGGGTACTGACGTACCAGACCTTCGTGTCAGTGGTGCTGTTCCAGTGCCCGACACCGTTCGGAATGGCCTCGGGATGGGAGTTCTTGGCCGAGGAGTCCAGCCAGTAGTACTCGCCGTTGATGCCGTACTTCAGGTGGTGGCCGTTGAACGTGTTGTACGCCTGCGCTGGCGCCCCCGCCGTCATCACCAGCCCGAAGGCGAGCAGCGCGGGCGGCAGGGCCGACCACGCGGCAGCGTACTTCCTCCTCCTCTTCGGTATCGGGCTCGGTGACCTACCGGCATTACCCTCTTGCGCGGTGAACACTGTCGCGAATCCCCCTCAAGCTTATTTATTGCTTACACATCCGACCGAATCAGCCTGCGGCAAGGCGCATATCACGCTCCAGCGGCGAATCGATGAATTCTCATTAAAACCTTCACTCGATCTCCACTCCATGGAGTGGAGGTGCTTGCCGCGTGAATTAACAGTAGGCGTAACAGCCACTGAAGATCGAGACCTTGATCGATATGTCATCTACATCACAGATTATTTCGCAACAGACTGCACATAAATGAACACAATGGATTATCGGCAAATTTTCTAATAAATACAGCCTTTACGGATGTTCCGCGAAATCACTCGCCGGGGCGCATCGAATGCACATCACGTGCAATGGGCGCTTCGGCCCGGCCCGATTCGGAATTGAACAGCGGAATGAAATCCTCCCTTGGAGGGTGTTTGCACCGCTTTTGATTCAGCCACTACCCGCCGTTGCGTGCCCGCCTTCCGGAGCCGATTGAAGACCAGCCGGAAAACGAGCAGACCGATAAGGAGTGAGGCACGCCTGACCCGGGCCGGAGTCAGCTGCGCTCCGGGCACGTGCGGCTCCCGATCGCGGATGACGAAATCATCGACCGGGCTGTGCACATTCAGGCGTTGACGAACCGGGAGGTACGCCTGCTGACCTGTGACACCGGTCAGCACACCCGCGGCCGGGCCGCCGGCTTGAAGTACCCGGGACCGGAACCGGTCTGGGAGAGCGCGGGAAGGCCGGCGAACGGTACGCGGGCGAAGCGCCGCGAACGCCAGACCGCCGCAGTCACAGGCGACAGGGCGCGGAGGCCGGGAGCGCCGGGGGGCGCCGCGCCGCCGACCGGTCGGCCAACGCTGCCATGGACACCCCGGGGGCCGCCGCGACCTCGACACAGTCGCCTTCGTTGCCGTTGCTGCTCTTGAACCAGGCCAGCTCAGAAACGTCCTGCTCGGAAGTCCTGCGGATCACGTCTCTCCCAGCACTTGTGCGATGAAGGCCAGCAACTCCCGAGGCTGGAACTACTGAGCGGCGGTGTGGGCCACAAAACCCACCCACGCACCCTCGCCGAAGGCAAGCCGCGGCCCCGGCAGGTTCTTCGAGTCGCGCACGTGCACTGTGCCGAGGGTGGTCGCGACCTCGACGCACGAGTCCCCCTCACTGCTGCTGCTGTAGCTGCTCTTGAACCAGGCCAGCTCGGAAGCGGCCCCAGCAGAGGTCTCGCTGCTCATGTCTCTCCCAGCAGTTGCTCGATGAAGGCCAGCGACTCTCCTGGCGGGAGAGCCTGGGCCCGGATCATCCCACAGCGCAGCTCAAGGATCCGGAGCTGCTTCGGGTCGAATACCGGCCTGCCAGCGAAGGCACCATCCGACCGTCCCACCGCAGTGCCATCCTCGAACTTCAATACCTCGACCCCGCCATCCATTCCCGCGTGGTCCTCGCGGCTGGTCGGCATCACTTGAATCTCGACATTCCGCAACTGTCCGACCTCCAGAAGCCGTTCGAGCTGTCGGCGCAACACGATTGTGCCCCCGATAGGACGGCGTAGGGTCACCTCCTCCTGCACGAAGCTGAGCGTGGGAGCGGGCGACCTCTCGAAAATGCGCTGCCTGGCCATACGCGCGGCCAACACTCGCTCCACTTCGTCCTCCGAGTACGCAGGTCGCCTCATCTCGAACAAGGCCCGCGCATACTCCGGCGTCTGCAACAGGCCGTGGATGTTGTGGTTGCTGTACAACCCCATCTCAACGGCCCGCTCCTCCATCTTCGCCAGTTCCCGAACCTTCTTCGGGTACCGGACCTCCGCCACATCCCGCTTCATCGCGGCGATCTTCCCGCCCGCGCCCAGCACGTCGTCCGCCCGGTCCAGGAACTCCGGGCGGGGGATGCGCCGCCCGCCCTCCACCTTGTAGACCAGGTCCTCCCCGTAACCGATCGCCGCCCCGAACGCGCCGGCCCGCATCCCGGCCGCCTCCCGCCAGGCCTTGATCTGGCGCCCCACGGCGGCGATCACCGCGACACCCGGCTCGTCATCGGGATCGACGTCCCAACCGGGCTCGTCCGCCCCGCCGCCGCCCTGCTCCGTACCGGTCCCGTCCACACTCATCCGTGCCCCACTTCCGACGTGCGTGCCGTTCTTCCTCAACCGCCTCTGTTCCCCGCACGTCACGCCGGACAGCCGGGACAGCACTGGACAAGCCCGGGACAATCACCGTACGCAAGGGCTCCGTCACTGGGCACGGTACGCAGAACCGGCCACGCTGAGTGACGTGAACCAGAAATCCGCCACCCCCCCAACGCCCGGCCACCGAGCGCACGTTCACCGTGCGGCTCTCCCCCACCCGCCGAGGGGCCCGGCTCGCCCGTCTCCTCGCCGTGGCCCATCTCGGCCTCTGGGGCCTGCCGTCCGAGTCGGCGGCGTACATCGTCGCGGAGCTCGCCGCCAACGCCACGGTCCACGGGCACGTACCGGGCCGGGACTTCCAACTGCGCCTCACCGTCCACGCGGGCAAACGGCTGCGGATCGAGGTCACGGACACCCGGGGCGACCGCCTGCCCGTCACGGCGGTCCCGGAAGGGCTCGCGGAGAGCGGGCGCGGCCTGCTCATCGTCGAGGCCCTCGCCGACCGCTGGGGCGTCGTCCCGGGCCCGGTCCCGCGCAAGACGGTCTGGGCGGAACTCGACCTCGCACCGTGACCGAACCCACCGGGTCGCGGGTGCCCACGACCTCCTCGGCCACGACCCGGTGGGCCACGACGCGGCCGCCCACGACGTCTAAAGGCTTTTAAAGAACTCGGGAAAACAACCCATCCAAACCACACCCGCCCCCGTCCTGACCTGCGTCACCCACATGGGTGACATATGGCAACTGGGCTGGATTTGGGCCGGGTTGGCTGGCATATGCTCGCCGCGACCACCACAGAACGAGACGGCCCCCGGCGAGACGCGAATCTCAACCAGGGGCCTGACCACGAGGAAGTAGACCCTTCCCGATGGATACCCAGCAGGTTATCGCGCCCCCGTGCGCCCCGCCCAGCTCCTCCGGCACCCGGCCCGACGTCACGCCGACATCCGGCGTCCTCCACGTCAACGTCCGCCATGTCTCCGGCTTCACGGTCATCGGCAATCACCTCGCCCAGCACCACGAGCTGTCCCTCATCGCGATCGGGCTCGCGGCACACATCCAGTCGCTGCCCGCCGGGGCGAAGGTCGGCATCAAGGTGCTCACCGACCGCTTCCCGGAGAGCGAAGCCCGCATCACAGCTGCCCTGCACGAGCTGGAAGCGGAGGGCTACCTGCACCGCAGCCGGGTACGCCTCCCCAGCGGCCGCGTGGTCACGCGCACGGTCTCGTACAACCAGCCGCGCACCGAGGCCTCAGCCACCATCGCTCCAAAGCCCCGACCCCGGCCCCGGACCCAGCCCCGCCGCAGCACACCGACGACCGCACCCACCGCCCCACCGCCACGCGAGGCCACCCCACCCGCCACGCCTCCGCCGCCCGCGCCCGTCCACGTACCGCCGCCCACCGCTCCCAGGACACCGCCCCCGCCACTCCCCCAGCCGCACGCACCCACCGAGGAGCTGCACCGGGCCGCTTCCGCACTCCTGGCCGACCTACGCCGTCACGCACCCCAACTCGCCCTCACCGAGGGCGACATCACCACCCTCGCTCCCGGCATCGCCACCTGGCTGGAACGCGACACCCACCCCGACGCCGTCCGCCACGCCCTCACCAGCGACCTCCCGGCCCCCGTCAAGCACCCGGCGAAGCTCCTGCGCCACCGGATCACGACCCTCCTGCCGCCCCCACTCCCCGGCACAGCCGACCTCACCCCACCCCGCCGCCGGACCGTCGTCATCCCACTCCAGAACTGCGACACCTGCGAACGCGCCTTCCGCGCCACGCACCCCGGCCACTGCCGCGACTGCCGAACCGAACACCCGGCCGTCGCGCACAGCACCACCGGGTGACACACATCCACCCTCGACCCCGATCGGACCTGCATGGTCAGCTCACCGCACGAGGCGATGCACCGCATCTTCCAGGAGTACCCGGGCCTCTTCTCCCGCGTCTCCGAAGTACTCGGCATCGACATCCCACCACCCACCTCGGCCACCGTCCTGCCCACCGACCTCACCGAAGCCAAACCCGTCGAACGCCGCGTCGACACCCTCCTGCGCATCGAAACAGAAACCGACGGCCCCTACCTCCTCGCCATCGAAGCCCAGGGCAAAAAGGACCGGCGCAAGACAACCAGCTGGCCCTACTACGTCAGCTACCTCCACAACCGATACGACGGCCTGCCCGTCCTCCTCCTGGTCGTCTGCCAGGACCACGCCACCGCCCAATGGGCCGCCCGCCCCCTCACCATCGGCCTCCCCCAATGGCCCACCCTCACCCTCAACCCCCTCGTCGCAGGCCCCCACAACATGCCCGTCATCACCAACGTGGCCGAGGCGCGCAAGGACCTCGCACTCGCCACCCTCGCCGCCATCACACACGCCGACAATCCGGACGTCGGTGCCATACTGAAAACACTCTCCGCCGCACTACGCGAAGCACCGGAGGACGTCGCAGACCCCATCGTCGAACTCACCGCACAGGGCCTGGGCAACCGCCCGGCCGCACAACAGTGGAGGAACCTGGTGGCCGTGGATACCTCTTTCTACAAGTCCTTCATGTCAGAAGAAATCCGGGACGAAGGCCGCGCCGAAGGACGAGCCGAAGGACGAGCCGAAGGCCAGGCAAAGGGCCAGGCGGAAGGCCTCCTGCTGATCCTCCAAGTGCGCGGCATCGTCCTCACCGACGAGACCCGCGAAAAGATCAGCACCTGCACCGACCCTCAGCTTCTACACCGGTGGCTCCACCGCGCCACCACCGCCACCACAGTCGAGGACGTCTTCACCGAGGACCGCTGACCCCCGGCCCTCGAACCCCCAGGGCCTGCGTCCGTATACGCACGCTCTCCGGTCGGTCCCCGCCGGGGCCGGGGACCGACCGCCCTCATCCGGCTCAGGCCGCACGCCGCCAGATCTCGCTCCACCGCTCGGCCCGAGCCCGACAGACATTGCTGTTCGCCGCGGTCCCCTCCGCACCGAGACTCACCCCGCACCGCGCACACAGCCGGTGCACGTAGCACTCGGATCTCCAGCGAGTCGTCGCCCCGGCCCTGCCGCAGACAAGGCACCACGAGGACGCTGCCGTGGGCGGTACGACCGAGCGGAGTACGCGTTCCACCACTGCCGGAAGCGGTTCGTCGGGATGGAACTCCGGATTGGGGCAGTAGGCCGGCATCCCCGGCGAAGCCCGCCCCGCGTCCCGCCAGCTGCCATCGCTCTGGGGGCGGCGCATTCCCGCGGCCTTCTCCTGCCGACGGCGTGCCACGAACACGGCCTCGTCCGCCAGCCAGTGCCGGCGGGCCGCATCGAGCTCCTCCACCGCGCGGATCAGCGAGGCCGGATCCTTCTCCAGGTCACGGGGAATCCGGGCGCTACGACACAGGTGGTGGTACGTGGCGCGAAAGCCATAGGGCGCGAAGGCGACCAGACAGGTCCGCAGCGCGGAGTGACGAGCGTGAACGGTTCGGCCCGTGTCGTGCACGCGCCGACGATGAGTCTCGAAGCTCGCCATCCACGTGAGAGTACGGCCCGGGTCGGCAGCCTCGCATCCGGCCCCCGGTCCCGCCTCTGGCACAATCCCGCCATGCATGTAAGTACCACTCAAGGCTGGGCACTGCGCCCCGCCGCCCCCGAGGATCTTGAGGCCATAGCCGAGATCCGGGCCGTCGTGATGCGCCCGGATCTCGTCCGGCTGGGGCGCTACGACGAACACCGGGTGCGCCAGCGGCTGCGGGACTCCTATGTGCCGGAGTACACCTCGATCATCGTCGTGGACGGCCGCTTCGGCGGGAGTGTCACCCTCCGGCCCGTCGAGGGCGGCCGGTGCCTGGAGAGCTTCTTCCTGGCCGAGGAGCTCCAGGGACGCGGCATCGGCTCCGCGGTCCTGCGCGAGCTGCTGGCCCGTACCGACGCCGAAGGGATCACGGTCCGGCTCAACGTGCTCCAGGGCAGCGCCGCCCGGCGGCTGTACGAGCGGTACGGGTTCATCCTGGAGCGCGAGGACGCGGTCGACGTCCACATGGTGCGCGGGCCCGGCGTCACCGTCTGAGACACGCTCGGCAGCATGGGCAGGGCGGCACGGCTCTCGATGCCGCCCGCTTCGGACGCGAGTGCCGCGTAAGGGCCCCGTCATGGTCACGGGCGCCCTCCGCCGCATGGCCGGCGTCGCAGAGAGGCGTAAGGCAGCGCCGCCCCGGGACGGCGCTCAGCCTCCTTCGAGTTCCTGGCGCACGGTAGCGGCGATGCGGGTGAGCGCGGCCTCGGCGTGACGGCGCTGAACGGCGCTGAGCGGATCGAACACGAGCCGCTTCACCTGCGCGACGTGCGCCGGCGCGCTCTCGGCGAGCTTCTGCCGGCCGGCGTCGGTCAGTGCGCCGAGGGTGTACCGGCCGTCACTGGGATCGGGCCGACGGGCGACCCAGTCGCGGGCCTCGAAGCGGTCCATCACCTTCGACAGGCGGGGCTGAGTGCTGTCGCAGACCCGGGCCAGGTCGCTGAGCCGCATCGTGGACCCCTCCGCCATGGACAGCTGGGCCAGGACCCCGTACTCGAAGTTGGAGATGCCCGCGTCCCGCTGGAGCTGGCGGTCGAGGGCCGCCGGGAGTGCGATGACGACCGTGAGGAGCGCCTGCCACAGGTCCTGCTGGTCGTCGTCGAGCCAGGGCGACTGAGTATCCATGACCCCCATCCTACTTGCCCAGGCAACTCGCATCACTTGCCTGGGCAAGTCCTGTCGGGTTACCTTACGACTTGCCCAGGCAAGTGAAAACACTTTCCGGGGCAAGCGAAGGAGTTGAATCCCGATGACCGCCACGAGCAGCGTGGCCTCCCTCTTCCCGTCGCGCACACCAGCCGCGGCATACGACGACCTCCTTGCCCGGGTCCTGCCACAGGCAGCCGAGCACCGGATGTGGAACCCCTCCGACGGGCCCCTGCCCAGCCTCTTCGTCAGCCACGGGGCCCCGTTCACCCTCGACGATCCGCAGTGGCTCGGCGACCTCTTCGACTGGGCGCGGTCGATGCCCCGACCGCGGGCCGTCGTCGTCGTCTCGGCCCACTGGGAACGGGCACCGGTCGCGATATCCGGAGCCGCGGCCGGCACCCCGCTCTTCTACGACTTCAGCGGCTTCCACCCCCGCTACAAGACCCTTCCCTACGCGACCCCGGACGCCACCGACCTGGCTCGGCGGCTCAAGGGGCTGCTGGGCCGGACACCGGTGCACGAGTTCACCGACCGCGGCCTCGACCACGGCGCGTTCATCCCGCTCATGGCCATGTACCCCGCGGCCGACGTCCCGGTCGTGCAGCTGTCGATGCCCAGCCTCGACCCCGGCGCCCTGCTCGAACTCGGGGCACGCCTGCGGCCCCTGCGCGAGGAAGGCATCCTCGTTCTCGGCTCGGGCTTCATGACGCACAGCTTCGCCGTCTTCCGCCGGCCGGAGCTCGCCGCCGACACCGCGGCCTTCGACGCATGGGCCGTCGACGCCCTCACCCGGGGCGACGTCGACGCCCTCACCGACTACCGCGACAAGGCGCCCGGCGCCGCGGTCGCCCATCCGACCGCCGACCACTTCGTCCCGCTGCTGCTCACCATCGGCGCCGCCGACGACCCCGGCAGCGCCGTGAGCACCATCGACCGCATGGTGATGGGCAACTCCACCCGGTCGGTACAGCTGACCTGAGCGCCTCGACGCGCTCCGCCTTCCTGCCTGACCGCCTCACACCGCCGTCATCGGCTATCGGCCCATCGCCTCGTCCGTAGGCGACGGCAGCAGAACACCCCGCACCAAACACCTCGCTTCACACACCCTGAAGGAAAGCGCCATGAAGGCAATACGTTTCCACGAGTTCGGCAACAGCGACGTCCTGCGCTACGAGGACGTCGACCGTCCGGTCCCCGGCGCCGGGCAGGTGCTGGTGCGGGTGGCGGCCACGTCGTTCAACCCGGTCGACGACCACATCCGCGCCGGCGTCATGGCCGAGATGCTCCCGATCACCCTCCCGTACGTGCCGGGGATCGACCTGGCGGGCACCGTCGCCGAACTCGGCGCGGACGTGACCGGCCTGGAGGTCGGTGACCGCGTCGTGGCGATGCTGCCCCTCGACTCCGCCGGCGGCGCCGCCGAGTACGTGATCGCCCCGGCCGAGTCCCTGGCCCCGGCGCCCCGGACCATCGAGTTGGTCGACGCCGCGGCGCTGCCGCTGACCGGCCTGGCGGCCTGGCAGACGACGTTCGAACTCGCCGGGCTCAAGCCCGGTCAGACCGTCCTGATCAACGGGGCCGGGGGCGCGGTGGGCAGCCTCGTGGTACAGCTCGCCGTCGACGCGGGAGCGCACGTGACCGCGGTGGACGCACCGCAGCACGCCGACCGGCTCCGGGGCTACGGCACGGACCGGGTCGCGGCCCCCCTCGACCTCGCCGCGGGCCCGGCCGCTGTGGGCGGTCCGTTCCAGGTCGTGGTGAACCACGTGCGGGTCTCCCCGGAGGAGCTCGCACGGCTGACGGACTACGTCGCCGACGGCGGGGTCGCCGCCAGCACGGCCGGTCCGGTTCCCGAAGACCCCGCCCGGGGGGTGCGCAGCGCGAGCCTGTGGGTCCGGAGCGACGGAGCCCAGCTGGCCGAGCTGGTCGCCAAGGTGGACGCCGGCACGCTCAAGGTCCACGTCGCCGCCCACCGCCCGGTGGCCGAGCTGGCCGCCGTGCACGAGGACGCCGGCGCCGGGCGGCTGTCCGGCAAGACGGTCCTGCTCGCCCCCTGACCCCGACCGCACCCGCGACAGCAGCCCCGCCCGACACCGGGGCCCCACGCAGAAGGGCCCCCTCCCACCGCTTGCGCGATGGGAGGGGGCCCTTCTCGGTGCTCTGTGCGGAGCTACCAGGTCAGACGCTCAAGGACTTACTTGAGGATCTTGGTGACCTGGCCGGCGCCCACGGTCCGGCCACCCTCACGGATGGCGAACTTCAGGCCCTCTTCCATGGCGACCGGCTGGATCAGCGCGACGTTCATGAGGGTGTTGTCACCCGGCATGACCATCTCGGTGCCCTCGGGGAGGGTCACAACGCCCGTCACGTCCGTGGTACGGAAGTAGAACTGCGGGCGGTAGTTGTTGAAGAAGGGGGTGTGACGGCCACCCTCGTCCTTCGACAGGATGTAGGACTGGGCCTCGAACTCGGTGTGCGGCGTGACCGAACCGGGCTTGATGATGACCTGGCCGCGCTCGACGTCCTCGCGCTTGATGCCACGGAGGAGCAGACCGACGTTCTCACCGGCCTGGCCCTCGTCGAGCAGCTTGCGGAACATCTCGATGCCGGTGACCGTGGTGGTGGTCTTCTCGGTCTTGATGCCGACGATGTCGACGGTCTCGTTGACCTTGAGGACACCACGCTCGATACGACCGGTGACGACGGTGCCACGACCGGTGATCGTGAAGACGTCCTCGATCGGCATGAGGAACGGCTTCTCGACGTCACGCTCGGGCTGCGGGATGGACTCGTCGACGGCCTTCATCAGGTCGAGGACGGTCTGGCCCCACTCCTTGTCACCCTCAAGAGCCTTGAGCGCCGAGACCTTGACGACCGGAAGGTCGTCGCCCGGGAACTCGTACTCGGAGAGGAGCTCACGGACCTCGAGCTCGACGAGCTCCAGGATCTCCTCGTCGTCCACCATGTCGGCCTTGTTCAGCGCGACGACGATGTACGGAACGCCGACCTGGCGGGCCAGGAGCACGTGCTCCTTGGTCTGCGGCATCGGGCCGTCGGTCGCGGCGACGACGAGGATGGCGCCGTCCATCTGCGCCGCACCCGTGATCATGTTCTTGATGTAGTCAGCGTGACCGGGGCAGTCGACGTGCGCGTAGTGACGCGACTCCGTCTGGTACTCGACGTGCGCGATCGAGATGGTGATACCGCGCTGGCGCTCTTCGGGAGCCTTGTCGATCTGGTCGAAGGCCGAGGCCTCGTTCAGGTCCGGGTACGCGTCGTGCAGCACCTTGGTAATGGCGGCCGTGAGGGTCGTCTTACCGTGGTCAATGTGACCGATGGTGCCGATGTTGACGTGCGGCTTAGTCCGCTCGAACTTTGCCTTCGCCACTGGGTCCTCCTGCGGAGTGGTTCTGTACGCCTTGCTTCATCGGCGCCAGGTGATCTTTGCTGGGATGCCGGGGCCCGGGGGCATTTCGGCGCGGTGCTTGCGCGCTGCGCCGAAATGCCCCACCGGGCTCCGGTGACAAGCCTAAAGCGTGAGCTCGGGAGAGTTACTCGCCCTTGGCCTTCGCGATGATCTCCTCGGCGACGTTCCGCGGAACCTCGGCGTAGGAGTCGAACTGCATCGAGTAGCTTGCGCGACCCGAGGTCTTGCTGCGGAGGTCTCCGACGTAGCCGAACATCTCCGAGAGGGGCACGAGGCCCTTCACGACGCGAGCGCCGTGGCGCTCCTCCATGGCCTGGATCTGGCCACGGCGGGAGTTGAGGTCGCCGATCACATCGCCCATGTAGTCCTCGGGCGTGGTGACCTCGACGGACATCATCGGCTCCATGAGCACGGGGGACGCCCTGCGGGCACCCTCCTTGAACGCCTGCGAACCGGCGATCTTGAAGGCCAGCTCCGAGGAGTCGACCTCGTGGTAACCACCGTCGAGAAGGGTGACGCGGACGCCGACCATCTCGTAACCGGCCAGGATGCCGAACTGCATGGCTTCCTGGGCACCCGCGTCCACCGAGGGGATGTACTCCCGGGGGATGCGGCCACCGGTGACCTTGTTGACGAACTCGTAGGACGCGTCGCCACCCTCGATGGGCTCGATGGCGATCTGCACCTTCGCGAACTGGCCGGTACCACCAGTCTGCTTCTTGTGCGTGTAGTCGATGCGCTCGACGGCCTTGCGGATCGTCTCGCGGTACGCGACCTGCGGCTTGCCGACGTTCGCCTCGACGCGGAACTCGCGCTTCATGCGGTCGACGAGCACTTCGAGGTGAAGCTCGCCCATACCACCGATGATGGTCTGGCCGGTCTCCTCGTCGGAGTGCACCTGGAAGGAGGGGTCCTCCTCGGAGAGGCGCTGGATGGCGACACCCAGCTTCTCCTGGTCGCCCTTGGACTTCGGCTCGATGGCGACCTCGATGACCGGTGCCGGGAAGTCCATGGACTCCAGGATCACCGGGTTCTTGTCGTCACAGAGCGTCTCACCGGTCGTGGTCTGCTTGAGCCCCATGACAGCGATGATGTCGCCCGCGCCCACCGACGCGATCTCCTCACGCTTGTTCGCGTGCATGCGGTAGATCTTGCCGATGCGCTCCTTCTTGCCCTTGACCGAGTTCAGCACCGCGGTGCCGGCCTCGAGGCGACCGGAGTAGATCCGGACGAAGGTGAGCTTGCCCAGGTGCGGGTCGCTCGCGATCTTGAACGCGAGGCCGGAGAACGGCTCGTCGTCCGAGGGACGCCGCTGGATGACCTTCTCCGGGTCCTTGACGTCGTGGCCTTCGATGGCCTCGACGTCCAGGGGGGAAGGCAGGTAGCGGACGACCGCGTCGAGCAGGGGCTGAACGCCCTTGTTCTTGAACGCGGTGCCACAGAACACCGGGGTGACCGTGACGGAGTCGGCCGTGCCCTTCGACGCGAGGGTGATGCGGCGGACCGCCTCGTGCAGCTGGTCCTGGGTGGGCTCGACGCCCTCCAGGTACAGCTCCATCATCTCGTCGTCGTTCTCCGAGACGGCCTCAAGGAGCTTGCCGCGCCATTCCTCTGCGGCCTCCTTGAGGTTGTCCGGGATCTCGATGACGTTGTACATCTCGCCCTTGGCGGCCTCTTCGGGGTACACGAAGGCCTTCATCGACACGAGGTCGACGACACCCGTGAAGTCGGCCTCGGCGCCGATGGGGAGCTGCATGACGATCGGGACAGCGCCGAGGCGCTGGACGATCATGTCGACGCAACGGAAGAAGTCGGCACCGGTGCGGTCGAGCTTGTTGACGAAGCAGATACGCGGCACGCCGTAGCGGTCCGCCTGACGCCAGACGGTCTCGGACTGCGGCTCGACGCCGGCCACGCCGTCGAACACGGTGACGGCACCGTCGAGGACGCGGAGCGAACGCTCCACCTCGACGGTGAAGTCGACGTGACCGGGGGTGTCGATGATGTTGATGGTGTGGTCAACATCATTGAGCGGCCAGTGACAGGTCGTCGCGGCCGACGTGATCGTGATGCCGCGCTCCTGCTCCTGCTCCATCCAGTCCATCGTGGCTGCGCCGTCGTGGACTTCACCGATCTTGTAGCTCACACCGGTGTAGAAGAGGATCCGCTCGGTGGTGGTCGTCTTCCCCGCGTCGATGTGGGCCATGATCCCAATGTTGCGGACCTTGGCCAGGTCAAGCGAAGTGGTGGCCATAAGGCTCAATCTTCTCTCGGTCTCGATGGGGTGAGCGACTACCAGCGGTAGTGCGCGAAGGCCTTGTTCGACTCGGCCATCTTGTGGGTGTCCTCGCGCTTCTTGACTGCAGCGCCAAGACCGTTGGAGGCGTCGAGCAGCTCGTTCATGAGCCGCTCCGTCATCGTCTTCTCGCGACGGGCGCGGGAGTAACCGACGACCCAGCGCAGCGCGAGAGTGGCGGCGCGACCGGGCTTGACCTCGATCGGCACCTGGTAGGTGGCGCCACCAACACGGCGGGACTTGACCTCGAGCGAGGGCTTGACGTTCTCAAGCGCGCGCTTCAGCGTGATGACCGGGTCAGCGCCGGTCTTCTCGCGGAGGCCTTCCATGGCGCCGTACACGATCCGCTCGGCGGTGGAACGCTTGCCGTTGAGCAGGATCTTGTTGATCAGCGAGGTGACAAGAGGAGAACCATAGACCGGGTCAATGATGACCGGGCGCTTCGGGGCGGGGCCCTTACGAGGCATTCTTACTTCTCCTTCTTGGCGCCGTAGCGGCTGCGGGCCTGCTTGCGGTTCTTGACACCCTGGGTGTCAAGGGAGCCGCGGATGATCTTGTAACGAACACCCGGCAGGTCCTTCACACGGCCACCACGCACGAGCACGATGGAGTGCTCCTGCAGGTTGTGTCCCTCACCCGGGATGTAGGCCGTGACCTCGATACCGGAGGTCAGACGCACACGCGCGACCTTCCGGAGCGCGGAGTTCGGCTTCTTCGGGGTGGTCGTGAACACACGCGTGCAGACGCCGCGGCGCTGGGGAGAACCCTCGAGCGCGGGCGTCTTGTTCTTCTCGACCTTGTCCTGCCGGCCCTTCCGGACCAGCTGCTGAATCGTAGGCACTACTTCTCCGGTTTCTGTGTGCCGTCGGTGAAACTAACCTGGAACAACTCCGACCCACGCGGTCGGGTGTGTCGGATACTGCGGGTCACTGCCCTGAAGGCGGTTCATCCACAGATCACGGTGGCCAAAGACGGGCTCGCCGTGCGGTTGAGGACACGCACACGAGCCCAGGCACAACCCAGGCACAAGGTCTGAGCGTACCTACCTCATCGACTTGGGTCAAAACAAATGCAGCGCCCCCGGAACGCCGGGGGGTCACGCCCTGCCACGCCGGGACCATGGGGCGCCGGGCCGGCCACCGCCGCACCTCACCAACGCACTCGGCCCGCGCCCGAGGCTGCGCACCGCTCGGCCGACGCGAGACCGGGCCGAGGCGCGGACGCAAGCCGCGGGCGGGGCACGCGGATCAGTGCGGTTCAGCACAGAACCCGTGCGCGGACATCGCGCACCGGGCGCAACACGTCAGACCGACAGCCCGACACAGAGCAGCGCCAGTGCGATCACCGCCACCCCTGCTGTCGCGATCAGAAATATGCGCCGCCTCCTCGGGTTCCTGGGGACCGCGTCGACAAATTCAGATCGCCCGGGATTCAGTGGGTCGTAGATCACGCCCGCACCATCAGGCACATAGGAGAGACCGAACCTCGTTATCGTAAACCGCTTTCGATCGGCAGTGACGTACGCGAAAACCACATCGATCTTGCCGTCTTTGGGGATGGATTTGCGGGCGACGGTGGCATAGCAGTGCACTCCGCGTGCACGCAGGGGAGACTGCAGGACGAAAGGGATTCCGAACACCAGAAGCGCCATGACGGAAATGGCAAATATTACGCCGACGACAAGAAAAGGCACCGAGCCTCCAGGGCGAGTTTTGGGGAAACGATCGCACAACACCCCTGCACACAGCAACACTCTCAGCGAAAGGGCCGCAGGCAAACAGACACAAAAAGAACCAAATAATCGAAGGGAGCGCCACCATGCCGGCAGCCGAGGCTCCCGGGCGATTCCAGAGCACCTGAACGATCCGGACCCCCTGAGAAACACCGGAAGACCTCAAAACGAAACCCAGCTTCCGGCCTGAGCTATTCACAGACAAAGGCCTGGTCGCGGCACCAGGGAAACGCAGTCTTTTCCCCCCTGTGCGTCAGCGCGATGGCCGCACCGCACCGCTCCGTCTGCAATGGGCCGATCACCTCGGAGAATGCACGCGAAAGCTGATGGGCTTCTCTCCGGGCTCGCCTGGCATTCAGCAACCCTTTACCGGTAACCGTCCGCGTACGGGCGCGGCTGGAGCCGACGGCTTCCCCGGGTGACCGGCGCGTTCGCCCTCCTGGTGCAGCGGAGCGACCGGAGCGAACGGCAGCTCACGGACCACGAGGTCCGGCCGCCCGCCCGCCCAGGCGCGACCCGAACACGCCGGAGGGCGGCCACCCCATGTACGGGGTGACCGCCCTCCGGTCGTATCAGGCGACTCGCCTACTGGCTCGCCTACTGGCTCGCCTACTGGTTGTACGGACCGTAGTCGTAGTCCTCCAGCGGAACGGCCTGGCCGGAGCCCGTGCCGAACGGCGAGTAGTCGATGTCGTCGTAGCCGACGGCCGAGTACATCGCGGCCTTGGCCTCCTCGGTCGGCTCGACCCGGATGTTGCGGTAGCGGGACAGACCCGTACCGGCCGGGATGAGCTTACCGATGATGACGTTCTCCTTGAGGCCGATCAGGGAGTCGGACTTGGCGTTGATCGCCGCGTCCGTCAGGACCCTGGTCGTCTCCTGGAAGGAAGCCGCGGACAGCCACGACTCCGTCGCCAGCGAGGCCTTGGTGATACCCATCAGCTGCGGACGGCCGGAGGCGGGGTGACCGCCCTCGGTGACCACACGACGGTTCTCGGTCTCGAACTTCGAACGCTCGACGAGCTCGCCCGGCAGCAGTTCCGCGTCGCCGGACTCGATGATCGTCACACGGCGCAGCATCTGCCGGATGATGATCTCGATGTGCTTGTCGTGGATCGACACACCCTGCGAGTTGTAGACCTTCTGGACCTCGCCGACCAGGTGGACCTGGACCGCGCGCTGACCGAGGATCCGCAGCACGTCGTGCGGGTTGGTGGCACCCACGGTGAGCTTCTGGCCCACCTCGACGCGGTCGCCCTCGCCGACCAGCAGACGGGCGCGCTTGGAGATCGGGAAGGGGATCTCCTCGCTGCCGTCGTCCGGCGTGACCACGAGCTTCTTGGTCTTCTCGGTCTCCTCGATACGGACCCGGCCCGCGGACTCCGAGATCGGGGCGACACCCTTGGGCGTACGGGCTTCGAAGAGCTCGACGACTCGGGGCAGACCCTGGGTGATGTCGTCACCGGCCACACCACCGGTGTGGAAGGTACGCATCGTCAGCTGGGTACCGGGCTCACCGATGGACTGGGCGGCGATGATGCCGACCGCCTCACCGATGTCGACCAGCTTGCCGGTGGCGAGCGAGCGTCCGTAGCAGAAGGCACAGGTGCCGACCGCGGACTCACAGGTCAGGACCGAGCGGGTCTTGACCTCCTCGACGCCGGCGCCCACCAGGGCGTCGATCAGGACGTCACCGAGGTCGACGTTGGCAGGCGCGATGACCTTGCCGTCGACGACGACGTCCTCGGCGAGCATGCGGGCGTAGACCGAGGTCTCGACGTCCTCCGTCTTGCGGAGCACGCCGTCGGCGCCCTTGACGGCGATCTTCAGCTTGAGGCCGCGGTCGGTGCCACAGTCCTCCTCGCGAATGATCACGTCCTGCGAGACGTCCACCAGACGACGGGTCAGGTAACCCGAGTCGGCGGTACGCAGGGCGGTGTCCGCCAGACCCTTACGGGCACCGTGCGTGGAGATGAAGTACTCCAGAACGGTGAGGCCCTCACGGAAGGACGCCTTGATGGGACGGGGAATCGTCTCGTTCTTGGCGTTGGACACCAGACCACGCATACCGGCGATCTGACGCATCTGCATCATGTTTCCTCGGGCACCCGAGTCAACCATCATGAAGATGGGGTTCGTCTTGGGGAAGTTCGCGTTCATCGCCTCGGCAACCTCGTTGGTCGCCTTGGTCCAGATCGCGATGAGCTCCTGCGTGCGCTCGTCCTTGGTGATCAGACCGCGCTCGTACTGCTTCTGGACCTTCTCGTCCTGGTCCTCGTAGCCCTTGACGATGGCCTTCTTGGCCTCGGGCACGACGATGTCCGCGACGGACACGGTGACGCCGGAACGGGTGGCCCAGTGGAAGCCCGCCGCCTTCAGGTTGTCGAGCGTCGCCGCCACGATGACCTTGGGGTAGCGCTCGGCGAGGTCGTTGACGATCTCGGAGAGCTGCTTCTTGCCGACCGAGTAGTCGACGAACGGGTAGTCCTCGGGCAGCAGCTCGTTGAAGAGCGCGCGGCCCAGGCTCGTCCGCAGCCGGAAGGTGTCACCCGGCTGGTACTCGGGCTCGCCCTCCTCGGCGACCGGCGGCACCCAGCCACGCGGCGGGATGGTGCCCACCGGGAAGCGGATGTCGACGGACGACTGGAGCGCCAGCTCACCGGAGTCGAACGCCATGATCGCCTCGGCCGTGGAGCCGAACGCGCGGCCCTCGCCCTTGGTGTCACGGAGTTCACCGTCGGTGGTCAGGAAGAACAGACCCAGCACCATGTCCTGGGTCGGCATGGTGACGGGACGACCGTCGGCCGGCTTCAGGATGTTGTTCGAGGACAGCATCAGGATGCGGGCCTCGGCCTGCGCCTCCGCGGAGAGCGGCAGGTGCACGGCCATCTGGTCACCGTCGAAGTCCGCGTTGAACGCGGTGCAGACGAGCGGGTGGATCTGGATGGCCTTGCCCTCGACCAGCTGCGGCTCGAAGGCCTGGATGCCGAGGCGGTGCAGGGTCGGTGCACGGTTCAGCAGCACCGGGTGCTCGGCGATGACCTCTTCGAGGACGTCGTACACCACGGTGCGGCCGCGCTCGACCATGCGCTTGGCCGACTTGATGTTCTGCGCGTGGTTCAGGTCCACCAGGCGCTTCATCACGAACGGCTTGAAGAGCTCCAGCGCCATGGCCTTCGGCAGACCGCACTGGTGCAGCTTGAGCTGCGGGCCGACGACGATCACGGAACGCGCGGAGTAGTCCACGCGCTTGCCGAGGAGGTTCTGACGGAAACGACCCTGCTTGCCCTTCAGCATGTCGCTGAGGGACTTGAGCGGGCGGTTACCGGGACCGGTGACCGGGCGACCGCGGCGGCCGTTGTCGAACAGCGCGTCGACGGCCTCCTGCAGCATCCGCTTCTCGTTGTTCACGATGATCTCGGGGGCACCGAGGTCAAGGAGACGCTTGAGGCGGTTGTTGCGGTTGATCACACGGCGGTACAGGTCGTTCAGGTCGGAGGTCGCGAAGCGGCCACCGTCCAGCTGCACCATCGGACGCAGGTCCGGCGGGATGACCGGCACGCAGTCGAGCACCATGCCCTTGGGCTTGTTGCTGGTCTGCAGGAACGCGGAGACGACCTTGAGGCGCTTGAGCGCACGGGTCTTCTTCTGGCCCTTGCCGGTGCGGATGATCTCGCGGAGGCGCTCGGCCTCTTCGTCGAGGTCGAAGGACTCCAGGCGCTTCTGCAGAGCAGCGGCACCCATGCAGCCGTCGAAGTACGTGCCGAAGCGGTCACGCAGCTCGCGGTAGAGCAGCTCGTCGCCCTCGAGGTCCTGGACCTTGAGGTTCTTGAAGCGGCTCCACACCTCGTCGAGACGGTCGATCTCGCGCTGCGCACGGTCACGCAGCTGCTTCATCTCGCGCTCGGCGCCTTCGCGCACCTTGCGGCGCACATCGGCCTTGGCGCCCTCGGCCTCGAGCTCGCCGAGGTCGGTCTCGAGCTTCTTGGCGCGGTTCTCCAGGTCGGAGTCGCGGCGGTTCTCGACCTGCTGACGCTCGACGGAGACGTGCGCCTCCAGCGACGGGAGGTCGCGGGTACGGCGCTCCTCGTCGACGAACGTGATCATGTACGCGGCGAAGTAGATGACCTTCTCGAGGTCCTTCGGCGCGAGGTCCAGCAGGTAGCCCAGTCGGGACGGGACGCCCTTGAAGTACCAGATGTGGGTGACGGGAGCGGCAAGCTCGATGTGGCCCATGCGCTCACGGCGCACCTTGGCACGAGTTACCTCGACGCCACAGCGCTCACAGATGATGCCCTTGAATCGGACACGCTTGTACTTGCCGCAGTAGCACTCCCAGTCCCGGGTCGGACCGAAGATCTTCTCGCAGAAGAGTCCGTCCTTTTCGGGCTTGAGCGTGCGGTAGTTGATGGTCTCCGGCTTCTTCACTTCGCCGTGGGACCAGGTCCGGATGTCGTCCGCGGTGGCAAGGCCGATCCGCAGCTCGTCGAAGAAGTTGACGTCGAGCACTTGTCGTCAATCCCTCTTTCGGGGGTTCGAGCCCCCTCGCTTCACGCGAGAAATCGGGGCACTTCAGCAATGGTCTGAACGGGTCCGGGGAGAGCCGGCCGGATCACGGGGATCCGGCCGGCCAACCCGTCAGACCTCTTCGACGCTGCTCGGCTCGCGCCGGGACAGGTCGATTCCGAGCTCCTCCGCCGCGCGGAAGACGTCCTCGTCCGTGTCGCGCATCTCGATGGACATGCCGTCCGAGGACAGCACCTCCACGTTGAGGCAGAGCGACTGCATTTCCTTGATGAGCACCTTGAAGGACTCGGGAATGCCGGGCTCGGGGATGTTCTCGCCCTTGACGATGGCCTCGTAGACCTTCACGCGGCCGGTCACGTCGTCGGACTTGATCGTCAGCAGCTCCTGGAGGGCGTATGCGGCGCCATAAGCTTCAAGCGCCCACACCTCCATTTCACCGAAGCGCTGTCCACCGAACTGGGCCTTACCACCCAGCGGCTGCTGGGTGATCATGGAGTACGGACCCGTCGAACGAGCGTGGAGCTTGTCGTCGACCAGGTGGTGGAGCTTGAGGATGTACATGAAGCCGACCGAGACCGGCTCGGGGAACGGCTCGCCGGAGCGGCCGTCGAACAGGTTGGCCTTGCCCGAGGGCTGGACCAGCCGGTCGCCGTCGCGGTTCGGGATCGTGGCCTGGAAGAGGCCGGTGATCTCGTCCTCACGGGCACCGTCGAAGACCGGGGTCGCGACGTTGGTGCCGGGGGCGACCTGGTCGGCGCCGATGGTCTGCAGGCGCTTGGCCCACTCGTCACCGAGGCCGGAGACGTCCCAGCCGCGGCTGGCGAGCCAGCCGAGGTGGATCTCCAGGACCTGTCCCGGGTTCATTCGGGACGGGACACCCAGCGGGTTGAGGATGATGTCGACCGGGGTGCCGTCCTCCAGGAACGGCATGTCCTCGATCGGCAGGATCTTCGAGATGACGCCCTTGTTGCCGTGACGGCCGGCGAGCTTGTCACCATCGGTGATCTTGCGCTTCTGCGCGACGTAGACGCGCACCAGCTGGTTCACGCCCGGCGGCAGCTCGTCGCCCTCTTCGCGGTCGAAGACGCGGACGCCGATGACCTTGCCGATCTCACCGTGCGGCACCTTCAGCGAGGTGTCGCGCACTTCGCGCGCCTTCTCACCGAAGATCGCGCGGAGCAGGCGCTCCTCGGGGGTCAGCTCGGTCTCGCCCTTGGGCGTGACCTTGCCGACGAGGATGTCACCGGCGACGACCTCGGCACCGATACGGATGATGCCGCGCTCGTCGAGGTCCGCGAGGACCTCTTCGGAGACGTTCGGGATGTCCCGGGTGATCTCCTCCGGGCCGAGCTTGGTGTCACGGGCGTCGACCTCGTGCTCCTCGATGTGAATCGAGGAGAGGACGTCGTCCTGCACGAGGCGCTGCGACAGGATGATCGCGTCCTCGTAGTTGTGACCCTCCCACGGCATGAACGCCACGAGCAGGTTCTTGCCCAGGGCCATCTCACCGTTCTCGGTGGCCGGGCCGTCGGCGAGCACCTGGCCCTCGACCACCCGGTCGCCCTCGGAGACGACGACCTTCTGGTTGACCGAGGTGCCCTGGTTGGAGCGCATGAACTTCGCGATGCGGTACGTGGTGTACGTACCGTCGTCGTTGGTCACGGTGATGTAGTCCGCGGAGACCTCCTGGACCACACCGTCCTTCTCGGCCTTCAGCACGTCACCGGCGTCGGTGGCGCAGCGGTACTCCATGCCGGTGCCGACCAGCGGCGCCTCGGACTTGATGAGCGGCACCGCCTGACGCATCATGTTCGCGCCCATGAGGGCACGGTTGGCGTCGTCGTGCTCCAGGAACGGGATCATCGCGGTGGCGACGGACACCATCTGGCGCGGCGAGACGTCCATGTAGTCGACTTCGGTGCCGGGCACGTAGTCGACCTCTCCGCCACGACGGCGGACGAGGACGCGGGGCTCGGTGAAGCGGAGCTCTTCGGAGAGCGTCGCGTTCGCCTGGGCGATGACGTAACGGTCTTCCTCGTCGGCCGTGACGTAGTCGACCTCGTCGGTGACCTGGCCGTCGACGACCTTGCGGTACGGCGTCTCGATGAAACCGAACGCGTTGACGCGTCCGTACGAGGCGAGCGAACCGATCAGACCGATGTTCGGGCCTTCAGGGGTCTCGATCGGGCACATGCGTCCGTAGTGGGACGGGTGCACGTCACGGACCTCGAAGCCGGCCCGCTCACGGGAGAGACCACCCGGGCCAAGAGCCGACAGGCGGCGCTTGTGGGTGAGACCCGACAGCGGGTTGTTCTGGTCCATGAACTGCGACAGCTGGCTGGTGCCGAAGAACTCTTTGATGGAGGCGACGACCGGCCGGATGTTGATCAGGGTCTGCGGCGTGATGGCCTCGACGTCCTGAGTCGTCATGCGCTCACGCACGACGCGCTCCATCCGCGCCAGGCCCGTACGGACCTGGTTCTGGATGAGCTCGCCGACGTTGCGCAGACGACGGTTGCCGAAGTGGTCGATGTCGTCGGTCTCGACGACGATCGAACGGCCGGACTCGCCGACGGTCTCGGTCTCCCCGGCGTGCAGCTTCACCAGGTACTTGATGGTCGCGATGATGTCGTCGCTGGTGAGGACACCGGCGTCGAGCGGCTCATCCGCGCCGAGCTTCTTGTTCACCTTGTAGCGGCCGACCTTCGCGAGGTCGTAGCGCTTCGGGTTGAAGTAGAGGTTCTCGAGCAGCGTCTGAGCAGCTTCGCGGGTGGGCGGCTCGCCCGGACGCAGCTTGCGGTAGATGTCGAGCAGTGCGTCGTCCTGGCCCTGGGTGTGGTCCTTCTCCAGGGTGGCGCGCATCGACTCGTACTCGCCGAACTCCTCCAGGATCTGCTCGGTGGTCCAACCGAGAGCCTTCAGGAGAACGGTGACGGACTGCTTGCGCTTGCGGTCGATGCGGACACCGACCATGTCGCGCTTGTCGATCTCCATCTCCAGCCAGGCACCCCGGGAAGGGATGATCTTGGCGGAGAAGATGTCCTTGTCGGACGTCTTGTCGATCGAGGAGTCGAAGTAGACACCCGGCGAGCGGACCAGCTGCGACACGACGACACGCTCGGTGCCGTTGATGACGAAGGTGCCCTTGTTGGTCATGAGCGGGAAATCGCCCATGAAGACCGTCTGGGACTTGATCTCGCCGGTCTCGTTGTTGGTGAACTCGGCCGTGACGAAGAGCGGGGCGGCGAACGTGAAGTCGCGCTCCTTGCACTCGTCGATCGAGTTCTTCGGGGGCTCGAAGCGGTGGTCGCGGAACGTAAGCGACATCGACCCGGAGAAGTCCTCGATCGGTGAAATCTCCTCGAAGATCTCCTCCAGGCCGGACTTGGTGGGGACGTCTTGTCCACTGTCCAGAGCAGCCTCGACGCGAGCCTTCCAGGCGGCGTTACCGAGGAGCCAGTCAAAGCTCTCGGTCTGCAGCGCGAGGAGGTTCGGAACCTCGAGGGGCTCCTTGATCTTTGCAAAAGAGATGCGCAGCGGGGCGGTGCTGGCGCCGTTGTTCGTATTCGCGGTCGAGGCGTTGCGCGAGGCGGCCAAGAGGGGGTCCTTCCGAGGGCTCGGACTCACTACGCGCGTACCGGTCCCAAACTGGACACATGGATAGATGTCCCTCTTCAGGGATGCTCAGTCCACGGTGCACAAGATGGGTATGCCCCTGGTGACGGGCAGGAGGCAGCTAACAGGCAGCGCAAAGGGTCAGTGTAGCCAAGCGGCACACTGATGTCCAGTCGGGGTTCTCAGAGACCCACGTTGCTCTCAACAGCTTGTTCTCAACACCTATGTCTAGCCCTGCATGAGCTGCGCTCTTCTTTACTGCCCTCTTCGCCATCGATCCATGCCTCGGATCCGGATCGATGTGACGACGCGCCTTGAGAATTGCGCGCCTCGTGCGGTTCGTCAAGGCCCCCCAGCCGGGACAGGCCCAGGAGAGCCGTACACGCCGCCCCTCGGAGCCGTCCGCGCTCCCCTCCGAGAGGCGCACGGCGAAGATCACCATACTCGTCAGCACGGGAAGAGCAAGGCACCCCCACGGGTACGCCGAAAGGCGATCACCCGTACGGGTGATCGCCTTTCGCGATGTGACGTCCGTGCCTCGCGGCACGGGGGTCCAGACGAGTCAGAAGACTCGCAGGGTCACTTGACCTCGACGGAGGCGCCGGCGCCCTTGAGGGACTCGGCAGCCTTCTCGGCGGCCTCCTTGGCGACCTTCTCGAGGACGGGCTTCGGGGCGCCGTCGACGAGGTCCTTGGCCTCCTTGAGACCCAGCGAGGTCAGCTCACGCACGACCTTGATGACCTGGATCTTCTTCTCGCCGGCACCCGTGAGGATGACGTCGAACTCGTCCTGCTCCTCGGGAGCGTCAGCGACGGCACCCGGGCCGGCCGGACCGGCGACGGCGACGGCCGCGGCGGCGGTGACGTCGAACTTCTCCTCGAAGGCCTTCACGAAGCCGGAGAGCTCGATGAGGGTCATGTCTTCGAACTGCGCGAGCAGGTCGTCCTGGGACAGCTTCGCCATGATAGGCGTCCTTCCACTATTCGGCAGGTGCCGGATGTATATGTCGGCGGGCGTACGTGGCGCCCGCTGGACCGCTGAGCGAAATTACTCGGCGGCCTCGACGGGAGCCGGCGTACCGGCACCGTCCTGCTCTTCCTTCTTGGCGCGAAGCGCTTCCGCGGTGCGGACGAACTTCGACGGCAGAGCCTGGAAGAGCTGCGCAGCCTGAGTCTGCTTGCCCTTCATGGCACCGGCCAGCTTGGCGAGCAGAACCTCGCGGGACTCGAGGTCCGCGAGCTTCTTGAAGTCGTCGGCGGACAGTGCCTTGCCATCAAGGACACCGCCCTTGATGACGAGGTTGGGGTTGTCCTTGGCGAAGTCACGAAGACCCTTCGCCGACTCCACCGGGTCACCGGTGACGAAGGCAACCGCCGTCGGACCTGCGAACAGGTCGTCGAGCGTGTCGATCCCGGCCTCGTTGGCCGCAATCTTGGTCAGCGTGTTCTTCACCACGGCGTACTGGGCGTTCTCACCGAGTGAACGGCGCAGCTGCTTGAGCTGGGCCACGGTGAGACCCCGGTACTCGGTCAGCACAGCGGCGTTCGAGCTGCGGAACTGGTCCGCGAGCTCGGCTACCGCGGCAGCCTTGTCGGGCCTTGCCATGAGCGTCGGCCTCCTTCCGGGTGATGAGGACCGCTCAGAAGGGGCCGGAAAAGACGAAACGCCCCAGCACAGGTGCCAGGGCGTAGCTCGACCGCACGAAGTCCGGGAGCTTTCCACAGTCACCTGCGCAGGTCGTCCGTGCTCAACGGATCCTTCGGTTGCTGTTCCCCCTTGCGGGAGTGCAGCAACGACCAGCGGTCTTTGGCTTCTGCAGAAGAGTACGCGACCGGGGTCGCGCCGAGCAAATCCGTCCCACTCCGGCTACCGCGGGACGTTCAGGACGCGCCGCCGGAGGCGCCCTGCTGCTTCTTCATGACCTCGGCGAAGTCGACGCTGTCGGAGGCCGGCGGCCGCTCGACCGACACCTTGGTGCCGTAGTCGCTGTAGAACATCGTGGAGTTGAGCTCGCCGGTCTTCATCTGGCCGCGCTCGGTCTTCTTCACCAGCAGGTCGTTCTTGTCGACCCAGATGTCGACCTTCTCCGTGCTGATCCCGGCGTCGCTGAGCTGCTTCTTGAACGCGGCGAGCTGGGCTGCGTCCAGCTCGGAGTTCTTGGCGGTCAGCTCGGCCACGTCGACCGTGCCGGAGTAGTGCGTGGCGGCGACGCCCCGGACGTCCTCCTGGCCCACCTTCTTCACGTCCCCGGAGGCCAGCAGCGCCTTCACCCCCTGGCCGGGGGTGGTGTTCTGCATCTGGTCCTTCATCACGTCGCCCGAGGCGCCGGACAGCTCGGCGAGATCCTCGTAGCTGTAGGTGATCCAGTGCTTGCCACCGGCCTGATTGGCGAAGGCGTCGCCCATGTTGGCCGCGTAGCCGTCCTTGAAGTAGCGCGCCTGCATGGTGCCGTCGCCGCCGGCCTGCTTCAGGATGTCCGCCATGGTGCCGCCGGTGGACGTGATCTCCAGGGCGCCGCTGATGCCGTCGGACCAGTCGATGGCCCCGGTCTGCTTCATGGCCATCGTGGTGCCCATCGTGGTGGTGCCCTCGACCTTCGCCGAGTTCGCCCCACCGGTCTTCTTCTGCACCGCGAGCAGTGCGGCGATCGGCTCGGCCCTCGTGACCGCCGCGCCGCCCTCGTTCTCGCTGTCCGATCCGCCGCAGGCCGCGACCGACGTCAGCGCCGCTGCCACTGCCACGGACAGACCCACGCGCCGTACGGTACTGGTGCTCATATCCGCTCCCACCCCTTTGTCCGGCTCTCGGTGACCTCACGCTAACGCACGGGTCCGACAGCCCCTCGGTACGTATGTACGAGGACGGGCCCCGCACCTCGAAAGGTTGCGGGGCCCGTCAATGTCACACGTGACGCGGCGGTCGTACGAGCGCGGAGGCTCAGACGGAGGCCGGGTCCTCCTCGACGAGGAGGTTACGGGTGCGGTTGGAGTCCAGCGGGATGCCGGGGCCCATCGTGGTGGCCAGCGTGGCCTTCTTGATGTAGCGGCCCTTGGCGGCGGACGGCTTCAGACGGAGGATCTCGTCCAGCGCCGCTGCGTAGTTCTCCACCAGCTTGGTCTCGTCGAACGAGGTCTTGCCGATGATGAAGTGCAGGTTCGAGTGCTTGTCGACGCGGAACTCGATCTTGCCGCCCTTGATGTCGTTGACAGCCTTCACGACATCGGGGGTGACGGTGCCGGTCTTCGGGTTCGGCATCAGACCACGCGGACCGAGCACGCGGCCCAGGCGGCCGACCTTGCCCATGAGGTCCGGGGTCGCGACGACGGCGTCGAAGTCCAGACGGCCCTTCGCCACCTCGTCGATGAGCTCGTCGGCGCCGACGATGTCGGCGCCCGCGGCTTCCGCGGCCGCAGCACGGTCACCGGTCGCGAAGACCAGGACCCGGGCGGTCTTGCCGGTGCCGTGCGGGAGGTTCACGGTGCCACGGACCATCTGGTCGGCCTTGCGAGGGTCAACACCCAGGGCAAACGCGACCTCGACGGTGCTGTCGAACTTCGTGGAGGCGGTGTCCTTGGCGATACGGACGGCCTCGAGCGGGGCGTAGTTGCGCGCCCGGTCGATCTTGGCGTCCGCAGCGCGGAGGTTCTTGCTGCGCTTCACTTCTACTCCTGTGGTTTCAGAGTGTGGAGTCGTGGTGCGGACCAGCGCTTGGTCCTACCACTGAGGGAGGTGGGGCTGAATCAGCCTTCGACCGTGATGCCCATGGAACGGGCGGTGCCAGCGATGATCTTCGACGCAGCGTCGAGGTCATTGGCGTTCAGGTCGGGGAGCTTCGTCGTGGCGATCTCGCGGACCTGGGCGGCCGTCAGCTTGGCAACCTTGGTCTTGTGCGGCTCGCCGGAGCCCTTGTCCACACCCGCGGCCTTGAGGATCAGCTTGGCGGCCGGCGGAGTCTTGGTGATGAAGGTGAAGGAGCGGTCGTCGTAGACCGTGATCTCCACCGGCACGACCATGCCACGCTGCGACTCGGTCGCGGCGTTGTAGGCCTTGCAGAACTCCATGATGTTGACGCCGTGCTGACCCAGTGCGGGGCCGACCGGCGGGGCCGGGTTGGCCGCACCGGCGTTGATCTGGAGCTTGATAAGCCCCGTGACCTTCTTCTTCTTGGGAGGCATGTGCTCTCTCCGGGTCCTAGTGAGAGTTTTCGCCGTCATCCGGTCATCCGGATGCAGGCATACCGCACAACGATAACGGGTATAGCTGCGCGACCAAAAACCGAGCAGGTCAGACAGGCTTTGTCAGCCGGTCTGACCTGCTCGGTAGGCATGTGTCCAGAAGCTGGCGGCCCGCTCGGGGCAGTCGCTAGTTCTTCTGGATCTGGTCGAAGCTGAGCTCGACCGGCGTCTCGCGGCCGAAGATCTCGACGAGACCCTTGACCTTCTTCGAGTCGGCGTTGATCTCGTTGATCGTCGCCTGCAGCGTCGCGAACGGGCCGTCGGTAACGGTGACGGAGTCGCCCACCTCGAAGTCCAGCACCTGGACCTCGACCTTGCGGGACGGAGCCGGCTTGCCCTCGGCCTCCGCGGCCTCACGGGCGGCCTTCTCCTCGGCCTCCGGCGCCAGCATCTTGACGATCTCGTCCAGGGTCAGCGGGTACGGGTCGTAGGCGTTGCCCACGAAGCCGGTGACACCGGGAGTGTTGCGGACGACGCCCCAGGACTCGTTCGTCAGGTCCATGCGCACCAGGACGTAACCCGGGAGCTTGTTCTGACGGACGTTCTTGCGCTCGCCGTTCTTGATCTGGACGATTTCCTCCTCAGGCACCTCGGCCTGATAGATGAACTCCTCCACGTTCAGCGAGACGGCGCGCTGCTCCAGGTTGGCCTTCACACGCTTCTCGTAACCGGCGTACGTGTGGATGACGTACCACTCGCCCGGCAGCGTGCGCAGTTCCTCGCGCAGGGCCGTGACGGTGTCGACGGGGGCGGCCGGCTCGGCCTCTTCCTCGTCGGTCTCGTCCTCGTCGGCGGCTTCCTCGGCTGCGGCCTCTTCGGCTGCGGCTTCCTCGGCCTCGACGCTCTCGGCCTCGACATCGGCCACTACGGGCTCGTCGACGGGCTCGGTGTGCACGGCGGCCTGCTCGGCGGGCTCGCCCGCGGCCTCGTCGGCAGCTTCAGCCTGGTCCGGCTCCACAGCGTCCGCCGCCTCGACGATGTCGAGCTCGTCCTCGGCGGACTCGAAGGCGCCCGCCGTCGGCTCGACGGCGTCGTTCAGGTTCGGGTCAGACACGGTGGCTGCTTCTTCCTGGATACAAATGGGTGGAACATGCGAAAGGGGCGCCCATGAGGCGCCCTCCGCGGGATCAGCCGAAGACGTACTTGATGACCCGCTGGAATCCGAAGTCAATCACGGTCACGAGACCAATCATGACGACTACGAACACAATCACCACTGAGGTGTAGGTCGTCAGCTGGTTGCGAGTCGGCCAGACCACCTTGCGGAGCTCGGCCACGATCTGGCGGTAGAAGAGCGCGAGACGGCCCAGAGGGCCCTTCTTGCCGCGCTTACCGCCCTTCCGGGTCTTCTTCTTTGACTCGGGGACTTCATCCTCGGCATCAGGCATGTCGATGGAGCCCACGGCGTCCGTCACGCTTCTCACCTGATTCCGGGTCATGGCCGTGCCGCGCCCGGTGGAGCCGCACGGCGATGCATTTAAGTACGTACATGCGCACACATCCTGGCGAAGGAGTGTGTAGCAGGGCCGGAGGGACTTGAACCCCCAACCGCTGGTTTTGGAGACCAGTGCTCTACCAATTGAGCTACGACCCTTTGTGGTTTCCACCAACCTACCGCATGCTCCCGGATGCCCCGAGTGCAGGAACGGTGCGGCTGGTGAAGGCCAACGACAGGTGAGTGTACGTGCTCAGCGGCCCGGCGTCGAACAGATAGCTCCCGACCGCTCCTGTCCGTTGCTGTCCGGTTGTTTGTCCGCATGCTGTCCAAGTGCTGTCCGGTCCCTGAAACCCCTGTGCCGACGCGGAATACGGTCTGGGAGCATGGGGGGCATGAGCGCTGCTACTTCTCCCTCCGAGCGTCGGGTCTCCGCCCGCGTCGGTGCGATCTCCGAGTCCGCCACCCTCGCCGTCGACGCCAAGGCCAAGGCCCTCAAGGCCGCCGGCCGTCCGGTGATCGGCTTCGGTGCCGGCGAGCCCGACTTCCCGACCCCCGGCTACATCGTCGACGCCGCGGTCGAGGCCTGCCGCAACCCGAAGTACCACCGCTACACCCCGGCCGGCGGGCTCCCCGAGCTCAAGGCCGCCATCGCGGAGAAGACGCTGCGCGACTCCGGATACGAGGTCGACGCCTCCCAGATCCTGGTGACCAACGGCGGCAAGCAGGCCATCTACGAGGCCTTCGCCGCGATCCTCGACCCGGGCGACGAAGTCATCGTCCCGGCTCCGTACTGGACCACCTACCCCGAGTCGATCCGCCTCGCCGGCGGTGTCCCGGTGGAGGTCGTCGCGGACGAGACCACCGGCTACCGGGTCTCCGTGGAGCAGCTGGAGGCGGCCCGTACCGAGCGTACGAAGGTCGTCCTGTTCGTCTCCCCGTCGAACCCGACCGGCGCGGTCTACAGCGAGGCCGACGCCGAGGCGATCGGCCGCTGGGCCGTCGAGCACGGCCTGTGGGTGCTGACCGACGAGATCTACGAGCACCTCGTCTACGGCGACGCGAAGTTCACCTCGCTGCCGGCGATCGTGCCCGAGCTGCGCGACAAGTGCATCGTGGTCAACGGTGTCGCCAAGACGTACGCGATGACCGGCTGGCGCGTGGGGTGGATCGTCGGCCCCAAGGACGTGGTGAAGGCCGCGACCAACCTCCAGTCGCACGCCACGTCCAACGTCTCCAACGTCGCCCAGATCGCCGCGCTCGCCGCCGTCTCCGGGAACCTGGACGCGGTCGCCGAGATGCGCACCGCCTTCGACCGGCGCCGGCAGACCATCGTGCGGATGCTCAACGAGATCGACGGCGTGCTGTGCCCGGAGCCCGAGGGCGCGTTCTACGCGTACCCCTCGGTGAAGGCGCTGCTCGGCAAGGAGATCCGCGGCAGGCGTCCGGCCACCTCGGTGGAGCTGGCGGCGCTCATCCTGGACGAGGCCGAGGTCGCGGTCGTGCCGGGCGAGGCCTTCGGGACGCCGGGCTACCTGCGCCTCTCCTACGCGCTGGGCGACGAGGACCTCGCCGAGGGTGTCTCGCGGCTCCAGAAGCTGCTGGGCGAGGCCAAGGCCTGAACACCTGACGTATCCAGCGGGCGACCCTCGGCCACGGCCGGGGGTCGCTTTCGTGTTCGAGGGGCAACTCGATGGGGAATCCGGCTACCGCGACACCCCGTCCGTGCGGCAGGATCTTGGAATGGAGCGTGATGTACGGCTGTTGCCCAAGGCCCACCTGCACTTGCATTTCACCGGGTCGATGCGGCCCACGACCCTGCTCGAACTCGCCGACAAGTACGGCGTACGGCTGCCGGAGGCGCTGACCGGCGGCGAGCCCCCGCAACTGCGTGCGACGGACGAGCGCGGCTGGTTCCGCTTCCAGCGGCTCTACGACATCGCCAGATCCTGTCTGCGCTCGCCCGAGGACATCCAGCGGCTGGTGCGCGAGGCCGCCCAGGAGGACGTCGCGGACGGCTCCGGCTGGCTGGAGATCCAGGTCGACCCCACCTCGTACGCGCCCCTGCTCGGCGGGCTCATCCCGGCGATCGAGATCATCCTGGACGCGGTGGACAGCGCCTCGCGCGACACGGGGCTGCCGATCCGGGTGGTCATCGCGGCGAACCGGATGAAGCACCCGCTGGACGCCAGGACCCTGGCCCGGCTCGCGGTGCGCTACGCCGACCGGGGCGTCGTGGGGTTCGGGCTCTCCAACGACGAGCGGCGGGGCATGGCCCGCGACTTCGACCGGGCCTTCGCCATCGCCAGGGAGGGCGGCCTGCTGGCGGCCCCGCACGGGGGTGAGCTGGCGGGCCCGTCCAGCGTCCGCGACTGCCTGGACGATCTCGACGCGTCCCGGGTCGGGCACGGGGTGCGGGCCGCAGAGGACCCGCGGCTGCTGCGCCGGCTGGCGGAGCGCGGGGTGACGTGCGAGGTGTGCCCCGCGTCGAACGTGGCGCTCGGCGTCTACGAGAAGCCGTCCGACATCCCGTTGCGCACCTTGTTCGAGGCCGGGGTGCCGATGGCGCTCGGCGCGGACGACCCGCTGCTCTTCGGCTCCCGGCTGGCCGCGCAGTACGACCTCGTGCGGCGCCACCACGCCTTCACCGACGAGGAGCTGGCGGAGCTGGCGCGTCAGTCGGTACGGGGTTCGGCGGCGCCGGACGCGGTGCGGGCGGAGCTGCTGGCGGGCGTGGACGGCTGGCTGGCGGACCCGGTGGGCTGACCGGCCCCCGGCCCGGTCTGCTCCCCGATCCCCCGCAGCACCGTGCGGGCCACCGACTCGGCGAACGCGTCGAGGGACTGCGGCGGCTCGCCGGTCTCCGTGGCCGCGTAGGCGAAGGCCCGCTGGGCGCAGGCCCCCAGCAGCAGGGACGCGGCCGCGTAGGTGTCGGCGCCGGCCCGCACCCGGCCCGCGGACTGCTCCGCGCGCAGATAGGCGTCCACCCCGCGGATCGGCACGTGGGGGCCGGTGCCCAGCTCCCGCATCGTCGCGTTGTGACGGTCCCTGAGCCTCGGCTCGGCGTACAGGGACGCCGCGATCGGGAAGCTCTGCTCGTAGAAGAGGGCGGCCTCGCGGACGATCTCGGTGAGGTTCCGCTCGACCGTCCGTTCCCCCTCCCCCGGGTCGGCGATCAGCCGCTTCAGGATTCCGTCGACCTTGGGCAGCCGTTCCTTCAGGACCACCACGAAGAGCTCCTCCTTGCTCGGGAAGTGCTTATAGAGCGCGGCCTCCGAGCAGCCGGCGGCTTTCGCGATCTCCTTGGTGGTGGCGCGGGCCAGGCCGATGGTGAGCATCAGCCGGTGAGCGGCGTCGATGATGCGGGCGCGGGCCGGCTTCTGCTCCATGTGCACTCCAACGAACCTTGACGACTGGGTGAGTATTCACTCACTCTAGATGTGAGTGAACACTTACCCACCCGGGGAGGGTGCGCAATGAGGCTCACGGTGTTCGGTGCGACAGGCGGTATCGGTCAGGAGATCGTCCGCCAGGCGGTGGCGGGAGGGCACGAGGTGACGGCGGTGGTGCGCGACCCCGCGCGGCTGCCGTTCCCGCTCTCCGACGTGACGGTCCACACGGCGGCCCGGCTCGACGACCCGGAGGCGCTGCGGGAGGCGGTCGCGGGCCGCGACGCGGTGCTCTCCGGCCTGGGCTCGCGGGGCCGGAAGGCGGGCGGGATAGCCGAGCGGCTGACCCGCGGTGTGCTGGCGGCGATGGAGGCGGAGGGGACGCGGCGGCTGCTCGTGGTGAGCGCGGCCCCGGTCGCGCCCGAGCCCGCCGACGACCCGCTGCTCGACCGGATCATGCTCTCGGCGATCGGGGCGATCCTCAAGGAGGTCTACACGGACCTCACCGCGATGGAAGCCGCGCTCGCGGCCTCCGCGACGGACTGGACGTCCGTACGGCCCCCGAAGCTCACCAACGGTCCGCTGACGGGTACGTACCGGACGGTCCACGGCAGCAACCCGCGCAGCGGCCGGTCCATCTCCCGGGCCGACGTGGCGCACGCGATGCTGGCGCTGATCGACGACCCGGCGGCGGTGCAGCAGGGCGTGGGCGTGGCGTACTGAGCGGCCTGCCCGGTGCCGGGTCCGGCTACAGGGTCACGCCCACGGTCACCGGTTCGTTGACCAGCGTGACGCCGAAGGCCTCGTGGACCCCGGCGACGACCTCGCGGGCCAGGGCCAGCAGGTCGTCGGTGCTGGCGGCGCCCCGGTTGGTGAGGGCGAGCGTGTGCTTGGTGGAGATACGGGCCGGGCCGGTGCCGTATCCCTTGCTGAATCCGGCCCGGTCGATGAGCCAGGCCGCCGAGGTCTTGGTGTGTCCCCCGCCCGCGGGGAAGGCGGGGGGCGCCACCTCCGGTCCGAGCCGGTCCGCCACCCGGGCGAGGAAGGCCTCGAACTGCTGCGGGTCAAGGATCGGGTTGGTGAAGAACGAGCCGGCCGACCACGTGTCGTGGTCCTCGGGGTCGAGCACCATGCCCTTGCCGGCCCGGAGCCGGAGCACGGTTTCGCGGGCGGCGGAGGCGGGAACGCGCTCGCCCTCCGCGACACCCATGGCACGGGCCGTTTCCGGGTACTTGAGGGGCGCGGACAGGCCGCCCGCCTCTTCCAGTCCGAAGCGGACCCGCAGCACCACGAAGCGGCCGGGTTCGGCCTTGAAGCGGCTGTGCCGGTACGAGAAGTCGCACTCGGTGTTCGGGATGGTGACCGTTTCACGGCTGTGCCGGTCGTAGGCGACGACCTCCGTGATGGTGGACGACACCTCCTGCCCGTACGCCCCGACGTTCTGGATCGGTGTCGCACCGGCGGAGCCGGGGATTCCGGCCAGGCATTCGAGCCCGGCGAGACCGGCCTCCACGGTGCGGGCGACAGCGTCCGTCCAGATCTCTCCGGCGGCGAGTTCGAGCGTCGCGCCGTCCAGCACGAAGCCCTTGGTGGCGATGCGCAGGGCGGTGCCGTCGAAGCCCTTGTCACCGATGACCAGATTGCTGCCGCCGCCGATGACCAGGAGCGGGGTGCCGCTGTCGTCGGCCGCGCGTACGGCCTCGACCACTTCGGCGTCGGTCGTCGCGGTGAGGAGGCGGGTGGCGGGGCCGCCCAGCCGGAAGGTGGTCAGGGGGGCGAGGGGCGCGTCGTGGAGTTCCTGCACGGGGACAAGAGTACGGTCCGCTCCCCCACCACCCGGGCGGGGCCGCGGACCGTACCGGCGTGACAACCCCTCAGGCGGACACGGGGACCCGCGCCTCGGTCTGCTCCGCCTCCTGCGCCGGGGTGCTGCGACGGCCCGGGATCATCAGGGCGACGAGCCCGGCGAGAGCCACCACGCCGGCGCCCAGCCAGACCGCGGGGACGGTGCCGTCCGTGAACTTCTGCGGGGGGCCGTAACCGCCCTGCGAGGAGAAGACCGTGGCGAGCAGGGCGACCCCGAGGGCTCCGCCGACCTCGCGCAGCGCGTTGTTGGCGCCGGAGGCGATGCCCTGTTCACCGGGGCGGACGCTGGACATCACCAGGCTGGCGGCGGGTGCGAAGTACAGGGCCATTCCGACGCCGCCGACGATCAGGCCGGGCAGCTGCGAGGCGTAGGAGGCGTCGGGGGCGAGGGCCATGGCGAACAGGCCGAGGCCGACGGCCTGGAGGGCGAGCCCGGTCACGACCACGGGGCGGCCGCCGAACCGGTCGGCGAGCACCCCGGCGATGGGCGCCACCAGCATCGGCATCCCGGTCCAGGGGAGCATCCGCAGACCGGCCTCGGTGGGCGAGTAGCCCAGCACGCCCTGGAGGAACTGGCTGAGCAGGAAGATCGAACCGAACATGCCGAGGAACATCAGCAGGCTGGCCATGTTGATCCCGAAGAACGCCCGGTTCCGGAAGAGCCGCATCGGCAGCATCGGGTTCTTGGCGTGGAAGCCGTGGTAGATGAACCCGCCGAGGAGAACGCCGCCGGCGATGAGGGCGGTCAGGACGGTGGGGGCGGTCCAGCCGTCGGAGTTGGCGTTGACCAGGCCGTAGACGATCCCGAAGAGGCCGCCGCTGACCAGGAGGGTGCCGGGGATGTCGAGCCGGGAGTCCGGGGCGTACGACTCGGCCAGGCGCAGCCGGGCGAGCGGGAGCAGGATCAGGCCGATCGGAACGTTCAGCCAGAAGATCCACTGCCAGGAGAGGTGTTCGGTGAGGCTGCCGCCGACCAGCGGCCCACAGGCCACGGCCAGCCCGGTGACGGCGCCGAAGAGGCCCAGCGCGGCTCCGCGGCGGGCGGGCGGCACGGCGGCCGTCAGCAGGGTGAGCGTCAGCGGCATCATGATCGCCGCACCCACGCCCTGGACCGCCCGGAAGGCGATCAGTTCGTTGATGCCGGGCGAGAGGGCGGCCGCGGCGGAGGCTGCGGTGAAGACGCTGAGCCCGATGGTGAAGAGTCTGCGTCTGCCGAACCGGTCACCGAGTGAGGCCCCGAGCATCAGCAGGACGGCGAAGGTGAGGGTGTACGCGTTCACCGTCCATTCGAGCTCCTCCAGCTCACCGCCGAGGCTCTCGCGGATGGACGGCAGGGCGGTGGTGACGACGAGGTTGTCGAGGGCCGCCATGAAGCTGGCGACGCTGGTGATGACGAGGGCCCAGACCGCTCCCGAGCGGCCTTTCGCTTGCTGGGTCACTGCTCCCCCTGAGGGTTAGTTATTGATTACTAACTTTTCTGGGCAGAAAATCGGGCCGAACACGGGGTTCGCACGGTTCAGGCCGTCGACCTGGCGGACTGGTAGAACCCGGACCAGATCCGGTGACCGGCCGGATAACCGAGTGAGGTCAGGGTGTTGATGAGCATGCCGTAGGCGAGGAACGAGGTCGCCTCGTCGACATCGGCGCCGAGCGCGAGGGAGATGTCGTCGAACATCTCCAGCCAGCCGGCCCGCAACGACTCACCGAACTCGTGGTCACCGGCGGCCTCCGCCGCCGCGACGGCCGCGTACATCTGCATCTGCATCAGCAGCCGATCGGGGTCGTCGACGATGAGGTGCTGATACGCGGCGGCCATGGCCCGCAGCGCCTCTTCGCCCTTGAGTCCCTCGGCGGCCTCGGCGAAGACCTGACGGGTGTCCACCAGGCACCTCTCGGCGGCGGCGAGGAACATGGCCTGCTTGTTGGGGAAGAGCCGGAAGAGATAGGGCTGCGAGACGCCCACGCGCCTGGCGATCACTTCGGTGGACGTCGCGCTGTACCCGCCGCGGGCGAACTCGGTGATCGCCGCCCGGATGACGCTTTCGCGCCGCTCGTCTGCACTCATCCTTACCATGCGAGCTAAGTTAGTATTCAATCACTAACTTGGTCAACCGGGAGGGCGCGGCCGCTCACGCGTAAGGGGCACGGCCCCATGGACCGTGCCCCTTACGACACCCGGCTCCGGACGGCTCAGCCGAGCTGGACCACGGCGCGGGACATGCCCAGCACCTTCTTGTCGTCGCTCATCGCCGTCAGGTCGACCCGCACCCGCTTGTCGTCCAGCAGGGCGGCCACCTTCGCGCTGACCTCGATCAGGGCGCCCTTGTCGTCATTGGGCACGACGACCGGCTTGGTGAACCGCACCCCGTACTCGACGACCGCGCCGGGATCACCGGTCCAGTCCGTGACCACCCGGATCGCCTCGGCCATCGTGAACATGCCGTGCGCGATCACGTCCGGCAGTCCGACCTCGCGGGCGAACTTCTCGTTCCAGTGGATCGGGTTGAAGTCGCCGGAGGCGCCCGCGTACCGCACGAGCGTCGCCCGGGTGACCGGGAACGACTGCGCCGGCAGTTCCGTACCGACCTCGACCGACCCGTAAGTGACCTTCGCCGTCATCACGCCTCCTCGGCGGCACGCGCCACCAGCTTCGTCCACGCCGTCACGACATGCTCGCCGGACGCGTCGTGGACCTCGCCGCGGACGTCCAGGATGTCGTTGCCCGCCATGGACTTGACCGCCTCGATGGTCGACGTGACCGTCAGCCGGTCCCCCGCCCGCACCGGGCGGACGTAGACGAACTTCTGGTCGCCGTGCACCACCCGGCTGTAGTCCAGGCCAAGCTGCGGGTCCTGCACGACCTGCCCCGCGGCCTTGAAGGTGATCGAGAACACGAAGGTCGGCGGCGCGATCACATCGCTGTGACCGAGTGCCCTGGCCGCCTCGGGATCGACGTACGCGGGATTGGTGTCGCCGACCGCCTCGGCGAACTCCCGGATCTTCTCCCGGCCGACCTCGTAAGGCGCGGTGGGCGGATAGGTCCGCCCCACGAAGGACTGGTCGAGCGCCATGAGCTCGCAACCTCCTGATGAAAGACGAATGGGCCGCAGTACAGCCCTATACAACGACACGAGGCCGCCCCCAACGGGGACGGCCTCGTGTACGAGCCTGATTCAGCGCGTTTCGCGGTGCGCGGTGTGCGAGTTGCAGCGCGGGCAATGCTTCTTCATCTCAAGACGGTCCGGGTTGTTACGCCGGTTCTTCTTGGTGATGTAGTTCCGCTCCTTGCACTCCACGCAGGCCAGCGTGATCTTCGGGCGGACGTCGGTGGCAGCCACGTGAGTGCTCCTTGGACGGACGGTGGACGGATGAACGCAAAAAAAGAGTAGCCGATCGGAGGACCGACCCCACAATCGGCTACTGTTAGTAGCGGTGACCGGACTTGAACCGGTGACACAGCGATTATGAGCCGCTTGCTCTACCGACTGAGCTACACCGCTTTGATGACTGAGTCTCCCCGCCGAAGCGGGGTTTCCCGATCACCAGAGCCCCAATGCGGAATCGAACCGCAGACCTTCTCCTTACCATGGAGACGCTCTACCGACTGAGCTATTGGGGCGAGCGATGAAGACATTACACGCTCGGTCGCCGATCGCCCAAATCCGTTTCGAAGCCCCATCCCGAGCCCCTGATCGGCGCCGCCCTGAACCCTTGATCAGCCGCTCTTCCGGCGCTTGATCAGCGGTTCGGCAGCAACCGGTCCACCTCCCGCACCATGCGTGCGCCCCGGTCCCACGCACCCCGCCGGGCGACACCGGTACGACTATTCAGCTCCTCCTCGAACCCGACACATCACACCCCTAGGCTCGACTCACTCTGCGTGATCCTGTCCCCCTCCCTGGAGCGCGATGCCCGACAGCCGGCCGCGGCCGCCAGACGACCACGCCGCCGACGCGGCCAACGGCCGGGAGAGCTCCGCGCTGACGCTCTGCGGGGCCCGTCTCACCGACGGCCGGATCGTGGACGTACGGCTCGCGGGCGGCCGCATCGAGGCCGTCGGCACCGCCGGCAGCCTCACCGCACCCGCCGCGCGCATCGATCTGCGCGGCCACCTGCTGCTGCCCGCGCCCGCCGAACCGCACGCCCACAGCGACACCGCGCTCACCGCCGACGGCGCCGGACCGGGCTCCCCGGGACCGGCCTCGCACCTCCCCGAGGAGATCCAGCGACGCGCCACCGAGGCCGCGTTGCTCCAGCTCGGCCACGGCGCGACCGCCCTCCGCTCCCACGTACGGATCGGTGACGTACAGGGCCTCGCCGCCCTCGAAGCCGTCCTCCAGGCACGCCGCTCGCTGCGCGGACTCGCCGATCTGACCCCGGTCGCCGTCCCCCGGCTGCTCACCGGCATCGCGGGCGCCGACGGCCTGGCCATGCTCCGCGACGCGGTGAAGATGGGGGCCGGCGCGGTCGGCGGCTGCCCCGACCTCGACCCGGACCCGACGGGGTACGCCGAAGCCGTCCTGGAGATCGCCGCCGAGCACGGCTGCCCCGTCGACCTGCACACGGACAGTGACGACCCGGCCCGGCTGGCCCGGCTCGCGGCGATGGCGGGCGGACTGCGGCAAGGGGTCGCGATCGGCCCCTGCGGGGGTCTCTCGCGGCTCACCCGGGAGGCCGCGGGCCGCGCCGCCGACCAGCTCGCCGCGTCCGGGGTGACGGTGATCTGCCTGCCCCAGGGCGGCTGCTGCGGAGTGGAGCGCCGGGGCACCGCCCCCGTACGGCTGCTGCGCGCGGCCGGGGTGCGGGTCGCGGCGGGCAGCGGGGCCCTGCGGGACCTCGCCAACCCGGTCGGACGCGGCGACCCGCTGGAGGCCGCCTTCCTGCTGGCCTCGCAGAGCGGGCTGCGGGCCGAGCACGCCTACGCGGCGGTCTCCACGGAGGCCAGGCGCGCGATGGGGCTGCCCGAGGTGCGGATCGAGGCGGGCTTCCCGGCCGAACTGCTCGCCGTGCGCGGCGAACAGCTCACCGGGGTGCTCTCACTGGCGTACAGCCGGATCGTGGTGCACCGCGGCCGGGTGGTGGCCCGGACCAGCGCGGTACGCGAGTACTGCGACTCGGAGACGGGCGGCGGACCCGGGCTCCCCCGCCAGGCGAGGCCGGAATCCGGTCCCGGCGGCGGGCCTTGACCGCACCGCGGCATCCTCCGGCGTACGGTCGTGACCATGCGCATTGTCATCGCAGGTGGACATGGTCAGATCGCACTGCGGCTGGAGCGGTTGCTCGCTGCACGCGGGGACGAGGCGGCGGGCGTCATCCGCGATCCCGGGCAGAGTGACGACCTCCGGGCGGTCGGCGCCGAACCCGTGGTCCTGGACCTCGAATCGGCCACCGTGGAGGAGACCGCCGAGGTACTGCGCGGCGCCGACGCGGTGGTCTTCGCGGCCGGTGCGGGCCCCAACAGCGGTACCGCCCGCAAGGACACGGTGGACCGCGGGGCCGCGGTCCTCTTCGCGGACGCGGCGGAGCGGGCCGGGGTGCGGCGCTACGTCGTGGTCTCGTCCATGGGCGCCGACCCCGACCACCCCGGCGACGAGGTGTTCGACGCGTACCTGCGGGCCAAGGGTGCGGCGGACGCGTACGTGCGTTCCAGGACGGCGCTCGACTGGACGATCCTGCGCCCCGGAATGCTGACCAACGACGCGGGCACCGGCCAGGTGCTGCTCGCCGCGTCGACCGGCCGCGGCCCGGTGCCGCGCGACGACGTGGCGGCCACGATCATGGAGCTGCTGGACACCCCGGCGTCGGCGGGCCTGACGCTGGAGCTGATCTCGGGCAACGTTCCGGTGATGGTCGCGGTGAAGGACATCGCGGGCAACTGACGCGGGCACCGGGGACGGCGGATCCGGCGTCCCCGTCTGCCGCCCCGGTCAGCCGCCCCGGTCAGCCGCCCGGTGCCGGACGTACGGTGATGCCGTGCCGCTCCAGCAGGGCGGCGGTGACTCCGTCGCCCTCCCGCAGCTCGCCGGCGAACGTACCGTCATACACCGTGCCGCGCCCGCACGAAGGGCTGCGGGCCATCAGCAGCGCCCCGGTGCAGCCGGTCCGGCGCGCGGCCTCCAGTGCCCGCCCGGCGCCGTCGAGGAACGCCTCGGTCACGTCGTGCCCGGCGTCGTCCACGACGCGTGCACGGCCGTCCAGCACGTCGTGGCCGTCGCCGCCGACGATCTCGGCGGGGCGGCGGGGCGTGGGCAGCCCGGCGGCGACCTCGGGGCAGAAGGACACGGCCCGGCGGCCGCCGATGGCCGCGGCCATCTCCGCGGAGGCCTTGCCCCGGCCGTCGAAACGGCAGGGCACCCCTTGGAGACAGGCACTGACCAGCACGGATTCCATGTTCACGCCCTTCGCGACGGCACAACAGAGAAGGCCCCCGTCCGAGGACGAGGGCCTTGCTTTGTGGCGGCGCCAGGGTTCGAACCTGGGTAGGCTGAGCCGGCAGATTTACAGTCTGCTCCCTTTGGCCACTCGGGCACACCGCCAAGGGATGCTGCCGTGAGACCCGTCTCTCGACGGCGCTCTGTGGCAACGACGTAAACGATACCTGATGCCCAGGGGTGCTACGCCACTGGATTGACCAGCGGCCCGGACGGGCGCGGGTGGCTAGGCTTTGGTGGGCGGCGTGGTGCCAGCGGGCCCCGCGGCCGCCCCGTAGACATCCCGTTTCCAGCACCCCCGATACAAGGAGCCACACGTCATGGCCGACTCCAGTTTCGACATCGTCTCGAAGGTCGAGCGGCAGGAGGTCGACAACGCCCTCAACCAGGCCGCCAAGGAGATCTCGCAGCGTTACGACTTCAAGGGCACCGGCGCCTCGATCTCCTGGTCCGGCGAGAAGATCCTCATGGAGGCCAGCGGCGAGGAGCGGGTCAAGGCGATCCTCGACATCTTCCAGTCCAAGCTGATCAAGCGCGGCATCTCGCTGAAGTCGCTGGACGTGGGCGAGCCCCAGCTGTCCGGCAAGGAGTACAAGCTCTTCGCCACCATCGAGGAGGGCATCTCCCAGGAGAACGCCAAGAAGGTCGCGAAGATCATTCGCGACGAGGGCCCCAAGGGCGTCAAGGCGCTGGTCCAGGGTGACGAGCTGCGGGTCAGCTCGAAGAGCCGGGACGACCTGCAGACCGTTCAGGCCCTGCTGAAGGGCCAGGACTTCGACTTCGCCGTGCAGTTCGCGAACTACCGGTAGGAAGCGGCGGTCCGGGCGCGGAGCGGAATGCGTTCTTCCGCGCCCGGACGCCATGTCCGAATACCGCCGGTCGCGGCGGTACGGGCGACGCAGACTGGTCCGTGGCGGCCGATGATCCGGCTGCCGGGCGGACGAGGAGAGGGACGAGCCATGACCATGTACGCGACGGTCGACAGCCCGCTGGGCGAACTGCTGCTGGTCGGCGAGAAGGCCGCGGGACCGGCCGGCGACGGGGCCGCGCTCGTCTCGCTCTCCCTGCCGGGCCAGAAGGGCGCGGCGGTCGTCCAGGACGGCTGGAGCCACGAGCCCGGGGCCTTCGCGGGAGTGGCCGCGCAGCTTCGGGAGTACTTCGAGGGCCGGCGGACCCGCTTCGACATCGTCCTCGCGGACGGCCGGGGCACCGAGTTCCAGCGCCGGGTGTGGGCCGCGCTGGACGACGTCCCCTACGGAGAGACGGTGTCGTACGGGCAGATCGCCGGGCGGGTCGGGTCCTCCGGGGCGGGGGTACGGGCCGTGGGCACGGCGATCGGGCGCAATCCGCTGCTGGTCGTACGGCCGTGCCACCGGGTGATCGGCGCGGACGGGGCGCTGCGCGGCTACGCGGGCGGCCTGGAGCGCAAGGAGCGGCTCCTGGGGCTTGAGGGCGCACTGGCGGTGCGCTGATGACCGGGCTCTTCCCCAGGCCTCGGGCGGAGGTCGCGCCGGGGGCCGTGCACGTCCCGGAGTGGCTGTCCGTGGAGCAGCAGCGGGAGTTGGTGGCGGCGTGCCGGGAGTGGGCGCGCGGGCCCGTGCCGCTGCGGCACACGGCGTTGCCGGGCGGCGGGGTGATGTCCGTACGGAGTGTGTGCCTGGGGTGGCACTGGCAGCCGTACCGGTACTCGCGTACGGCGGACGACGTGAACGGTGCGCCGGTCGCCCCGTTTCCGGAGTGGCTCGGGGAGTTGGGGCGGGCGGCCGTGGCGGCGGCGTACGGGGCGGAGAGCCCTGTGCGGGCGTACGCGCCGGACACCGCGCTGATCAATTTCTATGACGCCGCGGCGCGGATGGGCATGCACCAGGACAAGGAGGAGCGGTCGGGTGCGCCCGTGGTGTCGCTGAGTATCGGTGACACCTGTGTCTTCCGCTTCGGGAACACCGAGAACCGGGGAAGGCCCTTCACGGATGTGGAGTTGGCCTCGGGGGATCTGTTCGTCTTCGGCGGGCCGTCGCGTTTCGCGTTCCACGGGGTGCCGAGGATCCGGCCGGGTACGGCCGGTCCCGCGACGGGGATGAGCGGTGGTCGGCTCAATCTGACCCTGCGCGAGACCGGGCTGGGCGTCTGAACAATGGCCGCGTGTCAGCGGCGTTCGCGGGAGTTCCCGAAGAACAGGCGGTAGATGATCAGCAGGACCAGCGATCCGCCGATGGCCGCGACCCAGGTCTCCACGTCGACGAAGTCCTTGGATATGGGGCGGTCCAGGAACTTCGACGATATCCAGCCACCGAGGAAGGCACCGACGATGCCGGTCAGGGTGGTCCCCACAAGGCCGCCGGGGTCGCGGCCCGGCAGCAGAATCTTGGCGATGACGCCGGCAATCAGTCCGAGAATGATCCAGGCAAAAATGCTCATGCGTGCGAACCTACCCGTCACTCGGTCTTGGAATCCAAGACGTTCGTGACGGTCGGCCGGTTGCGGTCCGCGGTGCGCGGACCGGTGTCTCGGGTTGTCCGGTTTGCCGCCCGGAGGGGGCTCCTACCAGCCTGCGAACTCCTCGTCGGTGCTGACGATCTCCTTGCCGAAGGGCATCAGCGAGACGGGGATCAGCTTGAAGTTCGCGATGCCCAGCGGGATGCCGATGATCGTGATGCACAGGGCGATTCCCGTGGTGATGTGCCCCAGCGCCAGCCACCAGCCGGCGAGGACCAGCCAGAGGACGTTGCCCACGCAGGAGGGTGCGCCCGCGTCCCGGCGGTCGACGACGCGGTGGCCGAAAGGCCACAGTGCGTAGACGCCGATGCGGAAGGCCGCGAGGCCGAACGGGATACCGATGATCGTGATGCACAGCAGGAGGCCCGCGACGAGGTAGCCGAGGAACATCCAGAAGCCGCACAGGACCAGCCAAATGACGTTCAGAATGGTTTTCACGGGCGATGACCTGCCATCTGCTCGAGTCGGGCAATGCGCTCCGCCATCGGCGGATGTGTCGAGAACATCTTGGACACGCCCTGCCCGGGGCGGAAGGGATTCGCGATCATCATGTGGCTCGCGGTCTCGATCCGCGGCTCCGGAGGCAGGGGAAGCTGCTTCGTGCCGGCGTCCAGCTTCCGCAGGGCGCTCGCCAGGGCCAGCGGATCACCGGTCAGCTGGGCGCCCGAGGCATCGGCCTCGTACTCGCGGGACCGGCTGACGGCCAGTTGGATGACGGAGGCGGCGAGCGGGCCCAGGATCATGATCAGCAGCATGCCGAGGATGCCGGGGCCCTCGTCGTCGTTGGAGCGGCCGACCGGGATCAGCCAGGCGAAGTTGACCAGGAACATGACGACGGAGGCGAGCGCTCCGGCGACGGACGAGATCAGGATGTCGCGGTTGTAGACGTGGCTGAGCTCGTGGCCGAGGACGCCGCGCAGCTCCCGTTCGTCCAGGATCTGGAGGATGCCCTCGGTGCAGCAGACCGCGGCGTTGCGCGGGTTGCGTCCGGTCGCGAAGGCGTTGGGGGCCTGCGTCGGGGAGATGTAGAGCCGCGGCATGGGCTGGCGGGCGGCGGTGGAGAGCTCACGGACCATGCGGTAGAGCTGGGGCGCCTCGAACTCGCTCACCGGGCGGGCCCGCATGGCGCGCAGCGCCAGCTTGTCGCTGTTCCAGTACGCGTAGGCGTTGGTGCCGACGGCTACCAGGAGCGCGACGATCAGGCCGGTACGTCCGAAGAAGCTGCCGATGAGGATGATGAGTGCGGACAGGCCCCCGAGGAGTACGGCGGTTCTCAGCCCGTTGTGCCGGCGGTGCACGGTACGCCCTCCAGGTGGTGCAAGCAGGGGGACCCTTTGCTTGGTGGGTGCTCCACTCCCCAGTGGAGCTTCCCGTACTGGTCAACGCCAGGCGAGGAGAGCTAGTTCCCTTGTGCTTGCGGTCCGGTGCGCCCGTGGGACCGGGCCGCTCCGGCTGTTCGGGCCGGAGCGGGCCTTGGGCCGTACGGGTGGAGGCGTGCCCGGGGGTCAGCGCTGGACGGGGAGTTTCGCGAGTGCGAGGGCCTCGGGGTCGGGCTCGACCTCGCTGGTGCAGTGGGCGCAGCGGGAGGCGACGGCCGGGATCTCCGTGTAGCAGCGGGGGCAGTCGCGCAGGGCGGCCTTGATGTCGGCCTGCTCCTCGTCCTTCTTGGCCGTGAAGCGGTTCTGGACCTTGGCCATGGGCACGACGACACAGAAGTAGAGGACCGCGGCGGTGATGAGGAAGGCGATGGCGGCGCTGACGAAGAGTCCGTAGGGGAACGTCACGTCGTCGAACTTGAACTCGGCCTTGCTGAAGTCGCCGGTGCCGCGGGTGATGAGGCCGATCAGCGGCACGATGAACGCGTTGCTGAACCCGGTGACGACTGCGGTGAACGCGGCTCCGACGGCGAGGCCGATCGCCATGGAGATCACGTTTCCGCGCAGGATGAATTCCTTGAACCCGTTCAGCACTGCTCTGGCTCCTCTGTGATGCCGACGCGGGGTGCGTCGTGTGCGGGCATGACCTTGCCCTGAGCGGGCTGCCGGGGGCAAGCCGACCCTGGATCCGCTGGAACGGGTACCGGACAGGTGTCGGAACGCTGTCAGAACAGGTTGACGGCGGCGAACCTGAGGACGGTCTGCGGGGCGCCGGAGAGGGCGATCCCGGCGACGGCGGTGAGGACGATCGCGGCGGTCAGCGGGACCGGGGTCCGGTGCCGGGCGGCGGGCCGCGGCTGCTCCGTACCGTCCTGCGCGGGGCCGCGGAACAGGGTGGCGGTCCACTGGAGGTAGTAGTAGAGCGCGATCACGACGTTGACGGCCATGACGACGGCGAGCCAGCCGAGTCCGGCGTCTACGGCCGAGGAGAAGACGGTGACCTTGGCGAAGAGGCCGATGATGCCCGGCGGCAGTCCGGCCAGGCAGAGCAGGAAGAAGCCCAGCGCGAGGGCGGCAAGGGGCCGGGTGGCGTAGAGGTTGCGGTAGTCGGCGATGCGGTTGCCGGGGTGGGTACGGGCGACCAGGGCGGCCACCGCGAACGCGCCGAGGTTCACGACGGCGTACATCAGGGCGTACGCGACGGTGGAGCCGATCTGCCGGTCGCCGGCGTACGCGGCCGCGGCGATCGGCACCAGGAGGTAGCCGGCCTGGGCGACGGACGACCAGGCGAGGAGGCGTACGGCGCTGCGGGCGCGGGTGGCGCTCTGGCGCAGCGCGGCGACGTTGCCGACGGTCATGGTGAGCGCGGCGAGGACGGCGAGGACGGGGCCCCAGACGTCGGCGTAGGAGGGGAACGCGACCACGGTGACGAGGATGAGGCCGGAGAAGCCGACGGCCTTGCCGACGACCGAGAGGTAGGCGGCGATCGGCAGGGGGGCGCCGACGTAGGTGTCGGGGACCCAGAAGTGGAAGGGCGCGGCGGCCGTCTTGAAGGCGAAGCCGACGAGGGTGAGGGCGACACCCGCTTGGGCGAGGGTGGTGAGCTGCCCGGGGACGTCGTCGAGGCGGCCGGCGATCTCGGTGAGGTGGAGGGTGCCGGTCGCCGCGTAGACGAAGCTGACGCCGAGGAGCATCACGGCGGTCGCGACGACGGAGGACAGGAAGAACTTCAGCGCGGCCTCGGAGGAGCGCCGGTCGCCGCGCTTGATGCCGACGAGGGCGAACGCGGGCAGCGAGGCGACTTCGAGGGCGATGACGAGGGTGGCGAGGTCCCGGGCGGCGGGCAGCAGTGCGGCGCCCGCGGCCGAGGACAGCAGCAGGAACCAGAACTCGCCGGCCGGGAGCTTGCGGGTGTCGCCGATCGAGAGCAGTGCGGTGAGCAGTGCTCCGCCGAGGACGAGGACCTGGATGATCAGGGTGAAGTGGTCGGCGGTGTAGCTGCAGGCGCGGCTGCCGGTGGTGAGGCAGAAGGTGGAGCGGTCGCCGTCGCGCAGCGGGATCAGGAGGGCGAGGGCGGCGACGAGTCCGCCGACGGCTCCGTAGCCGAGGAGCGGTTTGCGTTCCCGGGGGACGAAGAGGTCGGCGACCAGGACGGCGAGGGCGACGGCCGCGACGGTGACCGGGGGCGCGATGGCGAGCCAGTCGACGGACTGGACGAGGCTGGTGGTGCTCTCGGCCGCTGTGGTCACGACTTGCCTCCTGCGAGGAGCTTCTGCACGGCCGGGTCGGTGAGGCCGAGGAGGACGGCGGGCCACAGGCCGGCCAGGACGGTGAGGGCGGCGAGGGGGGTCCAGGCGGCGAACTCGTGGTGCTGGATGTCGGGGATCCGGTGCGGTTCCTCGCGCTTGGCGCCCATGCAGACGCGGCGCACCAGCAGGAGCATGTACGCGGCGGTGAGCAGGGTGCCGAACGCGGCGACGGACATGAACGTCAGGAAGGCGGGGCGGTTCAGGCCGTCGGCCGGGTCGAAGGCGCCGAACAGGGTGAGCATCTCGCCCCAGAACCCGGCGAGGCCGGGCAGGCCCAGGGAGGCGACCGCGGTGAACGCGAGGAGGCCGCCGAGGCGGGGCGCGCTGCCGTAGAGCGCTGCGCCGGTGGCGCCGGAGAGGGTGTCGAGGTCGGCGGTGCCGTACCGGTCCTTGACCGCGCCGACCAGGAAGAACAGCAGGCCGGTGATGAGCCCGTGGGCGATGTTGGCGAAGAGCGCGCCGTTGACGCCGGTGGGGGTCATGCTCGCGATGCCGAGGAGCACGAAGCCCATGTGGCCGACGGAGGAGTACGCGATCAGGCGCTTCAGGTCGCCCTTGGCGCCGGGCCGGACGAGGGCCAGGCAGGCGAGCGATCCGTAGATGATGCCGGCGACGGCGAAGGCCGCGAGCCAGGGCGCGAAGGTGTGCATGCCGTCGGGGGCGATCGGGAGCAGGATCCGGACGAACCCGTACGTGCCCATCTTCAGCAGGACGCCCGCGAGCAGGACGGAGCCGACGGTGGGGGCGGCGGTGTGGGCGTCCGGGAGCCAGCTGTGCAGCGGCCACATCGGGGTCTTGACCGCGAGTCCGATCCCGATCGCGAGAACGGCGGTGACCTGCACGGACGAGGTGAGGCCGCGGCCGTTGTCAGTGGCGAGTGCCACCATGTCGAAGGTGCCGCTCTTCACTCCGATGAGGAGCAGGCCCAGCAGCATGACGACCGAGCCGAGCAGGGTGTAGAGGATGAACTTCCAGGCGGCGGCCTGCTTCCGCGCACCGCCCCAGCGGGCGATGAGGAAGTACATCGGGATGAGCACCATCTCGAACGCCAGGAAGAACAGCAGCAGATCGAGGACGGCGAAGGTCGCGAGGGTGCCGGACTCCAGGACGAGGATGAGCGCGACGAAGGCCTTCGGGGAGGGTCCCGCCGGCATCTTGAAGTAGCTGTGGAGCGCGCAGAGGAAGGTCAGCAGCGCGGTCAGTACGAGAAGGGGGAGCGAGATGCCGTCGATGCCGAGATGGATGCGGACGTCGAGCGCCGGGATCCAGCTGATGTCGGTGGTGGCCTGCATCTTCGACGGGTGGTCGTGGTCGAAGCCGGCGGCCAGCACGAGCGTGGCGAGGAGGATCACGCCGGTGACGGTCACGCCGTGGCGGAGCACGGCCTGGTCGGGGTTCCTGCCCTTCAGTCCGGGCGGGGCCGGGAGCAGGGCCGCGACGGCTCCGAGGAGCGGGGCGACGACGACGAACGCCAGAAGGAACTGCATCACGGAGGCGCTGATATCGATCACGGTTCACGACCCGGCGTTGACGTTGGCGAAGACGACGGCGGCGACCGCCAGGACCAGGGAGCCGGCGAGCAGTGCGCTGAGGTAGGTCTGCACGTTGCCGGTCTGGGCACGGCGGACGGCGGTGCCGAGCCAGCGTGCGCCGGTGGCGGAGCCGCGTACGTAGGTGTCGACGACCTCGCGGTCCAGGAAGCGCACCAGGCTCGCGGCGGCCTGGACGGGGCGGACGAACAGCGTCGCGTAGACGGCGTCCAGGTGGAAGCCGGCTGCCGCGTGGCGGTGGAGCGGGCCGAGCAGGAGCCGGCCGGGGTCGGCCGGGTCGGGTGCGTCACCGGCGTCTCCGTAGGCGGCGGTGTGGCTCTCCATGGCCTCGACCTCGATGAGGGCGGGTTCCGCCTCGGGGTGGGCGACGACGGAGCCCATGGGGGTCCGGGCGGCCAGTGCCGTGGTGTGGCGCCAGGCCCCGTAGGTGACCAGGCCGCCGACGAGGCCGACGCCGGTGGAGAGGACCGCGGTGGTCAGCGACGGGGTGAGGCGGTGGCCGTCGAACCAGTCGCCGATGACACCGGCGGTGAGTCCGAGGGCGATGGTGGGGACGGCCAGGACCCAGAGGACCGAGGTCATGGCGACGGGCTGCCTGCCGTGGTCGGGGGCCTCGGCGCCGCGGCCCCGGAAGGCGAGGAGCCAGAGCCGGGTGGCGTACGCGGCGGTGAGGACGGCGGCCAGGAGTCCGGCGACCAGGACGGTCCAGCCGGCGGCGGCCGGGGCGACGTGGCGGTCGCCGAGGGCGGTGTGCTCGGCGGCGACGAGGACGGCTTCCTTGGAGAAGAAGCCGGCGAACGGCGGGATGGCGGCCAGCGCGAGGAGCGCGACGGTCATCGTCCAGTAGGCGTCGGGGATGCGCTTGGCCAGGCCGCCCATGCGGGACATGGCGGCCAGTGAGTTGGTGCCGGCGGCGTGGATGACGACGCCCGCGGCGAGGAAGAGGACGGCTTTGAACGCACCGTGCGAGAGGAGGTGGAAGACGGCGGCACCCCGGTCGCCGACGGCCAGGGCGCCGGACATGTAGCCGAGCTGCCCGATCGTGGAGTAGGCGAGGACGCGCTTGATGTCGTCCTGGGCGAGGGCCGCGAGTCCGGAGCCGATCATCGTGACGGCGGCCATGACGGCGAGGACGACGAGCGCCGCGCCCGAGGCGGCGAACACGGGGAGCAGCCGGGCCACGAAGTAGATCCCGGCGGCGACCATCGTCGCGGCGTGGATCAGCGCGGACACGGGGGTGGGGCCGGCCATCGCGTCGGGCAGCCAGGTGTGCAGGGGGAACTGCGCGGACTTGCCCGCGACACCGGCGAGGAGGAGCAGGGCGATCACGGTGGGGTGGTCGAGGCCGCCGTGGGCGACGGAGCCCAGGATGCCGGTGATGCGGAAGGTGCCCGTGTCGGCGGCGAGGGCGAACAGGCCGATGAGGAAGGGGACGTCGCCGAGCTTGGTGATCAGGAAGGCCTTGAGGGAGGCCGCGCGGGCCTCTGGCGTCTCCCAGTAGTGGCCGACCAGGAAGTACGAGCAGATGCCCATGACCTCCCAGCCGACCAGGAGCACCATCAGGTCGCCGGAGTAGACGACGAGCAGCATCGCGGAGGTGAAGAGGGAGACGAGGGCCGCGTACGAGGGGTAGCGGGGGTCGTCGCGCAGGTACGCGGTCGAGTAGATCTGCACGCAGCTCGCCACGAGGGCGACCAGGACGGCGACGAGGACCGCGAAGCCGTCGAGGTGCAGGGCGAGGTCGACCGGGACCGAGCCGGTGGGGGTGAGCTGGGTCGCGGCGTCGATGGCCCGTCCGCCGCCCTGGCGGGCCGCGACGACGGCCGCGATGACGAGGGAGACGAGGGAGGGCAGTACCGCGAGCGGGCGGACGAATCCGGGGGCGCCGCGTCCGAGCAGGAGTCCGGCCGCCGCTCCCAGGAACGGGAGGAGGGGGACGAGGACGGCGAGGGTCGTGGTGGTCACGGGGTGGCCTCTGCCTTCTTTGCCTTCCCTGCCGGAGCAGTGGCCTGGTCTTCGGTGCCGGAGGCGGTGCCGCCGTCGTCACCGCCGTCGCCGTCCGGGAGGGTCTCGGCCTCGTCGGTCTCGGCGGTGTCGCGGAGTCGGTCGATGTCGGAGCTGCCGCGGTTGCGGTAGACGGCGAGGACGATGGCCAGGCCGATACCGATCTCCGCCGCCGCGACGGCGATGGTGAACAGGGTGAGGGCCTGGCCGGAGTGCAGGGCGTCGCGGAGCCACACGTCGAAGGCGACCAGGTTGAGGTTGACGGCGTTGAGCATCAGCTCGACGGACATCAGGACCAGGATCGCGTTGCGGCGCGCGAGCACTCCGTAGAGCCCGGCGCAGAAGAGGAGGACGGCGAGCACGGCGGGGTAGGCGAGGTGCATCAGCTCTTGTCCTCTCGGCCCTTGCGGGACAGGACGACCGCGCCGACGAGGGCGGCGAGCAGGAGAACCGAGAGCGCCTCGAAGGGGAGCACCCAGTGCCGGAAGAGGAAGGCTCCGGTGGCTTCGGTGGACCCCTGGACCGGCCCGTCCAGCTCGATCCAGGTGGTGCGGAACGCGTCCACGACGACCCAGACGAGGGTTCCGGCGGCGGCGACGGCCACCGCGAGGGCGGGCAGGCGGTTCTCCGAATCGGCGTCCGGGGAACGGCCGATGGGGGCCCTGGTGAGCATCAGGCCGAACAGCAGGAGGACGACGACGGAACCGACGTAGATCAGTACCTGCACCCAGGCGATGAACTCCGCCGTGAGCAGGAGGTACTCGACGGCGAGGCCGCCGAGCGTCACGATCAGCCAGAGGGCCGCGTGCACCAGCTGTCGGGTCGTGACGGTGACGAGGGCCGCGCCGAGGGTGACGATCCCGACCAGCACGAACGCGATCTCGATACCGGACGGGGAGAGGAAGCCGGGGTGGCTCTCGGTGAGGCCGAAGACGGGTCCGGAGGCGCCCGGGGCGGTGGCGAGGGTGGTCGCGGTCGCGGTGGCGGTGATCACGCCCGGCCCTCCTGGTCCGTCGCGGAGGAATCGGCCGGGGCGGGCGGGCCGGCCGCGGCGGCGGCCTCCTGCTCGCGCTGGGTCCGGAGCTTCTCCGCCGTCTTGCGGGCGGCGGCGATCTCCTTCGGTTCCTCGGCCGCCGGGTCGAGGGCCGGCGGCTCCGGCACCGTCCACATCCAGTCGCGGAGCTTGTCGCGCTCATGGGTGAGTTCGAGGATGTCCGTCTCCGCGTACTCGAACTCCGGCGACCAGAAGAGCGCGTCGAACGGGCACACCTCGATGCAGATCCCGCAGTACATGCAGAGCGAGAAGTCGATGGCGAAGCGGTCCAGCACATTGCGGCTCCGCTCGCGCCCGCCGGGGGCCGCGGCGGGCACCGTCTCCTTGTGGGAGTCGATGTAGATGCACCAGTCGGGGCACTCTCGGGCGCAGAGCATGCAGACCGTGCAGTTCTCCTCGAACAGCGCGATGACGCCGCGGGAGCGGGGCGGCAGTTCGGGCTGCACGTCCGGGTACTGGGCGGTGACGGTCTTCTTCGTCATCGTCCGCAGGGTGACGGCGAGACCCTTGGCCAGGCCTGCGCCGGGGATCGGGGGCACTAGTTGATCGCCACCTTCACGATGCCGGTGAGCGCGATCTGCGCGAGAGCGAGCGGGATGAGGACGGTCCAGGCGAGCTTCTGCAGCTGGTCCTCGCGGAGACGGGGATAGCTCACGCGCAGCCAGATGACGACGAAGGCGAGGACGGCGGTCTTCAGGAGCGTCCAGACCCAGCCCAGTCCGTCGGCGCCCAGCGGGCCGTGCCAGCCGCCGAGGAAGAGCACGGTGGTCAGTGCGCACAGCACGACGATGCCCGCGTACTCGGCGAGCAGGAACAGGGCGAAGCGGAGGCCGGTGTACTCGGTGTAGGCACCGAAGATGATCTCCGAGTCGGCGACCGGCATGTCGAAGGGCGGGCGCTGGAGTTCGGCGAGTCCGGCCACGAAGAAGACCAGGGCCCCGGTGATCTGCCAGGGCAGCCACCACCACTCGAAGGCGTCGAGGATGCCGGGGAGCGAGACCGTGCCGGCCGCCATCGCCACGGAGGCGGCGGCGAGCAGCATCGGCAGCTCGTACGCGAGCAGCTGAGCGGCGGTACGGAGACCGCCGAGCAGCGAGAACTTGTTGGCCGACGCCCAGCCCGCCATGAGCGAGCCGAGGACGCCGATGCCCATCACGGCGAGCACGAAGAAGATGCCCGCGTCGACGACCTGGCCGACCGCGCCCTCGCCGGGGCCGATCGGGATGGCGACGAGCACGAGGAGGTACGGGAGCAGCGCGACGGCGGGGGCGAGCTGGAAGACGCGGCGGTCCGCGTCGGCCGGGACGATGTCTTCCTTCTGCACGAACTTCACGCCGTCCGCGACGAGCTGGGCCCAGCCGTGGAAGCCACCGGCGTACATCGGACCCAGGCGGCCCTGCATGTGGGCCATCACCTTGTGTTCGGTCTGGCCCACGACGAGGGGGACGACCATGAACACCGCGAACACGATGACGAGGCGGAGGGCGACGTCCAGTACGTCGTTCACTCGGTATCGCCTCCGGCGGGTGTGTCGGGAGTCTCGGGAGTTTCAGGGGCGTCTGGTGTCTCGGGTGCTTCGGTAGTCGCAGAGGTCTCTGGTGCTTCAGGAGTGTCGGGTGCTTCGGGTGCGCGGGGGGTGTGAGGGGTGGCCGTGTCCGAAGTCCCGGCGTCCGGTGCGTCGTCGAAGGCCGGGCGGGCGTTGTGCCACGGCGCGTCCGTGGCCGGAGCCGGGCCGGAAGGCGTCCCGCCCCCGGCCGCGTCGCCCACCGGCGGCTGGTCCGCCGAGCTCTGGGACGCCGAGCCCTGGGACGCGGTACGGGTGCGACGCGGCGGCCCTGTCCTGCGCGCCGGCTCCGTACCAGCAGCACCGGCAGCACCAGTAGTGGCAGCGGCCCCGGCAGCACCGGTATCCGCGCCACCAGTACCGTCCGCGCCCGATGTCGGCGGCGTGACCGGCTGCTGGCCCGCCGAACCGTCGCTCGCGCTGCGGGTGCGGCGGGCCGGGCGGTCGCCCGCGGGCCTCGCCGTGCGGGCGGGACGGGCGGGGGCAGGCGGGAGCTGGCCCTTCAGCGGGCCCCATTCGTTCGGGTCGGGGACGCCGGGCGGCAGCATCGTGCGGCGCTTCGGGCCGCCGTGCTCCGACTCGCCCGGCTCCTTGGCGCCCGGCCAGGCCTTGGCCACGCGGGCCGCCAGGACGAAGTCCTTGCGCAGGGGGTGTCCCTCGAAGCCCTCGGGCAGCAGCAGGGGGACCAGGTGCGGGTGGCCGTCGAAGGCGATGCCGAACATCTCGTGGGTCTCGCGCTCGTGCCAGCCGGCACCCGCGTAGACGCCGATCGCGCTGGGCAGCACGGCCGCCTCGTGCGGAACGGTCGTGCGGACCAGCAGCCGCCGGACCGTCGGACCGGGTGCGGAACGGTCGGGCAGCGCGGCGAGGTGGGCGCAGACCCGGAAGCCCGTGCCCGGTTCGTCCACGGCGCTCAGCCAGTCGAAATAGGTACAGCCGAGTCCGTCACGCGCCGTTTCCAGCGCGGCGATCCAGGAGGCGGGCGGCACATCGACGGTCAGCAGGTCGTACGCCTGCTCCGCCGTGGCGTCCTCGCCGAAGATCTCGGTCACGGCGTCCGGCAGCCGGTCGTAGCTCTCGGCGGCCGTCACTTCGGCTCCTCCCCGGAGGCGTCCGGCGCGGACGGTGCCTGCGGTGCCTGAGGCGTCTGAGGTGCCTGAGGCGCGGCGACCAGTCCGCTGCGCAGCGCGGCGGTGGAGGGGCGGGTCGCGCCGTCGTTCGCGTAGCGCTCGCCCAGCGACTCGCGCGCGATCTTCTCCTGGAGCTTGAGGATGCCCTGGAGCAGGGCCTCGGGCCGGGGCGGGCAGCCAGGAACGTAGACGTCCACCGGGATGATCTGGTCGACGCCCTTCGTCACCGAGTACGAATCCCAGTACGGGCCGCCGCAGTTGGAGCAGGCGCCGAAGGAGATGACGTACTTGGGCTCGGGCATCTGCTCGTACAGCCGCTTCACCGCGGGGGCCATCTTGTCCGTCACCGTGCCGGAGACGATCATCAGGTCGGCCTGGCGGGGGCCCGGGGCGAACGGGATCACGCCGAGCCGGATGAAGTCGTGGCGCGCCATGGAGGCGGCGATGAACTCGATGGCGCAGCAGGCGAGTCCGAAGTTGAAGACCCACAGGCTGTAGCGGCGGCCCCAGTTGAGGACCACCTTCATCGGCTCGGGTGCGAGCCGGGACAGCACGCCCAGCCGCTTCGGCTCAGGAAGGAACGTGGGTACGGGATCGGCTGCGGGCACGGGTACGGAACCCGGCTCCGGCTCCGGTCCCGACTGCGGCTGACCGGTTGACGACGGGCTCGTCACGTCCATTCGAGGACGCCCTTCTTCCATGCGTAGAGCAGTCCCACGGCCAGGAAACCGAGGAAGATGAACATTTCCACCAGCGTCGTCGCGCCGTATCCGGGCGCGGCGAAGACGGTCGCCCACGGGAACAGGAAGATCGAGTCGACGGCGAAGACCACGTACAGGAACGCGTACACGTAGTAACGGACCTGGGTGTGGGCCCAGCCCTCCCCCACGGGGTCCACGCCGCACTCGTACGTGAGGAATTTCTCCGGCGTCGGGACCACGGGACGCATCAGCCGGCCGGTGCCGAAGGCGACGGCGACGAACAGCACCCCGACCACGGCGAGCAGTCCGACGACCGAGTAGCTGTGGAAGTACTCCGACGCGAGAACGGCCGGTCCCGGCAGGTCCGCAACGTCCGCCACGTCCGCCCCTCGCTCCCTCGAACCTCTCCGACGATCTGTACGCACGGGAGTCTAGGCCCTGTAAAGGAACGGTAAGCAGCCGCGTCGGGGAACTGGTGGGGTTATCCCCACTTCGTCGCCACCCATGAGCACCATGGCGTCCGGGTGCCTCACCCGGCAGGCTGGGCATATGACCATGAGCCCCCAGGTACCCGACAACGACCGGCCGCCGCCCGTCCGCTTCGCCCTCGACGCGTGCACCTGGAAGGAGATCGCGCATCTCCTCGCCAACTTCCCGATGGCGGTCGTCGGGTTCGTCTACACGGTGATCATGGTCGCCGTCGGTGTGGGGCTCGCGGTCACGGTGGTCGGTCTGCCCCTGCTGGCCGCCGGGCTGCAGGGTTCGCGGCTGCTCGGCCGGGCCGAGCGGGGCCGGGCGCGCGGGCTGCTCGGGGTGCGGATCGACGAGCCGAGTCCGATGGCCCTGGTCCGCCGGGAGGAGGGGTTCTTCTCCTGGCTGTGGTCGAGCCTGAAGGACCCGGTGGGCTGGCGCGCGGTGCTGTACTCCTTCATCCGGCTCCCGTGGGGCGTGCTCACCTTCGTGGTGACGTTCGTGAGCCTCTTCGTCCTGTGGCCGGTGCTCCCCTACACGGCGCGGTTCCTGTCCAACGCCGACCGGGGCATGGTGCGCGGGCTGCTCTCGCCCTCCGACGAGCTGGAACGCCGGATCGCCGAGCTGGAGTCGGACCGGGGTGTGGTCGTGGACACGGCAGCCGCCGACCTGCGCCGCATCGAACGCGACCTCCACGACGGCGCACAGGCCCGCCTCGTCGCCCTCGCCATGGGGCTCGGGCTGGCGAAGGAGAAGCTGACCGACGACCCCGAGGCCGCCGCCCGAATGGTCGACGAGGCCCACGGCGAGGTCAAGGTCGCCCTCCAGGAACTCCGCGATCTCGCCCGGGGCATCCACCCCGCCGTCCTCACCGACCGCGGCCTCGACGCCGCCCTCTCCGCCATCGCCTCCCGCTGCACCGTCCCCGTGACAGTGGGGGTGGATCTGCCGGGGCGGCCGGCGCAGGCCATCGAGGGGATCGCGTACTTCACCGTGTCCGAACTGCTCCAGAACGTCAGCAAGCACAGCGGGGCGCGCACGGCGTCCGTCGACGTGTGGCGGACGGCGGACCGGCTGCTGATCCAGGTCACCGACGACGGACGGGGCGGCGCCTCGCTGGACGGCGGTACGGGGATGTCGGGGCTGGCCGAGCGACTGGGGGCCGTCGACGGCCTGTTCGTCCTCGACTCCCCGCCCGGCGGCCCGACGACGGTCACCGCGGAACTGCCCTGGCGCGACCGGGACGACGAGAAGGGCGCGGCGGCGGCCGGCACGGGCCGGACCCGCACGGCCGAGCGGGGCTGAGATCCGCGGCCGGCGCAGGGGGTGGGGAAAACCCCCGGTCGGAGAGGGATACCGCCCTCATGGTGGGCGGCTCACCGCGACAGCACACTTGAAGTACGCACGCGCAGCGAGTACGCACAGCGAGTACCCACAGCAGACAGAGCCGGCCTCACGGACGCGGAAGAAACGGACGGAACCCATGGCCACGACATACGGACCCGACACCCGGGACGATGATCGACCGGGAACCGGCCTCGGGGACCGCACCGCGGAGAGGCACTTCTTCCCGGCCTGGCTGCGCGCCCCCGTCGAGGCCCGGACCTGGCGCGAGTTCGCCTATCTGCTGCTGAGCCTGCCGATCGGCGTCGTGCTGTTCGCCTTCGCGGTCACCATGACGTCGTTGAGCGCGGGCCTGCTCATCACCTTCCTGGGGATTCCCGTCCTGGCCTTCGGCCTGACCGTGTGCCGCGGCTTCGGCGCGGTGGAGCGGGCCAGGGCCCGTGGCCTGCTGAAGCTGTACGTGCCCGCCCCCGCGCCGGTACGGGGCCGGACCGGCGGCCTGATGTCCTGGGTCGGGGCGGTCCTGAAGAGCGGGGTGTCCTGGCGGCACCTGCTCTACGCGGTGCTGCACCTCCCGTGGGCCGTCTTCGCCTTCTCTGTGTCGCTGACGTTCTGGGCGTGGGGCTGGGCGGCCCTCACGTACCCGTTGTGGCACTGGGTCTTCCCGACGCATGTGGGGGCCAGCGGCATCCAGCTGTACGGGGACGCCGGCCACCAGGTCTACCTGGACTCCTCCCTCGACCTGGCGGCCACCAGCGCCATCGGGCTGGGAGTCGTCCTGATCAGCCCGTGGATCATCCGGGGCCTCGCCTCGGTGGACCGGCTGATGGTGGCCGGGCTGCTGAGTCCGTCGAAGCTGGCGACCCGGGTCACGGAGCTGGAGTCGGACCGGGGTGTGGTCGTGGACACGGCAGCCGCCGACCTGCGCCGCATCGAACGCGACCTCCACGACGGCGCACAGGCCCGCCTCGTCGCCCTCGCCATGGATCTGGGGCTGGCGAAGGAGAAGCTCACCGACGACCCCGAGGCCGCCGCCCGGATGGTCGACGAGGCCCACGGCGAGGTCAAGGTCGCCCTCCAGGAACTCCGCGACCTGGCCCGGGGCATCCACCCCGCCGTCCTCACCGACCGCGGCCTCGACGCCGCCCTCTCCGCCATCGCCTCCCGCTGCACCGTCCCGGTCAACGTCGAGGTCGACCTCGCCTCCCGGCCCGCGCAGGCCATCGAGGGCATCGCGTACTTCACCGTGTCGGAGCTGCTCCAGAACGTCAGCAAGCACGCCCACGCCACCCGCGCGTCCGTCGACGTGTGGCGGACGGCGGACCGGCTGATGCTCCAGGTCACCGACGACGGGCGCGGCGGCGCCGGTCTGACGTCGGGCAGCGGGCTCGCCGGTCTGACCGAGCGGCTGGACGCGGTGGACGGGATCCTGCTCGTCGAGTCCCCGGTGGGCGGCCCGACCAGGATCACGGCCGAGCTGCCCTGGCGCGGCTGACCACCCCTCTCCCCCTCTCCTCTCCCCCTCACGGGCTTCCCGGGGCGACGCAACCCTTCGAACGCCCTCGCCGTCACCGCCGATACTGGGATGCTGGATGCTGAACGGCATACGGGTGGGGAACAGCGAGCAGTGGGGGAAAAGGACGTCGTGGTGGAGGACAGGGTGCGTGTGGTCATCGCCGAGGATTCGGTGCTGCTCCGGGAAGGACTCACCCGGCTGCTGACCGATCTGGGTCATGACGTCGTGGCAGGGGTCGGGGACGCGGAGGCGCTGATCAAGACGGTGAGCGACCTCGCCGCGCAGGACGCGCTGCCCGATGTGGTGGTGGCCGACGTACGGATGCCGCCGACCCACACGGACGAGGGCGTGCGGGCCGCGGTGCGGCTGCGCAAGGAGTATCCGGGGATCGGGGTGCTGGTCCTTTCGCAGTACGTCGAGGAGCAGTACGCGACCGAGCTGCTGGCCGGGTCCAGCCGGGGCGTGGGGTATCTGCTGAAGGACCGGGTCGCCGAGGTCCGGGAGTTCGTGGACGCGGTGGTGCGGGTGGCGCAGGGCGGTACGGCGCTGGACCCCGAGGTGGTGGCGCAGCTGCTGGGCCGGAGCCGTAAGCAGGACGTGCTGGCCGGGCTGACGCCCCGTGAGCGCGAGGTCCTCGGCCTGATGGCGGAGGGTCGGACGAACTCGGCGGTGGCCAAGCAGCTGGTGGTGAGCGACGGCGCGGTGGAGAAGCACGTGAGCAACATCTTCCAGAAGCTCGGGCTGTCCCCCAGCGTCGGCGACCACCGGCGGGTGCTGGCCGTGCTGACCTATCTGAATTCCTGACGTCGGCCCGACTTCCCGACGCGGGCCTGAATCCCTGACGCCGGTCCGAATCCCTGATGCCGGGGCCAACTATCTGACACTCTGTCAGATAGTTGCCGGGGCGGTCCCGGCGGCGTCCGGACCGAAGAGCCGGACAGGGAAGCCGGCGACTCGCTCCGCCGCCCCTCCAGCGAAGGTCCGACGAGGAACCGGGCGGCTGATGAATCATGCCGGAACAGCGCCGAAAAGCATCTCAACACGCCGTCCATCATGTGATCAGCCAGAGGAAGGCGCCCCTTACAGACGTAGGGTGGGGCCTGGGACCGCCGGCGGGCCGGATGGTTCCGAGCCGCCGCGCCGAGGGAGGTCCAGTAAGTGACCAGCCAGGTCAGTAGCCCAGCCGAACAGGCCGATGAGGCCAGTGAGGCGCTCGTAGGGGGACAGCGTGCCCCCCAGTCCGCAGCAGGCAACGGGGACAAAGAGATCCGCCGTCTGGACCGGGTGATCATCCGTTTCGCGGGTGACTCCGGTGACGGTATGCAGCTCACGGGTGACCGGTTCACCTCGGAGACCGCTTCCTTCGGGAACGACCTCTCCACCCTGCCGAACTTCCCCGCCGAGATCCGGGCCCCCGCAGGCACCCTGCCGGGTGTGTCGTCGTTCCAGCTGCATTTCGCCGACCACGACATCCTGACCCCCGGCGACGCGCCCAACGTGCTCGTCGCGATGAACCCGGCCGCGCTCAGGGCGAATATCGCCGATGTGCCGCGCGGCGCCGAAATCATCGTGAACACCGATGAGTTCACCAAACGGCCGATGGCCAAGGTCGGGTATCTGACCAGTCCGCTGGAGGACGGCTCGCTGGAGGCGTACAACGTCCATCCGGTGCCGCTGACCACCCTCACCATCGAGGCGCTGAAGGAGTTCGGGCTCCCCCGCAAGGAGGCCGAGCGCTCCAAGAACATGTTCGCGCTCGGGCTGCTCTCCTGGATGTACCACCGGCCGACCGAGGGAACCGAGACCTTCCTGCGGGCCAAGTTCGCCAAGAAGCCGCAGATCGCCGAGGCGAACGTGGCCGCGTTCCGGGCCGGCTGGAACTTCGGGGAGACCACCGAGGACTTCGCGGTCAGCTACGAGGTGGCCCCGGCCTCCCATGCCTTCCCCACCGGCACGTACCGCAACATCTCGGGGAACCTCGCGCTGTCCTACGGGCTGATCGCCGCGGGCCGGCAGGCGGACCTGCCGGTCTATCTGGGCTCGTACCCCATCACCCCGGCCTCCGACATCCTGCACGAGCTGTCGAAGCACAAGAACTTCGGTGTGCGGACCTTCCAGGCCGAGGACGAGATCGCGGGCATCGGTGCCGCGCTGGGCGCCGCGTTCGGCGGTGCGCTCGGGGTGACGACCACCTCGGGGCCGGGGGTGGCGCTGAAGTCGGAGACCATCGGGCTCGCCGTCTCCCTCGAACTGCCGCTGCTGATCATCGACATCCAGCGCGGCGGCCCCTCCACCGGTCTGCCCACCAAGACCGAACAGGCCGACCTGCTCCAGGCGATGTTCGGGCGCAACGGCGAGGCCCCGGTGCCGATCGTGGCTCCGAAGACCCCGGCGGACTGCTTCGACGCGGCGCTCGACGCCGCCCGGATCGCCCTGACGTACCGCACCCCGGTCTTCCTCCTCTCCGACGGCTACCTGGCCAACGGCTCGGAGCCCTGGCGCATCCCGGAGGTCGGGGGGCTCCCGGACCTGCGCGTCCAGTTCGCCGGCGGCCCGAACCACGAGCTGGCCGACGGCACCGAGGTCTTCTGGCCGTACAAGCGCGACCCGCAGACCCTGGCCCGCCCCTGGGCGATCCCCGGCACCCCCGGCCTCGAACACCGCATCGGCGGCATCGAGAAGCAGGACGGCACCGGCAACATCTCCTACGACCCCGCCAACCACGACTTCATGGTCCGCACCCGGCAGGCCAAGATCGACGGCATCGAGGTCCCGGACGTGGAGGTCGACGACCCCGCGGAGGCCCGGACGCTGGTCCTGGGCTGGGGCTCCACCTACGGCCCCATCACCGCCGCCGTCCGCCGGCTGCGCGCCGCCGGACACCCCATCGCCCAGGCACATGTGCGCCATATCAATCCGTTCCCGCGGAATCTCGGCGAGGTGCTGAAGCGTTACGACAAGGTGGTCGTCCCGGAGATGAACCTCGGGCAGCTGGCCATGCTCATCCGGGCCAAGTACCTGGTGGACGCGCAGAGTTACAACCAGGTCAACGGCATGCCGTTCAAGGCCGAGCAGCTCGCGACGGCCCTCAAGGAGGCCATCGATGCCTGAGACCAATGAACTCCTCCAGCCCGCGACAGAGACCGGGACCGGAAGCGAGGCCGCGACCGAGACCAACGAACTCCTTCAGCTGGTGCCGAAGTCCGAGGCCAAGCAGTCGATGAAGGACTTCAAGTCCGACCAGGAAGTGCGCTGGTGCCCCGGCTGCGGCGACTACGCGGTCCTCGCCGCCGTGCAGGGCTTCATGCCCGAACTGGGTCTGGCGAAGGAGAACATCGTCTTCGTCTCCGGCATCGGCTGCTCCTCCCGCTTCCCGTACTACATGAACACCTACGGGATGCACTCGATCCACGGCCGCGCCCCGGCCATCGCCACCGGGCTCGCCTCCTCCCGGCGGGACCTGTCCGTCTGGGTGGTCACCGGTGACGGCGACGCGCTCTCCATCGGCGGCAACCACCTCATCCACGCCCTGCGCCGGAACGTCAACCTGAAGATCCTCCTCTTCAACAACCGGATCTACGGGCTCACCAAGGGCCAGTACTCCCCCACCTCGGAGGTCGGGAAGATCACCAAGTCGACGCCGATGGGATCGCTGGACGCCCCCTTCAACCCGGTGTCGCTGGCGATCGGCGCGGAGGCGTCCTTCGTCGCCCGTACGGTCGACTCCGACCGCAAGCACCTCACGAGCGTGCTGCGCGCGGCGGCCGACCACCCCGGCACGGCGCTGGTGGAGATCTACCAGAACTGCAACATCTTCAACGACGGCGCGTTCGAGGTCCTCAAGGACCGGGAGCAGGCCCAGGAGGCCGTGATCCGGCTGGAGCACGGGCAGCCGATCCTCTTCGGCACCGACAGCGCCAAGGGCGTCGTCAGGGATGCGCGGACGGGTGATCTGTCGGTGGTCGAGGTCACCGAGGAGAACCGCTCGCAGATCCTGGTCCACGACGCGCACGCCGCCAACCCGAACACCGCGTTCGCGCTGTCCCGGCTCGCCGACCCGGACACCCTGCACCACACCCCGATCGGGGTGCTGCGCAGCGTCGAACGGCCGGTCTACGACACACAGATGGCCGAGCAGCTGGACACCGCCGTCGAGCGGGACGGCAAGGGCGACCTGGGCGCGCTGCTCGCGGGCAACGACAACTGGACCGTGGTCGGGTAACCACCGCCGTCCGCCCTGTCCGGCGAGGTGAAGCGGCCTCCGGGAGTACACCCCCGGGGGCCGCTTCGCGTTGCCGAACGGCTGACTTTCCGGGCGTCCGGCGATTGCGGGCCGGGCTCCGGCCGGCATCCGCGCACCATGTGGCCATGACCCTGGACCGTCCGGCGTACCGCATCAAACGACACCTGCTCGGCAAGCCGCTGACCACCGAGCACATCAGTGACGAGAAGCTGAACAACCGGACGGCTCTGGGGGTGCTCGCCTCCGACTGCATCAGCTCGTCCGCGTACGGCTCCGAGGAGATGCTCCGGGTCCTCGTGCCCGTCGTCGGCGCCGCCGCGTTCACGATGATCATGCCGGTGACCTTCGCGATCCTGCTGGTCCTGCTGCTGCTGACGCTCTGTTACAGCGATGTGGTGATGATCTACACCCGGGCGGGCGGGTCGTACGTCGTCGCCCGGGAGAACTTCGGGCCGAACGTCGCGCAGATCGCCGCCGTGGCGCTGCTCGTCGACTACATCGTCACCGTCGCCGTACAGGTCTCGGCCGGCACCAACGCCCTCATCTCGCTCGCCCATCTGGCCGGCAACCAGTTCACCGGCATCGACCACCTCCAGCTGCCGGTCTCCGTCGGCGTGATCGTGATCCTCGCGTACGGGAACCTGCGCGGGGTCCGCGAGGCGGGGCGGCTCTTCGCGCTGCCCGCCTACCTCTTCATGGCCGCCGTCGGCCTGATCCTGGCCGCCTCCGCGGTGCGCGGGCTCACCGGCGGGCTGCCGCACGCCGATCTGCACGCCGCCGGGGTCGTGCCGCTCGGCACCCCGGGCGACGGCTGGCTCTACGGCGCCTCGCTCTTCATCGTGCTGCGCTCGTTCGCCAACGGCGGCTCGTCCCTCACCGGGCTCGAAGCGATCTCCAACGGCATCTCCGCGTTCCGTGAGCCCCAGGGCCGCAACGCGCGCCGCACCCTCGTCACCATGAGCGTGATCCTCGGCATCCTCGTACTCGGTGTCTCCACGCTGGCGCACTACACCCATGCCGTCCCGTACACGGACGGCACGCCGACCGTCATCGCGCAGGAGGCCCACCTCGCCTTCGGCAGCGGGGCCGTCGGCACGGTCGGGCTGGTCTTCGTGCAGCTGGCGACCGCGCTGGTCCTCTACACGGGCGCCAACACCCCGTTCACCGGCTTCCCCTACCTGGCCAGCTTCGTCGCCGAGGACCGGTTCCTGCCACGGGTACTGACCCGGCGCGGGCACCGCCTCGCGTTCTCCAACGGCATCATCGCGCTGACCGTCGTCTCCCTGGCGCTGCTCCTGGCGACCGGTGCCAGCGTGGACAAGCTGGTGGCGCTCTACGCGATCGGGGTGTTCACCGCGTTCACCATGGCGGGGGCCGGCCTCACCGTCTACCACCTGCGGCGCCGGGACCGGTACCGCAGGGCGAAGGTCACGCTCAACGGGCTCGCGGCGGTCACCTCGGCCGCCGTCGTGCTGATCTTCGCGGTCACCAAGTTCACCGAGGGCGCCTGGCTGGTCGTGGTGGTCTTCCCGCTGGGGGTGTGGACGCTCATGCGGATCAACCGCGAGTACCGGCGCGAGGCCGCCGCGCTCCAGGGCATCCAGGCCCCGGGCGCGGACCGGGCGGTGTACAGCCGCCATCTGGTCCTCGTCCTGGTCGAGGCGCTCGACCTGGCGACGCTGATGTCCCTGCGGTACGCCCATGAGCTGCGGCCCGACGAGATCCGGGCGGTGCACTTCGCGATCGACGAGGAGTACGCCAGGCGGCTGGCCGCCCGCTGGGAGGAGACGGCCGCCACCGCCGTCCCGCTGGAGCTGGTGGCGTGCCCGGACCGGCGGCTGCGCCACGCGATGAAGGAGCTCGCGTACCGCAGCACCGAGGACGGCGAGACCTGGCTGACGGTCCTGGTGCCCCGGCGGACGTACAGCAACGCACTCGGGAAGCTGCTGCACCGGGGCACCGGCGAGAAGATGGCCAAGACGCTGACACAGCTGCCGCACGTCGTGGTGACGATCCTGCCCTTCGACGTCTCACGGGCGCTGCGGGCCATGGAGGACCGGCACCGGAAACAGCCGGGCTGACCCGCCCGGCACCGGCTCGGAGACCTCTCAGCCGGAACCCCGGTCGCTCGCGTCGTACGCGGCGCGTGCCGCGTCCACCGCGTCCAGGTGCCGTTCCGACCAGCGCGCCAGGCCCCACACCTGCTCGGCGGCCTCCCGGCCCATCGCGGTGAGCGTGTAGTCCACCCGGGGCGGGATGACCGGCTTGGCGTCCCGGTCCACGAAGCCGTCGCGCTCCAGCGTCCGGAGCGTCTGCGACAGCATCTTCTCGCTGACCCCGCCGACCTCGCGGCGCAGCTCGCTGAAGCGGAACGAGCGCTCCAGCAGGGCGGCGAGCACCAGGACCCCCCAGCGGCTGGTGACGTGTTCGAGCACCACCCGGGACGGACACAACGGCTCCCGCACACTCGGTTCCCACGCGATCAGCTCCCGCACGGTCGGCCTGTGCTCATCCGGCCGGCGCGCCTCCGGCTGCCTCTCCACGTTACTTACGCTCATACCAGTACCTTACTTCAAAGTGGGTACTTTCTTTCGGTTAGTGCCGCCTTTAGGGTGAGTAACAGAACGCACGAACAGAACAGAAGCACCTAAAGAGGAGCGAGACCCCATGAGCATCGTCGTCACCGGAGCCACCGGAGAGCTCGGCCGACTGGTCATCGACCAGCTGCTGACCACCACACCCGCCGACGGGATCGCCGCCGTCGTCCGCGACAAGGAGAAGGCGGCCGGCCTGGCCGCCCGCGGCGTGGAGCTCCGGATCGCCGACTACAACCGGCCGGAGACCCTGACCGGCGCCTTCCGCGCCGGTGACCGGGTCCTGCTGATCTCCGGCAGCGAGGTCGGCAGCCGGGTCGCGCAGCACGCAGCCGTCATCGACGCGGCCAAGGCGGCGGGCGTGGCGCAGCTCGCGTACACGGGCGTCCTGGGCGGCCCCGACGCGGACTTCCTGCTGGCCGACGAGCACAAGGCGACCGAGCAGCTGATCCTCGGCTCCGGACTGCCGTACACCTTCCTGCGCAACGGCTGGTACACGGAGAACCACACGGCCAACCTGGCGCCCGTACTGGCCCACGGTGCCGTCGTGACCAACGCGGGCGAGGGCAGGGTCGCCTCCGCGCCCCGCGCCGACTACGCCGCCGCGGCCGCCGCGGTACTGACCGGCGAGGGCCACCTGGGCCAGGCCTACGAGCTGAGCGGCGACGTCGCCTGGTCGTTCGAGGAGTACGCCGCAGAGGTCGCCAAGGCGTCCGGCAAGAAGATCGTCCACAACGACGTCCCGGCCGCCGCGCACCAGGAGATCCTGGTCGGCGCCGGTCTGCCCGCGGACTTCGCCGCGATCCTGGTGGACGTGGACGAGGCGACGCGGCGCGGACGGCTCGCCGGCACCAACGGCGACCTGGCCCGGCTGATCGGCCGCCCGACGACCCCGCTCGCCGAGACCGTCGCCGCAGCGGTCGCCCAGCAGTAGAGGAACACCTGGCGGAAGCCGGCGCACCAGGGCCCCGGACCCGATGTCATGACCGTCTGGCGATACGGCAATGACACCGGGCCCGGTCGGGGATACCTTCGTCTGGCCGGCGCAGCGTCGGCGCGCACCTGCCAGGAGGGCCCGTGAAGGGGACGAACGAACAGCGGACCGGGCTCCTGTCCGGATTCGCCGCCTACGGGCTGTGGGGTCTGGTCCCGCTCTTCTGGCCGCTGCTGAAGCCGTCCGGCGCGGTCGAGATCCTCGCCCACCGCATGGTCTGGTCGCTCGGCGTCGTCGGCATCGCGCTCCTCGCGCTGCGCCGCTGGTCCTGGATCGGCGCACTGCTGCGGCAGCCGCGGAAGCTGGCGCTGATCACCGTCGCCGCGATCGTCATAAGCGTCAACTGGGGCCTGTACATCTGGTCCGTGAACCACGGCCACGTCGTCGAGGCCTCGCTCGGCTACTTCATCAATCCGCTGGTCACCATCGCCATGGGTGTCCTGCTCCTGGGCGAACGGCTGCGCCCCGTGCAGTGGGTGGCGGTCGGCACCGGCGTCGCGTCGGTGCTCGTGCTGGCGATCGGCTACGGGCAGCCGCCGTGGATCTCGCTGGTCCTGGCGTTCTCCTTCGCGACGTACGGCCTGATGAAGAAGAAGGTCAACATGGGCGGCCTGGAGTCGCTCGCCGCCGAGACCGCGGTGGTGTTCGTGCCCGCGCTCGGCTATCTGCTGTGGCTGGGCGCGCGGGGCGAGTCGACCTTCCTCTCCGGGGGCGCCGGTCACGGGGCGCTGCTCGCCTCGACGGGGGTGGTGACGGCCCTGCCGCTGATCCTGTTCGGGGCCGCGGCGATCCGCGTACCGCTCTCGACGCTCGGCCTGCTCCAGTACCTGGCCCCGGTCTTCCAGTTCATCCTGGGAATCGTGTACTTCCACGAGGCTATGCCGCCCGAGCGGTGGGCCGGCTTCGGTCTGGTCTGGGTGGCGCTCACGTTGCTGACCTGGGACGCGCTGCGGACGTCGCGGCGCACGAGGACGCAGGTGCTGGCCGCGCGCCAGGCCGCGGCGAAGTCGGCCGAGCTCGTCGCGGACGATTCCGCTCCCCCTCCCCCTTCCGCGGTGACGACCCCGACACCGTGACCCGCACCCCATGCCCCACCCCGCGACGCACACCGAACAATAATTGACTCGGTTGCTTTTTTAACTCGGTTACGTTTCCATGGGTCGCAACGGAAACGGCAACCGAGGAGTACGCGTGCCCAAGCCCCCGACCACCGTGCTGATCACCGGAGCCGGGCCGACCGGCCTGACCCTGGCCGTCGATCTGGCCCGGCGGGACATCGACGTACGGATCATCGACAAGTCCCCGCGGTTCCCGCGCAGTTCCCGGGCCAAGGGCCCCAACCCGCGCTCCCTGGAGGTCCTGGCGGACCTCGGTGTCGTCGAACAGGTGCTGGCCGCCGGATCGGCGCCGCTGCCGATGCGCAAGTACCGCGGCGGAGAGGTGATCGCCGAAACCGACCCGTACGCGACGGCCCGCCCGACCCCGGACACCCCCTACGACCGCCCGTGGCTGATCGCCCAGTGGCACCTGGAGGAGATCCTGCGCGCCCGGCTCGCGGAGTACGGCGTACGGGTCGGGCTCGGAGCCGAACTCGTGGGGCTGACCCAGGACGACGACTCCGTGACGGCGTCCCTGGCCGGCGGCCGGGAGATCGAGGCCCGGTACCTGGTGGGCTGCGACGGCGGCCACAGCGCGGTGCGCAAGCTGCTCGGCGTCCCGTTCGAGGGGAAGACGAACGAGGAGCAGGTGATGGTCTGCGGCGACGTCGAGGCGGAGGGGCCGGACCGCGGCGTCTGGCACCAGTGGTTCGACGCGGACGGCGGCGTGATGCTCTGCCCGATCCCCGGCACCCGGTCGGGCTGGTGGTTCCAGGCCGCCCCCGAGACGGACGCCGCCGGCCGTCCCGTACCCCCGTCGCTGGAGAGCTTCCAGCGGCTCTTCGCCCGGCACACCGGACGGCCCGGCGGCCACCTCTCGCGGGCCACCCTGCTCTCCACCTACCGGGTCAACGAGCGCTTGGCGGACCGCTACCGGGTGGGCCGGGTGTTCCTGGCCGGTGACGCCGCGCACGTGCACTCCGTCGCGGGCGGGCTGGGCATGAACACCGGCATCCAGGACGCGTTCAACCTGGGCTGGAAGCTGGCCCGGGTCGCCGTCGGCCGGGCGGCGCCGGAGCTGCTCGACACGTACGAGGAGGAGCGGCTGCCCATCGCCGCCCGCACCCTGGACATCACCGCGGAGCGGCTGCGGGTCACGCTGGAGGCGATCAAGGAGCCGGGCGGCGGCCTGGACTCGGCGATCACCCCGCAGACCTACGGCCTGGGCGACGGCTACCGCTGGAGCTCCCTGGCCCCCGCCGGCGGCACCGCCCGGCTGCGCGCGGGCGACCGCGCGCCGGACGCGCCCTGCCGCGACACGGCCACCGGAGCGCCCCGCAGGCTGTTCGAGACCTTCGCCGGACCGCACTTCACCCTGCTCGGCTTCGGCGCGGGCACCGCATCGGCCCTGCGGGAGGCGACCGCGGCACACGGCGACGAGCTGCGGGCGCACACGGTGACCCGCTCGGACGGGGGCGGCGCGCACGGTGACCTGTCCGACGACGACGGCCGGGCCCGCTCCGCGTACGGCATCGGGCCGGGCGAGGACGACGTACTCGTCCTGATCCGCCCGGACAACCACGTGGGACTGATCGCGCCGGCCGCGGACCACCGGGCCGTCGCGGAGTACCTGAAGGGTGCGGCATTGGAGCGAGCTTGAGCGCGTCACAGCGGGGCGTCCCCCGGATGACCCGCTGCTTATATTTTCCTCACCTCTTATGACCCGACCCCTGCGCACGTCCGGGACGTCCCGGACGCTCCTGCGTACCGCGACCGCCACCGCCGCCCTGTCCGCCGTGTCCGTCCTCGTCTGCGGGACCGCTCCCCACGCGGTCGCGGACGACACGGTGGTGACCGTCCATCAGGACGGACTCGGCCCCGACGGCCCCTGGCTCCGCCTCCAGGAAACGACCCCGGACCGGGACCCGGGGGTCCAGGAGGTCTCCCCGAAGCCCGACCCGGTTTATCTGAACGGCAGCCTGCGCCTCTCCATCGCGGCCGGGCAACAGGCCCAGGCCGCGCACTACTTCAACGCGACGTGGACGCCGGAACCGATGCGGCCGCTGCTGGACGCGGGCCTCTCGTACTGGGCGTACACGGCGTCCGAGGGCTCCAGCGTCACCAATATCGGCGCCAACCTGCAACTCCCGGCGTCCTGCGGCGGCTTCACCACCCTGTCGTTCGAACCCGGCAACAACACGGACGTGCGGGGCGCCGCGCTGAAGCCGGACACCTGGCAGCAGTACCGGCTCACCGCCGACTCCGTGATGCGGACCTCGCGGGCCGTGGCGGGCATCCCGGCGGGCGGGGACGCCCCGCTGTCGCACTTCGTCACGGCGTGCGAGGGGGCGTACGGGGTGATCGCCAACATCGGCCGGCTCGGCGACCCGAACGGCACGCTGAACACGTACGTCGACAACATCACCGCCAAGGGCACCACCTGGGACTTCGCCGTCACCGGCCGGGCGTCGGCGGCGCTCACGGTCCCGGAGGAGATCAGGGCGGGAGACGGCCCCCGTTCCGCCGACGTCTCCTACACCGACCCGGCGGACGGCCCCGAGTACCAGGGCATCGGCACGCGTCTGACGCTCAAGGGACCGGCCGGGCTGGCGCCGGACCAGCTGACCGTCATGTCCGAGGGCTCCGCGGTCCCCCTGACCCGGCAGACGGACGGATCGCTCACCGGTGAACTGCGGACCAGCCTCCGGGCGGGCGCCACGCTGGAGCCGGGCGGAAAGGCCGGGGCCGCGTTCACCCTGGCCGCGGCGGAGGGCGCGCCGACCGGGCCGCTCGACGTGACGGCCGAACTGACCGTCACCGTCGGCGGCACGGACGGTCCGGTGGGTACGGGGGTGAGCGCCACGGGCCACAGCCGGATCACCGCCGACGAGGGTCCGGGACCCTCGCCCTCCCCCACGCACCCCCACCACCCGAAGCCCACCCCGCCCGGCGGCGGTCATGGCGACGGCCACGGGGGCGGTCACGGCAACGGCGGCGCACCCCTGCCGAACGGCCCGGTCGACGCGGGTGACGGCTCCACCGCCCTGGCCGGCTCCGGCTCCGACGGCCTCTCCGGTGCCGGTCTGGCGATCGGCGCGGCCGGGCTGCTGGTGGCCGTCGCCGCCGCTGTCGGCGGGCTCCGCACCGCGCGGCGCCGGCGCGGTTGAGCACCCGCCTCCCGCGGGAGCGGCCGCCCCGGCGGTCGTTCCCGCGCCGGGGCGGGGCGGCCGGGCTGGTCCCGGCCGCCGCGGCGGCGCTGGTCCTGCTGCTGGGCTCCCCCCTCGCGGAGCCCGGCACCGGGACCGCCCCCCGGCCCGGCCCCGCGTCCGCGGCGGCGCCCCTCCCGGCCGCCCGCCCCGTCCGCATCGACATCCCCGGACTCCGGGTCAGCGCACCCCTGGTGGGCCTGACCCTGGACAGCCGGGGCAGGCTCGGCGTGCCCGACCCGGCGGACCGCGACCTGGCCGGCTGGTACCGGGACGGCGTGACGCCGGGGTCCCCCGGCAACGCGATCGTGGTGGCCCACGTCGACACCCCCACGGGCCCGGCCGCCTTCGCCGGGCTCGACGCGCTGCCGCCCGGCGCCACCGTGGACGTCCGCCGCGCGGACCGGAGGATCGCGACCTTCCGCATCTACGCCACCGAGGAGTACGAGAAGAGCGACTTCCCCAGCGCCCGCGTCTACGGCCCGACGAAGGACGCCCAGCTCCGCCTGCTCACCTGCGGCGGCGCCTACGACCGCCGTGCGGGCGGCTACCAGTCCAACGTGGTGGCCTTCGCCCGGCTGGCGTCGGTCCGGCCGGGCTGAGAATTCCACCGCGCCCGAACACCAATTCGACTCCACCGTGGGGTCGTACGGGTAAGAATGGCGCCATGCCACTCGACTGGAAGATCGTCATCGACTGCGCCGACCCGCACGCCCAGGCCGGCTTCTGGGCCGCGGCCCTCGGCTACGAGATCGAGGACAACAGCCCCTTGGTCGAACGCCTCCTGGGACTCGGAGCCGTACCGGAGGCGATCACGACGACCGCCCACGGCCGGAAGGCCTGGCGCGACCTGGCGGCGGCCCGGCACCCCGACGACCCGTTCGAGCAGGAGAGCGGAACGGGCCTCGGGCGCCGCCTGCTGTTCCAGCACGTCCCCGAGTCCAAGACGGTGAAGAACCGCCTCCACCTGGACGTGCACGCCGGACCGGACCGCCGCGACGCGGAGGTGGCCCGGCTGGAGGGGCTGGGCGCGAAGGTGCTCCGCAAGGTCGCGGAACCGAGCGGGACATGGACGCTGATGAGCGACCCGGAGGACAACGAGTTCTGCGTGCAGTAGGCGCGCGTCCTACGGCTGCGCCTTCCACTCCTCGGACAGCAGCCCCAGAACGACCTCGTCGGCGAAGGCTCCGTACACCCACGCCGAACGGCGCAGGGTGCCCTCCAGGGTGAATCCGGCCCTGGTCGCGGCCTTGATCATCGGGAGGTTGTCCGAGAGGGTCTCGATCTGCAGCCGCTGCAGACCCCGCACCACGAATCCGTAGGCGCACAGGGCGCGCACCACGTCGGTACCGAGATCGCGGCCCCGGAAGTCGGGCCGCAGCGAAATCCCCAGGTGCGCCGCCCTGTTGTGGCCGTCGATGCCCCACAACAGCGCCTCACCGGCCAGTTCCCCCGCGGAGAGCTCGACCACCGAGAAGCACGCCGCGTCGTCGGAGGGTTCACCGATCGCGTAGGGGGAGTGCTCCGAACCCGGCGCGATGGGCTGCCAGGGCCGGGAGTCGGCGCGTGAGCGTGTCACCACGTCGTCGTACAACTCGGACTGGAGGACCTGGACATCACTTGCGTGGCGGGCTCTGAGCCCGATGCTTCCGCTGCTGATCACCCGGCAGTCCTATCCGAAGGACGGCGGGCGGACAATCCAATTTATGCGGCGGCCGCCGGGAGCCCACCGTTTACGCTCGGCCCATGCCTCTCCCACCCGCCTATGCCCTCGTCGCCACGGACCTGGACGGCACCCTGCTGCGCGGCGACGCCACCGTGAGCCCCCGCACCCGTGCCGCGCTCGGCCTCGCCACCGCCGCGGGGGCCCGCCACCTGGTGGCCACCGGCCGACCGGTGCCTGCCGTACGGGAGTTGTTCGCCGCGCTGGGGTACCGGGGGCTCGCCGTCTGCGGGCAGGGAACGCAGGTGTACGACGCCGGGACCGGGCGCATGATCCGTGCGGTCGGCCTGGACCGGGAGGCGGCCGCCACCGCGCTCGGCAAGATAGAGGCCCAGGTGGGGCAGGTCTTCGCCGCGGTGGACCAGGACGGCGTCGACGGCGGGACCCTGATCGAGCCGGGCTTCCCCATGCCGCGCCCCCCGCTGTCGGCCCGCCGGACGCTCCACCGCGACGAGCTGTGGGCCGCTCCGGTCATCAAGGTGCTGATCCGCCATTCGGAGCTCGACGACGACGCGCTGGCGGCCGCCGCGCACGCGGCCGTCGGGGATCTGGCGACCGTCACGCTGTCCGGGCCGGGGACGGTCGAGCTCCAGCCGTACGGCATCGACAAGGGCGCCGGGATCGCGCGCGTCGCCGAGCACCTGGGGCTGGACCCGGCGACCGCGATCGCCTTCGGTGACATGCCGAACGACCTGCCGATGTTCCGCAGGTGCGGGTACGGGGTGGCGATGGCCAACGCCCATCCGCTCCTGCGGGCCGCGGCGGACGAGGTGACCCTGTCCCACGAGGACGACGGGGTCGCGGTCGTCCTGGAGCGGGTCTTCGGCTGACCGGGTCAGCGGGTGGCGACAGCCAGGCTGACCACGTAACGCTCCTCGACGGTCCCGTCCGGGGCTCTTCACGCCTTCCCCCGGCAGGGTCAGGAGCGGCCGTGACCGGGCCGGTCCTCGTCGGGGCCGGGCACGGCCAGCAGGGATGCCGCGCCGCCTTCGAGCATCCGTGCCACGTCGGCCGAGCGCGGGAGCATCGTCTTCTCGTAGCCGCGCACCGCGTCGTCGACGGTGGCGGAGCGCACGAGTGAGAGCGCGAGTTCGCCGGCGTCGAGCATGGCGAGGTTGACGCCGACGCCCAGCGGCGGCATGAGGTGCGCGGCGTCCCCGAGGAGCGTCACGCCGGGCGAGTGCTCCCAGGTGTGCGGCACCGGCAGGGCGAGGATCGGGCGATCGACGTAGGGGCCGTCGTTGTCGGTGATCATCCGGAGCACCTCCGGTGACCAGCCCGCGAACTCGCCGAGCAGATGAGCGCGGATGCCCTCGGTGTCCTCGGGGCGGAGTCCCGCCGCGGCGATCCAGTCCAAGGGGACGCGCCGCATGATGTAGACGCGCAGGTGGCCGCCGCTGTTGCGCTGCGCGAACAGGCCGCGCTCCCCGTCGGCGGCGTGGGCGCTGCCGTTCCCGACCAGCGCGGAGAGCCCGGGGTGGGCGGTGTCCATGGCGTCGAACCGCGCCTCCAGGAAGCCGACCCCCGTGTAGTGCGGTGTCGCGGGCGACACCGCGGCGCGGACGCGGGAGAAGGCGCCGTCCGCACCGATCACGAGATCGGCCTCCGCGGCCGTCCCGTCCGTGAACGTCAGCGTGCGCGGCCCCCCGGCCGCTCCGCTCACCGACTGGAGAGCGCGCCCCCACTGGACCGTCCCCGGTGCGAGCGAGCGCAGCAGGAGGTCGCGCAGCTGTCCGCGGTCGATCTCGGGGCGGGCGGTTTCGCCCTCGTCCGGGACGTGGTGGGCGATCACGCCCCCGGCCGGGTCCAGTCGGCGCATCTCCTGCCCCTCGAACCGGGCGAGCGCGAAGAACTCCTCCAGCAGGCCGGCCTCGCGGAGGGCGAGTTGGCCGTCGTCCTCGTGCAGGTCGAGCGAGCCTCCCTGGTTCCGGGAGGCATGGTCCGGATCGCGGTCGTACACGGTCACCGCCATGCCGTGCCGCTGGAGGATGCGTGCGCAGGTCAGGCCTCCCGGGCCTGCGCCGATGATGCCGATGCGGGCGTCGGCGGGTGTCGGACTCTTCACGGTGGATTCCTCTCGTCGGCGGGGTCCCGGTGACGCCACGGCGTGGCGATGTCCGGTGTCGCGGCCCGATCGGCGGCGACCCCTGCCGGTACCCAGCAAAGCAGGAACGAGTGAATAACTGCAACCATTACAGTTTCTGCTCCATTCCACCTGTGGGGTACGGTGGGCACCATGCCCGAGACTCCGACCGTTGGCCGCCGCGAGCGCAAGAAGGCCGCGACCAGGCAGGCCATCGCCGACGCCGCCCTGGAACTCTTCCTGGAGCACGGATTCGAACAAGTGAGTGTCCGCGACGTCGCGGAGAGGGCCGACGTGTCGACGACGACCCTCTTCGCGCACTTCCCGGGCAAGGAGGCGCTGGTCTTCGACCGCGAGGCGGAGGTCGAGGCCGAGCTGACCGCCGCCGTCCGCGATCGGCCCGCGGGCCAGGACGTGGTCGAGGCGCTCCGTGCTCACGCCCTGACGTCCTGGGTGCGGGTGGCGTCGGATCCACGCCGGGACCGGTTCACCGCACTGGTGGACGGGACGCCCGCGCTGCGCGAGTACTGGGAACGCATGTGGATGCGGCACGCGGGCGCGCTCGGCGCGGCTATCGCGGCGGAACTCGGCCGGGAGGCCGATGATCTCGCGTGCTCGGCCCTCGCGCGGTTCGTCCTGGAGGTCCCGGCCCTGGCCATGGCCGGACACGATCCGCGCGCCTCCGTGGACACGGTGTTCGATCTGCTCACGCACGGCTGGCAGTCGTCACAGCGCGGCTCCGGGGACACGGCCGCGGAGCCCCCGAAGAGCTGAGCCGGCCGGATCGCGCGAGCGCTCAGGCAACCGCCCCCATCGACCGCAGCACACGGTCGACCAGCGCCGCCACCGCCTCCGGGTCCTGCATCGGCTTGCGCAGCAGGTGCCGGTAGTAGACCGGGCCGTACAGCATCTCCACCGCCAGCCGCAGATCGGCGCCCGGCGGGATCCGGCCCCGTTCCTGAGCGACGCGCAGCCGGGTGACCACCTCTTCGAAGCGGGGTTCGATCAGCTGGGTGCGGACCGTTTCCGCCAGTTCGTCGTCGTGGTGGATCTCGGAGAGTATGCCGGCGTACGCGGGGCCGAAGGGCGGCACGGAGAGCACGGCGACCGCGCCGTTCACATGGGTCCGAAGGTCCGCGGCGATGTCGTCGGTGTCGGTGGGCGGGTTGCCCTGGACCAGCGCCTCCGTGAACGCCTCCAGCAGCACCGCGCTCTTCGACGGCCACCAGCGGTAGATCGTCTTCTTGCTGACACCCGCCCGTGCCGCGATGGCCTCGACGGTGACGCGGCCGTACCCCTTCTCCGTACAGAGGGCGAGGGCCGCATCCAGGGTCGCCCTGCGTGAGCTCTCGCTGCGGCGCAGTGAACTCGGCGATGTGATCATTCGGTGAGCATAGGGCCGTTCGAGCCAATCGTTGTTGACAGTCCGTCGCGAGAAGCCGAACAATGCTCAAGCGGAAACGGAACGTAGCGTGTCGGCTCGTTCCCACCCTTCGCACCGTTCGTGCCGTTCGTGCCGCGACGAGCCGATCGGGGGACGGCTCGCCCGGCCGACGGTACGGGTGAGAGCCCCGGCCGCGGTCAGGCCGTGATGTCCTTCGCCGTGAAACGCGCCCAGGCCGCCGAGCCGAACACCGCCGCGTACAGCCCCTGCAGCTCCAGGTTCCTCACCAGGTCGTCCCAGTAGACCGGGGCGCGCAGCAGGTCCGCGAAGGACAGCCAGTAGTGCGGGAAGAGGTACGGGTGAATCCCGTGCAGCTGCGGAATGGTGTCCACGATCTGCACCGTGATCAGGACCCCGACCGTCGCCGCCATGGCCGCGATGCCGCTGTTGGTGAGGGTCGAGACGAACAGTCCGAGGGCCGCGAAGCCGATCAGTGACGCCGCGACCGCCACCGCGACCAGCACCGCCCTGAACAGGCCCTCGCCGAAGCCGATCCGGGTGCCGGAGATCGTCGTGACGTCGCCGACGGGGAACAGCAGCGCGCCGACGGCCAGCGCGGACGCCGCCACGACCAGGGTCGCGATCAGGCAGAAGGCCAGCGTGGTGGCGTACTTGGCGAGCAGCAGCCTGGTCCGGCCGGCGGGTGCGACCAGCAGATAGCGCAGCGTTCCCGCGTTGGCCTCGCCCGCGACGGAGTCCCCCGCGATGACGCCCACCGCCATTGGGAGGAACACCGGGAGCGTCGCGGCGAGGGAGGCGAAGACCAGGAAGAGGCCGTTGTTGGTCACCTGGGAGAGGAACGCGGGCCCGGCCCCGCCCTCGCCGGGACCGGCCGGGGAGCCGTCCGCCGTCTCGATCCGGACCGCGATCCCGATCAGCACGGGGACGGCGGCCAGCACCCCGAGCAGGGCGAGGGTGCGCCAGCGGCGCAGGGTGGTGGTCAGTTCGGAGCGGAGGATGCCGAGCGTCCACAGCGGGTTGCGTGGGAGCGGGAGGGCCTCCTCGCGTACCTGTTCAGCCTGCGACATCGAATCCCTCTCCGGTGAGCGCGACGAAGGCGTCCTCCAGGGAGGCCCGTTCGACGCCGAAGGACCTGACCCGTACTCCGCCGTGCACCAGGGCGGCGTTCAGGTCGGCGAGTTCGACGGAGCCCGGCGGGGCGTCGGCCCGTACCCGGTCTCCGTCGAGGGTGAGCCCGGTGACTCCGTGTTCCTTCAGGACGCGGGCGGCGCCGGCCGGGTCCGGGGTGGTGACGGCGAGCCGGCCGCGGGTGCCTGCCGCGAGGTCGGCGACCGGGCCCTGGGTGAGCAGCCTGCCGCGTGCCATGACCGCCGCGTGCGTGCAGACCTGCTCGATCTCGTCCAGGAGGTGGGAGGAGAGGAAGACCGTGGTGCCCTCGGCCGCCAGCTCCCGGACCAGGGTGCGGATCTCCCTCATGCCCTGCGGGTCCAGGCCGTTGGTCGGCTCGTCCAGGACGAGCAGCCGGCGGGGCCGGAGCAGGGCCGCGGCCAGGCCGAGCCGCTGCTTCATGCCCAGCGAGTACGCCCGCGCCTTCTTGCCGCCCGCGGCGGCCAGGCCGACCCGCTCCAGGGCGTCGGCGACGCGGGCGCGGCGGGTGCGCGGATCGGCGGTCGGGTCGGCGCGGTCGTAGCGCAGGAGGTTGTCCCGGCCGCTCAGGAACCCGTACAGCGCGGGCCCCTCGATCAGCGCGCCGACGTGCGGGAGCACGGTGCGGGCCGCGTCCGGCATCGGGCGGCCGAGGACCCTCGCCGTGCCGGACGTCGGGTCGATCAGCCCCATCAGCATCCGGATGGTGGTGGTCTTCCCGGAGCCGTTGGGGCCGAGGAAGCCGAAGACGCTGCCGCCGGGGACGGTGAGGTCGAGCCCGTCGACGGCGAGCTGACCGCCCCGGTACCGCTTGGTCAGGCCCCGGGTCTCGATCACGGGCGCGGCGTCCGCCGCCGGCCGTGGACCGCTCACGGTCCCGGGGCCGGTCACCGGCTCGGTCTCGGTCATGCGTACTCCCCAGGGGTTCGCCGGAGCGGATGCGCGGCGGGCGCCGGATCGCGTCCGCCCCGCCGTACGGAGGCTACGGCGGGGCGGACGCGTGGTGCACGCGTGGGCGTCGGTGTCGGGTGACGGGGACTGCCGGGTCACCCGACGGGCTGCTCAGCGGGCGTTGTCCGCCGCCTTCACCAGCGCGTCCTTCGTGACCGCGCCGACGTACACCCGGCCGTCGTCGGTCATCAGCGCGTTGACCAGGCGGGTCTTGAAGACCGTGCCGGAGCCGAACTTCCCGGTGACCTTGTCACCGAACGAGTCCAGGAAGCCCTGCGCCTCCGCCGGTACGTCGCCCGACGCCTTCGAGGGGATGCCGGTGCCGCCGGGGGTCTTGATCTCGGCGATCGCGTTCCAGCCCTCGCCGATCGCGTTCATGCCCTTGAGCGCGCCCAGGCCGCCCTCGGCCTTCCGGGCCTCCGCGCGGCTTCCGGCACCGTCCGCCTCGGTGACCTCGGCGCCCTTGGGCGGGGTGAAGGAGAACGAGGACGCGTCCGGCTTGCCGAAGTCGACGGAGGTGAACCCCGCGTCGACCGCCGCCTTGCCGCCGCTGCTGGGCTGGAGCGTGAACTTGAGCGGCACGCCGGTCTTCGCGTCCACCGCGACGGTGATCGAACCGATCGTGGAGCCGCTCTGCTCGGGCTTGATGACCAGCCGGTACGCGTCGCGGCCCGCGACCTGCGCGGTGCCCCCGACCTTCACGGACGTGGTGCCGTCGGCGGCCTTGAGGGCCTGTTCGGCGAAGGCCTTCGGGGTCGTCGGTACGCCGTCCGGGGCCGGGTGCTCGCCGCGCTTCGCAGCGTCTCCCGCCTTCTCCTTCGCGTGGTAGACCGCGTTGGACTTGCTGTCGTACGCCCAGACCTGGTCACCGTTGTGGATGAGGCTGTACTCGGACGCGTTGTCCAGGACGGACACCCGCTGCCGGTCGGGGCCGTCGGCGGCCACCCGGAGGGTGTGCGTGCCGGACGCCAGCTCCGTCAGCTTCGCCTGCGGGTCGGCGCTCGACGCGCCCTTGTCCCCGGCGCCGTCCGGGATGAAGGAGCCGGCCAGGCCGTCGAGGGACGGGATGCCGAGGTCGGTGCTGATCTTCACCGTGCCGGACAGCTGCTGCGTGTCCGAGGCGGCGATCTTCTCGATGAGTTCCTGGGCGCTGATCTCCGGCAGATCGGGGTCGCCCGAGCTCGCGAGCGCCGGGACGAGCCCGATCGTCGCTGCCGCCACGCCCGCCACCGCTACCGGGACGATGTAGCGCACCGCCTTCCGGCGGCCCGCGACGGTGCCCGTGGTGCCCTGCGGGGCCGTGTTGCCGGTCCTCGCGCTGTCGTTCGGTGCCATGTGTGCCCTACCTCCGTGGTCGGCGGCTTCCGTCGGGATGCACTCGTCCACTCCGTGCCGCCATTGTCACCCGTTTTGGTCAGGAGTGGTTGTTCTCCATCTGACCAAATCGGGCGGCCGGAAGCGTCAGCCCGGGGGAGCAACTCCACGTACCTCTTCGGTATGACACCGAGGGGCTGTCGCCCCGCCGACCCGTAGGGGACGGCTCTCAGCCCGCGCGGTGCACCACGGCGTCGCACATCTCTTCCAGCGCGGACTTCGCGTAACAGCCGGGCAGCGGCGCCAGCGTGGCCCGTGCCTCCTGCGCGTACCGGATGGTGTCGCGCCGGGCCTGGTCGAGCGCCGGGTGGGCGCGCAGCCGGCGCAGCGCCTCCGCGAGCCGGCCGCCGTCGGTCAGGTCGCCGTCCAGCAGCTCGACGAGCTCCAGGTCGTCCGGCTTGCCGTCGGCCTCGGCCTGCGCCCTCAGGTGGAGCACGGGGAGCGTCGGGATGCCTTCGAGGAGGTCGGTGCCGGGGGTCTTGCCGGACTCGTGGGAGTCGGAGGCGATGTCCAGGACGTCGTCGGCGAGCTGGAAGGCGACGCCGAGCCGTTCGCCGTACTGGGTGAGGGTGTCGGTCGCCGAATCACCGGCACCGGCCATCATCGCGCCGAAGCGGCAGGCCACGGCGACCAGCGAACCGGTCTTGCCGCGCATCACCTCGAGGTAGTGGTCGACCGGGTCGCGGCCGTCGCGCGGCCCCGCCGTCTCCAGGATCTGGCCGGTGACCAGGCGTTCGAACGCCTCCGCCTGGATGCGCACCGCCTCGGGGCCGAGGTCAGCCAGGATGTGCGACGCGCGCGCGAAGAGAAAATCGCCGGTCAGCACCGCCACCGAGTTGCCCCAGCGGGAATTGGCGCTGTCGACCCCGCGCCGTACGTCGGCCTCGTCCATCACGTCGTCGTGGTACAGCGTCGCGAGGTGCGTCAGCTCGACGACCACAGCGGCGGGCACCACGCCCGGGGCGTCGGCGTCACCGAACTGGGCCGCGAGCATCGCGAGCAGCGGGCGGAACCGCTTGCCCCCCGCGTGCACCAGGTGCTGCGCGGCCTCTGTGATGAAGGGCACCTCGCTCTTGGTCGCATCGAGCAGCCCCGACTCGACAGCAGCCAAACCGGCCTGGACACCGGCTTCAAGAGCCTGGTCCCGCACGCTCAGTCCGAACGGCCCGACGACGGTCACGAGGGGATCTCCTGTCTGCTGACGATCACACGGAATGTCGATGTGTCGCTGTCATCACTCAAGTCAGCGTATCCGGTCCCCTTTGGATCACCGTGGGCGCCTTCCCGCCACCGCCGGTATGTTCGGGATCAGCTCATACGATCAGGAGTTGTCCCTTTGTCCCACACCGCCACCGACACCGAACCCGCCCAGCCCCCGCCCGGTGACGACCACGCCTTCTTCGGCCAGCCACGGGGTCTGATGACCCTGTCCGGCCTGGAGGTCTGGGAGCGGTTCTCGTTCCTCGGCATGCAGGCGATCCTGGTCCTCTACTTCGCCGACACCGTCGCCAACGGCGGCATGGGGATGGAGGCGGGTACCGCCGCGTCCGTCTCCGCCGCCTACGGCACCCTCGTCTACCTGGTCTCCGTGGCCGGCGGCTGGCTGGCCGACCGGATCCTCGGCTCGTACCGCGCCGTCCTGTACGGCGGCATCCTCATCGCCATCGGCCATTACGCCATGGCGGTGCCCACCGACGCCATGACCTGGGTCGGCCTCGGCCTGATCAGTGCCGGAACGGGCCTGCTCAAGCCCAATGTGGCCACCATGGTCGGCAAGCTCTACCGCACCGACGACGAGCGCCGCGACGCCGGCTTCGCCCTCTACTACATGGGCATCAACATCGGCGCGTTCCTCGGCCCGCTGATCACCGGCTGGCTCGGTGACCACGCCGGCTGGCACTGGGGCTTCTCGGCCGCCGCCTTCGGTATGACGCTCGGCCTGATCCAGTACGTACTGGGCCGGCGTCACCTGGCCGGGCGCAAGAACACCGCCGAATTCCCCCTGGCCCCCGCACCGATGCGCCGGGCCGTCCGGCTCATCGTCGTCGGCGTCCTCGTGTTCGCCGCGCTCGCCACCGCACTGGCGCTGGCGGGCTGGCTGACCATGGACCGCTTCGTCGACCTGCTCACCCTCATCTCGGTGATCGCACCGGTCGTGTACTTCGTGGTGATGTTCAGGAGCCCCCGGGTCAGCGCCGAGGAGCGCGGCAGGCTGCGCCCGTACGTGGTGCTGTTCCTGGCCTCCGTCGTCTTCAACTTCATCCTCTTCCAGGCGTACTCGACGATGATGCTGCTGGCGTCGACCAACGCCCGCACGGAGATCTTCGGCTTCCACTTCCCGGCCAGCTGGTACGCCTCCGCGCTCGGCGCGTTCGAGGTGGCGCTCGCTCCGGTGGTCGCCGCCGTCTGGGCGAGGATGGGCCCGCGCCAGCCGCACGCGTCCAACAAGATCGCGATCGGCGTGATCCTCGGCGGGCTCTCGTTCCTCCTGATGGTCCTGCCGACCTCCGGGCACTCCGACGACACCTACAAGATGGCCGCCTGGTGGATCGTCGGCTCGTACCTGCTGCTCGGGCTCGGCGACATCCTGCTGGAGACCTCCGGCATGTCCGCGACCACGAAGCTCGCCCCCAAGGCGTTCGCCAGCCAGACGATGGCGCTCTGGTTCCTCTCACTGGCCCTCGCCAACGGAATCCAGGCCCAGATCGTGAAGCTGTACGGCGAGGTCTCCAACCCCGCCTACTTCGGTGTCAATGGCGCTATCGCGGTGGTGGCCGGTGTGGCCGTCGTCGCCGCCGGCCCCTGGCTCAAGCGCACCATGCACCCCGTCCACTGAGGTACCCCCATGCGCATCCGCACCGAATTCCCCTACGCGACGACCCACGAGGACATCCGGATCCCACTGCCGGACGGGACCCGGCTCTACGCCCGGATCTGGCGGCCGGTCACCGACGAGCCGGTGCCCGCCCTGCTGGAGTACCTGCCCTACCGGCTCAGCGACTGGACGGCGCCGCGCGACGCCCAGCGCCACCCCTGGTACGCGGGCCACGGCTACGCCTCGGTACGCGTCGACGTGCGCGGCCACGGCAACAGCGAGGGGCTGCCGGGCGACGAGTACGACGCGACCGAGCTCGCGGACGGCGTCGCCGTCATCCACTGGCTGGCCCAGCAGGAGTGGTGCTCGGGCCGGGTCGGCATGTTCGGCATCTCCTGGGGAGGCTTCAACTCCCTCCAGATCGCCGCGCTCGCGCCCGAGCCCCTGAAGGCGATCGTCACCGTGTGCTCGGCGGACGACCGCTACGACAACGACGTCCACTACATGGGCGGCTCGGTCCTCGCCGTGGACATGCACGCCTGGGCCGCCACGATGCTGGCCTTCGTCTGCCGGCCGCCCGACCCGGCCCAGGTCGGCGCCGGGTGGAAGGACATGTGGCTGGAGCGGCTCGAAGCGGTCGACCCCTTCATCCACACCTGGCTGGCCCACCAGACCCGCGACGCCTACTGGAAGCACGGCAGCGTCTGCGAGGACTACTCCGCCATCAAGGCGAACGTCCTCGCGGTCGGCGGCTGGCACGACCCGTACCGCGACACCGTGCTCCGGCTCGTCGAGCACCTGGACCCGGCGAAGGTCCGCGGGCTGATCGGGCCCTGGTCGCACCAGTACCCCGACCGCGGTCTGCCGCCGGGGCCCGGCATCGGCTTCCTCCAGGAGACGCTGCGCTGGTGGGACCAGCACCTGAAGGAGAAGGACACCGGCGTCATGGCGGAGCCGCTGCTGCGGTCCTGGATCAGCGAGTCGCACCGGCCCGCCACGGTGTACGAGACGCTGCCCGGCCGCTGGGTCGGGGACACCGGCTGGCCCTCGGAGAACGTCGCGCCGGTCGCGTACGCCCTCAAGGGCGGACCCCAGATCGTCGACTCGCCGCAGCAGACCGGGGTGGACGCGGGCCGGTTCTTCCCGTTCGGCAACGACGCCGACCTGCCGCCCGACCAGCGCGACGAGGACGCCAAGTCGGTGTGCTTCGAGTTCCCGGTCGAGGACGCGCCGATCGAGATCCTCGGCCGCCCCCGGGTGCGGCTGCGCATCCGGATGGACGTACCGCGCGGCCAGGCCGTCGCCCGGCTCTGCGACGTCGCCCCCGACGGCTCCTCCACGCTCGTCACCCGCGGCGTCCTCAACCTCGCCACCCGGCACGGCCGGGACCGCGCAGAGGACTGGCCGGTGGGGGCGACCGAGGACGTGACGTTCGAGCTGAACGGCATCGGGCACACCTTCCCGCCCGGCCACCGGATCAGGCTCGCGGTCTCCTCCTCGTACTGGCCCTGGATCTGGCCGCAGGCCGGCTCGAAGGGCTTCACCCTGGACGCCGGGGGCAGCCTCGTCGAACTGCCGGTGCGCCGGCACACCGAGGACCCCGCGATCCACTTCGAGGAGCCGGAGCAGTCGGAGCCGCTCGGCGTCGTCCACCCGGCCACGCTCGACGAACAGCGCCCCGAGCGGCTGGTGATCCGCGATGTCGCCAAGGGCGAGTGGCGGATGGAGGTGGACCCGCGCTACGGCGGCACCCGGGTCTACCCCGACGGCCTCGAATTCACCGAGGACGCCGTCGAGACGTACACGATCCAGGAGAGCGACCCGCTCTCCGCGCGCACCCGTTCCGACTGGACGGTCCGGCTGCACCGGCCGGAGATGGCCTGGGACGCGCTGATCGAGACGCACTCCGAGATCACGGCCGACGCGACCCACTTCCTCACCTCCAACGAGGTGGTCTGCAAGGACGGCGGCGAGGTCGTCTTCCACCGGACCTGGGAGAAGCGGATCCCGCGCACGGCCGGGTGAACCGTTCCGCCGTGTCCCCGCGTTCCTCCGGATGCGCGGGGATACAGCGGCACTTTCCGGGCATAGGGGGGTAGTTGGGGCTCTGCCGCCGGGTGACACCCCCGACGTAACGTGTCCCCCAAGCGACCTGGAAAGCGAGGCAGCAACAGATGCCCGAGCAGAGCAGCCCGCTCGATCTGGCCGAGGGCGACCCCTTCGGTCCGCACAACCTTCCGTACGGTGTCTTCTCCGCGCCCGACCGGCCCGGAGAACGACGCGTCGGCGTCCGCATCGGCGGCCATGTGCTGGACGCCGGCGCGGCGGCGCTGGCCCTCGGCTCGCCCTACGCGCAGCTGCTGGCCCAGCCCGACCTGATGCCGCTGCTCGCGGCCGGCCGCACCGCCTGGAGCGATGTCCGCCGGGCGCTGACCGCGTGGGTGACGGTCCCGGCCCACCGCGCGGACATAGAGCCGCTGCTGCACCCGGTGGACTCCGTGACGCTCCATCTGCCCTACCGGGTGGCGGACTACGTCGACTTCTACGCCAGCGAGCACCACGCCACCAACGTCGGCCGGATCTTCCGCCCGGACGGCGACGCGCTCACCCCCAACTGGAAGCACCTGCCGATCGGTTACCACGGCCGCGCGGGCACCGTCGTGGTCTCCGGTACGGACGTGGCGCGCCCCTCCGGCCAGCGCAAGGCCCCCGCGGACCCGGCGCCCGTCTTCGGCCCGTCCGTGAAGCTGGACATCGAGGCCGAGGTCGGCTTCGTCGTCGGCGTCGGCTCGGAGCAGGGCCGGTCCGTCGCCCTCGCCGACTTCCGCGAGCACGTCTTCGGGCTCTCGCTGCTCAACGACTGGTCGGCGCGGGACATCCAGGCGTGGGAGTACGTCCCGTTGGGCCCCTTCCTCGGCAAGTCGTTCGCCACGTCCGTATCGGCGTGGGTGACGCCGCTGGAGGCCCTGGACGCCGCGCGCACCGCCCCGCCGGCCCGCGACTTCCCCCTGCTGCCCTACCTGGACGACGCGGACGACGAGGAGCCCGGCGGATTCGACCTGCGGCTCTCCGTCGCGATCAACGGCCAGGTCGTCGCGGAGCCGCCGTTCTCCACCATGTACTGGACGGCCGCCCAGCAACTGGCGCAGATGACGGTCAACGGCGCCTCGCTGCGGACCGGTGACCTGTACGGCTCCGGCACCGTCAGCGGCGCGGAGCCGGCCCAGCGCGGCTCGCTGCTCGAACTCACCTGGAACGGCCGCGACCCCCTCGAACTCCCCGAGGGCAAGCGGACGTTCCTGGAGGACGGCGACACGGTGACGCTGACGGCCTGGGCACCGGGACCGGACGGCACCCGGGTCGGTCTCGGCGACGTGACCGGCCGGATCGTCTCCGCGCCATGATCCCGCCACCGCCCGAGCCGACGCTGCCCGAGGAACTGCTGCTGCTCGCGCTGGAGCCGCAGCGCGGCAGACCGTACTGCCGCAACCGCTTCCTGGAGTACGCGATGGCCGGGGCGGCCCTGGCCGAGCTGGAGCTCCAGGGGTGGATCACCGAGGAGCGCGGGCAGGCCCGGCTGGTCGAACCACTGGAGCCGCCGGACCCGCTGCTCGCCACGCTGACCCGGAGCCTGCCGGCCCCCGGCAAGGGCCGGCGCGGCTCGGGCGTATCGGCCACGCGCTTGGTGCGGCAGGCGGGCCGGCAGGTGGCGGGGCTGTACCTGGACGCCCTCGTGCAGCGCGGCGTCCTGCGCCGGGAGACCCACCGGTTCCTCGGCCTGCTGCCGTACCACCGCCACCCGGTGGTGGCGAAGGACCTGGCCGCGCAGGCCCGCCACCGCTTCGCCACCGCCGAGCGGGCGGGCTTCCCCGACCCCCGGAGCCGGGCACTCGCCGCGCTCGTCTCGGCGGCGGGCCTGTCCCGCTTCATCGGCACGGACCGGGCCGGCCGCGCCGCGATGCGCCACCTGATCCGCGAACAGTGGCCGGCCCACGCGGTGCACCGCAACGTCCGCCGCGACAGGTCGAACCAGTCGGGGGGCGGGGGGTAGGCCCTGGAGGGCGGGCGGCCTGGGGACGACGGTCAACGGCACGTGCCCCGCTCACGCGTGGGGGTGTCCTGGTTCCTGTTGCCGGCGTACGGGCCGGCCGGAACACGAGACTCCTTCGTATGCGAGTACCGATGAGCGCCGAGCCCCCGCCCGCCGAGCCACGGTGGCCGGTTCCGCCCGAGGGCGGATGGACCTCCGATGACCTGGACACGCTTCCGGATCTGCCTCCGCACACGGAGCTGATCGACAGCAGCCTGGTTTTCGCGGTTCCTCAGACCGTCTTCCATGCGCGGGCCGTCAGCGAGTTCAGCCGGTGGCTGCAGTCCTCGGCGCCGCCCTGTCTGGAGGTCGTGTCCCGGTTCACGATCGACATCGACCGTGGGAACCGGCCCGAACCCGACGTGGTCGTCGTCCGCGCGGACGCGGTCGAGAGCCTGCGGCAGACACGGCTCCCCGCGAGCAGCGTGCTGCTCGCGATCGAGGTCGTGTCCGAGGAGTCCGTCACGCGCGACCGGGAGACCAAGCCCGTGAAGTACGCCCGGGTGAAGATCCCGCACTTCTGGCGGGTGGAGAACCACGACGGCCGTGCCGTGGTCTACGTCTTCGAGCTAGAGCCGGCCACCGGGGCCTACACCTCCACCGGCATCTTCCACGACCGGATGAAGGTGTCCGTGCCCTTCCCGGTCGACCTCGACCTCACCGCCATCACCCCGCGCCGCCGGGGAACCGCGGCGGACCCGCGGTAGGTCCGCCGTACCCGGCGCCCCGGCTCAGTCGAACTCCGGCGGCTCCTCGTCCCAGCCGAACTCCGGATCGGCGTCCCGGACGGTGGGGCGGGGCGGTGCGGCAGGTGCGGGCACGGCCGCCGGAGCGGGGACCGCTTGCGGGGCCGAGGCCGGAGCCGGGGGCTGTGCCGGGGCCGGGGGCTCCGCGGGTGCGTCGCCGAACGATGCCAGGACCTCCAGCACCCCGTCCCCGTACGTCGCGAGCTTCTTCTCGCCCAGGCCGCTGATGCCGCCGAGCTCGGCGGTCGAGCCCGGACGCAGCGTCGCGATCTCGCGCAGCGTCGCGTCGTGGAAGATCACGTAGGCCGGGAGGCCCAGCTCCTTCGCCTGGGCGCCGCGCCAGGCGCGCAGTGCCTCGAAGACCGGCACCGCCTGCTCCGGCAGCTCGGCGACCGCCGCAGAGGACTTCGCCTTCCGGTCGCCCTTCGAGGAGCGCGACGCGGGCTTCGCGGCCTCCTTGCGCAGCAGCACCTCGCGCTCCCGGCCGAGGACCGAGCCGCTCTCCTCCGTGAGAACCAGCGTGCCGTACTCGCCCTCGACGGCGAGCAGGCCATGGGCCAGCAGCTGCCGGACCACGCCGCGCCACTCCGCCTCGGCCAGCTCCTCGCCGATGCCGAACACCGAGAGCTGGTCGTGGTCGAACTGGATGATCTTCGCCGTCTTGCGGCCCAGCAGGATGTCGATGATCTGGCCCGCGCCGAACTTCTGCCCGCGCTCCCGCTTCAGCCGTACCACCGTGGACAGCAGCTTCTGGGCGACCACCGTGCCGTCCCACGTCTCGGGCGGGGCCAGGCAGGTGTCGCAGTTGCCGCAGGAGGCCGTGGTGGGCTCCTGGCCGAAGTACTTCAGCAGCTGCGCCCGCCGGCACTGCACGGTCTCGCACAGGGCCAGCATGGAGTCCAGGTGCGAGGCGGCCCGGCGGCGGAAGGCCTCGTCGCCCTCGCCGCCCTGGATGAGCTTGCGCTGCTGGACGACGTCCTGGAGTCCGTAGGCCATCCAGGCCGTGGAGGGGGCGCCGTCACGGCCGGCCCGGCCGGTCTCCTGGTAGTACCCCTCGACGGACTTCGGCAGGTCGAGGTGGGCGACGAAGCGCACGTCCGGCTTGTCGATGCCCATGCCGAAGGCGATCGTCGCGACGACGACCAGGCCCTCCTCGCGCAGGAAGCGGGACTGGTGGCGCGCGCGGACGCCGGCGTCCAGACCCGCGTGGTACGGGACGGCCTCGATGCCGTTGCGGCAGAGGTACTCGGCGGTCTTCTCGGTGGAGTTGCGCGAGAGGCAGTAGACGATGCCCGCGTCCCCGGCGTGCTCCTCCTGGAGGAAGGACAGCAGCTGCTTCTTCGGGTCGGCCTTGGGCACGATGCGGTACTGGATGTTGGGCCGGTCGAAGCCTGCCACGAAGTGCTTGGCGTCGGGCATGCCCAGGCGCTGGGTGATCTCCTGGTGCGTGGCCGCGGTCGCCGTCGCCGTCAGCGCGATGCGCGGTACGTCGGGCCAGCGCTCGCCCAGCACGGACAGGGCCAGGTAGTCGGGCCGGAAGTCGTGGCCCCACTGGGCGACGCAGTGCGCCTCGTCGATGGCGAAGACGGAGATCTCGCCGCGCGAGAGCAGGCCGAGGGTGGACTCCAGCCGGAGCCGCTCCGGGGCCAGGTACAGCAGGTCGAGCTCGCCCGCGACGAACTGGGCCTCCATCGAGCGGCGCTCGTCGAGGTCCTGCGTGGAGTTGACGAATCCGGCCCGCACGCCCAGCGCCCGCAGGGCATCCACCTGGTCCTGCATCAGCGCGATCAGCGGCGAGATGACGATGCCCGTACCGGACCTGACCAGGGACGGGATCTGGTAGCAGAGCGACTTGCCGCCACCGGTCGGCATGAGCACGACGGCGTCCCCGCCGGCCACCACATGGTCGACGACCGCTTCCTGCTCGCCCCGGAACGTCTCGTACCCGAAAACCCGGTGGAGCGTCTGCCGCGCATCGCTCTCGGTCACATCCACGGTCACATCTGTCACGCCTGTTACGCCCGTCCCGCTCATCGCTCTGTCCCCCGGCATCCGGCCCGTTCCGTCCCTGTTCTCCCCTGCCACGATAGGCGCCGGCTACGACAGCGCCGGACGGGCTTGACTCACAAGCCCGTCCGGCGCTGTTCCAGCGGTGGTGCCCCTTCGCCCTACCGCACGAAGACTCCCGCCTGGCTCGCCAGGTCCAGGAAGTACTGCGGGGCCAGGCCCAGCACCAGCGTGACCGCGACACCGACCGCGATCGTGGTCATCGTCAGCGGGGACGGGACGGCGACCGTGGGGCCGTCCGCCTTCGGCTCGCTGAAGAACATCAGCACGATGACCCGGATGTAGAAGAACGCGGCGATCGCCGAGGAGATCACACCGACGACGACCAGTCCGCCGGCGCCCCCGTCCGCCGCGGCCTTGAACACCGCGAACTTTCCGGAGAACCCCGAGGTGAGCGGGATACCGGCGAAGGCCAGCAGGAACACCGCGAAGACCGCGGCGACCAGCGGCGAGCGACGGCCGAGCCCGGCCCACTTCGACAGGTGCGTCGCCTCGCCGCCCGCGTCGCGCACCAGCGTGACGACGGCGAAGGCGCCGACCGTCACGAAGGAGTACGTGGCCAGGTAGAAGAGGACCGAGGAGATGCCCTCCGGCGTGGCCGCGATGACACCGGCCAGGATGAAGCCGGCGTGCGCGATCGAGGAGTAGGCCAGCAGCCGCTTGATGTCGGTCTGGGTGATGGCGACGATCGCGCCGCCCAGCATCGTGACGATCGCGACGCCCCACATGACCGGCCGCAGGTCCCAGGTGAGGCCCGGCAGCACCACGTACAGCAGGCGCAGCAGCGCGCCGAACGCGGCGACCTTCGTGGCCGCGGCCATGAAGCCGGTGACCGGGGTCGGGGCGCCCTGGTAGACGTCCGGGGTCCACATGTGGAAGGGGACGGCGCCGACCTTGAAGAGCAGGCCGGTCAGGATCATCGCGCCGCCGATGAGCAGCAGCGCGTCGTTGCCCATGGTGTCCGCGAGCGCCGGGTCGATCTGCTGGATGGAGCCGTCCACGACGGAGGCGATCCTGGCGTACGAGACGGAGCCCGCGTACCCGTAGAGCAGGGCGATCCCGAAGAGCAGGAACGCCGAGGAGAAGGCGCCGAGCAGGAAGTACTTCACCGCGGCCTCCTGCGACATCAGCCGCTTGCGGCGGGCGACGGCGCAGAGGAGGTAGAGCGGGAGCGAGAAGACCTCCAGGGCCACGAAGAGCGTCAGCAGATCGTTGGCGGCGGGGAAGACCAGCATGCCCGCCACCGAGAAGAGGATCAGCGGGAAGACCTCGGTGGTGGTGAACCCGGCCTTGACCGCGGCCTTCTCGCTGTCGCTGCCGGGGACAGAGGCGGCCTGCGCGGCGAACGAGTCGACGTGGTTGCCGTGCGACGCGGGATCGAGCCGCCGCTCGGCGAAGGTGAAGACGGCGACCAGCGACGTCAGCAGGATGGTGCCCTGGAGGAACAGGGCCGGCCCGTCGATGGCGACGGCCCCCATCGCGGCGATGTGCGCCTTTGTCGTACCGTATCCGCCGGCCGCCAGACCGACCACCGCGGCGAACGCGGCGACCAGGGCGACGACCGTGAGGAAGACCTGCGTGTGGTAGCGGGCCCGGCGCGGCACGAAGGCCTCGACGAGCACGCCGAGGACGGCGACTCCGATCACGATCAGGACCGGGGTCAGCTGGGCGTACTCGATGACCGGCGCCTTGAACTTCTCGTCAGGGGCGGCCGATGTCACCCCGCCCGCCATTGTCCACAGGCTGTGGACAGCTGTTGCGCTCACTTGGCGGCCTCCACCTCGGGCTGGGGGTCCTTCTTCTGTACGTCCGACATGGTGTGCTGCACCGCCGGGTTGACGATGTCCGTCAGCGGCTTCGGGTAGACGCCCAGGAAGATCAGCAGTGCGATCAGCGGGACGACCACCACCAGCTCACGGACCTTGAGGTCCGCCATGCCCTGGACCTCGGCCTTGACCGGTCCCGTCATCGTCCGCTGGTACAGGACGAGGACGTAGATCGCGGCGAGCACGATGCCGGTGGTGGCGATGATGCCGACCACCGGATACGCGGAGAACACGCCGACCAGGACCAGGAACTCACTGACGAACGGGGCGAGCCCCGGCAGCGACAGGGTGGCCAGACCGCCGATCAGGAAGGTGCCGGCCAGGATCGGCGCCACCTTCTGCACTCCGCCGTAGTCGGCGATGAGCCGCGAGCCGCGCCGGGTGATCAGGAAGCCCGCCACCAGCATCAGCGCGGCCGTCGAGATCCCGTGGTTGATCATGTAGAGCGTCGCGCCCGACTGGCCCTGGCTCGTCATCGCGAAGATGCCGAGGACGATGAAGCCGAAGTGCGAGATCGACGCGTAGGCGATCAGCCGCTTGATGTCGCGCTGGCCGACGGCGAGCAGCGCCCCGTACACGATGCTGATCAGCGCCAGGACCAGGATCACCGGCGTGGCCCACTTGCTGGCCTCCGGGAAGAGCTGGAGGCAGAAGCGCATCATCGCGAAGGTGCCGACCTTGTCGACGACCGCGGTGAGCAGCACGGCGACCGGGGAGGTCGCCTCGCCCATGGCGTTGGGCAGCCAGGTGTGCAGCGGCCACAGCGGGGCCTTCACCGCGAAGGCGAAGAAGAACCCGAGGAAGAGCCAGCGCTCGGTGCTGGTCGCCATGGAGAACGTGCCGTTGGCGCGGGCCTCGGCGATCTCGGAGAGCGAGAACGTCCCCGCGACCGTGTAGAGCCCGATCACCGCGGCCAGCATGATGAGGCCGCCGACCAGGTTGTAGAGGAGGAACTTCACCGCCGCGTAGGAGCGTTGGGCCGCGGCGTTCTCGTCGCCGCCGCCCGCCGCGGCGGCTGCCGCGGAGGAGGTGGCCCGGTCGCCGAAGCCGCCGATGAGGAAGTACATCGGGATGAGCATGGCTTCGAACAGGATGTAGAAGACGAAGACGTCGGTGGCCTCGAAGGAGAGGATCACCATCGCTTCCGTCATCAGCATCAGGGCGAAGAAGCCCTGGGTCGGCCGCCAGCGCCGGCTCTGATTTTCCAGGGGGTCGGCGTCGTGCCAGCCCGCCAGGATGATGAAGGGCATGAGCAGGGCGGTGAGCGCCATGAGCGCCACGCCGATGCCGTCGACGCCCAGTTCGTACCGGACGCCGAAGTCCTTGATCCAGGCGTGCGATTCGGTGAGCTGGAAGCGGCTGCCGCCCGGTTCGAAGCGGGCGAGCACGACACCCGCGAGCACCAGGGTGCCCAGCGAGAAGAGCAGCGCCAGCCATTTGGCGGCGGTGCGCCGCGCGGCCGGGACGGCGGCGGTGGCGATCGCGCCGATCGCCGGGAGCACCGCCGTCGCTGTCAGGAGGGGAAAGGACATGTGATCAGACCGCCCTCATCAGCAGGGTCGCGGCAATGACGACCGCCGTACCGCCGAACATCGAGACCGCGTAGGAGCGGGCGTAGCCGTTCTGCAGTTTTCGCAGCCGGCCGGAGAGCCCGCCCATCGAGGCGGCCGTGCCGTTGACGACACCGTCGACCAGGGTGTGGTCGACGTAGACCAGGGAGCGGGTGAGGTGCTCGCCGCCGCGGACGAGGACGACGTGGTTGAAGTCGTCCTGGAGGAGATCGCGGCGGGCGGCCCGGGTGAGCAGCGAGCCGCGCGGGGCGACCGCGGGCACGGGCTTGCGCCCGTACATCATCCAGGCGATGCCGACACCGATGACGAGCACCACCATGGTGGCGGCGGTGACGGTGGTCGCGCTGACCGGGGCGTCGCCGTGGTCGTGCCCGGTGACGGGCTCCAGCCAGTGCAGGAAGCGGTCGCCGATGGAGAAGAAGCCTCCGGCGAAGACCGATCCGAACGCCAGGACGATCATCGGGATGGTCATGGACTTCGGGGACTCGTGCGGATGCGGCTCATGGCCCTCCGCGTCGGGCTGCCAGCGCTTCTCGCCGAAGAACGTCATCAGCATCACGCGCGTCATGTAGAACGCGGTGATCGCGGCGCCGAGGAGGGTGACCGCGCCGAGGATCCAGCCCTCGGTGCCGCCCTTGGCGAAGGCAGCCTCGATGATCTTGTCCTTGGAGAAGAAGCCGGACAGTCCGGGGAAGCCGATGATCGCGAGGTAGCCGAGGCCGAAGGTGATGAAGGTGACCGGCATGTACTTCCGCAGGCCGCCGTACTTCCTCATGTCGACCTCGTCGTTCATGCCGTGCATGACCGAACCGGCGCCGAGGAAGAGCCCGGCCTTGAAGAAGCCGTGCGTCACCAGGTGCATGATCGCGAAGACGTAGCCGATCGGGCCGAGCCCGGCGGCCAGGATCATGTAGCCGATCTGCGACATCGTCGAGCCGGCTAGGGCCTTCTTGATGTCGTCCTTCGCGCAACCGACGATCGCGCCGAAGATCAGCGTGACCGCACCGACGACCACGACGACCGTCTGTGCGTCCGGGGCGGCGTTGAAGATCGCGCCGGACCGGACGATGAGGTAGACGCCCGCGGTCACCATGGTGGCGGCGTGGATCAGGGCCGAGACCGGGGTCGGGCCCTCCATCGCGTCGCCCAGCCAGGACTGCAGCGGCACCTGGGCGGACTTGCCGCAGGCGGCGAGCAGCAGCATCAGGCCGATCGCCGTCAGCTTGCCCTCGGTCGCCCCGTCGGTGGCCGCCAGGACGGGGCCGAAGGCGAAGGTGCCGAACGTGGTGAACATCAGCATGATCGCGATCGACAGGCCCATGTCGCCGACCCGGTTGACCAGGAAGGCCTTCTTCGCGGCGGTGGCCGCGCTGGGCTTGTGCTGCCAGAAGCCGATGAGCAGGTACGACGCCAGACCGACGCCCTCCCACCCGACGTACAGCAGCAGGTAGTTGTCGGCGATGACCAGGATCAGCATCGCCGCGAGGAACAGGTTCAGATAGCCGAAGAAGCGGCGCCGGCGCTCGTCGTGCGCCATGTAGCCGATCGAGTAGATGTGGATCAGCGTGCCCACACCGGTGATCAGCAGCACGAACGTCATCGACAGCTGGTCGAGCTGGAAGGCCACATCGGCCTGGAAGCCCTCGACCGGAATCCAGCTGAACAGCTTCTGGTGCAACGCCCGGTCGTCGGCGCTCTTCCCCAGCATGTCGAGGAAGAGCACCACGCCGATGACGAAGGAGGCGGCGGCGAGCAGGGTGCCGAGCCAGTGGCCCACACGGTCAAGGCGTCGGCCGCCGCAGAGCAGCACCGCCGCTCCGAGCAGGGGCGCCGCGACAAGCAGCGCAATCAGGTTCTCCACGGTTCCAAGCTCCCCTTACAGCTTCATCAGGCTGGCGTCGTCGACCGAGGCCGAGTGGCGGGAACGGAACAGCGACACGATGATCGCGAGCCCGACGACGACCTCCGCGGCGGCGACGACCATCGTGAAGAACGCGATGATCTGGCCGTCGAGGTTGCCGTGCATGCGGGAGAAGGTGACGAACGCGAGGTTGCAGGCGTTGAGCATCAGCTCCACGCACATGAACACCACGATCGCGTTCCGCCTGATCAGCACCCCGGACGCGCCGATGGTGAACAACAGTGCGGCGAGATAGAGGTAGTTGACCGGATTCACTTGGCGACCTCCTCTTCTTCGGTGTTGTCCCGGCCGAGCCGTTCGCCGGAGCGCTGCTCAAGGGCCTTGAGCTCGGCCAGCGACTCGTGGGAGACATCGCGCATCTGGCCGCGCTTGCGCAGCGTCTGCATCACGGTGAGTTCGGACGGCGTGCCGTCGGGGAGCAGTCCGGCGATGTCCACGGCGTTGTGCCGGGCGTAGACGCCGGGGGCGGGCAGCGGCGGCAGATGGCTGCTGCGGACGCGCTCCTCGGACATCTCCCGCTGGGTCTTGGCCCGTTCGGTGCGCTCGCGGTGGGTGAGCACCATCGCGCCGACGGTCGCCGTGATCAGCAGGGCGCCGGTGATCTCGAAGGCGAAGACGTACTTGGTGAAGATGAGGCTGGCGAGCCCCTCCACGTTTCCGCCGTGCTCGGCGTTGGCGGCGCCGAGCCCGTTGAAGCTGTGCAGCGAGGCGTTGCCGATGCCGGCGATCAGCAGGACACCGAAGCCGAGACCGCAGCCGACGGCCAGCCAGCGCTGGCCCTTGAGGGTCTCCTTCAGCGAGTCCGCCGCCGTGACACCGACGAGCATGACCACGAAGAGGAACAGCATCATGATCGCGCCGGTGTAGACGACGACCTGGACGATGCCCAGGAAGTAGGCGCCGTTGGCGAGGTAGAAGACCGCCAGGATGATCATGGTCCCGGCGAGGCTCAGCGCACTGTGCACGGCCCTCCTCATCAGGACGGTGGACAGCGCGCCGATCACGGCGACGGTGCCGAGCAGCCAGAACTGGACGGCCTCGCCGGTCGAGGTCTGGGAGGCCGCGGCGGCCAGGCCGGTCATGCGTCCACCTCCTGCGCCGAGCCGTTGCCCGCACTGTCGCCGTCGGACGGCTTCTCGCCCTTGGAGACGGCGACCTGGCGCTGCGTACCGGGGGCGACCTCGGTCACCAGACCCCGGTAGTAGTCCTGTTCGTCCGTGCCGGGGAAGATCGCGTGCGGGCTGTCGACCATGCCTTCCTCCAGGCCCGCGAGCAGCTCGTCCTTGGTGTAGATGAGGCTCTCGCGGGTGGTGTTGGCGAGCTCGAACTCATTGGTCATCGTCAGCGCCCTGGTCGGGCAGGCCTCGATGCACAGTCCGCAGAGGATGCAGCGCGCGTAGTTGATCTGGTAGACGCGGCCGTAGCGCTCCCCCGGGGAGTAGCGCTCCTCTTCGGTGTTGTCCGCGCCCTCGACGTAGATCGCGTCCGCCGGACAGGCCCAGGCGCACAGCTCGCAGCCGATGCACTTCTCCAGGCCGTCCGGATGGCGGTTGAGCTGGTGCCGGCCGTGGAAGCGCGGCGCCGTCACCTTCGGCGTCTCCGGATACTGCTCGGTCAGCCGCTTCTTGAACATGGCCTTGAAGGTCACGCCGAAGCCGGCCACCGGATTCTGGAACTTGTCGTCCGAGGACTGCGGGGACTGGGCGGACCCGCCGGCCCCCGAACCCCCGGAAGCCACGCTCGACCCCGTCGGCCCGGTGGCCTTCGGCGGCCTCTCGGACCCCCGCGACTCAGGCAGTTCAGACATGGTCGGCCTCCTTTCCGTCACTCGGATTTCCGTCACTCTGAGTATCCGCGCCACCACTGACAACGAGCTCCCGCTCACGTCGCGGCGCACGCCGCGGCACCGGCGGCAGGGTCTGTCCGGGCAGTGGTGGCACCGGGAACCCGCCCGCCATCGGGTCGAACGCCGGCTCCGGTTCCGCGTCCTGCACGGCCTCCCGGCCCTTCTTGTCGCGGAACATGTCGACGACGAAGGAGATCAGCAGGACCGCGATCACGGCCCCGGCCACGTAGAGCAGGATCTTCGAGTAGTCGTAGCCCTCGTTGCGCAGCGCCCGCACCGTGGCGACCAGCATCAGCCAGACCACGGAGACCGGGATCAGGACCTTCCAGCCCAGCTTCATCAGCTGGTCGTAGCGGACCCGGGGCAGGGTGCCGCGCAGCCAGATGAAGAAGAACAGCAGCAGCTGGACCTTGAGGACGAACCAGAGCATCGGCCACCAGCCGTGGTTCGCGCCCTCCCAGAAGGTGCTGATCGGCCACGGGGCCCGCCAGCCGCCCAGGAACAGGGTGATGGAGACCGCGGAGACGGTGACCATGTTGACGTACTCGGCGAGCATGAACATCGCGAACTTGATCGACGAGTACTCGGTGTTGAAGCCGCCGACCAGGTCGCCCTCGGACTCCGGCATGTCGAACGGGGCGCGGTTGGTCTCACCGACCATCGTGATGATGTAGATGATGAACGAGACCGGCAGCAGCAGGATGAACCAGCGGTCCTGCTGCGCCTCCACGATCTTCGAGGTCGACATCGACCCGGAGTAGAGGAACACCGAGGCGAACGCGGCGCCCATCGCGATCTCGTAGCTGATCATCTGCGCGCACGAGCGGAGACCGCCGAGCAGCGGGTACGTCGATCCGGAGGACCAGCCCGCCAGCACGATGCCGTAGATACCGACCGAGGCGACCGCGAGGATGTAGAGCATCGCGATCGGGAGGTCGGTGAGCTGCATCGCCGTACGGTGCCCGAAGATCGAGACCTCGTTGCCGGACGGGCCGAACGGGATCACCGCGATCGCCATGAACGCCGGTACGGCGGCGACGATCGGGGCGAGGATGTAGACGACCTTGTCCGCCCGCTTGACGACCAGGTCCTCCTTCAGCATCAGCTTGATGCCGTCGGCGAGCGACTGGAGCATGCCCCAGGGGCCGTGCCGGTTGGGACCGATGCGCAGCTGCATCCAGGCGACGACCTTGCGCTCCCACACGATGGAGAAGAGCACGGTCACCATCAGGAACGCGAAGCAGAAGACCGCCTTGACGACGACCAGCCACCAGGGGTCGGTGCCGAACATCGACAGGTCCTCGGCGGCGAGCACCGCGCCGTGCGGGGCCGCGGCCAGTTGAGCGAAGGCAGTCACGCTCGCACCTCCGGTGTGACGTCGGGAGTACCCGGTGCGGCGGGACCGATCCGCACCAGACCGCCGGGCCGGGCGCCGGTATCGCCCGGCACGCCCCGTCCGACGGAGTTCAGCGGCACCCAGACCACCCGGTCCGGCATGTCGGTGACCTGGAGCGGGAGTTCGACACTGCCCGCCGGGCCGCTGACGGCCAGCAGATCGCCGTCCTTGACGCCGGTCTCCGCGGCGGTGACGGCGGAGAGCCGGGCGACCGCGGCGTGCCGGGTCCCGGCCAGCGCCGTATCGCCCTCCTGGAGCCGGCCCAGGTCGAGCAGCATCCGGTGGCCCGCGAGGAGCGCCTCGCCGTCGCCGGGCCTGGGCAGCGGACGGGCGGACTCGCGCGGGTCGTCCGCGTGCGTGCCCTGCCAGCCGCCGAGGCGGTCCAGCTCGCGGCGCACCGACTTCAGGTCCGGCAGCGCGAAGTGGACATCCAGCGCGTCGGCCAGCATGTGCAGCACCCGGGCGTCGCCCGGCGCGAGGGTCCGGGTCATCTGCTCGGGCTTCAGCGCGGCCTCGAACATCCGCGCCCTGCCCTCCCAGTTGAGGAAGGTGCCGGACTTCTCCGCGACCGCGGCCACCGGGAACACCACGTCGGCGCGGTCGGTGACCTCGCTGGGGCGGAGCTCCAGCGAGACCAGGAAGCCGACCCGGTCCAGGGCCTCCAGGGCCCGTTCCGGATCGGGCAGGTCCGCGGTCTCGACCCCGGCGACGAGCAGTGCGCCCAGTTCGCCGGTGGCCGCGGCCTCGATGATCTGGCCGGTGTCGCGGCCGAACCGGGACGGGAGTTCGGCGACGCCCCAGACGGCCGCCACCTCGTCCCGGGCCCGCGGGTCGGTGGACGGGCGGCCGCCGGGCAGCAGCGACGGGAGTGCGCCCGCCTCCACCGCACCGCGCTCGCCGGCCCGCCGGGGAATCCACACCAGGGTGGCGCCGGTGGCGGTGGCGGCCCGTACCGCGGCGGTCGGACCGCCCGGCACTCCGGCCAGCCGCTCCCCCACCACGATCAGGGCGCCCGTACCGCGCAGCGCCTCTGCCGCGGCCGCGCCGTCGCCGTCCAGGCCGACACCGCCCGCGATGGCGTCCAGCCACTCCGTCTCGGTGCCGGGGGCGGCGGGCAGCAGCGTGCCGCCCGCCTTCGTGAGCCCGCGGGTGGCGTGCGAGGCGACCGCGAAGGTCCGCTGTCCGTGGTTGCGGTGGGCCTTGCGCAGCCGCAGGAAGACGCCGGGCGCCTCCTCCTCTGACTCGAAGCCGACCAGCAGCACGGCCGGCGCCTTCTCCAGCGAGGTGTACGTGACTCCCACGCCGTCCAGGTCGCGTCCGCGCCCGGCGACGCGGGCGGCCAGGAAGTCGCCCTCCTCGCTGCTGTGCACCCGGGCCCGGAAGTCGATGTCGTTGGTGTCCAGGGCGATCCGGGCGAACTTGCTGTACGCGTAGGCGTCCTCGACGGTCAGCCGGCCGCCCGTGAGGACTCCGGCCCGGCCGCGTGCGGCGGAGAGTCCGGCGGCTGCCGCCTCCAGCGCCTCTGGCCAGCTCGCGGGTTCCAGCTCGCCGGACTCGCCCCGTACCAGCGGAGTGGTGAGCCGGTCGCGCTGCTGCGCGTAGCGGAAGCCGAAGCGGCCCTTGTCGCAGAGCCACTCCTCGTTGACCTCGGGGTCGTTGGAGGCGAGCCGCCGCATGACCTTGCCGCGCCGGTGGTCGGTGCGGGTGGCGCAGCCGCCCGCGCAGTGCTCGCACACCGAGGGCGAGGACACCAGGTCGAAGGGGCGGGAGCGGAACCGGTACGCCGCCGAGGTCAGCGCACCGACCGGGCAGATCTGGATGGTGTTGCCGGAGAAGTACGACTCGAACGGGTCGCCCTCGCCGGTGCCGACCTGCTGGAGCGCGCCGCGCTCGATCAGCTCGATCATCGGGTCGCCCGCCACCTGGTTGGAGAACCGGGTGCAGCGGGCGCAGAGCACGCACCGCTCACGGTCCAGCAGCACCTGGGTGGAGATCGGGACGGGCTTCTCGTACGTCCGCTTCTTCCCGTCGAAGCGGGAGGTCGCGTCGCCGTGCGACATCGCCTGGTTCTGCAGCGGGCACTCGCCGCCCTTGTCGCAGACCGGGCAGTCCAGCGGGTGGTTGATGAGCAGCAGCTCCATCACTCCGCGCTGTGCCTTGTCGGCGACGGGCGAGGTGATCTGCGACTTGACGACCATGCCGTCGGTGCAGGTGATGGTGCAGGACGCCATCGGCTTGCGCTGGCCCTCGACCTCGACGATGCACTGGCGGCAGGCGCCGGCCGGGTCGAGGAGCGGGTGGTCGCAGAAGCGCGGGATCTCGATGCCGAGGAGTTCGGCGGCCCGGATGACCAGGGTGCCCTTGGGCACGCTGATCTCGATGCCGTCGATGGTCAGCGTGACCAGGTCCTCGGGCGGGAGCGCCGCCTCGCCGCCCCCGGAGGGCGCACTCGTGGTGACTGTCATGCGTTCACCCCCCGGTGAGCGTTCTCGTCGTCGGCCCAGACGGTCGACTTGGCGGGATCGAAGGGGCAGCCCTTGCCCGTGATGTGCTGCTCGTACTCCTCGCGGAAGTACTTGAGCGAGGAGAAGATCGGTGAGGCGGCGCCGTCGCCGAGGGCGCAGAACGACTTGCCGTTGATGTTGTCGGCGATGTCGTTCAGCTTGTCGAGGTCCGACATCTGTCCCTTGCCGGCCTCGATGTCGCGGAGCAGCTGGACGAGCCAGTAGGTGCCCTCACGGCACGGCGTGCACTTGCCGCAGGACTCGTGGGCGTAGAACTCGGTCCACCGGGTGACGGCCCGCACGACGCAGGTCGTCTCGTCGAAGCACTGGAGCGCCTTGGTGCCGAGCATGGAACCGGCGGCGCCGACGCCCTCGTAGTCGAGGGGCACGTCGAGGTGCTCCTCGGTGAACATCGGGGTGGAGGAGCCGCCCGGGGTCCAGAACTTGAGCCGGTGGCCGCGGCGCATCCCGCCGCTGATGTCGAGGAGCTGGCGCAGGGTGACGCCGAGCGGGGCCTCGTACTGGCCGGGGCCCGAGACGTGTCCGCTGAGCGAGTAGAGCGTGAAGCCCGGGGACTTCTCGCTGCCCATGGACTTGAACCAGTCCTTGCCCTTGTTCAGGATCGCGGGAACCGAGGCGATGGACTCGACGTTGTTCACCACGGTGGGGCAGGCGTACAGACCGGCGACCGCGGGGAAGGGCGGCCGCAGCCGGGGCTGGCCGCGCCGTCCTTCGAGCGAGTCGAGCAGCGCGGTCTCCTCACCGCAGATGTACGCGCCGGCGCCCGCGTGCACGGTGAGTTCCAGATCGAGTCCGGAGCCCAGGATGTCCTTGCCGAGATAGCCCGCCTCGTACGCCTCGCGCACGGCCTCGTGCAACCGCCGCAGTACGGGGACGACTTCGCCGCGCAGGTAGATGAAGGCGTGCGAGGAGCGGATCGCGTAGCAGGCGATCACGATGCCCTCGATGAGGCTGTGCGGGTTGGCGAAGAGGAGCGGGATGTCCTTGCAGGTCCCGGGCTCCGACTCGTCGGCGTTGACCACCAGGTAGTGCGGTTTGCCGTCGCCCTGCGGGATGAACTGCCACTTCATCCCGGTGGGGAAGCCCGCGCCGCCGCGGCCGCGCAGACCGGAGTCCTTGACGTACGCGATGAGGTCGTCCGGCGACATGGCCAGCGCCTTGCGCAGTCCCTCGTACCCCTCGTGGCGGCGGTACGTCTCCAGGGTCCAGGATTCGGGCTCGTCCCAGAAGGCGGACAGGACCGGTGCCAGAAGCTTCTCGGGGCTGGTCCCGTTCTCGTCGATTTCGGCGGCCAACGTCATCACTCCCCCTCCTCGGCGGCGGGACCGGCCGGGTGGTCCGGGTCGGATGCCGAGGTCTGCTGTGGTGCGTCATGGGAGCTGAGGTGCTCGGCGCCCTTGTGCGGTTCGTCGCGCGGGGCTTCGCCGCGCGGGCTCACGACGCGGGGCCGCGGTGTGGCCTCGCCCTTGGCGAGCTTGAGGCCGATCAGCGACGCGGGGCCGGCTCCGCCGGTCGCCTCGACCGCGCCGGGGCGCTCGTCGGGGAAACCGGCCAGTATCCGGGCGGTCTCCTTGTACGAGCACAGCGGGGCGCCGCGGGTCGGCTCGACGGTGCGGCCGGCGATCAGGTCGTCGACGAGCCGCGTCGCGCTCTCGGGCGTCTGGTTGTCGAAGAACTCCCAGTTCACCATCACGACGGGGGCGAAGTCGCAGGCCGCGTTGCACTCGATGTGTTCGAGGGTGACCTTGCCGTCCTCGGTCGTCTCGTCGTTGCCGACGCCGAGGTGGTCCTTGAGCCGGTCGAAGATCGCGTCGCCGCCCATGACCGCGCAGAGCGTGTTGGTGCAGACGCCGACCTGGTAGTCGCCGCTCGGCCTGCGCCGGTACATCGTGTAGAAGGTGGCGACCGCGGTGACCTCGGCGGTGGTGAGGCCGAGCAGCTCGGCGCAGAACGCCATGCCCGTACGGGAGACGTACCCCTCCTCCGACTGCACGAGGTGCAGCAGCGGCAGCAGCGCGGAGCGGCTGCCGGGGTAGCGGGCGATCACCTCCTTCGCGTCCGCTTCGAGCCTGGCGCGCACCTCGGCCGGGTAGGCGGGGGCGGGGAGCTGCGGCATCCCCAGACTGACTTCGCTACGTGCTTCGGTCACCGGTCGACGCCTCCCATCACGGGGTCGATGGACGCGACGGCGACGATGACGTCGGCCACTTGGCCGCCCTCGCACATCGCCGCCATGGCCTGGAGGTTGGTGAAGGACGGGTCGCGGAAGTGGACCCGGTAGGGGCGGGTGCCGCCGTCGGAGACGACGTGCACGCCGAGTTCGCCCTTGGGCGACTCGACCGCGGTGTACGCCTGCCCGGCCGGGACCCGGAAGCCCTCGGTCACCAGCTTGAAGTGGTGGATCAGGGCCTCCATGGAGGTGCCCATGATCTTCCTGATGTGGTCGAGCGAGTTGCCGAGTCCGTCCGGTCCGAGCGCGAGCTGCGCGGGCCAGGCGATCTTCTTGTCGGCGACCATGACCGGGCCGGGGGCGAGCCGGTCGATGCACTGCTCGACGATCCGCAGCGACTGGCGCATCTCTTCCAGACGGATGAGGAAGCGGCCGTAGGAGTCGCAGCTGTCCGCCGTGGGGACGTCGAACTCGTAGTCCTCGTACCCGCAGTAGGGGTCGGTCTTGCGCAGGTCGTGCGGGAGGCCGGCGGAGCGCAGGACGGGACCGGTGGCGCCGAGCGCCATGCAGCCGGTCAGGTCGAGGTAGCCGACGTCCTGCATACGGGCCTTGAAGATGGGGTTGCCGGTGGCGAGCTTGTCGTACTCCGGCAGGTTCTTCTTCATGGTCTTCACGAACTCGCGCAGGTGGTCGACCGCGCCCGGGGGCAGGTCCTGGGCGAGTCCGCCGGGCCGGACGAACGCGTGGTTCATCCGCAGGCCGGTGATCAGCTCGAAGAGGTCGAGAACGAGTTCACGATCGCGGAAGCCGTAGATCATGATCGTCGTGGCGCCGAGCTCCATGCCGCCGGTGGCGATGCACACCAGGTGCGAGGAGATCCGGTTGAGCTCCATCAGCAGCACGCGCAGGACGGTCGCCCGGTCGGGGATCTGGTCCTCGATGCCGAGGAGCTTCTCCACCCCCAGGCAGTACGCCGTCTCGTTGAAGAACGGCGTCAGGTAGTCCATGCGCGTGACGAAGGTGGTGCCCTGCGTCCAGTTCCGGAACTCGAGGTTCTTCTCGATGCCGGTGTGGAGGTAGCCGATGCCGCAGCGGGCCTCGGTGACGGTCTCGCCGTCGATCTCCAGGATCAGCCGGAGCACACCGTGGGTGGACGGGTGCTGGGGGCCCATGTTGACGATGATGCGCTCGTCGTCGGAGGCGGCCGCCGACTGGACGACCTCGTCCCAGTCGCCGCCGGTGACTGTATATACAGTCCCCTCGGTGGTCGCGCGGGGTGTCGCGTGGGGAGTGGTCATCAGGAGTACGACCTCCGCTGGTCCGGAGCCGGGATCTGGGCGCCCTTGTACTCGACGGCGATGCCGCCGAGCGGGTAGTCCTTGCGCTGCGGGAAGCCCTGCCAGTCGTCCGGCATCATGATCCGAGTGAGGGCCGGGTGCCCGTCGAAGACGAGCCCGAAGAAGTCGTAGGTCTCGCGCTCGTGCCAGTCGTTGGTCGGGTAGACCGCGACGAGGGACGGGATGTGCGGATCGCTGTCCGGCGCGGACACCTCCAGCCGGATGAGCCGGCCGTGGGTGAGGGAGCGCAGGTGGTAGACGGCGTGCAGCTCGCGTCCCTTGTCACCGAGGAAGTGGACGCCGCTCACCCCCGTACAGAGCTCGAAGCGCAGCGCCGGGTCGTCGCGCAGGGTCCTGGCGACGGTGGGCAGGTGCTCCCGGGCGATGTGGAAGGTCAGCTCGCCACGGTCCACGACGGTCTTCTCGATGGCGTTGGCCGGGAGGAGATCCTGTTCCTCCAGGGCCCCTTCGAGCTCGTCGGCGACCTCGTCGAACCAGCCGCCGTACGGGCGCGAGGTGGCGCCGGGCAGGGTGACCGTGCGGACGAGCCCGCCGTAGCCGGAGGTGTCGCCGCTGTTGCCGGCGCCGAACATGCCCTTGCGTACGCCGATGACCTCGCCGTGCTCGTCGCGCGGTGAGGGGACGCCGTTGGTGTTCTGCTCCTGGTCGCTCATCGCAGGAGCCCCTTCATCTCGATCAGGGGCAGTGCGTTGAGCGCCGCTTCCTCCGCCTCGCGGGCGGCCTCCTCCGCGTTGACCCCGAGCTTGGAGCCCTGGATCTTCTGGTGGAGCTTGAGGATCGCGTCGATCAGCATCTCGGGACGCGGCGGGCAACCCGGCAAATAGATGTCAACCGGGACAATGTGATCAACACCCTGAACAATGGCGTAATTATTGAACATCCCGCCCGATGACGCGCAAACCCCCATGGAGATGACCCACTTGGGATTCGGCATCTGGTCGTAGACCTGCCGCAGGACGGGCGCCATCTTCTGACTGACCCGCCCCGCCACGATCATCAGGTCCGCCTGCCGCGGCGATCCGCGGAAGACCTCCATCCCGAACCGGGCCAGGTCGTAGCGACCGGCCCCGGTCGTCATCATCTCGATGGCGCAGCAGGCGAGGCCGAAGGTGGCGGGGAATACGGATGACTTCCGTACCCAGCCGGCGGCCTGCTCGACAGTGGTCAGCACGAAGCCGCTGGGCAGCTTCTCTTCGAGTCCCATGGTGTGCCCCTCAGCCCCTCAGTCCCATTCCAGGCCGCCACGACGCCATACATACGCATAGGCGACGAAGACGGTGAGCACGAAGAGCAGCATCTCGACGAGCCCGAAGATCCCCAGGGCGTCGAAGGTGACCGCCCAGGGATAGAGGAAGACGATCTCGATGTCGAAGACGATGAAGAGCATCGCCGTCAGGTAGTACTTGATCGGGAAGCGGCCGCCTCCGGCTGGGGTGGGGGTGGGTTCGATACCGCACTCGTACGCTTCGAGCTTTGCCCGGTTGTACCGCTTGGGGCCGATAAGCGTGGCACTGACCACGGAGAAGATCGCAAACCCTGCCCCGAGGGCGCCGAGCACGAGGATGGGCGCGTAGGCATTCACGCTCCTCGCTCCTTCCAGTCGTCCTTGACCGTTGGACCGCATCGGGCCATCTGGCTCGCCACCTCACCAAGATCGTGCACATGTGAGGCAGTTCACAAGCCCGACTGCCCCGCATCCTATGCCCGACGTCCTGTGATCTGCGACACGGGGTACGACAACGTCTTTGTGATCTCCACCACCTGACGAACGATCATGAAGTCGGATGAGCGGTGATCTTCGTACGCGAAGCGGCCGAGTGATCACGAGACGTGACATCCGGTGCCGTTACCCCTGGTCAAAGAGGTGTCGCCCTATCAAGCGATGGTGGCTACAGCCAAATTGGCGATGGACGCGATGCGGTGATATAGGGATCTGCCCCACTCTGGGGTCATCGGCGGCCGCTCCACGGCCGTCCGCGGCCACCGGGACCGGATCCGCGTGGGACGAATTGGATGTATCTCGGCATCTCCGCCCTTCCGGACGAATACCCCACCGCGCACCGCCGGTTCCGCACCCACTCCGCACCTCTCGCGCGAGGTGCTCGTATGCCCGTCACGCCGAGACCATGCTGTGACCTGCGTCACTCGACCACCCCCGTCATATAAGCGGGCTTGGCCAACGGTGTGAACGGATGGTAAGTGACGGGCAATTCGGGCGAATTACCGAAAACCCGTGATCACGGCCGTGATCACGTCCGTCCGATTTGCCCGTTACGGCGTCAATAAAGGCCCTCGGAAAGCGGATTCGCAGATTCCGGACGTAACTGTGTCGCAACACACGTTTCTTGATGGGACCCCTGAGGCCCTGATAGCGCTAGTACCCATGTCCCACACCGCTCTCATACCCAGCCACCGGAAGCCCCGCCAAAGCGCCTCGAAATCGGCGCTGCGGGCCGGAGTTGCCGGTGGCGTCCTCAGCACCATCGCGGTCGCAGGCGCTGCCGCTCCGGCTCAGGCCGAGCCGGTGACCCAGACCATCGAGATGCCCACCATCACGGCCGGCCTCTCCACCACCGTCGCGGCGTCCGCCGAGGCCACGCAGCAGGTCGCCCTGGACCTGGAGACGCAGGCCCAGGAGGACGCGGCGGCCACGACCGCCGCCAAGGCCGCCAAGAAGGCCAAGGCGGAGGCCGTCCGCAAGGCCGAGGCCAAGAAGAAGGCCGAGGCAGCCGCCAAGGCCAAGGCGGAGGCCGCCGAGCGCGCCTCCCGCACCGCAGAGCGCACGACGCTCAGCGCCCCCTCGGGCTCCTCCTCGTCCGGTTCCTCTTCCTCGGCGTCGACCGCCTCGGCGCCGGTCTCCTCCTCCGCCACGGGCTCCGCGGCCTCCGTCGTGTCGTTCGTGCAGATGCAGGTCGGGGACGCGTACGTGCCCGGCGGCACCGGCCCCAACTCGTGGGACTGCTCCGGCCTCGTCCAGGCCGCGTTCCGCACGGTGGGCGTCGACCTGCCGCGCGTCTCGCAGAGCCAGTCGACCGCGGGCACCCAGGTCGGGCTCGGCAACCTCCAGCCGGGCGACATCCTGTACTGGGGCAGCGCGGGCAGCGCGTACCACGTCGGGATCTACGTGGGCGGCGGCCAGTTCGTCGGCGCGCAGAACTCCTCGACCGGTGTGGTGCAGCGCCCGCTGGACTACGACATGCCGACGGGTGCGGTCCGCATCCTCTGAGCCAGGTCCTCCGAGCCGCGCCCACCGGGCCGCACCTCTGAGTTCACGGATTCACAAGCGCCTCTGCGCACCTCGAAGAGCCGTCGCTCCCCCGCTCGGGAGCCGCGGCTCTTCGGCGTTTCCAGCCGCAGTCGCCAGTCGTGTTCGGGCGTCGGCGTTCGCGGCGGACGTTTCCGGCGGAAACCCGGCCTCACTCGCGGCCGAAGACGTTGACGTCGCGAACCTGCCGGACACCGGCCGCGTGCGCTTGTGAACTGGAGCGAACAGCCCCCGCCCCGGCGAACACAGGACGGCCCCGCCATGCCCACGACCGTCACCACCGGCACCACCGGCACCACCAGCGCCTCACCCCGCACACGCTTACGCGGCTGGTGGGCCGTCCTCTCCCTGACACTGGCTCTCTTCGCCATCGTCACCACCGAGATCCTGCCCATCGGTCTGCTGACGCCGATCGGGGCCGAGTTCGGCGTCTCCGACGGCACAGCGGGCCTGATGATGACCATGCCGGGGCTCCTCGCCGCCGTCGCCGCCCCGACCGTGACCGTCGCGACGGCCCGCGTCGACCGCGGGCTGATGCTCTGCGCCCTCGTCCTGCTGCTCGCGGTGGCCGACTTCCTCACCGCCGCCGCGACAGCCTTCTGGCTGGTGCTCGTCGCCCGGGTGCTGGTCGGCATCACCATCGGCGGCTTCTGGTCGATCGGCGCCGGACTGGCCGGCCGGCTGGTCCGCCCGGCATCGACGGGACGGGCGACGGCGGTCATCTTCTCGGCCGTACCGCTCGGCTCCGTCCTCGGCGTCCCCGCCGGCACGCTCATCGGTGATCTGGCGGGCTGGCGCACCACGTTCGCGGCGATGGGGCTGCTGAGCACCGGCGCCCTGGCCCTGCTTCTCCTGACCCTGCCCGCCCTGCCCCCGGCCGAGGTCACCCGCCCCTCGGTGCTCCGCGCCCTGCTGCGCGGCACGGGCACCCGGTACGCCCTGCTGATGACGTTCCTCGTCGTACTGGCCCACTTCGCCGCGTACACCTACGTCACCCCCTTCCTGCGGCAGGTCACTCGGGCCGATCCGGGACAGATCACCGGATACCTGCTGATCTACGGCGCCGCCGGGGTGACGGGCAACTTCATCGGCGGCGCACTGGTCACACGCGCCCCACGCCTCACGTTCGGAGCCGCCGCCGGGACGATCGCCGCCGCGACCGCGCTGCTGCCCGTCCTCGGCCGGGGCGACGCGGGCGCGCTCGCGCTGCTCATCGTCTGGGGACTCGGCTACGGCGCGGTCCCGGTCTGCTCCCAGACCTGGTTCGCCCGCGCCGCCCCGCGAACGCCCGAGGCCGCCACGGTCCTGTTCACCGCGTCCTTCCAGGCAACACTGGCCGCCGGCGCGCTGACCGGCGGCACGGTCGTCGACCACACCTCGCTCGACGCGGTCATGTGGTGCGGGGCGGTGACGGCGGGTCTGGTGGTGCTCGTGGCGGGCGCGGAGCTTCGTCCGCCGGGCCGTTGAGGGCGCGCGGGCGGGTTCCCCGGTTCACAAGCGGTCCGGGGCGCGTTCGACGAGGACGAACCAGACGGTCTTGGCGTTCCGTACCCGCCCGCCGCGCGTCGTGGTCCCCCACCGATCGGTCAGGCTCTCCACGATGAAGAGCCCGCGCCCGCTCTCCGCGTGCGGCGCGACGCCCTGCCTCGGCAGCCGGCCCGGTTCGTCGTCGGTCACGTAGACCATGACCTGACGCCGGTTCACCGTCACATCGACCCGGATGCGCGCCGACCGCGTGTGGCAGTGCGCGTTGGACACCACCTCGCTCACGCACAACCGGGCGTCGTCGACCAGCCCCGGGTGCTCGGTGGTCCGCAGCAGCGCGCCCACGAAGTCCCGCGCGACACGGGGCGCGAGGGGGGTGTTCGGCGCGACGAGCCGGTAGCGCTCGCCGCGCTGCGGGAGGTACGGGGCAGGCGGGGGCGGAACGGTTACGGAGGTCATGGCGCGGTCTCCCTACGGGTGCGGGTCTCCGGTGCGTCGGCCCGTTCCGGTGAGCCGTGGCATCGGCCGGTCCCGCGCGAGGGCAACTCGCTTATGGATGGCTGCACTTCGGAGCACCGAGCCGCTTCCGGTCGATACGCTCGGACACTAGGGCGCAACATTGGGACGGCGCAACAGTGGGACGGCCGTAACACTCATACGAGTGGACCAGCAGCACGGTGGCGCGGCACACTCGTACCCGCACGAAGGGGAGGGCCGATGCCACCAAGGAGCTACCCGACCGCCAGGCAGAAGCGATTGGGCGCGGAGCTTCGCAAGCTGCGCGAGCGCGCCGGCATGTCCGGGAGCGAGGCCGCCGCGTTCCTGGGTGGCGAGCGCGCACAGATCAGCCACATCGAATCCGGTCGCTACGGCGTGAGCGACCAGCGCGTCCGTCGCCTGGCCGCCCATTACTCGGCCGGTACGAAACACCTGGTGGACGCACTCGCGAGTATGGCCGAGGAGCGCACCAAGGGCTGGTGGGAGGACTACCGGGGGATACTCTCACCCGGATTCCTGGACCTGGCCGAGCTGGAGCATCACGCCATATACATCCGCACCATTCAGATGCTCTATGTACCCGGCGTATTTCAGACGGAGGCATATGCGAGAGCGCTCATTCGAGGCGGCCTCACCGACCTCCCGGCCTCGGAACTGAATACTCGCGTCGAGCACCGCACCAGGCGCCGGGAGATCTTCGACCGCCCTCAGCCCACCCCGTTTGAGGCCTTCATCCACGAGGCCGCACTTCGCATGCGGTACTGCGACGCCGACACGATGCGCGAGCAACTGGAGTTTCTGCGCACGGTTTCCACTTGGCCGTCCGCGACCGTCCGCATCATTCCGTTCTCCGCGCAGATCACCAGTTCGGTGCACTCGATGCTGTACGCCGGAGCCACTATTCCGGCACTCGACACAGTCCAGATCGACAGCTCGTTCAACTCGGGCTTCCTGGACGCCGAGGCCCAAGTCGCCAAGTACCGCGCACTGCTCGATTCCGTCGAGTCGATCGCCCTCGGGCCGAAGGAATCAGACCAATTCATCCAACGCGTCGCAAAGGAAATGTGAGCCAACGGGCATGACAGAGGCAATCAACTGGCAGAAATCCTCTTTCTCGGGACCGGACGACAATCAGAGCTGCATCGAACTGGCGCCCGTGGACGGCGCAATCAAGATGCGCGAGAGCGATGACCCCGACCTGGTCGTCACGACGAGCGTCGCCAAGCTCCGCGCCTTCGTCCTGGGCGTCAAGGCCGGCGAGTTCGACCACCTGATCTGACCGACTCGGCCGAGCGCCCTCCGCCTGAATGCCAGGTGGAGGGCGTTTCGCATAACTCGGCCCACTTTTGGGACGTCCCACTGTTGCGCCGCTCACATCGGTGACGCCACGGTCACCGTACGTCGCCACCCCGGCCGGGCGCACCGCTCAACCACGTCAGGAACGCCGTACCTCGGCGCGCATGCGCGCCAGTTGCGGGCCGCGTATCCCACGCTGTGATCGGACGGGACCATGCGTACGTCACCCCGCACCACCTCCGTAGAGGCCCGCGTCGAACGCGGCTTCCGGTTCGAGGTGCTCCGGTTTGCCGGTGCGGCTTCAGCACCATCGCGGCCGCAGGCACTGCCGCTCCGGCCCAGTCAGAGCCGGTGACCCAGACCATCGAGATGCCCACCATCACGGCCGGCCTCTCCACCACCGTCGCGGCGTCCGCCGAGGCCACCCAGCAGGTCGCCCTGGACCTGGAGACGCAGGCCCACGGGGACGCGGCACACATCGAAGAGCCGTCGCTCCCCCGCTCGGGAGCGGCGGCTCTTCGACGTTTGCGCAGGACCTGTATGGGGGTTGTCCCGTGGAGGAAGGATCGGGAAGCGGTTCACATTCACCACTTGCCGCACCGTTAAGCTCGGCATCATGCCCAAGACGCCTCCCGTTTCTTCTGCGCCCATGCTTGGCAATGTGATTCTCACCATGGGTGATCGCCCGGCCGAGGTGGCAGCGCTCCTGGAGTCGGTAGAGAAACAGGACGGGGGGCCGGTACCCACCGTTGTGATCGGGCAGGGTGCCCCCTTGCCGCCGATGCCGGCCTGGGTGGACGCCGTCGAGCTGGCGGAGAATCTGGGTATCCCGGGGGGGCGCAATGTCGGTGTGCAGCGCCTGCGGGATCGTGGCGACATCGATGTGGTGGTGGTCCTGGACGATGACGGTTTCCTGCCGCGCCAGGACACGATGCAGCTCATCCGTGAGGCCTTCGCCGCGTCACCCGACCTCGGCGTAGCGGGTTTCCGTATCGAGGACGAGGAGGGGCTGACGCAGCGGCGCCACGTCCCGCGTCTGCGCGCGTCGGACCCCATGCGTTCGGGGAGGGTAACCACCTTCCTCGGCGGCGGCCACGCGATCCGGATGAGTGTGATCAACGAGGTGGGTGATTTCCCGGCCCCGTTCTTCTACGCGCACGAGGAGACCGATTTCGCATGGCGCGCGCTGGATGCCGGCTGGGACATCGAATACCGGGCCGACATGGTCCTCCGGCACCCCCGTACATCCCCGGCCCGGCATGCGGCCTACTACCGAAACGTGGCACGCAACCGGTTGTGGCTGGCCCGTCGGCATCTTCCCGCTGTCCTGGTCCCTGTCTATCTGGGGGTCTGGGCACTGCTCACGATGGTGCGCCGCCCGCCACTGTCCGGGCTTCGAGCGTGGTGGGGCGGGTTCTTCGAAGGCGTACGGACGCCATGCCCGCCTAGGCGGCCTATGCGCTGGAGGACGGTCTGGCGGATGACACGGCTGGGCCGTCCACCGGTCATCTGACCAGATGGACGACCCGGAACAGATCAGCTCAGGACAGTGTGCAGCGCACCCACGACCCTCATGCCGTCGTCGTCAGTCATCGCCGGGTAGCAGGGCAGCGACAGCTGCTGACCGGCGACACGGTCGGTGACCTGGAGACGGTGTGTCTTCTGACCGCCACGCAGATGGCTGCTCGGCTGGTGACGGTCGTAGGCCGCGAGGGCGTGCACCGGCTTGAAGTGGCAGCTCGTCCCGATCATGTGGTTCGTGAGCAGCTGCTCGGCCACAATGTCGCGGGTTATGCCGCAGGCGTCCGGGGCGATCAGTACGGAGTAGAGGAACCACCCGTGCTCAACCCCGTCGAGGACAGTGGGCAGGACCAGGCCGGGCAGGCCCGCGAGCTCACTGGTGTACATCTCGGCGATCGCCCGGCGGCGGGCCGTGAAGACGGGAAGTTTCCGGAACTGCTGGAGCCCGACGGCTGCCGTGATATCGGACATGACGTACTTCAAGCCCGGGACCGTGACTTCGTAGTCGGCAGTGCTCCGGCGCCTGTGGCGCTGCCACACCGATGAGTCGATGCCGTGGCGCCCGAGCAGCCGGGCTCGTTCGACGAGACGCCGACGCCCCAGGAGCATTCCTCCCTCTCCGCTGGTGATGACCTTGTTCGCGTAGAACGACAGGGTCGTAAGGTCGCCGACGCTGCCGGCCCGGTGACCGGCACGGCTTGCCTGGAGCGCGTGGGCGGCGTCCTCGATGAGGACCAGACCGTGTTCGTCGGCCAGCTTCCGGAAGGCGGGCAGGTCGCAGGGGTGTCCTCCGTAGTGCATCACCACGATCGCCTTGGTGTCGTTGGTAATCGCGGCCTGAGTCGCAGCCAGGTCGAGGTTGTACGTGTCGGGGTCGACGTCGACGAAGACCGGATCGGCTCCGGTTTGCACGATCGCGTTGGGGGCGGCACAGAACGTCAGGCTGGGGGTAATCACCTGGTCCTCTGGGCCAATGCCCGCAGCAAGCAAGCCGAGGTGCAGAGCGGCGGTGCAGGAGGACACGGCGAAGCTGTCTTCCTGGCCCAGTGCCTCACGTACTTCGTATTCGAACTGAGTGGCCTTGGGCCCGTGGGTCAGCCATCCCGAACGGAGAGTGTCGGTGACCTCGGCGATCTCCTCGTCTCCGATGGACGGCCTGTTCCATGGGAGAAAGGCGTCGGAGCCGGCGTTCATCGTCCGTCTCCGAAGGCAGTCACGTACTCGTTGTGAAGACGTTCACAGTCCGGCGAGCCGAGTACGGCTACCCGGCTGCCGGCGATGGCGAAGCGCAGCCCGGCATGGTTGTCGTACTGCGGATCCTGCGGGTCCTTGACCATGCCAGTGGCGACGGCCGTGGCGATCTCCTCCACACCCTGCTTCAGCGTGGTGGAGCAGGAGTCGGGCATCGCTTCCCGCAGCCGCGCGAAGGACACCCGGTAGTCGCGGGCGTCGGTCTCGTCGAGCTCGGGGCCGTAATCAATCACGGCCAGCGGAACAACGGCCTCGACGGTTGCGGCGATGTCGCCGATGGTGTGGTTCTCCTGATCGCTGCCGACGTTCCAGACGTGGTCGCCGGGCATGGTCAGGGACTGCGTCAGGACGTGTACGACGTCGTTGACATGCACGAGAGGACGGCGCTGGCCGCCACCGTTGAGAGGAATGCGCCCGTCGGCCACGGCACGCGAGGTCATCCGGTTGACAACCGAATCCAGGCGCTGACGCGGCGACCGCCCATGGACCGTAGCCAGCCGCAGGGTGGTGGTGGGGATATCTCCCAGGACCGCGGGCAACCGCCTCTCCGCCAGGACCTTGGTCCGGGCGTAGATCCCCAGCGGGTTCGTCGTAGTGTCCTCGTCCACGGTTCCCTCGTGACGGCCGTAGACGCTGCACGAAGAGATGAAGACGAACCGCCCAACGCCGGCCTTCACAGCGGCGTCCCCGGCCAGCATCGGGGCCGCATAGTTGAGTTCGACCGCGAGCCGCTCGTCGACGGCGCAGGCAGGCTCACCCACGAGTCCGCCGAGGTGCACGACCACGTCCGCCCCGGCCGAGACGTCCCCGAGAACGACAGGGTCACGCAGGTCGCCCTGAACGAACCTCACTGCCAGGGGCAGGAGTTTGGTGGGGTCGTCGTCGCGGTTGTAGATCAAGCCGTCGACCACGGTGACGTCATGGCCCTGGCGTACGAGGTAGTCGGCAGCGACAGAGCCGATGTATCCGGCTCCGCCCAGCAGGACAACGCGCATGGTTCTCTCCTTCGACTGGGTCAGACGGTGGGGGCGGGTGCGGGAACCATCCAGTCGGGCACAACGTCCGGGTTGGACTTGAGCCACTGGACGTAGCGGTCGATGCCCACCTCAAGCGTGACGGTCGGCTTCCAGCCAAGGAGCTCCCGGGACCTGCGCGTGTCCGCATAGCCGCCGAGCGGGTCGCCTTCCGGCAGGGGTGCGTTGACGAGTTCGACGTCCGGGTAGTGGCGGCCGATCACCTCAGCGATCTCGCGGACCGACGTCGCCCGTCCGCTACCGACGTTGATCGTCTGACCCGAAGCACCGTCCGCGACGAGCGCCAGCACCGTCGCGCGGGCGATGTCATCGACGTGCACCATGTCGCGTACCTGCCGGCCGCCACCGTTGAGACGCATGGGCATTCCGAGCTGGGCCGCCATCGAGAGCCAGGGGACCATCCACGAATGCGATCCGGGCTTCGGGACCTGAGGGTCGCCGTAGACGGAGAAGTACCGCACCACCGAGTACTGCTGCGATTGAGAGCCCCCAAGCATCAGCCGCACCTGGTGTTCGCCCCACAGCTTGGTGTTGGCGTAGACGGAGATAGGCACCAGCGGCTGACTCTCGGTGAACTCCTGCACACCGTCGCCGCCACCGTTGCCGTAGACAGAAGCCGAGGATACGAACACCAGCCGCTTCACCGGCGACCCGAGAGTCTCCTCCAATACGGTCTGTGTCCCCTGAAGGTTCGCTGCGAATGCGACCTCCGGCTGACGGGTGCATGCCGCGACATCCGCGTAGGCAGCTGCGTGGATCACGTAATCGGCTCGCTGAACCAGCGACCGGACGGTTGCCGCTTCGCGGACGTCGCCAAAGACCACTCTGGCTGCGTTCACATCCACGTCAAACAGCCCGCGGACCGAGTGCGGGTAGGCATCGAACCGGTCCAGAACACTCGCATGGGCTCCGTTCGCGTTCAGCAGCGCAACGATGCGACTGCCGACAAGACCGCCGCCCCCTGTCACAAGTACGCGGGCGCCATCGAGCTCCCGTAAGCGCGAATCGCTCATGATTGTGGCCTTTCAGGATGCTGATGCATTCGGATGGGTTTCCGTTATCGGTTTGCTTCACGACGCCACAGGAGCCCGGATTCGGGCATCTGCGAGGGTCTGGTCCGGCAGATCGGGCGGAGTCACGATGCGTCCGGAGCAATGGGGGACAGAGCGGGCCGCCCGCTGTGCATGACGGACGTGCTGCCGTCATGCCATGCCCTCCACAAACCGAGGAATCGGCGGAGCTGGTACGACTGCATGGTGCTGCTGGCCATATCAGGTGTCTGCCACAGGCAGCCGGACAACTCCGGCTCCACATCCTCGGCCGCTGGTCGCCGAGGTTCCGAGGGCCCGCACCATGTCGGACGCATACCGCTGGAGTCGAACATCCGCGACCACCGGTCCGTGCGGCACATCCGGTGTACCGATGCCCGCCAAGCGCCCGCAGTCCGCGAGACTGCTCATGCCCGCCGGCCGCATCATCGGCAAGATCAGGGACTCATACCGACCCGGCGTCAATCTCGCGGCGCTTCTCCTCGGCCTCGGGCGGGCGACAGGACGCACGTCGGTTCGCCCGGCCTTTATCGAGAGCAGGTTCACTGGTACCCCTCACCGGCGGTCCGGCCACCAGGCCCAAGCCACCTTTGCCCAAGAGTCGTTCAACGACGGCATTTGCCGCGTCTACGGATGCTGGTCGCGATAGCCGCTGCCGCAGTACGCTCGGGCCCTCTCAGAAGGCCCATAAGCCATGCCCTCACGCTACGCAGAGGGGCGTTGGGAGAGGACTGACTGCGGGTACGAGTAAGAGCAGGCCCAACCGCCAAGGGGAGGCGCCATGGCCGCAGGCAGCAGAAGGGCAGCCCACGCAACACTGACTGGGAGCAGCCCTGCACGAAGGCCACGTGAAGGTGCGGTCACGGGCCACCTCTTCAAGGTGATACGCGAGCACGTGCCTCGCACTCAGGACGAACTGGCTGAAGCCCTTGGTGTGGACAAGACGACGGTCCAGGGCTGGGAGTCGGGGCGCCGCCCTCTCACCTCGACCCAAGCAGGGAACCTCCGCGCCATCTCCCGCACCCTGCTGCGCCTCGGTGCGCCTCGGTGCGCCCTCGATGATGCTGACGCTCCTGGATGAGGCGGTGGATGCGGACGCCGTGATTGCTCACGCCTTGTCCGGGCCGCCATCAGTAGCGCTCTCCCAACACCCTTTAACGAGCTGGGTGTTCACCCGTGATACCGCACACATGCTGGCTTGGGCACTGAACGGCACCTCGCCGGCTGCGCTCCCCGCCTCCGCCCCGAAGGGTCGGCGTGGACCGGCTCGCTCCTCACCACTCCTCGATCCCAGCGATCAACAGGCCTTCTACGCCCACATGCGGCGTGCAGCCGAGCTGGCAGACCACGCAGGAGAGAGCGGCGCCCTGCTGCGTCGCCAGGCCCTCTACCTCTGCTCGTACGACAAAGCTGCGGACACGCGGTCTTGGCTCGCCAACATGCGCCGCCACACCCCAGGCATTCGCTCCGGTTGGACGCCTCATTGGGCAGACAGCCGCTCGGTCGCTGCATCGCTGACCCGCCACGGCGATCGTGAGCCGTTGTACGCCTTCATCCGTAACGGCATGGGCGACGAAACCGGCGAGTTCGCCAACCTCAACTACTGGGCTTACTGGCTCGGCATCGACCAACTCCCCCGGTCTGACGACACCTTCATGATTGACCGGTCCGACACCACATGGGACGGGCTCGCGCTCCTTCGGAAGCTGGCTGATCGCCTCGCCCCCGACCTGGGCTGCATCGATCTCAACGCCCACACCGTATGGGCCCTGCTCTCCTCACGCCGCGGCCTTCTCTCGGCCGACCCGCACCTGAACCGCCTCCTCACCAACCAGGTCACGGTCCTTCTGGACGGCGCCGGAATCTCCCCTCAGACCAGGCGCGAGATGGAATCCGTGCATTACGGTCTGACTCTGCACACCTGATCAACTCCACTGGAGGGGACGCCATGACAGACGCCAGCAGCACCAACCACGACACCGGAACAACTGGTTACCTGCTGGAGATGGGCGCTCTGAAGCGCGGCAAGCGCAGCGGCTGGTGGATTGCCGGCGTCAAGGACCCGGAGACAATCGCCGAGCACTCCTGGCGCACTGCGGTCGTCGGGTCCGTCCTGGCCATGATGGAAGGCGCCGACCCTGCCAAGGTCGCCCTCCTCTGTACCTTCCACGACACGCAGGAGACCCGCGTCGGCGACATCCCGTGGATCGGCCGCCGGTACATCAAAGTGGCCAGGAACGAGGACGTCACAGCCGATCAGGTTTCCGATGCGCACCCCTCGGTGGCAAGCGGGATCAAGGCGATCGTCGACGAGTACGAGAACAGCGATTCGCTTGAAGTCCTCGTAGCCCATGACGCCGACAAGCTGGAGTGCATGATTCAGGGGCTGGAATACCTTCAGCAGGGTTACCCGGCAGCGCAGGAATGGGTTGACTCGACCAGGGCCAAGCTCAAGACCCCCTCGGCTCTCGCGCTCGCCGATGCTGCGCAGAAGATGTCCCTCGCCGAGTGGCAGCGCACCTACCTCCGATAGCCACGCCCACTAGCACTCCAGCAGGATTTTGCGGTCTGACCTGCGTGTTTCGCCGGGTGGCTGAAGTACCAAGGCCAGGGACGTCTCCGCAGGGCCGTTGACGGATCGGTCCGCGTTCCTCTGTTCACAAATGTTCTCGGGCGTTCTCGACGAGGACGAACCAGACGGTCTTGGCGTTCCGTACCCGCCCGCCGCGCGTCGTGGTCCCCCACCGATCGGTCAGGCTCTCCACGATGAAGAGCCCGCGCCCGCTCTCCGCGTGCGGCGCGACGCCCTGCCTCGGCAGCCGGCCCGGTTCGTCGTCGGTCACATAGACCATCACCTGACAGCCGCTCACAGTCACGTCGACCCGGATGCGCGCCGCCCGCGTGTGGCGGTGCGCGTTGGACACCACCTCGCTCACGCACAGCCGGGCGTCGTCGACCAGCCCCGGATGCTCGGTGCTCCGCAGCAGCGCCCCCACGAAGTCCCGCGCGACACGGGGCGCGAGGGGGGTGTTCGGCGCGACGAGCCGGTAGCGCTCGCCGCGCTGCGGGAGGTACGGGGCGGGCGGGGGCGGAACGGTTACGGGGGTCATGGCGCGGTCTCCCTACGGGTGCGGGTCTCCGGGGTGGTGCGCGGTAGGCCTTGCTCGTGACATCGGTCGATCCAGCGGCCAATCACCTTGCCTATGGATGACTGCACTTCGAGCCACAACGCCTTCGAGCACCTACCAGTGGGACTATAGAGAGCAAGAAAGCTACGTAGCAATATTGCCCCTACCTTTTCACGCGATCGGGTGGACCGTCGTAGCTCCGGCACGCGAGACTGCACACGAGCGAAGGATGGTGACATGCCACCAAGGGACAACCCGACTGCGCGCCAAGCACGTTTGGGCTGCGAGCTGAGGAAGCTGCGTGAGCAGGCCGGCCGGACTGCCCGCGAGGCTGCCGCGCTCATCTCGACCGACCAGGCGAAGATCAGCCACACAGAATCTGGCCGCATCGGCATCAGCGAGGAGCGAATCCGCCGCCTGGCCAGTTTCTACGCCTGCGACGACGCCGCGTTGATCGAGGCGCTGTGCGCCATATCGCGAGAGCATCGGGGCCAGTTCTGGTGGGACGAGTACCGTGGCGTGCTGGCGCCGGGCTTCCTGAACATCGCGGAGCTGGAACACCACGCGAGCTACCTCCGCTGCCTCCAGGCCATGACGCTGCCGGGGCTGCTCCAGACCCCTGAGTACGCGCGCGCACTGTTCGAAGGCGTGCTGCCCAAGCTACCCGAGGACGAAGTGGAGGCGAGGGTCGAGCACCGCATGCGCAGGGGCGCGGTACTCGACCGCGAGAAGCCGCCGAAATTCGACGTCATCGTCCATGAGGCAGCCCTCCGGATGCGGGTCGGCGGCCGAAAGGTCGCACGGGCCCAACTGGAACGCTTCCTGGAGGCGTCGGACCGCCCGTCGATAACTGTGCGCGTGATCCCTTTCGCGAGCGAGAGGTTCGTCGAAGTGACACAGACCGTGCTGTACGCGGGCGGGGTCACGCCACACCTGGACACCGTCCACATCGACGCCCCGTTCAAAGGCGTCCAACTGCACGCCATGGCCGATCTGCACCGGTACCGCCTTCAGCTCGACTACGCGGAGCAGGTCGGCCTGGACCCCGAGGAGTCGCGGAGCTTCATTCACCACCTCACTCGCGACCTGTGATAATCCGCGGCATGAACACTGAAATCAGGTGGCAGAAGTCGTCGTTCTCCGGCGGCGGAGAGCAGTGCGTCGAGGTGGCACAGGACGCAGAACAGATCCTGATGCGCGAGAGCGACGATCCCGGCGCCGTGACCACCACGAGCCGGGCCAAGTTCGCCGCGTTCATCAAGGGAGTCAAGGCCGGCGAGTTCGACCACTTCGCCCAGTAGGAACCTTCAGCCGCATCGACCAAGAGAGCCCCCTGCCCAGCGGCGGGGGGCTTCAGCACGTCTCGAACACATACATGCCCCGGGGCATGGTTGCGCCGCAAGACCGGGTGACGCTACCGTCACCGTACGTTGCCACCCCGGTCGAGCCCACGCTCAACCGCGCCAGGAGACGCCGTAACTCTGCCCACACTCAGGCCAGTTGCGGGCCACGCGCCCACACGCTGCGATCGGACGGTCGACCATGCGTACGTCACCCCGCACCACCTCCGTGGAGGCCCGCGTCGAACGCGGCTTCCGGTTCGAGGTGCTCCGGCACTCCCCCGCGACCGGCTTCGTCCCGGAACCGGTCGACCTACGCGTCCTGCCCGGCCCCCGCGAGGCGATCCACGCCATCCGCGTCCAGCTCCGCGCGAGCCACGTCCTGGGGCTGACCCCACGCGAAACGGCGCGGGCGCTCCACTGGGCGGACCAGAGCGGCTGGGTGCAGGCGCTCGGCGCACTCCATCGTGGCGAGCCCTGCGGGTTCACGCTCCTACTCCGCAAGGGGCGCCACATCGAGTGGCACGTACGCCCCCTGCTCCATCTGACGCTCACGCACTCGACGCCGCTTCAGTGCGCGAAGCCGTCGATCAGCTCACGCACGCCCTGACGCAGCAGGCTGACGGCGACGGACGTGCCGAGGATCGCGGGGTCCAGGGGACCCGCCCACTCGTGGGCACTGAGGACGGTCTTGCCGCCGGGGGTGAACACCTCATCCCGGAGTAAGAGTTCGCCGCCGCCTTCGACCACCTGGCGCGACCGCAACCGCCACCGTCAACACATTCACCGAACCCGCGAGAGCGCGTCCGGGCGTCAGGACCACCGGAGTCGCTCCGCCGAACCGTACGAGCACTCCGGAGCCGTCAGGGTGCGGCCGGCGGCCGCTGACGCGGAGGCGAGGACGAGGAAGCTGCCGAACGCATGGAACACAGCCGTGCCGGCGCTGAAGATCCGGAGTTGGCTCTTCAGCGCCTCGTAGTACTCGAACTCGGTGAGCTCGACCCTGGCACTTTGCTGAGGATGCGCCGCCCTGTCCCAGTAGGTGTAGTAATAGCCTGACGCGTCCACTTGTGCGTCCTCGGCCGTTCCGGCACCGGTGGCAAAGCCAAGCACGGCCAGGCAGATGATGAACGCGTACGCGAGCTTGAGAGTGAGTGGCAGCAGCAGAACGTAGCTAAACAACCGGTCAGCATTGGCCCGCCCCATCAACTGGGCCGCGGCTCCGCTGGTGAAGCTACGGATGAGGGTGACGGCGAAGACCAGAAGAGACGGAACGAACAAGCCCACTACGAGCCACTAGGGCACGACGCCTTCACCGGGCAGCCAAGTCGAGGCCATACACAGCAGGTCGACACCGCAGAGCACCAACGCCAGCCCGAAGTGCACCCTGTAGCTGCCTCGCAGCTCCCTCATGACGGCTCCTCCCTACGGCCCCTGACCGGTGCTTGATCCCTGCCAGCGGCAACTTGAACGGCGTAGCAGTGGTGCAGCTTGCAGCTGCTCGGGTTTGCACTGCACGCCTGGTAAATGCCGAGGACCCGAGCCGCCTCAGATTGAGATGCACAGACGTCACTAGAAGTGGTCGCTACCGCGCCCGCGATTTACCAATCACGCCCCCCAGGCCCGTCCCTACTACCACAGGAACGACAATATCAAAAGGCCCCGGCAGCGGGCTGGACGCAATGAACACAGCGATCATCGCCATACCCCCGAATGCCATTTTCCAGCGAAATCGAAGAGGATCATTATCCTCCATATGAATCCTTTCACATTCCGTTCAGCGTACGCTCCACCGCCAGAGTGAGACCTGCGTGCACACGGAACTCAGTGCCCCGCTCAGCATGGAAGGCATCCGCCTTTCCTTAAGCCGACAACGATCTCGTGCCTCTCGTGGCAGGGTTCCATCCCTGCCATGAAAAACGACATGGTGTCGCGACCAAAGATCAAGAACAACGCACAGAACGAGAGAAACATCGGCGCTCGCACACCGTGTCCACGAGGCCTGCGGAGCGGAAGGTTCGAGATCACCTGCTGCACGGCCGGAGCGAAGCCAGAGGCTGATCTCCCGTTCCGCTTCTCTGTAATTTCACCTAATAGCCAACCCTGCAGTGATGAAAATGGCTGCAAAAACAAGGAGCACGATAATTCTTCCCATAACTTGCACGTGGCTGGGTGGCGCTCATACACATACGCACATACACATCGCTGTATAGGTGTCACCGCCGCCACGGCGTGCGGGGTTGGGCTGTTCCGGACGAGTGCGTCGGGCAACTGGTCGCAGTTGAGGAACTCTCGCAACTCCGCTCTTTCATGGCCTGGTTGGCCACCTCACTCAACGGGTCGGCGCAGCCGGTATCGGGCTCTGCGACCGTGAATCGTCCTCCGCTGGGGACCACCCCGTCGTTCGGATCCTCCGGCGCGCAAAGCGTCGGCAACGAGTCGGGCGCGTTCGAGGTTGATAGTACAGGCCGCGACGGTCTTGGGAAGGGCGTCCGGCCAGCCCACAACGCCGAAACGGCCCGACAGAGAAACCGACGGGGCCGTCACGACCGATTGAGGGTAGCTTGTCAGGGGCACCAGGCATTCACGCCCGCCGCCCGGATTCCACTAGACCAATCCGCCAGGTGTCTTCCGTCGGACTCTTCCGATAGAAAACATTTGGCTGGATTGGTTCACACAGCGCCAGGAAAACGTCTCCCTCACGAAGGAGTACTTTTTCGCGAAACACGGTGCCCCGATTCCTGCGCGCCCGCATTACCCGGAAGGTGAGCTCGTACTCCCCTGGCGGCAAGCCGACGAACATGGGGCGCTTGAAGGTAGTGCCGCTCATCCCGCAAAGCGTCTCCCTTCCCCACTCGATTGTGACGATCGACCATTTGAGTGTCATGCTACGAAAATTGTCTCGCATCGCACAGTGGAAGAGCAGCCCTGACTTCCCACGCCTCCTTGCGTACCAAAGAAGGAGGCGAGCGGACGCAGGCACCTTTGAACCGCCTTCGGTTAGGCTTACCCGAAGTGGCTGCTCTTCCATGTCATCAATTGCCACTGAACCCCATCCAGATAATACCCGCGCCCGATATGGCAGCACAGAGCAAAAAAGACGCATCAGCACTCCTGCATCGTGTCCAGAGAACCTGCGGAATAGTGCCTCGGGATTTATCCGCGAAGGAGGCAGAGTGCAGCCATGCGTTTATCTTTTGTCTCGCCTCTCCACTTGACCCCCTGAAGCGATCAAGAAGAGACCCGCCAAAGGCAAAGACCGAGATGGACAGGCCCTCATCGAGATACACCTCAAGCGTGCCGTCATCGGTGAGTGAAACGTCGCGGATTTCCTTTTTGGGAAGAACATGACTGCGCAAGGGGTTCACGACCACTAGAGCATCTTCGTGCAGGACAACCTTGCAATTGGCGATCCGTCCACATATGCCGGCCAGGGCCAAGTAGATCGGCACTCCCTGCCAACCCATCCGAAATCCATTGACCGAGGTGACCTTATAGATGGCCGCCAGCATGCCAGTCCCGAGAACTGCAATCACGATCCCGCTCAGAATCGGCCAGGAACGACGTCGAAGTATAGTTCGACTCACACCGAAATCCACTATTTTCCTCGTTCCTGGCCGCTCACAAAATTCTTGATACCGCAGGTATCTCAACACCACCCGGCAGCATTACCCGGGCTCGCAACACCTGCTCCACAGAAGGAGCCCAGGTTTGCGACGTTGAGGCTCATGTTCGCCTGAGTAGCGCCCCAGTCTATGGACCTTCGATATCCGTAGATAGTGACATTCTTCGCCTCATAGAAAGTTTTTACTCGCATTCGGTTGACAAAAGCTGACCCCCGCCAACTTCCCGCTAGCCCTCTTGCCGCGTAGCCTCCCGCCAGGGTCCATGCCAGGCTCTTACCAGCTGCGGCGTAGTCCCAACTTCCCGTCGTCAGACCGTCACCGACGAAGGTCGCTCCCACAATAGCCACGCCCGCCACAGTGCAGAGACCTGCCGAGACGACCAAACAGGCACCGAAGCCCACTCCGGGCAGGACTCGAGCTTTCCAACCATTCCAGGTGCCGAAAGTATCGCCCAATCCAGATTTACTCTGGCCCCAGGCAGCGCCGAATTTCCCCTTCTTTACATTGCCCCATATTTCGTCCTTTTTGCGCCGGTCCTTGTCAGCCTTCACCCTGGCTTCTTTAGATCGAAATGCAGCCTGCGCGGCATCGGCGGCCTTTTTTGCATTGTAGTGAAATACCTTGTAGCTACTCGGGTTTGCCCTGTACGCCTGGTAGCGGGGATCGAACCAGGATTTGGGGGTCTGGTGCAGACCCATTTTCCGCTCTTGTACGTGTACCCCGCGTTCATCCCACGGTCGGCCGCCCAGCGGTCGTCGTTGTATGAAGCGCCGCCGGCCGGGCCGTCCGGGCGGAGGCCGTCCGGGTCGGATTTGATGAGGGGGCTGTTGTGGGCGTAGCTGTAGGCGTTCATCTGGGCCGGGTCAGCGGTGTCGATGATGGGGTCGACGCTGAGGAAGCGGCCGAGGGTGGGGTCGTATTCGCGGGCGCCGAGGTGGGTGAGGCCGGTGGGGTCGTTGGTTCCGCCGGCGAAGCCGCGGTTTCCGAAGGCTGTTGACTGTGAGGATCTGAGCTGGCCGAAGGGGAGTTGTTTCCTTCGGGTGATGGCGAGGGTTCCCACGGTGATGGCGCTCATCGCGGTGCCCTGGTGGTCGCTGATGAGGTAGGAGACGGTGCCGCTCTGGGTTGCGGTTTGTCGATGGCACGGAGCTTTCGCACTGGTCCACACGCGAGTTGGCAAAATACCTGAAGCGGACCGAGGGCATCTCCGTGTCCTGGCACTACATCGCGCGAATCTGGCGCGAGGAGCATCTCAAGCCGCACCGGAACGGCACCTTCAAGATCTCGAAGGCCCCCACGTTCGCGGAGAAGGTCGCCGACGTGATCAGCCTCTACCTCGCCCCACCTGGTGGCGCGGTGGTCCTCTCGATTGACGAGAAGACGCAGATCCAGGCGACGAGCGAGAAGCGCACCGCCGACTACGTCCGGCACGGCACCACGAACCTGTTCGCCGCCCTGAACGTGACCGCCGGCGAAGTGATCGGCGAGTGCAAGCCGACCCGGAACGGCAAGGACTTCCTGGCCTTCTTGAAGAAGGCGTCAGACCGCACGCCGAGAAGGACATCCATGTCGTCCTGGACAACCTCTCGACGCACACCACCCCGGAGGTCAAGGAGTGGCTGGCCAAGAACCCGCACGTCCACTTCCATTTCACTTCCGTCGGGTCCTCGTGGCTGAACCTGATCGAGATCTGGTTCGGAATCCTGACCCGGCAGTCCATCGGCCGCGGCAACCTTCTCCAGCGTCAACGTCCTGATCAAGCAGGTCCGCGACTACATCAACTCACTGGAACGAGAGCGCGAACCCGTTCACCTGGACCGCGACCGCTGGCGAGGTCCTCGCGAAGGTCAGACTCGTCACGACCAACGTGAAGAAACTCGTCAATAACAACTCGAACTGACATGAACGGGACTACGAAACACTAGGCTCCAAAAGGGCCCTGCGGCCAGGACAAATGAAGAAGCGTGACTGAAGCACTAGAACCCAAAGAATAGAATTTTGATGTTTATCAAAGCGAATATCGACCCCAATATTGCAAAGAATGCGGCCGGAACTCTCAAGAAGATTTCATTGTGATAGAGGGCCGGGAACGCCTTATTTCCCAAGAAGTCGGCAGCCGCCTCGGCGCAGCCTCGAGTGTTCAATGCCAGTACGGATCCAAATATAGCGACAATTGCCCCGATGGTGAGTTCTCCGTAGTTCACAGAATGCGAGGTTCGAGCCGCAAGGATCATTTCGTACATTCTTACCTCCGGAGGCGCACGGACTGATAGGTCTGTGCGCCTCAAGTGATCGCCAAAGTTACCGGGCGAAGAGGTGCCCTATCCTAGTGCCATATGCGCTCTGTACACCTACTTCGACCCCAACCCCGGCCCCTGCAGCCAAGGAGGTGGCCGTGACAGGCTCTCCGCGACTATTTCGTACTACAGTAACCGAATTCCCCGACCGATTTATGGCGTATTCGTGACTGCCGGAGACTTGCACGCCCACCCCAAGGGATGCATTAGCTCCGGTACTGTCGCCTCGCAGCTGTTCGAAATCGTCAGCGTTGCTGCCATACATCTCGTACTGCAGACCGGCCCCGAACGACAACATCTCCGCACCGTAGTTGGCAGACAGCCCATAGTCTGTCTTTCCGTCGGGGCGCTTGGTAGTGACCAAGCAGACTTGCCCAGTGCCCCCGACTATGAATCCCGCTGAACCGCTAAGGCAGCGCCCCGCAGTATCTCCCGAAGTGTAGCTGTTCCACAACTTCTTCAGGTTTCCGACGGTCATCTCCGAGATGGCCTCTTTGACGCCCATCTCGCGGCGCTCGGCATCGGCGTTAGCCTCGATCGTTCATGAGTCCTCGTCGGTTTGCTGACGGGGGTTCTGTGCTTGCGAGGGGCGGAATTGTGTGGGCTGGGGCAGGTTGGCGGCC